>JAWOCD010000099.1:0-132647 GCA_046483985.1 Promethearchaeia archaeon
AAAACAACAGCGAGTAAAGATGAAGATGACACCTCAAAGTACGACTCTCCGAGGTCGAGTACTAACGTAAACGTAAGTACATTCAAGATAAATGATACAAAAATATACAGGAATGGAACGTTTTACCTTTTTCAAAACGATACCCTCTTTTTCTCCTTGACAGATCCAGATCTCTCTGGAATTGAGGACTATGACGTGAATATTACTGTAGAACATGAAAGCGAAGATATCACAATAGACCTCGACAGTTCAGATAATAAGGAGTGGAACGCAACTCATAAGTTCGATGTAGCAACTGATAAATGTGTGTCTTATTTAACTTACAGGAATAATGAAGAAGTGACAAACTTTAACTTTAATCTTGATATTAATAACCCATCTCCTCGGATAGTAAATGTCTGGGGACAAGATAGCAATTTTAATCCGGAATTAACCCCCATCTATGAGAAGGGAATCTATTCTACCTATCGGGGCACTGATTTTAATTTAACCGTGGAAGTTCTCAATAAGGAAGGGGGTATAGATAATGTGGAATTGGATTATACCGATTATAATGAAACTGAGTACACAAAAGAATTGGGTTCCGACGGAAGTAATCCCCCCTTATACAACTACAGTCTCTCCAAGAAAAATGAGGAAATAAGTATTGATTTTAGCGACCCTAATGAATGGAAATCAACAACAAATGACGATGAACTGTATGAATTCAAATTAAATGCTTCTGACTCGGAAGGGTCTTATGTATTCAAGTTTTTCATTGAGATCAAGAATAAAGCACCGCAAATTGACCAATTTGACTTATCCAAATCCGAAGAAACCCCAGAGAATTATACCGTCACCGTAGATGCAAACGCCTCGGATCACGAAGATGATAAACTCTATTTTAATAACGATGAAAGAACCGCAAAATATACCGACCCAGTGGATGAGGTAGATAATAAGGCAGGATGTTATATTAAAAGCGGGGATAAGTCAGACATACAAGAAAACAATTCTGAGTCTATTGATTTAAACTTCACGGCAAACGAAGGAGGAGAATTGATCATTCATATGGATGTAAACGAGGAGATTAACTTGGATAAAATAGACGCATTTCAAACAAAAGTGGTACTCGAAGAAGAGAACTTTAATCCAGAAAATGATTATCCAGAAACTGCGTTATTGGAGATCTATGATTTTGATTCCAGCTCGTGGGAATTATTATCCAACCTTTCCTCAGTCTATGAGAAGGAGACCATTGCTAACTCTTCGGCAAACCTTGACAATTCAGCAAACCCATCACATTACTACTCCCCAGATAACAAAACGGTAAAACTTAAAATTTCATATAATGATACAGGTGACATAGAACCCAAATTATATTACGTTGATTTAACAACAGAAGTAAAGCGCAGAGAAACTTTTTCTCGAATATATCTGAAAGTGTATCATCCTTCAACTCCAACAATTAAAGAGTTGGAAAAGTGGGCTCCAGAAAATGAGGAAGATGATGTAGAGACGGTTGAATTGATTAACTACTGGGATAATGCCAACGGGCAGTGGTCGTATGAGCATACCATCGATATAGAGGAAAGTAATAATGGGACATGGATGTTCCAACTGTTTTGTATGGATCACGGGAGTACGGATTATATCGATCCAATCTGGAAAAATTTCTCGGATTCATATAAGTTTGATGACAATGACATAATATATGATGAAGAATTTGGAAAAGCATACGCAACACAAATAATTAATTTAGGGGGTAACACAGAGACATTAAATATGACAGGGGCTCCTCAAACGAATTCCACATACGGGATGGAGCCGTATCTTGACGATAGTTTCAATATGAGCGTGACTGTTGACGGATATGATAATACAAATGGGGATTTAGATCACATTAATAAGACGGAGGAATCATTTGCTTATTCTCCGAGGATTCGGGAAGAGGATATTGATGGAAATGGAACTTGGACAACTGTGGGCCCTAAATATAACCTTTCTGGGAGCATTAGCAATACTACTACTCCTGAAAGCGATGTATATTCTTTTCTCTTAGGATCAAACTCTAGTCATACTTATGAAAGTATCGGTATGACTTTTGATTTAGATGATCTGCAAAAAGAGTGGCTTGAAAAAGATAATATCACGGAAATTAAGGTAAATATTGATAATTGGTTTAACGATACATCCACAATCGATAATGTCTACCTCGAATTTCTAAATATAAGTTCCTTGGAATGGATTAATGTCTCTGACGGTTGGGTAGATGATAATTTAAAAACTGAGACTGAAAACGAGCACTTTGAAGGAACTATCCTTGCAAAATCTGAGATAGAAGATATTGTCGGAGGAGGGGATGAAATTAGGATGAGACTAAGAATTGACGGTCAAAACAGTACGGATTATAACACCAGTATAGATTTTGTAAATATATCGGTGAGCTACAAAAATAATTATCAAGCCTGGCTGCAAATGGATTCCTTCGTAAATGAAGGGGAAAGCTTTAAATTAACTCCCTATAAAATTGATAGTGATACTATGCAGTATAGCACAATTTTGAATATTTCAAGTGCCGAAGCCGAAATCGATAGATTTAACTTAGGCTTCATGTTTCAGAATGGGGAATCCAGAATTCTACACGAAGCATTTAGGATGGAGCCCCGTATAACAGATGCAGATAGAGTCCTTAATCAGTATTATAGCTATAATCCTTCCGAAGAGAATTCTCTGAATGAGAATATGACGTTAAATATCCGAGACGAGCCAATAAGCCTAGAAAAGGATTTTGATATAGACAGGTTCTTATATATTCGGGGAAGAGATGAGAAATTGGAATTATCGAGTGCTGAAGGAGCCTTGAACCTGAGTAGTTTAGCAGATCACGACAAGCTTGATCTCCGTCTGTATGTAAGAAAAGGGAGTGAGAAGGCGGATAATTATAAGGAATATACCAGCGACATAGTTGATTCGGACACGGAGTCGTGGGCAAGAGAGATCAGTTTTGATTCTGGTAATCCGTTTTATAGTGAAGGAATTTTTTATTGTTTCTTATATATTCGAGGTCCATATGGGCAAGAATTTAGCACATCCTTAAAGGAATTTCGAATAATCAACGCACAGCCCGGGGATTTTGAATTTAAAATCGATGACAACGATATAGAAAATATCGACAACAAATCTTATTACCGGAATGAGGATATAAAAATCGACTTCTCCTTCCACGATTATGATATGACGGAAGAGGAAGCAAAAGCAAAAATATCGGACGTTGTACAAATACGCTTCCAATTAGAAAATAAAACTACCGACACATCCACGTGGCTTTATGCAGATTATAGTTCTGATAGCTTTCATAAAAATGATCAGAGATTTGAGTACGAGTTTGAATTAAATATCCCAAGTGATATAACGACGGGAGAATTCAATAAGAGTTATTATAATTGGGAAATATTGGTAAATGATTCCAATGACGACGTTCAGAGTCAATTATCCTTTTTCAGTTATAATGATACGGAATTTATCGTAAAAAATAATCCGCCCTCAATATCAAACCTTCAAACCAATTTTACGGATGATCAAATTTATCGGAATAATGAGATTGATCTTTCGTTCAATATTGAGGATGATGACGCGCTAATAGAGCCCAATTTGTTAAATGTTACTTACTTTAATATATCCGCACCAGAACCAGACCAAGATGAAGTCATTGAAGATAATACAACTATTAAATTCAACGGCACTCACAGATTTTATAACTATTTTGCTGAACGCAATGCTAGCTTGGGAATCTACAATATTTCTGTGAAGATAGAGGATTCAGACGGACGTGCGGCGTATGATGAGACTCACTTCGTAGTTCTTAATAATATTCCGGAAATAAAGAGAATTAGATACCATTCAAATAATTTAACAGAAGCTTATGAGAACAAAAGCATATACCGTAATCTGGATAATGAGTCAAAATATGAACCCGTTACTTTCAATGTCACCATCTCAGACGTCGAAGATTCATGGTTAGATGACAACAGAACTTCTGAAGCTTATTTAATTTTAAAACATGAAGACTCCTATGTTGACGATATAGAGAAAGTCTCTCCAAACTTAGAACCTATCAGGATAGATCTCAACAATAGTGAGGCAGGTAAAGACTCAAATGGACATAATGAAACATGGGAAGGAAGCTATCAATTTAACAATACCAATAACGTCAACGGAGAGAAATTATTCGCGGGTAAATTAGAAATCTCGGTCTATGTAAACGATTCTGACGGTGGATTCACGGGAAAGAGGGGGGAGGAGAAAGACCATGTAATTATTATGAACCATGCTCCTCAACTCCACAATGTTAAACTGGATGAATTCGGGATGGAAGAAGAAAACACTTATTACTATAAAAATGAAGTAAAAATCGGAGAGGACATAGATGTTCATATTTTCGTTTCAGATAAAGAAGGATTGAGATTCATAAAACTTACGTATAAACCGAGAATCGGAGTAAATGCACTTCCCGAACCCCAAGAATTTGTTTATTATTATGAAGAAAATTGGACTCACGAAGTAATTGAAGGAGTAGAGGTTTACACAATAACAATCGAAGCAGATTCTCTTCCTGATGAGACGGTAGGTCTAGAGGTGGACAAAATTGCCGTTTATGATACAGATTATAGCTATAAGCCGGATAGTAAATACGGAAAGACTGCTGAAACTATAAGTGATTTTGGCGATAATGAGGTAATTGAGATTACTGGTGTTGAAGTCGAAGAAACAGAACCGTGGGTGTTATGGATCTTAACCGGTATAGGAATTGTGGCTTTAATCGGTGCAGTCATCGGCGGTATCTATTATTATCAGAAAAAAACAAGTTGGAAACGGTTCTTAGACTAAAAAAATAAGAACTTTTTTTTATAATTTTATTTCTTTCTTTTTTATTTTTTCTTTCAAGATCTCAGGCAATTCTGGGATTTTAACTCTGATTTGGTCCATGGTATCGCGGTCCCGGATTGTCACCGCGTTGTCGTCCAGTGAATCATAATCTATAGTGATACAGAAAGGTGTTCCCAATTCGTCTTGTCTCCGGTATCGTTTTCCAATAGAGCCA
This sequence comes from Promethearchaeia archaeon, assembly GCA_046483985.1. GTDB lineage: Archaea > Asgardarchaeota > Lokiarchaeia > Sigyniarchaeales > SOKP01 > JAWOCD01. Next base: position 5,084 of record JAWOCD010000099.1, read on the forward strand.
CTTGAATCAAACACCGCAATAATTTGGGAGTCTAACAATTTTTCATATACTTGGCTGGCTAAGTCCACAATTTCCTCCTTATTGCTCACTAAAGGAAAAACGGCAACGGAATTGGGTGCTAATCGAGGGCTTAATTGCAAATTTATCCGCTTCTTTTTCACATTAAAAGACAGTTCTAAGAGCGTATAGATGATTCTGTCGATCCCGAACGCAATCTCTAGTATTTGGGGTATTTCTTTTTCCTTTGCATCATGTTCCATCAATACTTTATGTTTCTTTAATTGGTTCGAAAACTCTCCGTGCCTTCGAAGGTCATAGTCCGTTCTGTCATGAATCCCGCAAATCTCAACCCAGCCAAATTGCTCCGTTTGGATTTCTAAATCCCATGCATCATCAGCATAATGCGCACGTTCATTGGGCGAGTGTTGTCGTAATCTGATTTTCTCTAGAGGGATATCAATTGCACGTGTAAGGTAATAGCCCACGTATATGCAATAAGCGTACGCGGGTTTTTTAAGAATTCCTTGGTTTACTGCCTCATCCAGCGAAACCATTTCCGGTGCATCGACATTTTGTTCTTGCAATGTCCAATTTAGTAAGGGAAGTTCGTTATCCTTGATTTCATGAAAGTCCGGAAAGTTCATCTCCTGTTCCTTGCTAATGAACAGCTGAAGTTCGAACTGGTCAAAAGAACGCATTCTCAAGACCATTTGGCGGGGGGATATTTCATTTCTATAGGCTTTTCCGTATTGGAATACTTTTATCGGGTATTGTCTGCGAGCAATTCGGTGAAGTCGGTTAAAAAGAAGATACGTCGTGGTTGCCGTTTCTGGTCTAAGATAAGCGGTTTCATCGTTTCCAACCTCTGTTTTAAGCATAAGATTATACTCAGAAATCTCCCGAAAGGGGGTCTCACAATTCGGACAGTTTATATTATGTTTTTTAATTAAGGTCTCCATCTCGCCAAAGGATAACCCATCAATCATGAGGTCAGGAAGTTGTTTTTTCAAGAATTTATCCGCACGGAAAATACTTTTGCAGTTTTCGCACTTAAGTATGGGGTCGATAAATCTTTCTAAATGTCCAGACGCTTCCCATACCCTTTCGGGCATCACAGTCGGGCATTCAACCTCTCCGAACCCCATAATTCGTAATTCCTTCCGGAAAAGGGTTAAAATATTATTTTTTAATGCCATTCCGGCGGGTCCGTACGAGTAAAAACCCGCTAATCCACCGTAAAGTTCGGGTGACGGGCCCCAAATAAAGCCTCTGCGTTTAAGTAATGAATTAAAGGTGTCTATATTATCTTCGATTTTCATTTTAACTCAAAAATAGTTTCTTAGTAGGTTAATGAATTATTAATTGCTTTTTACTTTTTCCCACGTAAATGGAGAAGAATTATCTATGTACGAGTACAAATTACTCAGAAATTTATTCTTTTATGAAAAAATAAATTTTAATATAATCAATAGTAATATAATATAATAATAAATTATAATTAAAATAACTAAAGCAAATTTTAACGTGTTACTTATGATTTTTGGAGAACCGAGTTTTCAATATTTCGGTTATTTCGATGCCATTGAATCGGGCTTATATTTTGTGATTGTTGGGTATTATTTTCTTTTATTTGCCTACTTCTTATTGATGAGGTTTCGAATCAGTAAAAAATTATACTGGCTATTCTTCTCATTGTTATTCTTATGGCTTGCTGCGGGTCGTGTATTCTTTATTATCTATTATTTTTTTGTCCCCGAATTCAATCTCTCAAATGTCGAGATTGTGAATAATCTAATGCTTTATTATCGGCTTGCTACCTTTTGCACGTGGATGGGTATCTCCATGATTATGGGCGTGTTAGGCGTTTTATTATTCCCCCTCGAAGCAGAGGTAGGAGAAAAAATTGATAAGGAACAAAATGATAAAAAATTTGTTCTTACATCAAGAAGAAAACTCTATATTCGAATCATTCTTATTATTATACCTATTGTTGTGGGTATCCTTGTTTTATTTATCCCGTCTGAATTTTTGATGGATCCGAACTTTGTGACAAAATATAATATTGATATTGATTTAGCAACTATAAAAATCGCGGATTGGTCGTATCCAGTGGGAAGATTTGTTTTAAATTTCATCCTCTTGCCATTACTAGTTACAATCATTCCAATTGTCTATATCTATCTTGCATGGAAAACTTTTGGAGTTCTCCGTCGTTCCTATGCATTAAATGCTGTAGGCTTTTTGATTTATTTCACAGGAAGGATAGGTCAAGGAGTTTTAACAACAATAGGAGCTGTACATACTGCAGCGGTATTACCTCCGTTATTCATTTTACTTTCTTTATTGATATTGGTTCTGGCAAATAATATAGAACAGCTAAAATAAAAACAATATTATTATTTCTGCTTCTTTTTTTTATCTCTTTGATAAAATAAAATATTTAAATTGAGAGATCATACAATTTTATATACTTTTTAATTTTAATGAGATTTATACATAAATGAGAAAAATAATGGGGCTTGATAATAGATTTGTCAATTCATGGTGATCAATACCTTTCGAAGTATTTCATAAGAAAAGATTCCAAATTACCTCCTGTTACGTTGGCTAGTAATGATGAGTTAACACTCGCCTTCTATTTGCTATCAAAAGACCTAAAAGAGGAGGAAAAAATCATTTCATTTTCTCGCCTTATATGGCCCTTTTTGAGTATCCAAGGGGTAATTTCTACGCATATTATTCTGGACGGACTGAATCTCTTCTCGAAGAGGGGAAAATATACCAATCCACCTCGAAAACCACTAATTGGTCATATAATGCGCAATGTAGATCAACGGAATAAATCCGAGATATTAGAAAGAATTATTGAAGTGCTAACATATGAAGATACTGAAGCAGAAGAAGTAAGTGCGGGGGAAGAATCAGAATTTAAAAGATTAAATATTGAAAACTTAACAAATCCTGAATTTTGTAGCGGATTAATGGAATTGATCCCAAAAATTGAAATGCATTCCATTAAAGAATACGCCCAGTTAGATACGGCACTAACGACAGATAATGCTTTAGATATATCCGAAAAGTTTCGAAATACCGTCCAAGAGATGAAGGATAATGCATTCCGCTGGGAAAATCTTATTGAATTGATCAGTGAGAAAGTGGATAAATGGCTTATAGACTTAAATGTAGAATTAAAAGACGTTAAATCTCGATTTTCTTCGAAACTTGATAAAATATCATTGAAAATAGACAACGATCAAATAAAACAACGAATGGCAAGAGAAAGAGATAACATAGACCAATGGAAAGTAAAACAAAAGAAAAAAATAACCGAAAAGATCTCTCTCATGTTCAAAAACCTAGATAGGGATTTGGAAGAAATCCTCAAAAAAAATCGTGCGTACACGAATGGAACTGGTTTAAAATCAAAAATCTTTGAAAATTTAGTTCCGGATTTTGAAAGTCATTTAGAATTTCTTAATTCTAAACAAGAAAAATTACAAAATTTAATTAAGAAGATTCAAGATGATTTTATAAAATTCAAGGAAGAGGCGGAAGAAGTAGATATCAAAGCTCAAAATCGGCTGGAAGAGAAGGAAAAAAACTTACGTTCCGAATTAGAGAAGCGAAATCAGAAAATTGAGAAAATCAAACAAGAGAAAAAAGAAGCCATAAAAGGTATTCAAAAAAGAAAGGCTAAGATAGAAAATCTGTATAGTAGAATTCAAACAATCATCACAGAAAAAAAGGAAGATTGCCTCCGGGAAGCAGCAGACCTCAAAAAATGGGCAATAAAGGATACGGAAGCGGCTCTGTTCTCAAAGCCAATACGATGGTTCTTTTTGCCGGTTTATGTGATATTTATTGAAAATGAGGACATGTTTGAAGAGCGAATGGAAATCCTCTTTCCAGGATATATCTCTGATTCCCAACCGATTTATGAGGATGTTTCAAGTGCATTCTCGGAACTTCGAAATTTTATCAATGAAAAAGTGGAAGATAATATGAAATTAAGATCAAATTTTGAATTTACTGCCGAAGGAAAGAATTTCGTTGAGGATCCAAATTTTTCAAAAAAAATCCAGAAGGGCTTATCCATTCTCCGCAATAAAAATTTAACGAACTCGGAAATTGAGAACACAATTCGTAAAAATCTAAATAGATTATCTTAATTTATTTCTTTCCTTTAACAAAAATAATGACCGCTGACTCCAAATTCGATCTCAAAAAAAAGAGAATCCGTGCCTTTTTTCAAACTCTCGAGAATCTAGCCAAGCATAAAGATGAGATCGATAAAACCCAAGAGAAATTCATGGAAGAGGGCCTAATTTATCGGCAAATGACCTTACCGGTTGAGAACATTACAAAAGAATTCGAAGAGAATTTGAAAAAAAAGGTCGAAACAAATATGTTACATGCTAAAATCAGAAGAGTCACAGATACAGATTTAGATATTTTGAAGGATCTCTATAACCGAGCATGGCTTTCGTCTAATACGCCTTTTCGACCAATTACAGTCGATGATTTAGAAAAAGTATATCATGATCCCGATACCATTATTTTTATTGGAAAGGTGTATGGAATGGACGCCGGATTCGTCATACTCGACCGAGAAGGAGAGGATAACGAATATGGGATCATTGCGGGGCTTGGAGTAATTCCGAGATTCCAAAGAAAGGGACTCGGATTAGTATTAGGGATAAAGGCATGGAATTATTTCAAGAAGGAAGGGGTAAAAAAGTTAAGGTGTGAAGTTTACAGAGAGAACGAGCGTTCCTATCAGTTTATAAAATCATTGGGATTTCAAGAAACTGGTCAGAAATCATATACTTCGAAAGATTTTGAATTTCCTACCCCAAATGAATAAGTTATATTCCAATGAGCTCATCAAGAGATAATATAAATGATTTGAATCGACTCGAATTTGACCAAGCGAGTAGTAAAAAGGATAAAAAGATTAAATCTATTGATTTCCTCAAGGGCTTTTCTATTTGTTTAATTATTTTAGGACATATTTCCAAAATCTGGATTGATAATGAATGGCTCTGGGTTTATGGTTCAATTTTTATAATATTAGATGTATTCGGTCCATCATTATTTATTTTTCTCTCTGCAATGTCGATTATATTTTCATTAAGAAAAAAAATGGGTTTTATCCCCAAAAAAAGCGTTCAAAATTCCATCATTCTTAGAGGTTTCATTACTATCGGTTTAGGGTTTGTGGATAATCTTCTTTCTGTTCATCATGTTCTATTTCCTCTAAACTTATGGGGATGGAATATTTTTATATTTTACGGATTTTCCCAGATCATCAGCTACCTGGCTTTGAAATTATCAAGAGGGGTTAGAATTGGAATTGGGATCATGGCGATCTATTTTACTCCCTCAATACAGGAGCTTTTATTTATCGGAAAAGAAATTGATCCAATAATCGGATTTTTGCATTATATATTTATTTCCCCAGCGCCTCATTTTCCTTTCTTCCCATTTGTTGCTCTTTGCTTTTTCTCGACAGCGTTTGGAGAGATGTTTTTTGAAGCAACGCTATTAGAGACAGATGAGGCATATATGGATACTTTTCGCACTTTTATAAAATATGGGGTTATCCTTGTTTTAACTGGTATAGGATTTACATTACTGGGAGGGGAAATGCTTTTAACTACTGAAGATATAAATTTTTATGAGTATCCTTTTATTAATTTATTAGAAATTGTGCAAAATCAACCATATTTTAAAGTGCTGGGACTTCCCCGCTTCTTATTGAGAGGTACCTCCGAGTATCTTTTTTATTGTTTGGGAATGATTATGATTATCTTAGGAATAAGCTTTTATTGGATAGACATAAAAAAGAAGGTCAATCCCTTTATGAATATGCTCAGTTTTTATGGAAAAGTCTCATTCACACTTTTTATTATTCATTATATTAGCATTTTCCTCTATATTCGTTCCTTGAACATACTTCTCTTCTGGGCAGTATGGATTGGATATATTGGATTTTTTGGAGTAACTCTATATATCTGGCATATATTTGGCAGAGGTAAATATACGCTTGAATGGTTTATGAGACAAATGAAAAGAAAAACAAAGAATAATGAGAGAAACAAATCACCCTAAAATTAGAAATCCTTATTTTAATGAATTTATCTTCTCTTTTAATAAATCTACGTGATAAACATCTTGGATTTCTTTATAATAATGTTGTGCTTCTCTAAAGGATGAGATCGCCAAGTCAACTAAATTTTCTTTTAGATAAATTTTTCCAATTGCATGGTGTATATCCGCAACTTGCTTGATGTATTCTAATTCTTCATAGAGCTGAAGGGCATTCTCGAATTTTCTTAAAGCTTTATCCAATTTTGATAATTCCAAATAAATTTGACCAATTTTATAAGTCCCTTTTGCTTTTTTCTCATCTTGTCCAAATTTAGAGAAAATCTTATTCGCAAGCGTATAATATTCAATAGATTTAGAAAACTCTTCTTTAATTTCATATACCTTTGCCAACGTTTCCAATACCAATGCTTCATTTATACTTTCTCTTGGATGATAAGTGCGAACAGCATCTAAGCTAAGGAAAAGGTGATTCTCAGCCTTCTTAATCTCTTGCTTCTTTAAATATGTTTTTCCAAGATAAAAGTAGCTTTCCCATTCTAATTCCGCTTTCATATACGGGGAGATTTTTTCTTGTATTTGCTCAATCAGATTAAGGGCCTTATTTAAAAAGGAGATGGATGTTTCATAATCTCGAGTATTCTTTAGAAAATACAATTTGCCTAATTTATTGTAGGTATTAACCATTCCGTATATTTCATTGGTGTTTTGAAAATATCTTAAATTCTGTTGCAGCCGCTGGTCAGCCTCCTCAAATTGATTCAATATTATCAAAATCTCTGCAAGATTACTATTTGTTTTAATCACATCGTCCATAAGATCTTCCTTTTTAGCCAAGTTAAGCGCTTTTTTATAATAAGAATATGCTTGCTCAATATCTTGAATTAGGTAGTAAGCATTAGCAATATTATTGTAAACTTTAATGAGTTTGGCATTTTCTTGTAATTGCTTTAATATTTTTAACGAATCATCGAAATGATAAATTGCCTCATCATAAAATCCTTTTTCTTCTAAAATTAAACCAATCTGATTGTGGGTAATTGCTATTTTCAGTCTATTTTTTTCTTCTTGAAAAGCTTCTAGGGCTTCTTTTAAAATTTTAAGTGAATTCGAAAAGTCACGGTTATTATAATATATCCCTGCTTTTTCAAGCAATAAAGACCCAATCGGTTCTAATTTTTGCAAGTTTCCCTCGATTTGATCTTCGAGAGCGTTTAATTTGTCCTTGCTTTCTGAGTCAAAAGTCCGAAATAAATTACCTTGATGAGTATTTGTTACTGCAAATCCTTCAGTCTTCTCAGAATCAGTATACTTCTCGCTTACTTTCAGATTTACAATTAAGGGTTTGTTGCAATGCTTACAAAATCGCCACTCCGGATTAACTTGTTTATTACAATAAGGACATTTCTCTGGGGGCATTCTTACATTTTAAAAAAGGAAAAAAGTATTTAAAATTATTTATAAAAAATTATGAATCTATATATTTTTAAGAATTAAGAAGTTCTTCTTGATCTTTCGTATTTCTATATTCGTTCAATCTCTTTTTGAGATCTTCATCAGTTAAACCCGTTGATTTAAGTAACAATTCAATTTGGAGTTTTGCATTTTTTGCTCCAACTTTTTTTGATAAATCTAAGGCCCTAATAAATTGGTGTTTTGCCTCTTTATTTTTATCCAACCTGAATAAAGTTTCACCGACATAGGACAGACCTTTTATTATCATTTCCGCATAGTTAGCATCGATTGCCGCATTAGTCCCTCTTTTAAAGGAATCAAGAGCTTGTTGGTCATCTTCGAGTTTTTTTCCTTCAAGGATGCCTAAATTAAAATATGTATTTACTATACCACGAGTATCATCCAATTCTTGAAATGCTTCTAGCACTTTGAGATATAATTCATAAACAAGATCCCATTGCTCTTCATCTTCATAAACGGAGATTAACTGTCCTAAACAATCTAATAAGTTATAAATATCATTTGTTTCAGAACATAATTCGCTGCATTTTAAGTAAATATCCGTTGCTTCCTCCCTTTTACTCAAATTTGAATATGCCTCTCCCAAGAATTTATAAGAGGTAATTAACTCCTTCTTTTGTTTTAATTGGTCATAGATTTCAGCAGCTTTTTCAAAATACTTTATAGTTTCTTCATATCCTTCTTGTTTATAATATAGCGTCCCTAACATCCCTAAAACTGCAGCTTGACCTAATTTATCCTTCTGCTTTTTAAAATGAACAAGACACGTTTTCAGCTTTTCTTCTGCCTCCTTATATCTATTAAGTTCTAGTTCCAATAGTGCAATGTCACTCAGTGTTTGAATATATTGAGAATTTTTACCCGCTTGTTCTAATTCTTTAAGTTGGGTCTGTTTTTCTTGTAATTTTTGTTTTAACTCCTTCTTGGATATCTCCTTATCATTTTGATGAGAAATATTAGGCAACCACCATGTAAGTTAAATTCTTGATTAAGTTAGATAATAATCTTCTCATACTAGTTGAGTCATCAAATCCTTTTATAGTATATACAAAAAAATTATAAATTGAGCCTTGATTAAATAAAAATTAGTATAAACGAGAATTAACTTTATTTGATGAGATGAAAAGAGAAATTTGAAAAAAAAGGCTAGATTATGGGAAAAAAAAGATAATAAAAATTTCGTCCAATGTCATGTCTGTGCGAATGAATGTGTCATCAGTCCCGGAAAGGTTGGTCGGTGCAGAACAAGGAAAAATTTTGATGGAGAATTATACTCACTTATTTACGGATCTTTAAATTCTTCTGGGAGTCTAGATCCCATTGAGAAAAAGCCGTTATATAACTTTTGGCCTGGGCATACCGCCTATTCTATAGCCTCTATTGGTTGCTCTTTCCGATGTAAGAATTGTCAAAATTGGTCGCTTAGTCAAGCCTCTCCAACTGATGACGGAAAAAACGGATACTATGATTTGGAAGAGTTTAAAAACCGTCGGATGTCCTTGGTGGAGCTTACTCCAAAAGAATTGGTCAAAAGAGTGACAAACAGTGGAGCCAAAACGTTAGCTTTTACATACAATGAACCTCTCATTTGGCACGAATATATATTGGATGTTACCAAGCTCTTGAAGAAGAAAGAAATTAAGTCTCTTTTGGTTACAAATGGGTATTCCACTCCGGAGGCATCAAAAGAATTAATTGAAACAGGAATAGATGCAGCAAATATCGATATTAAAGCCATGAACGATGGATTTTACAAGGAAATTTGCGGTGTAGACTCCATGCAGCCCGTTTTAGACACGGCAAAGCGTTTTAAGGAAAATGGAATCCATGTGGAAATAACTAACCTCATTATTCCTACTCTAAATGATACGGAAGAGGAGCTTCAAGAATTATGTGAGTGGGTTGTTAAAAACTTAGGAAAAAATACGCCAATTCACTTTTCAGCGTATCATCCCGATTTTCAAAGTCCCGTAAACCAAAGAACTCCTTATAAAACGCTCGATTTAGCGTATAACATCGCAAAAGAGTCAGGAATTTATTATCCTTACGTAGGTAATATACGGCATGAAAAGGGAGGAAATACCTATTGTCCACAGTGTGGACATCTTTTATTTGAGCGTCGAGGGTATATGTTTGAACAAATTAATGTCAAAACAGACAAAAAATGTCCAAATTGTAATTATAATTTAAAAGACGATATTATTGGCGAATTAAATCCCGAGCCAACCCACAGATTTTCAATTTTTTAAATTATTTAGTAGTAGGTTAAAATATAAAAAAATTGAAAATTAGTTAAAAAATCAGAGACGAACCAACGACCAGCAACATAAATCCTTGGATAAAGCAAAATAGAGAGACAACAAGGGCAAGCGGAGGCCATGATATGATTTTTGAAAGGGCCATAATCCCCGCAGTGTAAATGTAGGCGACTATTGCAACTACTGCAAATACAACGATGAAAATTATTAAGAGCACAGTTTTGGGATTTGCATATTCGGCAATGAGAGTTACTGCTTGATCGGGAATCGTTAAAGCAACAAAAATCGATGCTGCAGACGCTGCAAGTAATCCAATAATACTCGGAATGGGTAAATCATTTAAAGGCTTAAGAAAAGTTAAAAGTCCTAATACGATAAGAAAAAGCGCAGTGAATAAATGTTTTGATTCATTAATTTGATGGGCATATGCTAAACTGGGTTCCACATCAAGAATTATTTCCCCCACTCCACTTAGAATACTTAATATCCCTACGATAAAGCCCAGAAAACTTAAAATTCTCAAGAACAAGGAAATCTTAAAATCCCAATCATCTATATTCAAAATTTTTTTCCAAGTTTTTCTTCGATTCGCTTCATGCAAACCATAAATTAGCCATATCACTCCCAAAAGAATTAAGAAAAACGCACCAAACTGAGCTAATGGGCTTATCAACCCCTCAACAATACCTTGATTTAACATAATAATTGCACTTACTTTGGCATTAATTTTTCAATATCTTATGTTAATAAATTTGTATATAATATATATATGTGTGGGAGTCCAATTTTTTAATAAAAAAATAATAAAAAAAGATTAAATAAAAGCAACAGTCTTTTTTACATAGTCCATATATGTGGCAATTTCCTCATTCTTCCGCTCCTCTGTCCACCCATATTCTTCGGCCATTATATCAGCAACAGCTTCCGCAATTTTTTTGGCTTTCTCATGATGAACAAATAAACTCATCTCGGTCCTGACTCGAAACACATCCATAAGATGAAGAGTAAGCTCATGCCGAAGAATGTAGATAATTTCACCCTTAATGAAATTATTATCAGGGTCGATTCTTTTTTTTAGCGATTTATCATCCTTAATCATCTCTAAGATTTTCAGAGCACCTCTTCCATATTGCTGATAAAGATGATTACTAATCTCCTCATCCAACTGAAAGGGAGAGGCTTTTAAGTGTTTGAACCACTCCTCTTTCTCAAGAGAAACGAGAAATCTTTTCTTCGAAACATTCTTTTTCACCTTTAAATCCGGAAAAATCTCTTTATCTTCAATTTCTTCCATTAAATCTTCAGCCATTTTTCGAAATGTGGTATATTTTCCTCCTGTAATTGTGAGCAATCCATCGGGCGACCAAAAAATCTCATGTTTTCTCGAAACGTCTGACTCCGATTTTCCTTTTTGCATGACAAGCGGTCTAATGCCTGCATACGTAGATATAAGATTTTCATAACCTAATTCAGCCGTTGGAAAATAATATTTTACAGACTTGATTAAATAATCTGCATCTTCTTTGGTACAGAAGGGTTGAGCAAGTTCCTTATTATAATCTGTATCAGTAGTTCCGATAATCGTATAATCTCCACGAGGAAGCACAAAAAATGCGCGATCATCGGTTATGGATCGAATGATGGTTGCCATATTATTTTTTACCTTGTCCCTTTCATAAATTAAATGGACTCCTTTGGTCGGTCTCATAATAGGCTTTGGAACATCTTCTGGGTATGATTCCAACAGATCATCAGTCCAAATTCCCGTCGCATTAACCACTACCTTTCCTTTTATCTCAAACGTCTCCCCACTCTCATGATCTTTACATTCAACTCCTTGTACCTTCCCATTTTCTTTGAGATGGTTAGTTACCTCACAATAATTCACAACGTCTGCTCCCCGCACAACTGCCTCTTTCAAGGTTTCAATAACTATCCTGCCATCGTCCATATTATTATCCCAGTATATTGCTCCCCCTTGATTGCCTTCTTTTTTTATCTCCGGTTCAAACTCAAATACTTTTTCTGGAGAATACCATTTATGTTTTTTATAATTATTGTATTTAGAGAACCAGTCACTTAATATATCATATAAGGTGGTGGCAAGTTTAATCTCAAATTTACTTTCTTTTCCATTTTCCCAATCTATAAAAAGGAATGGTATCGGTCTAATGATATGAGGTAAATCATGTAGTAACCAATTCCTTTCGGTCGTGGCTTCGCGTACCAAGCCAAATTCTAAATTTGCAAGATAACGAATGCCGCCATGGGCTAATTTAGAACTTCTTGAAGAAGTACCAGCAGCAAAATCTTGCATTTCGACTAATGCCACCTTTAAGTCTCGCATTACAGCTTCCCGAGCGACTCCTGCTCCAGTTATTCCTCCTCCGATGACAATAATATCATAATCCGTATTTTTAAGATTTTTAAGGATTGTCTCTCGGTTTTCATAATTCCAAGACATATCGAACAACTTATCTTCAATTTCTGGCATTTTGCTCATTTTTTCTCGTACTTTTTGCTTATTTTAATTTACTATAAAAATACTAAATTGTCCAAATTTTAAAATATTTGATTTTATAATTTTTTAACCTTTAACTTGGAAAGGTTGGGATATCTTCTTCAACATATTTCATATAATTCTTAATAAAATGTTTTAATTGGGAGAGATTTGGAGATTCTCCAGTGCGTACAAAAATGGCTGTTAGACTATTTCCAAGTAAAAGTGCCTCAGCTGGCGTAATATCACAGCAAAGGGCGATAGCTGCTCCAGAATGAAAATGATCCCCTGCTCCAGTGGTATATTGGGGGGAGGAAGTATGTCCCTCGGTGACCCAATAATGGTCTTGGTTTTCAAGAGTAACGGTGGCAAAATGCGGAGAATGGATAATTAAATAGGAGAGGTTAATGTGTTTATTTATATTTTTGCCGCCGTCAACATAATCTTCAAAATTTTCTTTGGTGGGATTGATATTGTCTACCTGACCTAGGGCTTTAGTGATATCAATAGATTCTTGATCATTTAAACTTAACATGACCGGGACTTTTTTATCTATTTTGGCAAGAAGGTCAAGCATTCGTCGTATATCTTCATCGCTTCTCTTTTTAATATCGGCTAAATCAACAAAGAATAGTTTATTTTCCAATTTATCAATTTTTGGAAAGACCTCATCCAGCATATGTTGCCATATCTCGTTAAAATGGGGCAATAGTGACCAATGGCCGAATCCCATTAATGTAGAGTTCTCAATCAGAGAAATTAATTTCTCCAATCCAATCCGTTCGATTAATAAATCCCAGTTAATATTCATCACATTCGCGAAATCAGTAAGCATAATCTTCCCATCATCAAATTCTAGACCCAATGTTTCTCCAGGATCCGAAAAATTAAGCGTATTTACCGCCTCTCGGTCAGTTAGGTCTTTAAATATAGGTTTTATTTTGGGATAGCCCACTGCAGCAATCAGATTAACTTTTATTCCTAACCCGTTAATTGCTTTGGCTGTATTGGGGGCAAAACCACCAGAGGTTCTTTTCTTTAATACTCGTTCTATGTTTGCCGAACTACCAGCAACATCTTGTACAATTTGGCCAAAAGTGCTCATATTATCCATCCTTGTCCATTTTAAAGGACTTTTGCGAGATTTTACAAGGGAATACAATGAATCTACATATCCATCTAATCCCAAAAAACATGTTTTTGATTGGAACTGGTTCTTTAATTTAGGAAGTTTTCTAAGAAGGGATTGCTGAGTTTTTATGGTGACATCGTATTCGTTCCTTTTTTCATATTCCATAAATAATTTAATTTTAAAACCATTAAAAAATTTTCAAACTAATCTTAATCTTAGGAAATTCAATTATGATTTAAGAGTTTCTGAAAAATAAGCGGTAAGGAACGGATATCTTCATAGTTATGCTCTATACTTTTTTTTATAAGACCCACATATCGGTTAGGGTTCTTCTTATAGCGCCGGTAACATAATCCAACTAAATTGCTCGGTAATTCATTATCACGTTTTGAATTTAAAAGAATGCGTTCCATATTGGTTAAAGTAAAGTCTTGATATTTTTGCTTAAAAACCCGGCGGCAATTATGATACAGGTCAATATGATGGTACTTAGTATTTATATCTTCATAAGGGGTATCGGACTCTCCAATCATTGGGTTTTCATCAAAAAAATAAAGGAGTCGGTTAGAAATATAGGGAATATCAAAACTTTTTCCGTTATAGGTTACAAAACATTTAAACTGCGGCATAATTTCTTGGCGAAAATGCTCGCATAGAGCCATTTCACTTTCCAATTTGTTGGCAAATAAGACTCGAATATGAAAACCGTGGTCTTTCGTGAAATATCCAAAACCGATCATAATTATAGGACTATCATACAGTCCCAAGGTTTCTATATCCAAAAAGAGGAAATCTGTTAGATTAAAACAAAAACTCACGTCAATATCATAGATATACCGGTTTCGAAGTAACTGGGGATAGGTTTTATTTTTAATATAACTTAAGATTTTTTTGGCGGATTTTCCAAAACGTAAATGGTTCTGCAGATCAGTAAGGGTCACCATTCCCCGTTTATGGAACTCTTTTTCGGTGATTTCACCAATGTTATAAATGAGCTTAAGATTCTTAATCAATTTCTTCTTGGTTTGCGATATCGGTAAATTACATGGAAATTCCTCATAATCCCATGAAAATTCTGTGAATCGGCCCATTTTGTTTTCAATATACCGATGATCGGAAAAGAGCGTTTCCAACTCTTCTCCTTGATAATCTTCAATCAAGGTAGTGATATTAAATTCTGTGCTGCGGCGATACATTATCATGTTATAATTATCAGTAATATTTAATAACTTATTCCCTTCCGATTTATTAAAATCTTTCTCGCACTCTAGTGGTGAAATTAGAAGAAGCTTGGACAAGGTTGTATCTGAATTTCACGATCGGCTCTCCAACGACATTGAGGGTCAAGAGCAAAAGATCTTTCAAGGGAATATAAGTTAATTCAAATTACATATAGGATAAAAATGAGCAAATTATCCATAGGTACTAGCTTTTTAATCTTTTATTTCACCTATTAAGCAATTTCGCAAAAATGAAAGGTGAGCTATAATCTCTAACTAATCTATTTAAATACCTTTCTTACTTTATTTATATAATAATACAATTAAGAACATAAATCATTCATAAGTTAAAATGACTGTCTCATTAACTACCCTTCAGTTGTTACAAGGGGTTTTTACATTGGCGATGGTGGTTATATCATCTTTCTCAGGGTTAATAATTATGCTCAAATACCAAAAATACAAACAAAAGCAATTACTTTTCGTAGGAATAACTTGGATATTCCTTGGATCCCCCTATTGGGGTGATGCAATCTCGTTTCTTTTGATAATTTTTACTGGAGCAAAATTAGACTGGGGGATTTATTTTTTCCTCGCAAACGCATTCATTGCTCCTCTACATATAACTTGGATCATAGTAATTACAAATTTTCTATATAAAAGTCGGAAGAAATTAATGCTTTTGGTTTTTAGCATTGAGGCAATTATTTTCGAAACAATTTTCTTGGTCTTATATTTTTCAGATATAACTTTAATAGGAGCCCCCCAAAGTGCGTTTTATGTGAGATGGAATCCGATAATCATCTTTTATTTACTTTTCTCCATTTTCTTATTCCTTATTACGGGACTTCTTTTTACGAGAGAATCTTTAAAATCAAGAAATAAAGAAATACGGCTTAAGGGGAAATCTCTAATTGTCGCATTTATTAGTTTTAGTATTGGTACTTTTTTGGATTCAGCCTTTGATTTAAGCCAAGTTCCGCCCGGAGTCGGAGAGACCATTGTTGTCTTGGCGAGAACTTTTGTGATTATCGCAGCTTTTGCTTTCTATATCGGGTTTATCCTTCCAGAAAGCATAAAGAAACATTTCTTAAAAGATTCAGAGTAATAATTTCATCTTTAATGATAAAAATTCGAAGCAAAAAACTTTCGGACCGTCCCCTTATTTTCGCTATAATTTTTTTATCAAAAAAGCAAAAGAAAACTACATCCTTTGGGATGGAGACGATTTCTGCGTTTAAATCACTAAATATCTTAAGACCATATTTTTAAATAGTTCAATATCTAACTTATAATTATACAATGCTTCGGACTAATACCTTAGGATTAATATATTCGTAATTATAAAAAGAAGCAAAACCTTAATTTAAGGTTGGAGAACAACCTATATTGTCTAATGTATTGATCAAGCATTAGAGGATATGAATCTCACGCCTTTAAGTGTGAGTAGTTCAAGAAGAAATAAATTAGATTGTGAATCGCTATGAATAGTACAGATGTGGATTTTGGAGAGCATATTTTATTTAAAGTAGATAAACGGTTTGGCATAATAACATTAAACAGAACACATCGTTCTAATGCACTTACCATTGATTTTTTAGAAAATTTGCTGAAAGCTGTTAAATATTGCCAAAATACCGAAAAAATCAGAGGGGTTATGCTCACGAATAACGGAACCTCATTCTCTACGGGGATGGATTTAGACTATATCGATGGGTCGGACCATGATGCCGTCAAAAAATTAGAAGGAACCGCAGCAGAGATATGTCAAATTTTATTCAACGGAAAGCCCTCCATTTGTGCGGTAAATGGGCGAACTATGGGCGAGGGGGTGGTGTTTTTAATATGCTGTGATTATCGTCTTGCTACCCAGGAGAGCTTTTTCCAAATGCCGGAAATATACAGTGGCATCTTCCCCGGAACGGGTTGTACAATTCTTTTCTCTAAAATATTGGGAATCTCGTGGGCAAAACGATTATTAATGTTTTCAGAAAGAATTGATGCTGCAAAAGCATTAGACATTAATTTGATTGATAAAAAGGTAGAATCCAAGGAAATCCTTATGGATAAGGCTCTAAATAAGGCGAGATTCCTTTTTACCAAGAATCAACCTGTTCTAAACTTAATTAAATTATGTGTCAATAATTTAGTTGATGTTCCCTATAGGGAAGCGTATGAAATAGAAAAGAAAGCCTCGGCGTGGTATGAACATAAAGATAAGGATGAATTCCTCAAGCAGTTCCGAGAACTTTTTTCAAACTCCGAGTTTTAAGAGAACGGGAAAAAGCTTAATTAAGAAAAAGCTTAATTAATGTAATTTTCTTACCTTAATATATTGAGACTTAAAATAATAGGAATAAAGAAAAGTGAATACTAAAAATGTCTATGGAAGAATTTAATAAGTATCCTCATACTATAAACGGAGTCATTGATAAATGGGCTGAAAAAAAGCCAGACAACACAGCAATTATTATTGCCGATACTGAGAAGGAATACACCTATAAAGAGTTTCAGGATTCCATTTTCAGTATGGCTTATAAACTTTTTAATATGGGCTTAAGGAAAGGCGATATTATTGTTACCTCTCTCCCGTTTCTTTATGAGCATATTGTGTTAGGGTATGCCGCAGCAAAGATTGGAGCGATATGGTGTCCTCTAGACTTACGATTAAAACCGCCAGAAATTATGAAGTGTATGAATTTACTTAAGGAAAAGACAAAAGTATATTGCCACTTGGGAAAAACGGATGCCGCAAATTTTGGAATGATCGGCGCTGCCGTGAAGAAAAACTGTCCATGGTTAGAGTATGTGGTTCAATTTAGTGATCCAGATGATAAATATCGAGAAGGGATTATTCCTGCATATAAAATTGCACAAGAGGCACAAGAAGAAATTAAAGAAGCCTCGAATAATCCGGAAGCTATGAAAGAGTTTCAAAAGGAATGCGCAAAGGTCGATGAGAATGATCCAATTCTAATTATCTTCACTACGGGCAGCACGGGATTTCCAAAACCTGCTATGCTTAAAAATATAGGAATCACTTGTCAGAACTTCTGTTTAAGCAAGGGCTTTGGAATGAATCCTGATGATATAATGGTTGTAAACCTTCCGCCTTCTCATGTGGGTGGGACAACAGAGCAGTTTATGACACCGCTCTTTGGAGGTGGAACGGCTGTCGTGTTACACATTTTTGACCCCGAACTTACCTTAGAATCCGTCCAAAAGTATAAAGCTACCTTCATGGGACAAATACCTGCTCTCTATAACATGGAATGGCGCTTGCCCAATTATGAAGATTATGATTTAAGTTCCTTGAGATTCGTCATTTGCGCGGGACAGTCGGTGGATCGTCCGTTTTTGAAACAGTTAAAAGAAATGGCCCCAGAAATTGGAGGGGGATTAGGGCTTACAGAGACTTCAGGATTCTGCTCATATATTTCTGTCAAAGAGAATTGGGAAGATTTTGTCACCGGACTGGGGCATGATTTTCCGATTTACCCCTACTCAATTCGGGAAAAGATGAACAAGGATGGCACTGCCGGAGACGAACTACCCCAAGGCGAGATTGGCGAAATATGCTACGGACCAGGGCCCCAAACCTTTGCAAGATATTTCGGGAATGAAGAAGCTACCAAGGAAACACTCTCAACCGATAATATTCTGTATACCGGAGATATGGGGTACCTTGACGACGACGGTTTGCACCTTTCTGGGCGTAGAAAATTCCTCATTAAACCAAAAGGATATCAAGTCTTTCCTCCAGAAGTAGAGGCTTTTATCGCGGAATTACCAGAAGTTGAATCAGTTGGAGTGGTCGGAGCGAAACATGAAGTGTATTCCGAGGGGATCGTTGCCTATATCAAGGTAAAAGAAGGAGAAACACTTACTCGGGAAGAAGTTATGGAACATTGTAAGGGAATGGCTGCTTATAAGCGACCCTCATTAATCGTGTTTGTAAACGAATTTCCATTAAATCGCGTCTCGAAAACAGACTATGTTGCCCTTGAAGACCGTGTCCAAGATGATATTAAAAAGGCACGGGAAGAAGGCGGTTGGGATGCAAAATAAGTAATATTTTAACTTTTTTTCTTCTTTACTTTTCTGTAATAACGTTTATTTGCGATCATTTCATAATTTCTAATATTCATATTGTGAGATGAAATCATCGTGATTTTAAAAGAATTAAAACATCTTCTGAAGCATTTACGAACCCTTCAATTCAAAAAAACCCATAAAAGTTTGCTGTTTTTAATTCTCTTAACCATTTTCTCGTCCTTTTTCGCCTTTTTAATCCAAAACGATTTTGGAAAGGTCAAGGTTCAAGTCGTTAAAATCGTGGATGCAGATGGGAATAGTCTTTCAGCACGATTATATCGTCCAATAACCGCAACGGAAGACTCTCCCCAATCAGGAGTTCTTCTACTACATGGTTTTAATAACGATAAAGATACTGAAGGACCAGCGGCTTTAGAATTAGCACGAAGAGGTTTTGTTTGTTTAGCTCTTTCAGAACTCGGACACGGAGATTCTGTACGCGGTCAAGGATTAGATAGCTCTATTCTCTTAGATGGGGGAGAAGTAACCTTGGGGGCGGATTCGGCTTACAAATATCTCAAAAGTTTATCTTTTGTGAATAAAAGCGAAATTGGATTAGTGGGACATTCTATGGGGGGTTGGGTTGCCATAAATTTAGCAAAGAAGTATTCCAATCACCGAGCCGTTGTTATTCAAGCAGGAGGGCCTTTAAATTTAACCGAAAAGGGAAATCTTAATAATTATTTACAGATATGGACACATTATGAGGAACTATTTTCCACTGATGATAGAAATGCCTATATCCAAGAAGGACTTGAAATGATTAAATATAATACCGGCAAAAAAGGGGAATTCGATAAAACATATGGAGATTTTGATAACGGAACGGCCCAAAGATATGCACTATGTGAGACCACACATCCCGGCGGAACTTGGAATTCTAAAAGTATCTCGGAAACGACAAAGTGGATGATTAATGCGCTTAACAATGGAGAACTTGACTTAGAGTTGCCCGATCCAGAAAAACAAATATACCAATGGAAAGAAGTATGTATGTTAATTGCTTCAATTGCCGCTATTCTTTCCTTACTTCCCCTAAGTGGATGGCTCTTGAAAACCGACTATTTTCAAGAATTAAATAAAAAGATTTCCTCGCGAAACCCGGCGGAAACGAGCCAATGGTGGAAAACGGCAAGTCTAAATGCATTCATCGGCGGCTTAAGTTTTTTAGTTATTCCAATGGTCGGTATGATAATTGGAGCACCACTCCCTTTATTCAATTTAGTCACCGGAAACGGTACCGTATTGTGGTTCTTGTTTAACGCCATAATTGGTTGGATTGTCTTTAAAAAATGGTTTAGGGACGCAAATGAAGAGCAAAATCTTTCTTATTATGATTTAGGGATATTGGATAAAAAAAAGGATAAGCATATCGGTTTTACCAATCTGAAAAAAACTCTTCTCCTAGCGGCAATCCTCTTTGTTTATCTGTACGCATTAACTAGTTTTATCCAAGTGATTTTTCAAACGGAACTAAGATATCAGTGGGCCTTATTGAAAAGGTTTTCGGCGATGCGGTTCGGACAATTTCTCTTATATCTTTTGCCCATCTCCATATTCTTTTTCATAAATGGAGGGGTCCTTCTCTATGGTCAACTTCGTCAGAAGAAGTATGAAAATGCGCAAAAAACATTAATTGTCTGGTGGTTGAAAAGTTGCTTTGCTATGGAAATGGGACTTGTGCTTATCATGCTCGTACAATACTTGCCCATGATCCTTTTCGGAGCTGCTCCGCTCTTTGGATGGCTGCCAACGGCAGGACTTTTTCTTATCTTTCTGATGCAATTTGTGCCCTTCTTCGCACTGATGTTCTTTTTAACCACCTATTTCTTCTTAAAAACGGGAAGAATTTACTTAGGGTCCATAATTGCAACGATATTAACGACGTGGGTTATCTCTGTAAGTTCCGCTGTTCTTTTCTGAATTGAATATCTAAAAATTAATTCTCCTTTTTCTTTTTCCTCCAGTAATCCCCCTATTATAGCGAATTTTTCAATCTGCCCAGCAATAGAGTCATTGACCCAAAATACTTGGTATTATAGTAGCAGCGCTTCAGAGTTTTAATCTGAAATTTTTTAAAAATGCTGCTCAAATTCAAGTCCTTAAATTGCCAGATGAGATTTATGAGCGGTTCCACACAGATTTCATGGATTTTACGTTTTAAAAGAGACTTATCCTGGGGAGGGGCGCTCATTTCTCCCACCGAAATGATTGCCGATTTTTTACAGACCTTAAATATCTCTAAGAAGGCTTTCTCTACGTTGATTTGAATGCCGCCCATCCCATAGACTGAGATGATCTTATCAAACACATGATTCCGTAAGGGGAGGCACCGGGCATCCGCGTTTATGGAAAGAACATCGTTTTTCATGTGAAAATGCTTTAAATTCTTCTTTGCTTCTTTCAGCATCTGGGTCGATAAATCAATCCCAATTACCCGGATTTGCTCCGGATATGTTTCGTTTATCGCATAAATTGCAGCCATCGAGGTTCCGGTTCCGATATCTATAACCATTTCTCCGTCTTGTAACTGTGCTGCTTTTACTACTTCAATTCTGTGTACATTATCGGCCCATAATGTCTGCATATGATGGACAATGTCATAAAATTTAGCTCCTTTATCGTAAAAGTTCTTAATATCTAAAAAGTTGTCCAAACAAACTAATTTCTCAATAAGGTATTTTAAAATGATAACTCACATAAATATATCTTTGCGTGGATGTATTTTAAATTTTCAAGTTCCATGTGCACATTGGAATTAGATGGATTTAATTAAGATCACTCTCAAAAGGAGGGGATCAGAAGAAGTCAAATAGTCTTCAAGTACTTATTCAATTTTGGTTAAGTTTATGTTTTTAACTCTTCTAACGATTGCTGAATTTTTTCAATTGTCGAATTTTGCAGCGAATCATCCTCAATTTCTTGGAGCAAGTTTAAAAATTGACGAATAAGCGGATGTTCAAGTACTCTGCAGGTTTGATTTAATGTATTTACATCGTAAATCAAGGCGGAATCTAATTTGGTGATGCCGCCGATAATATCCCGCAATAAAAGATCCTTTTCCTCATTATATCCTAATACCACGACATCTTCTGCCAATTTTGGCTCTTCATTTAATTTTTTTACGTCAAATTCACACATATTACAACACCTTCTTATTTTCTCTGAATCTATTTCATCATAATTTAAAATTTCATAAGAATTTTTTTAAATTATTCTTAATAAACCTTAATATATATTAATTTTATAAAATGAGATAAACAATTAGAGGAAAAGTGTATGGCAAAACCGTATCAAAAGCCTAACGTTCCTGGGCCAGAGACAGGTACCACAGTCCACGATCCAGAGGTTATGGCGAATATTATAAGAGCAAACAAGAAAAAGCTATTTGTTATAGGCGCTGAAGCATTAAGTGAGAATATGACAATAGACGGCATACAAGTTATTGAATTATTTGTGGAAATTGCGAAAAAACTTGATTGCCCCGTGGTCGCTACGGGCCATTCCTACAAATATCTGAATGAACACCTCGATGAAGATAAACTATATGATATTAGTTTAATTAATATTACCAATCGACTCTCAGATGAGGATTGGGCAGGACTCGACGGTGAAGGGCAATATAGGATGGCAATTTTTGGCGGTCACCAAGTTTTTTACTCCTCCCAAACATTAAGCCGTTTAAAGAACTTTACCAATTGGCTGAGAACAGTAGAATTAGATAAATATTCCCATCCCAATGCTCGGTTCAGTTTACCTAACTTTAACAACAAAGAGTGGAAAGAATTCTTAGAAGAATTAATAGAACACTTATGAATTACTTTTTTTTCTTTTTCTTTTTATCATTTCAAAAGTAAACTTGGTGTACTCCTTCTTAATTCCTTCTTACTATTAAATCGAATCGGGGCAAAAGATGAATAATACTCAAAAAGAAAACTTTAATTTTAGTTGACTTAGTTGACCAATATTCCACAAATTATATTAATACATTCCCAAATCTTTCATCCAATTTTTATGGGGATACACCAGGAAAACTGTTTCGTCCATATTTGCTATCTGCGTAGGAATTGCCAAAATCCAAATTTTGATTGATTAAAAAATTTCTTCGGACAAGGATTGAGCTTCAATGTTATTTGCCGATTTTTATTCATAACCCCTTTATTTACTTCTTTCTAAAGAGATCTTAGACTACAGATTTAAGTCTTGTTAAGTATGAAAAATTAAAGTTGTAGAATTAATTAAGGCTTTAATCCGTTAGTTAAAACAATAAAAAAATGAAAAATAAAAAAGTACAAGAAAATTATTTCTTTTTCTTCTTCTTGGACCCAACACGTCTAATGATTATGCTTTCGGCATGAACTTTACAGTTCTTAAGGATGACTTTAAAGCCGCCACCGCCACCAGCACCAGGAACAGTCATTGTTTGAGTGCCCATCGGGACCATTGCTCCTTCGTCTTCTCCCCATTCTTCCTCTTCTGCTGCCTCTTCCTCTTCCTCTTCTTCCCACTCTTCGACAATTGGATGGTCTTTTTCGATTAACCAGTCTTTTAATTCGGCAATATCGTCAACATCATCTTGGGTGGCAATTTTATCCACTAATTCTTCTGGTAAAAATTCTACTACTCTTTCTTTCAGTTCTTTACCCATCCAGACAATTTGGGATAATCCACCATCATATTGTTGGAATTTCGGGGATGCAATGTATTGAATACTAATTCCGTTAAATCCAGGCATTTGTTTTCCTCCCCCTGTCTGGTTAGCCATTGCACTAAATGCTAATCCATTAATGGCTACACCATCGAAGTTCCGGTCTACAATACCATGTCCGGCTACTTCGGGAATGTAAAAGTCAATCGCTTCAAAACAACCACAACTAGTATGCGGATATTCCATACCAGAGTAAAGATACACCCGGTCAATTTCTCCAAGCGACCGCTTCTTCATCATTTCATTAACGCCTGTATATTCTCCGGCTAATTCATTTTTACATTCGCCTGGCGGCATTTCAAAAATTGGACCTTTCGGATCAACCTTTGCAGCTGCACGAGCATCAAACCAATTAATAGATCCACATAATGAAGTTCTGTCCGGTGTTATACAGCACACATGCGTGGGAGCAAATGATTGACATAACACGCATCCATAAAACATATCTACATCCTCATCATGAAGTCCACGAGCTCGTTCGTCACGTTTATCGTAAATTCCCATTGCAAAATCAAACGGTTCTTGGATCGCTTCCTTGCTTGTATAAAATTTAACTTGGGCTTTTTCTACAATTGGTAATTCTGCTTTAAAAAGCCTAATTAAAATCTTTCCAAGATATTCTAATGAATCGAACCCTTTCTCTAAAACCTTCTTTGAAATTCTCATCCACATCGTGTATCTCTGATTGAGGTGCATCACACCGCTCACATAGTTACAGAATTCGTGGATTCTTCTTTCAAAGACTGCTTCTAAATCCTCTTCCAACTGGGAACCTGATACTTCTACTAAAATACCCATATGATGTCGAGAACCCTCTTCCATGTCACTTAAGTCTGGCCCATCAATAAATACCTTACCGTCCTCTACTTCCTCATCTTCCTTAACTCTCACGAGCTCAAACTTTTTATCAACCTTAGGCCCACCTAATTCAACAAACATCTGTTTCGAGCGAATACGTTCACCCTCGTAGACAGGGCCCACATCTGTAGGGATATCATCAAAACTCATATCAATTTCCTCTAATTTTTTAATTAATTTTAATTTCGAAATTAAAATTTGTATATTAAATTGTTAAATTTAATCAATAAATTAAAACTTATTATTTTATCTATAAACCCTATGACTTTTATTTTGTTCTGTTCATTTTTAAATTCCTCATTTTGAGTGGGAATGGCAAAAAGAAGAGAAATAAATTAATAGTATAAGATATAACATTTCAATTATGAGTTTAAAATCACTTCAAAATAAAAATAAAGTTTTCATTATTCTTAAAGGACTCATCATCGTTTGGATCCTCGTGTTAGTACTCCTTGCATTACTGGGGCTTCATGACGTAACTTTCTTCAATTATTTAACCAATGAAAGTGCGGGGGGTAAATATACAATACAAATTCCGCTCGTACGTTATATCTTTGAACCCATTATTGCAATAGCGTTCTACCTCACAGTGAGAGATTACTATTTTCCTCTGGTACTCATCGGCGGATATCTCATTTACCGGATAAGTTACTTAGTAACGAAAAGGAAGAAAAGGCATTCTGAAAAGTTTAAACTGCTCACGCATTCCTTCAGGGAATTTTTTAAATTTACTGCAATCGTCGGAATTATTGTGGTCGGCGTTTTAGTTACCTATTATTTCAGTGGTCTGGTCATCGTGGGTAGTTTTATCAAATACAGCATCATCTCATTAATAGAAGTGGTATCTATAATTTCAGTAATCGCCATTCTGATAAAATTGGGTCAAATCTTATATAAATTTTACCATCCACATTTGCGATTTAATATTCGAAAAAAACTGAGTTCCCGAAAACAATACAACAAGTATCTTTCGATTACAAGAAGAGAACTGGGATATTTCTTTTGTTTTTTATTTCTTTTAGTAACAGTAAATATTCTTCTATTAACGACTTTATTCCCCTTGGGTAAGATTGAAACGGAAAAAGAGGATAATGAGATATTAGTTGATTTTCATTCACATACTACCTTAAGTGATGGATGGCTTTCTCCAGAAGAGCGAGTTCGATGGTATCTGGATCAAGGGATTGATGTAGCAGCAATCTCGGACCATCAGACGACAGACGGAGGCAAAAAGGCAAGTAAATTTGTTCAAGAAAATGACTTACCGCTTAAAATTATTATCGCTCAAGAATATACAACAAGTTACGGGATCCACTTAAATATTTATGGCATCGAAGAAGATATCGTTCCCATTGAATATGAAAGTGAAAGTGACGAACTTGCATTAAGCACAGAGGATATGATCAAATATGTGAAAGAAAAAGGAGGGTACATCATAGTCAACCATTACAATGCAGAGAAAAATGAAAATGGCGGATGGGGCACACCGTACAATTTCACCCAGTTAAAGGAATGGGGAGTGGATGGGTTTGAAATTATCAATTCCGGAAACCTATATCCCGAGAGAATAAAAGAATTTTGCCTCGAGAATGATTTAATTTGCATCGCAGCTACGGATGTACATTCAAACGGAGAATTAACGGGATTTATGAAAGTAAAGCTCAATGATCCAAATAATCCCACGGTAGATCAGCTTTTTGGTGGCCTTCAGAATAACGAACATCAAGCAATACAAATCAGAAGATACGGGGAAATTGTAAAATTTCCCGAACCATTAGATATCTTTGAGGAAATCGAAAAGTTCGCTAATTATATTCTTCAATTAGACATCTTCCAATATCTCTCATGGATACTATGGTCATTTTTCGGGTACGCCTTGTTTCATTATGCATATCTGAAAATTAGAAAATATGATATTGAGTTATTAAGAAAGAAAGTCCTTTAAAGCAGAAGAATTATTCTATTCTTTTTTTCTTTTTCTCTTTATTAACGTTTCAAGCTTTTAGAGCAAGTTATAAATCTATGTACGATTCATCGGCGGTCTAAAGGACGATGCTTTCTCGCACTTTAGTGGTAAATTAACCCCCATGAGATTAAAAAGCGGGTTCAAAAAAACCTTTAGTCTTGGTTAAAAAGTTACAGAGCAATCTTAAAAAAGAGAGTAAAAATTAGATATAATAACCAGTCCTGTCTTCTCTAACCTGGGAATCTTTATCATCGTCATCCCCGTCGTCATCCTCGTCAGCGTCAGTCATTAACTTTTTATATAAACTACGAATTAAATCCTTAGGATCTTGATTAGGATCTAAATCCAAATCTTTGAAATCGTTAATATTAAATTTAAAAATGCCTCCATTTTTCATAGGGACCATCCGTCCCTTAAATTTTTTCTTCATCCGTTTTGCTTTCTTGTGTTTTTCGTTGAGTTCTTTTTTCATTAATTTTTTAAGTTCTTCTGCAACCAATTCATCTAATTCTTCAGGAGGATCAAAATTTAGCAATTGTCTGGTCCCAAATCTTTCTGTAATGGATTCTAAAGCATCCATTCTCTTATCTTCGGGTATCTCGGAAAGAGAATCAAGACCAATTAAACTTACAATATTAGACCAGTCTAGTTTAATGGTCCAACGTAAATTTTCTTTTCTCATTATCTCTTCTATGACTTATTCCTAATTTATTATAAGTAAACACAAAAATTAAAGTTATTCCTTTGATATGTTAATAAAATTGCGACATAAAAATGATGGGATTTGAGATTATTAGTGAAATAACGTATCTTTTTCTTTATTAAAATATATCTGTCAGAAAAAGATCTGTGAACGGCACATGGTACGCACCGATTATTTATAAATAAACTGTCCGTGGAAGCGCTCTGGCTCTAGTATGGGCGGCATTTAAATCGTTTAGCTAATTAGACATTGGTAAGAAAATTTTTATAAGAAATCCACAAAAATGAGTATTATTACTTAAAAATTAATTTTAATATTGATTTCAATGAAAAAAAAAACGAAATACCAATATCTTAGATCAATTGTATTGATCCTTGCCATCTTGGGTATGTCTAGCGGTACTTTAGTAGGTGCGCTACTAATTAGGAGTGATTCCGAAACGATAGATTTTATGATTGACGAAGAAACCGTGAGAAAATATGGATTCTTTGATAAAATCGGGGAAACAAGAATTACCGGAACCATTCTTAAACCCGCTGGAGCAGATATCGATGAGTCAAAGGAGAGACCGTGTGTGTTTGTCTTTCACGGCATGTTTATGAATCGATTTCTCCAGCAGCAAACCGCGATGTATTTTGTCGAAGCGGGAATGTATGTGGTGATGCTCGATCATGTAGGACAAGGCGAATCTATGGGAAAATACCGCTTGGGATATGAATTAGAAGCATTAGGAAAAACAGTGATAGATTATTTTACTGCCGAGGGATTTGAAAAATTCAATATGAATGTAGATCTTGACGCGCTTGGATGTAATGGACATTCATACGGAGGGGTAACCTCTGCTTTCGCCGGAATTAACCGGAACAATCGGATAAAAGCAATAGCTTCCATATGGAGTTGGTCAGAATTACCCCAGACTGTAGCAGACATCATGATGGGTATTGGAACTAAGCCCGAAGATCAATTTGATAATCCTATCTATCAATTTCTTACCTCCCTTACTAATTTTGGAGACGCACTCTATTATGATAGGGAAGGAGATTACTCTCAAAAACCAGAGGATATACTAAATACCTTGGAGGATAGAAATATAAAAGACCGAGTTAACTATACCAAGAAATTACCTCCAAATTGGTTATTAATTACGGCAGAAAACGATGAATTAATAACACCTGACCAGCAAATTAAATTGATAGCAAAAGCAAGTTGGAATGCTACGACTGGCACGCAATTTTCGGAGTGGAATGATAAAATTTCCGAGTCGATTGAGGAAAACAAGGAATGGACCAATTTGGAGTATTCGGATAGGAGTATAAAAGGTTCTTTTGAAAGCGGTACAGCTAGAAGTCTATCCTTACCCGAAGGAGAACCCTTTGGACACTTAATGGAAGGTTTTCTTGTTTCTTCGTATGTAAAAATTATGGAATGGTTTGGAGATGCCTTTAACTGGGAGGTTAAAGAGGTTGTAAATTCGTTAAAGGAAACTGGATTAGAAACCGATATGTTGGGAATCGATGGACCAGTTCCTGCTTTAGCTACATTTAAATTCGTAGCGGGAATTATTGCCATTATTTCCTTAGTAATTAGCTTACCCGCCATTATTTCATTCTTGGTACGGAAGTTTAAATTCGACGGGGATGAAATAAAATATCAAGAATTTATAAATTCATATGATAACTATTCTAAACTTAGATATGAAGGGTTTGAATTAAAATTAATTGGGATAGCGATCCTGATTTACTTGGGCGCAGAATTTCTTTCAATTATATTACCGATGGGATTAGGAATTAACCCCAAAGCTTTTGGAATCCCTTATATTGTGGGCGATGCCCTAATTATTATTATGGCGATGCGTTATCTTATCGTTCTCCCCGCAATACTGATTTTATTTTATTATCTGGTGAAAAAAATCAAAACTCCCATTAACCTCAAGAAAATCGGGATTTCGCCCGAGAAAAAAGAAATTTTCAAGGACCTTCTCTTGGGCAGTATCATCGGAGCATTCTTTATAATCTTCTTTAACTTGATGTCGTTTATTTCGGTCGCACCACGGATGATTCCCCGTGAAAGCCCAACATTGGGATACTTTGGATTTTTCCTTTTAATGGTTTATTTCTTTATCTTTTTCCTCATAGACGAAATAAGCTTTCGTGGAATAGTTCAAACCAAAATCCATGATTTTATCTACACAAAACTACAGAGAAAACCCGCTTGGCTAAAAAAATGGGTAGAATTTTTTATTGCTAGTGGATTTCAAGTGATTATGTTGTTAGGAGGGACTTTCTTGGGAATGGTTTTATTCCTCGGGGGGCTCCCTCCGGTACTGGTGAGCGTGGTTCTTATAGGTGGATTCTCAACAACATTTATACCCGCATTTCTTAGTACCTATATCTATCAAAGGACTAGGAGAATTATTCCATGTGTCATATCCTCGACATTGATTCTTACATTCTTGCTAGGCGGGAGCCTATTCGGTGCCACGCTCTTCTAAAAACTAAAGATCTTTTTCTTTTTCTTTGATAATCAAAAAATCGTTATAATTAAAAACTTAGAAATTTATATAAACATAAAAGCAAAATGAGGATGAGATATTGACTGACGAAAGTAATGATATAGTCGAGTCCCTCAGATCATTGACCGTAAAAGAATTAAAGGATATATGCAGATTGTACTCCATCTCTGGCTATTCAAAACTACGAAAAGCGGGAATCATCAAAAAAATCGCACGAAGTTTGTCCAAAGAGAATCTGGAACGGGCCTTGAAAGGTGAAGGACCGGAAAGAGTATCAGTTGAGGATATAGAAGCTCCACCAGAAGTAGAAAAGAGCATTCAAACCCGAACCGTGGACAATCGAACATACCTTACCTATTTATTACCCGCATTAAATAAAAAAGAATTGAAGCAAATTTGCCGGAATTTTCAGATAAGTGGATATTCAAAATATAACAAGGTTGAGCTCATCGACTATATCTTGGATTTTCTCTCGGAAGAAGAAATGCTGTTACTTATTAAAAAACGAGAATACGATATCCTTCTAGATAACATTCGGGGTGCCCTTGATAAGATCAGGGGAAAAGATAGGGAACATGTTGAAAGAATTGACATCGTAAATCCAGATAGGCATGAGGTGGAAATCACATTTAAGGGATTTAATTGGGAAGTGGTGAATTTCTTATCCGTAACTAAAGAGAACATACAGAACCCGCTAAGAGATTGCGATTGTAGAGTGGGAGCAAATATGGGTTTCTGCAGCCATTTTTGGGTAAGTTTTATCGTCTCGTTAAAGAAAAAGTTTTTTGAATTGGAGGATTGGACATTAACCGCCATTCCCGGCATTTTAAAAACTGAAATTAAGGAACTTGAATTGAATGAAGCGGATGATGAGGATGAGGAAGAGGAAGACGCAGAAGAGGGAGATGTCACAATTGTGGATTCCGGAACCGAGGATTATAATTTGCTTAAATACTTAGGCGATAGAGTTACCGTGTATGAAGGGGAAATCAAAGAAATTGAAGAAAAAAGCTATGTATATCAAGGAAGAAATACGGTCTATTACCTTGCCACTCTCAAAAACGTGAGATTCGGGCCGCAAATCAAGCGGAAAAGCGACTATGATGAAGATAAGATTGTGGACCGAGAGAAATTGCTTATTCGCGTAAGTGAAAAAAAATATACGGAAAACGATCTGAAGGAGGAGGATACAATTCGTTGCAACGGCGGGGTACGAAGAGATGATTTCTTAGGGTTAATGCTCAAACGGGTAACAAAAGTCGAAAAATTATAGTTTTCCGTTTTACCAGATTTTCTTATTTTAAGTCTAAAAATTTAAAAGAGAAAGAGTTTTTTCTATTCACGATTTTAGAGAATATCTATAGAGTGAAATTATGATGGAAAATAATAAATTTGGGCTTTTAACTGATTTTTACCAACTTACAATGTGCAATGCTTATTTATTAAAGGGGATCGGAGAAAAGCGAGCAGTATTTGATTTGTTTTTCCGTAGAGCACCCTTCCAGGGAGTATATGCGATTGCCTATGGATTGAATAAAGCAATTAAAGATATCTGCAATATGAAATTCTATACAGATGACATAGAGTTTCTCAGGAATAAAGGCACATTTTCAGAGGTTTTCCTTGATTATCTTGGAAACTGGGACTGTACTCTCACTTTTCGCAGTATCGATGAGGGACGAGTTATCTTCCCCTATGAAACCATTATGCAAGTGGAAGGACCCCTCATTCAATGTCAGCTTATTGAAACGTATTTATTAAATTCGTTTAACTTTCCCACGCTCTGTGCCACAAAAGCCAACCGAATGTGGCTTACCAGTGGAAAGGAACCCATCTTGGAGTTCGGGCTTCGTCGCGCACAGGGACCAAATGGGGGAATCTCCGCCAGCGAGGCAGCGATGGTGGGGGGTTGTGTGGGCACCTCCAATGTCCTTGCGGGAAAGATCCACGACATTGATATCAGCGGGACTCACGCGCATTCATGGGTTATGGCGTTTGATTCCGAATTAGAGGCGTTTCGAACTTATGCTGAGATATATCCAGATTCGTGCGTGCTTCTGGTGGACACCTATGACACCTTAAAAAGTGGAGTCCCAAATGCCATAAAAGTGGGAAAAGAACTCGAGGAAAAGGGGCATAAATTGATGGGAATTCGGATAGATTCGGGAGATTTGGCATATTTCAGCAGAAAGGCACGGAAAATGTTAGATGATGCCGATCTTGATTATGTGAAAATAATTCTTTCTAATGATGTAGATGAATATATTATTTCTGAAATTCATAAACAGCAAGGGGAGGTAGACATCTGGGGTATCGGCACGAAATTAGCAACTTGTTACGATGACCCTGCATTGGGGGGAGTCTATAAACTCTCGGATCTTGATTTCGAACCGCGATTGAAAATTTCCAGCAACGTGAAAAAGACTACGATCCCGTGTAAGAAACAAGTATTCCGAGTCTATGATGAGAATAATTATATGACCGGTGATATTATGGAACTAATTGAGAATAAGATATTGGAAAATCAGACCGTCTATGATCCGATTAATCCTATGAGACATTATGCCCTAAACAATCCCACACGAGTGGAGCCGCTCTTGAATCTGAAAGTTAAGGAGGGAAAAGTTGTTAAGCCTTTAGGGGGGTGGAAAGAAGCTAGAGAAATAATGGAGGAGGATATTTCACATCTCACTGAATCCCATACGCGACTATTAAATCCCCAAACGTATAAAGTTAGTATAAGTGAACAACTTCATCAATTACGGACCAAATTGATCGATCAGCATACCGCTAAATAGAACTTTTGGGAAAATTATCCCATACAAAATAAGGAAACTTTTGTCATTAATCACAAGATACAACGCTTAATACTTGTAATTATATTAAAATTTTTTTTAAGGATCAAGTAGTTTTTATTATAATAAATTTCAAAAAAGGTATAAATTATGTATCATATAGACGGAACAGACTATTTGAAAGAAAAATACTACAAAAAAACTGAATCAATATGCCCAGAATGTTTAGATAAAATCGATGCGGAAATTGTCGAAGAAGACGGAGAGATTTGGATGAAGAAAACGTGCCCAGAACACGGGGACTTTAAGGATAAGATAAGTTCCTCTGCAAAATACTATAAATGGACGCATTATGGCACAGACGAGTGGTCGTTTGAAAAAGATGGGGAAACAAATCCCCCCGATTGCATGGGAGATGACCCCAGAGGCTGTCCCTATAATTGTGGACTTTGCGATGAACATATTTCTACATGTTCACTTGCATTAATTGATGTGACAAATCGCTGTAATTTTAATTGCAACTTTTGTTATGCTAATGTAAAAAAAGCGGGTTATTTAATTGAACCGTCATTAGAAGAAATTGGAAGAATAATGGATCATTTCCGAAATAAACCAATTCCTGCTCCATCTGTAATGTTTTCAGGTGGAGAACCCACAGTCCGAAAAGATTTTCCAGAGATATGTGCAATGGCAAAAGAAAAAGGGTTTAAAGAAGTGATTGTGGCAACAAACGGATACGGGTTTCAACGAAAAAACGGCGGTCTTGAGTTTACAAAAGAGTGCTTTGAAAAAGGATTAGATACATTATATTTCCAATTTGACGGAATTAACAATGAAACTTACGAAAAAACCCGGGGTATTAAAAATTTAATGCCATATAAAGAGCGGGTAATCGAAAACTGTCGAAAAGCGGGATTATCATCTGTGGTTCTTGTAGCGACCATTGTAAAGGGAGTTACAGACCTCGAGGTAGGAAATATTATTCAATACGCAATTGACAACATTGACGTAGTTCGTGGAATAACCTATCAACCTGTGTCACTCTGTGGACGTATTGCGGCAGAAGAAAGAATGGATTTACGGATTACGAATGCAGATGTCATCAAAGAAATAGATAAACAAACCAACGGTAAAATTGGAATTGAAAATTCATGGTATCCTTTAACCTCCATTGTAGAACTAGGAAGATTAATTTCCTATATAGCAGATGTAGATCCCGTGGAATTTACATGTCATCCTGACTGTGGATTTGCTACCTATATGGTTATCGATCCAGATACCAACGAATTAGTTCCGATCACAGATTACTTTGATCCGGTGAAAATTATCGATTTCTCAAACAAGTTATGGAACAAGGTCAAACATAAAGAAAACGAACCAATTGACTTTTTCTCAAATCTTTTAGGTAATTTCAGCGAAGTAGGAGAATCCGTTGGGGAATTATTAGATAAAGGCGCCAATTGGCTTGATAAAAAACAAATAAGCGCTAGATTCTTAGCTGGTATGTTGCAATATACGAAGAAGCCGGGTAAGTTGATGGAATTATTTAGCAGAGTATTATTAAACGGAAATTGGGAAGCAATAAGTTCATTTACTCATGGAACTCTGTTGATTTCATCCATGCACTTTCAAGATGCATACAATATGGATCTTGAGCGAACAAGACGATGTATTGTTCATTTTGGGTATGCAATGCCTGATGGCAGTGTATATGAAGCCCCGTTCTGTACGACGAACACATTGCATAGACCCGAAATCGAAAAGAAGATCGCAAAGAAGGTAACTCCTAAGGTAGAAAACGAATTTGATACTTCTAAAGGAGTACGCGTCGAGAATATTGAGGAAGAAATCGCCCATAATGGTGGAACCGAAAAAAAATCTGAATAATAATTAGGAGGATTGAAAATGAGTAAAGAAAAGAAAGAAGCCGTAGTAGAAACCGAGGATGGACTAAAGATCAGAAAATTGACCGAATTACGGCCAACAGCAGGACAAGAATATAAGGAAGCGATGCTAAATCGTGTTGATTATTTCTCAGAAAAATACAAAAACGAATCCATCTTCAATAGTATTACAGAAAATACGATTGTAAAGGGTATGGGTACTATACTCAAATTTAAGTCCAAAGTGGACGACGTACTCGGCGATAACAAGGAAAAAGTGCAAAATATAATTCAAAAAGCTCTTTTATTTGGTCTTTAGCCCTAAATCTTTTATTTATTTTTTATTTTTTTTTATGAAAAATTAACTATTTAGACTAAAATTACATGTTTATGAATCATATATAAGGAGAAATATAAGGATGGTTAACTTGCTATTGACAATTCCGATCACCGTTATGTTTATTTTAAATGGATTTGGTCAATTATATTATGGAATTAAATTAAAAAAACAATTTACAAAACAGCACAATCTCCATAACACCATATTTGCAATGGGTTTATGGATTACTGCGGGAATCTTATATCCCTTTTATTATTCAACATATAATGCACAAATTGCATGGCTTCAATCAATTTCATTATTTTGCATTTTAGGAATCACGCCCTTAATGATCTTTCTAATTCTGTTTTATCAATATCTTTTAGTGAAAAAGAACCCAGAGATTAAGAACAAGAGAAATATTAATATTTTTTTGGAAAATTATGACAAGCGAAATAAAGGAAAAAAATATACATATAAGACGGATCTTCACAGGAAAGCCCTTCATCTTTTTCCAGCAAGTGTTATATTATTTATACTAATCTTTGCAACACATATTTGGGATGGGATGTGGAACCAAAATTTGGTTTGGGGGATTTCGGGGGGGGATTACGGTCGATTTTTAATGTTAACAGCTGGTTTCTCCGGAATATTGATATTTGCGGCATTAGACTATGTACGCTTATCCTATATCTTCAAAAAGAGTACAATGTATCATTTATTACCCAATAATGTGGAAGAATTATTAGGAAAAGCAATGAAGCGAAAGGAAATTTTTGAATTCACGAAGCCCGCTTCATTGGTCTTAGCGATGGCCCCCCTTTTTATCTTTCCATTTGGAGTGTTCTGTGCAGCGGCTATGATCGCAACGCTGGGAGATGGTGCGGCCTCGGTCATTGGAATGAGATATGGAAAAAAGCATTTCCCGAAAAATAGCTCAAAAACAGTTATCGGGTATGTGGGAGGATTCTTGGCATCATTTGGAGTGTCCATCCCTTGTTTACTGCTTTTTGACGCGCATCTGGGAATGGCAAAGATCTTACTGATTTCCCTAGGGGGAGCCAGTATGTTTTTTTTGGTGGATCTCTTAAACTTAGAAATCGATGATAATATGCTGAACCCGATTCTTGCGGGCTCGATGATGGCATTTCTCTATTTTCTTTAATTTTTTTGTTATGAGATTAGAAGATCTGGAATCCAATAACAATCTATGTCAAACTTTAGAAAAAGGTGTCCATTTTTTTAATCCCTTTAATTTCTTCGTAAGTTATGCCTAACGCATCTAACACTTGCTCCAGGGCTGAGCGCAGCAATTCTTTGTATTTCCTTACATTGAGATCCTGAATCTTAGCCAAACTAATAGCTTTCGCACCGGCTGAATCTTTACTCTTGATGAATGACACTACATCTCCCTTTTGCAATTCCTTTCCTGTCCTTCTCTTGAGATCTAAAGCCGCGCGAACATGTTGGGGAGTGGTTTTATTATAATTGTCAAGCTTTTTGCGAAGACTAATATTTATGGCATAATCTTCTAAAGGAAAGGCGCCTTTCCTCCCAATTTTCTTTTGGCTCTTTCGAACGGTTTCAATGATATTATTCTTCGCTTTTTCAAATTCTTCCATGGTGGTGATATCCTTTAAGATTTCAATGAGCCCTTCAAATACCTTTTTTATAAAATCAGGGGTATTTTTTTTCTTGGCGAGTAAACCTTTCATGTCTACATACTGCGTGTCTTTATGGATTCCTATATAATTTTTCTTTCGATCAGATAATCCCAAGAATTGATATATCTTCTCTTCTTCCAAATCTAAATCCAATTCTTCCTTACTCCATTGGGATAACTTTTCTAATTTTTCTTGAGAAGGGTTATGTAGGAAAACCGAATCGCTATCGCCATATAGGACATCTATCCCCATTTCTTTTGCTTTTTCTACTGTAGATTTTATCGAATAACGACCTATTCCCGTGGTACTTTCTGCAACAGGGAGACAAAATAGAGGAAAGTTTTTAGATCCAAAAACTCCGTAGCTTCCATTAATAAACACCTTTAAAGCTTGCTGTATTGTATAATAATAACTTCTGCGCTGCTCTGGTAAACTCTCATCCTTTGATTTTGGCTTAAAATACTTTACGCGAATATCCCTAAAAAATCCGACAACATAGGCGAAGATGCCCATCTTATGCTTGCACACATGATAAGGGGTTCCCTTAATCATATTTTCGATACACTCATCATGAGGACATTGTACAGTTTCGTAAGAAAGATTATATTCTTTAATAATTGATGGGTAAAGACTTGCAAAATCCATCACAACCACGTCAAAATAAATACCTGGTTCCGGCGGTATCACATAAGCCCCTTTAAAACCTTTTCCTTCCACTGTTGATTTGGAATATCCTCCCTTTTTAAGCTCGGATATTTCCCGCCTTAGGGGAATCAAGAAGTTCTGTTGTCGATGCTCGAAAAAGAAAATATTTTGAATCCACGAAGAGATTTGATGACGAATCATATCATGGATCGGCATTTTTGTTATCCTGCATAATAAAATAATAAGATTCCAAACCAGAGAATTGTTAAATTGGGTTAATTCCAAGGTTAAAATGGAGTCCTTCAAGTTATACCATGCGAGTGTGCCATAATTCAATTCATGGATTTCTTCTTCGTGAGAGTATTTTTCTTTGCCCAACAATGCAGAACTAATTGAATTCAAGGAACTTCGATCATAGGCCCCTCCAAATGCATATCCCGCTATACTGCGGTTAAAGAAGAAATTGAATAGATCGATATGGATTCCTCTTCGGAGATTGCATTCTGCACGGGAAAGAAATCCGTACCCTCGTTTGACATGAATGGGATTAAGATCCCTTTCTACTTTCAATTTTGTTGCCCGATGGGATAAATAATTAAGATCAAAATTATCCCCATTAAAGGTAACAAGAATTGGATATTCCCAGATGAGGCGAAAGGTCTCCTCAATCAAGGTTTTTTCATTCTTAAAAAATATGAGTTCCGCATCTTCGGGAAACTTTTCGTGTAATTCCCCATAAGAAAAACCCTCACGTTCTAGCATAAACACCTTTTTTAGTCCATCATTAGCCACCAAGGAAACGCTGATGATTGGTTGCTTTACTTGACGAGGATTGGGAATTGCCTTTTGATTTGGACCCATCTGGACTTCTATATCTAATGCTAATCTGTTTACTTCAGGGATCGGCGTGAGAAAGACGTCTAAGTTTGAGGTGGCAAATTCTTGCATCTCTTCCGGTGTATCCTTAAAGAGATTTGTCAATTCCGTTTCAAGCGTTTTTAAATTATTCTCATCCTCATAATACTCTAACCGTTCTAACTTTCCGTTTTTCATCGTATATATGAGACCAGGGAATAAATTACGATCATAAATATAGTTTAGATGATAGCGAATATTTGCCTCCCAAGCGTTGCCGCTTCCCAAAATCTTCCGAATGTTGCTACGTGAGCCCCCTATATCTGTCGGAGTCTCTCCGTAGATTTTAGTCATTTCTATATCTTTATCACGCAATAAATCAATTCGTTTTATGGCCTCAAAACGCTCAAGACCCGAGTAATTGGTGAGTTCAATATTATTCTCTAACTGTGCTATGGATTCTTTACTAAGGCAATAAGGCTCATGGTCAGTGGTGTCTAACCAGATTTTAATCTCGCCGGTCTCTAAATCGTAAAACTTACACACTGCCTTATTTTCGCCTCCATCATAACCGACATCAAGCAATAAGCCTTTTTCCAGATCTTTAACTATATCTCCTTTTTTAATGAGATATCGGATATAACGGGAACTTATGTTTTCCCGTTTAATTTTCTTCAGATTCACTTCTTCAGCTTGGATTCCAAAAGGTGTGTCGCTCCCTTCGAAAAATAAATCCTTAGGAATTTCCTTTATATCCTTCTGGGTCTCATCTTTTTTGTCTTTTTTCTCCTCTTCCGTCTGTTTGCTTACATTCTCTCGTACTCCCCTTTTTTTCCTCTTCACTTTTTTCTTCTCTTCTTTCTTTTTAGTTTCCTCTGGTTTTTCCGTTCTTTCCTTTTCCTTTTGCTTTTCCTTAGTTGATTGTTTTTCTTGCTTTTTTTTCGAATCGTCTACAAAGGAGAATAGGGAACTCTGTGATTTATCTTTATTATCCTTCTTTTTAGCCATTTCATTCACGAAAATTAGTTCAAATTAAACTCTCTATATATATTATTTTATCTTCTATTTTAATTTCATCTATTCAGAGTTTAATATCTTTTATAGAGAATATAATTTCTACAAATAAATAAGAGAGGGGGGAATCTATTTTTCTCAAATATTACTCATAAAATAAGATTCTACCGAAATCAATAAAACACGGGCAATTTCTAAAAGAAGAATAATAATCTATGGGATACATATTGAAATCCAAAATTTATTAACTTTACCCATAGAGTGCGAAAAAGCACCATCCTCCAGGGCGGTGGTGAATCGCACATATATTTATAAAGGAGCGCTACTATAATGTAATTGATGGACGATAACCAAGTTCATCATATAACCGCAGGGACTGCGGGGCTGGCGTTCGGAGAGGATGTAAGATCGATGTTATCTGTGTCGGCGATTCTCGATGAATTACGAATCCATCGCCCTTCAGGGCGTGATAGTTCAAAAGCTAAGCATAAGTATAGAAAAAAATATCAAAATGGCTTAAAAAAATGAAAAATGGAAAAGATTTAGCTG
Organism: Promethearchaeia archaeon; assembly: GCA_046483985.1. GTDB lineage: Archaea > Asgardarchaeota > Lokiarchaeia > Sigyniarchaeales > SOKP01 > JAWOCD01. The sequence continues at coordinate 44,344 of JAWOCD010000099.1, forward strand.
ATTTTGCGGTTAATTTTGGATCTTCGCAAGGTACAGAATATATGGAAGCACGGTTTATAGAATCAACAGAAGAAAGCTATACTGCACGGAATGGGATGTTTTTGGGCATTTTAAATAATACTAAAAAGGGGGTAGGCATCAGGGCTTTAGTAGACGGCGGAATGGCATTTGGATCTACTGAGAAGTTAACCAAACAATCCGTCAAAAAATTAGTCAATGATATAGTCGATATGGCACGGGCAACTAGACCAAAAGATCCCATTCATCTTTCTTCAGAATCTCCCACGGAGACTTCATGGAAGACAGAAGTTGAGCGGAAATTCGAGGATGTCACCGGAGAAGAAAAGCAGGAGTTTATAAAACGATTAGATAAAAATCTCAAAAAAGAGGGTAGTCGAAAACTGAAAAACCGAATCGCCTTTATGTTGTTATATAAAGAAAATAAATATTTCGTGACAAATGAAGGCTCTAAAATCGATTCAGATCATTCTTTGATTACTATGACTTTAATGAATACGGCCAAGGGAAAAGGAGGTTCAGAGCAGCGACTATTCAGTATGGGGGGCACCGCAGGATGGGAGTGGTTAGATGATATTAATTTTATCGATCTTGCCGTAAATGATTGTAAAAATGTAATGAGGGCAGCGGAAGAAGCGGAAATTGTTAAATTCAATAATCCGATCGATATTGTCGTTAGCGGAGAGATTTCTGGAATTATGGCCCATGAAAATGTGGGGCATCCCAGTGAAGGAGATAGAATTTTAGGACGTGAAGGAGCACAAGCGGGAGAATCTTTTTATGCAGACATTTTAGACAAAAAAGAGTTGGGAGAAGCAAAAATTGGAAATGAAGAGGTGTCCGTTATCGATGATCCCACCCTTCCTGGCAGTCCGGGATTTTATCTGTTTGATGACGAAGGGGTAAAAGCCCGAAAACGCTATCTCATAAAAAATGGAATGTTAAATGAATTGCTATTGAATAGAGAATATGCAGCAAGATTTGATACGAAGTCCACGGCGGCTGCTCGTGCCTTGAGCTACAATCGGGAACCCATCCCGCGTATGGCTAATACCTTTTTTGAGCGGGGAGATTTTACAAAAGAAGAATTAGTCGAGGATATTGATGAAGGTATATTGATGAATAGTTTTACAGAATGGAATATCGATGACCGGCGCTTTCAGAGTAAATACGTGGGATTGGAAGTATATCTTATAAAAAACGGGGAAATAACAGATACTATGGTTCGCCGCCCCATTTTAGAGTTAACTACTTATGGAATTATGGAAAGTGTCGATGCTGTCGGAAAAGATTTCTTTGCTCCAATGGGTCTCTGCGGCAAGGGAGATCCACTACAAGGAATTCCCGTATCTCTGGGAGGGCCCCATATACGATTAAGAAATATTAAAATCGGTGGGGGAAACTAAAATGGATCTAAATGAGGATTTATTGGAATATACTGTAAACGTTGCAAAAGAATATGATGCAAATGATGTGATTGCCAAATTGGTAAAGAACCAAGAATACCAGATACGGTTCTCAAATTCTCAGATCGATATTTTCAAACAATGGAATAACCATTTCTTGGAGTTGTTTATGGATTATAAAAAGTGGTACTCCCTTCGGCATAAAATTTCGGTTATATCAATTCAAAACCCCACTAAAGAGAAGATCCAAAAACAAATTTCGCAAGGTATGGAAAAATTAAAGAATTTGCCAAAAACCCTCCTCTATTGGGGAATGGATAAACGTGACCATTCATATAAAAAAATGGACAATCTACATGACTCTCGGATTACGACTTTTTCCGAAAAAGCACCCTCCTTAGCACAATCCGCGATTAATAGTGCAATGGAGCAAGGCGCAAAAAAGGTTGCGGGAGTTTTATACTTTGGGGATCAAAAAACGGGAGTTTTGACGGGATATAACAATGGTGGAACATATGATAACTCCTATTACCGGTTAACTATCCGTTCCTTCCTCGGACCTGAAAGCAGCGGACAGGATGTAGTTGTGGGCAGAGATTTATCCGAAATAGAACAAAAATTTAGAAAAGCAGGAAAAAATTCTGGTAAATTGGCAAAGATGGCTGAGAACGGCGTGCAGGGAAAGCCCGGTATCTATGACTTAATTCTAAGCCCCATGGTGGGTGCGAATATCTTTAATCATCTTTTAAACGGCGCTAACCCTGTTTATATTATCGCGGGGATGAGCTGTTTAAAGGGAAAAATGAACCAAAAAATCGGGCCCAACAATTTGACAGTACACGACGATGCAACTATCCCCGAAGGGTTAAATAGTAGACCATTTGATTTTGAAGGAACACCCTCTCAATCAACTCCCCTAATTAAGAAGGGAAAACTGGTAGGGCTAATTCAAAATACCAGCTCGGCAAAAATTTGGAGATTATTATACATCCTTCGGCTGCGATTCTGGAAGAAATTTAAAACCACTGGAAACTCCTACTTGGGAGGAGTGCTTGATGAATCGCTGGGTCCTCGATTATTAGCCCCCATTCCGAGTAATTATGTATATAGCCCAGGTGACTCTACCTTAGATGAACTGATCGAAGATTCACAAAAGTCCACTATCTATGTCACCTCTAATTGGTATACCCGGTTTACTAACTACACAGAAGGGAATTTTTCTACGATCCCCCGAGATGGAATGTTTCTAATCAAAGACGGAGAGATAAAAAAACCAATAAGAAAGTTACGGATAACCGAGGATTTATTAGGAATGTGTAATCGAATAGCAAGCATTGGAAAGAAACCGAGGCAAATAAAATGGTGGGAAGTAGATACACCAACCTTTATTCCGAATATAAAAGTAAAGGATTGTCATCTTACTGCGGCAACCCAATGAAAAAGGAGAAATACCCTTATTCTTTATTATTTTTTTCCATAAGATTTCTTATTTCTTCAAGGAGCAATGTTTTCTCGGCGATAAACCAGTGAAGTTTTGATTTTTCCGGGTGGGAGTCATAAATTATTTCACTCATCTCTTCAACTTCTTCTTTTGACGGTTCTATCAACTTTCCATTAATATTTTCATTTAAGAGTAGCACTAAGTTATCAGTTTCTAATGGCTCGATGGAGTCTCCCTTCCTTATATTTTTATTAATAGTACAGACTAATTCTGCCAGATACCAAACAGATTTCTCATAAGATTCTCCAGATTTATACCGGCGATATGCTAATATCTCGATATCTTCTTTAGTGAACGGCATCGTAATCAATACAGCGTGAAAAAAGATTTTTTTGTTACAGTATCTAAAAAGATAAATTGTCTTTTAACAATTTTGATTTAAATAGAGTATTTCAAATAATCCCGAAAGACCACAAAATTAAAAATTAACTAAAAATTATAATAAGTTATATCCTTATTCTTGGATAGCATCACAACACTAATGCCTCTGTGGCTTAGCGGTATAACAGCGTTTAAGATATAGATGCTGGGCTAAGCGGCTGATTTGTAATCAGCAGGGCGGGGGTTCAAATCCCCTCAGGGGCTCCATTTCTATTCCTTACCTTGTATTTTATAGATCTCATAATCTGAGATATTTTTGCTCAAAGAAAGTATATGATAAAATATTATAAATAAAGCAAATCATTTTAAGACTAGAAAAAAGTCATAATAAACAATGCCAGACTTTAAAAAAAAGGAGTTTAGTAAATCATATACTTTTATCTTTTGTTTTTTCTATTTAATCCAAGGGCTCTACAACGGACTACAGTACATTGTTTTACCGATTTGGCTGATCGGGATTGTGGAAACCGTGGAACTAAGTGCCATCATAGGGATCTTTGCTATTACGTCAATGCCTTGGTCTGTAAAGTTTTTAATTGGATTAATCAATGATAAATACGGAAGTAAAAAATTTGGTCGGAGATTTCCATGGATATTTTGTTTTGGTATTTTCGCCGGAATTGCATTCATCCTCACTGGAATGGGAATTCCTCTACAGCCAAAAGGTTTAGTTATAACTTTTACCGTTCTCGGAGCGCTTTTCTGGAATATCGGTATTGCGGTGGCGGATACTGCATTAGATGGTCTCATTTTGGATGTGACCCCAAAGGAACAACTTGGAGAAGTCCAAGGCTATACGTGGGCGTTAAATATGTTCGGAAGTGGTGCAGGTGGAATTATTCTCGGAGCAATCTTTTTTTTAATAGATGGAGTTCCAGTTTTGTTTATGTTGGAAGGTATTTTACTCATTATCAGCTGTACCCTACCTTACTATATAAAAGAGTCAGAAGTGCAAGAGGATATTAAGGTATGGAAGGATTTAAAAAATATTCTCAGTAAAAAAAAGAACTGGAAAGTCTTTCTGTTTACCTTGCTCGATAACATTCCGTATAACATTCTCACTGTTGCCTATGGATTACTGGTCCTAATCTATATGCCAAATAGCCCAATCTCAGCAGAAGTCACCACCATTCAATTAATGGGAGAGAGTTTGGAGCTTTTTATCTTTTATAGTATATTAGGAGCGATTAACGGGGTAGGGATTATTTTAGGGAGCGTTATTGGAGGAAAGTTAGCGGATAAGCGACGTAAATTGGCTGTCTATGTTGGAAATTTAATATATATTCCGTTCTTTCTCATTAGCACACTCTTCATCGGAAATATCCTCTTGGGACTGATGATGATGATTATATTAGGTGCGGGACAAGGAGCAGTGAAGGCGGCATATCAATCAGTACGGGGAGATATTGCAAAAAAATATCCTACACTAAAGGCTACCTATTATGCGCTGCTGATCTCCTTTTTAAATGGAGGAGCAGTGGTCGGTATGGGAATCACGGCCATTTTATTACCTATTTTTGCCGGCCTATTTACCGAATTTGTATTCATTTATTTCTGTATTATGATTGTCATGACTTTATTCCAAACTAGCTCCTTTCTTGTGTTTAATACCATCAAAGAGGAGGAATATGAATTTGAACATTACTTAATCCAAAGCGAGTTATAAAATAAGAATGAATCAAATAAATTATGTCATATTTTGCATCATCGATAATTGCCGTTCGACCCACTTTTTCGATTTTATTAAACGGGGGCTTCTGCCCAATATTGAAAGTTTAATGAAGAATGGTTTATATTCTAAGAACTGCATCACCGATTTTCCCTCTGTAACTTATCCCACCCAGCCCACAATGGTGACTGGAACCTATACGGGAGATTATCGGCGAGAATTATGCCATGGAATTCCCTCCTATAGCTGGATGGGGAGAAATATTGTCCCGCCTGATTTGAGATCCTATGGAGGGACAGGTTCGGACGAACATATCCAAGCATATAAATTAAATGAGGATTTGGGTCCCAATTGTCAGACACTTTTAGAGATGATTGATAATGGAAACTGTACCAGTTCTACTCAATTTCTTTCTCGAGGAACAGATTATTTATTTCCAGAATCGAAAGCAAAATTAGCATTTTATTATCTTGTAATGAAGTATGCCCGGAATGTTAAAAAAATGATGGCGCGAGCAAACACTATTGTGGTAGAAAAATTACTTGACACCTTTCGAAGACCCCAAAAGTATTTTGAGACCAAGGAAGCACCAGTTGGAAGTTTTCTCTGGTTTATGAGTTCAGATGTTTTATCACATTTATATGGATACGATAGCTTTATTTATAAGCTCAATTTATTGCATATAGATAAGGTGATGGGTAAATTAGTTGATAAGTTAGAAGAAATGGGATATTTAGATCAAATAGCCATTGGAATTACCGCAGATCATGGGAATTATAAGGGCAAAAGAAACGGTAATGTGCAGAAGATATTCCACCATTTAAACCTCCAGAACTATCACCCCAAACACAACAAGGAAGGAGTTATTAATATTGCGGAATATGGAGGCGTAGGACTTTTTTATTTCAAAAGTAAAAAAAATCATGGATTGTCTGATGTTTGGTATCCCCCTTCTCTTGAAGAGTTACGTAATTTCGGCCCTAATAAAATAAATATTATGGACAAGTTATTGGAATTAGACACCACCCAGTTGATGTACTTTAGAGACAATTCTACAGGTTCAAATGAGCACGGAACCATCTATCTCCGAAAGAAAAAAAATGGGACAGGAAAAATCATTAAAGGAAAAATAGAATTTAAGGGGAGCGGAAAAAATTTAAAAACGAGATATATAACGAATTCTGAGGACCAAGATATTTTCGGATATAATAATGACGAGCATGCAGCAAAACTGCTAGATCACCGATTTCATACAATAGATGAGTGGTTAGATGCAACTTACCCTCTTGATTATCCACTCTATATTGACCACCTTTCCCGACACTTTAAGAACCCCCGGAGCAGCGATATTATCTTGAGTACGCAAGGAAAAACGATATATAATATAGCACACGGCAAAAAGAAAAATGATAATATCTATACCCACGATATTGGACTCAGAAAAAGTTCTGTGGTGCCCCTCATTATTGGGGGTTCTCCGGAGATCCCTCAAAAAGAAATTCTTTATTGTAAAGGGACAGATATTGTTCCCACCTTATGCAAGATGATAGGTGTTACCCCGCATAAAAGTGTACTGGGACGAAGCTTAATTTAGATAGGATCTTTATTTAATAGGCAATTGAATTCTCGGTAAATACTATTTTACATATTTTCGTGCCTTATTGGTCAAAAATTGGACAAATCTCCCAACGAAATGGTGTTTTCTATTGGTTAAGAGTCTTGTTCCCCTTGGTTTGTCCTGGTAAAAATCATCTCAACCTAAAAGACGGGAACTTGTTTCGCTAAAGTAAAAGAATATAACCGTGTAGGATCATAAGAAGAGGAAAAATTAATCTTATAATTAATGCCACAAAAATTCCCAAAAGAAAAGCCACAAAAACATCCGAGAGATAGTGGACGCCCAAATAAATTCTTGAGGTCCCCGTGAGAACTCCAACGGAGAGTGCAAGTAAAAAAGCAAGTAAGCCACCGTAACAGAGTGCCAAGGAAACCGCACTAACGGTCGCATAATATGTATGCCCGCTCGGAAAGGAAAAATCCTTTTGGGTGGTTAAGGGATTTAAAGCAAGGTGTTTATCATAAGGGCGGCGCCTTCGATATCGCTCTTTTAACGGAAAGATAATAAGTGAACTTAATCCTGCAAAAATAAGAACCAATCCCACATGGAACATTCGAAATGTGAAGCTATAAAAAACGCCAATCAAAGTCCAGAAAAATGGATATCCGAAAAGGAAAGATATAGTTTTCCAAAATAAATTACCAATTTTTGTCCTGAATTTTTCTATTCCGAATATGACATCGCTATCAAAATCCACAACAACTTCCCGTAAATCATGGAAATAATGAATCTTTTTGCCTTGTCTTTTCTTCTTAAGCTGAGAACTGGTAGCAATATGCATTATATTTTTCTGTTGAGATCTCTCTTGCGTTCCAGACATGATATTTTAACGTTTTTTATATATGATTATCTCATATCCATTTGTCTTTAGAAAAAATGAAATCCTATATTTCATAAGATTATTAATATTGAATCATCTTCACTATTTAAACATTTCCCCAAAGAAACAATAAGATTCTAAAAAAATTAAACTTCCTTAAAGATTTTAACCGTATTATAGACCACATAGATTATCAACACGGAAATGAAAACAAAAACGAAGACAGAAAACGAAGAGAATATATAAGGATAAATCAAGAAACCATAAATATTAACCACAGCCAAGATAGAAGCCACTAACAGAAGAGCTATCGGAAACCAATAACTTTCTTGAGGATCCGACATACCTTTTTCTTTTCTATCCTTTATGTTTGCATCCTTTTTATTGGACATAATTAAGTATGGATTAGTTTACTCTGTTAGTGATCAATTAATTTCAACTATTTAAATTTTTTTGTTAACGTAAGTAAGTTTAATTAGAGATTTGTTTAATTAAATGAATGTTTGAATAAACATTTTCCAAAATCAAAAATAATTTATAATTTATTAATCAAATCATTAACTACAACAAAAAGAGAGAGAGGAACTTTAAAATGAAAATTAAATTTTAGGTTTGCTCGACTTTTGGTGGAGGAACAAATACGTTTCTCTGACCCGTACGGTCCAATATCATGGCTTCTTCAGGACAATGATACGCGCATACACCACATCCAATACATCTATTTTTATTTACAACGGCAACATCATCTTCCAAAGTAACTGCCTCCATTGCACACATTCTGGTGCATGTGCCACATCCGATGCAATTATCTTCATTCAGTTTTGCCAGGTATGAGGTGGTAGTATGGATGGGCATAACTCCCCGGTAAAACAGCTGGAATATTCCACAGCAACATTTACAACAGCTGCAAATTGCTTCCTCATCTCGCTCTGGGTTCTGATGAATATGGAACGCTCTATGTACCAACCCGTGTTCTTCTGCTTCATTTAATAGGTCTTTCGCCTCTTTTTTTGAGATAGGCTTGGCAAATCCTTGTTGAATAGAAAATCGTGCGGTTTTGCCAAACGTCAGACAATTCTCGCGGGGAGCATCAATTTTACACGGATCTCCAAGTAGTTCTTTTTCATGACGACAATAACAAAGAGCCACAGCAATATTATCGAACTTGTCCACTACTTTTTTTACTTCTTCAGAGGGTAAAACGACCTCTTGTTCTATATCAATTTCTTTTTCAACAGGAATTACTCTGTCAACGGGAGGAAAATTTTTATACTGAGGGACGATATTGTCATAATTCTTTTGAGTTCCTTCACTCATTTCCTTGAATAGCGTATCAAATAGGGTTGCTAACTTCTTATCTCGTTTTAAGGTATCAGCGGTAGACTTCTTCATTAATGAAAACTCAAATATGCCAGGAAAGGGCGGCATGAGACGATAGACCATAACGCCAGTACTAGTACTTGGGAGTCCGGTAAGAATTCCCTTCTGCATTAATGTGGACAGCGTGTCCTCCAATTCATCTTCTGGTTTGTCGGTAGCGTCTTTAATTTGGTTAATATTAAGGTTGGGTTGGCGATTAAAAACATCAGAGATAAATCGAGCTTCTTCCTCGGTTATTAATGTTTGTAATAACTCAATTAATGTGTCGCTTACAGGGAAGGGCATTTGGCCCGCCTTTATTATTGCCCGTGCAGTTTTATACCATAATTTTTTTTTGCTCATGATTTTTCCTACTTGTACAAAATAACTTAAAATAATTCACGAAATAAGAAAGAATGGTTTGTATTAAATTTTCTAATAAATTTATTTATTAGAAAAAGGTAAGGGAGAAATTAGACCGGTTCTCTTTCGAGATAATATACTTTTTCTGAACCACATTCTGGGCAGGTAGCTTTTCTATCCTTAGAAGCTTCTTCGTCTTCCCATTCATTATCGCAATTCATACAGCCGTAGCCGACAAAACCTCGCTTATATACCACATTCCCCCCAGCAACTCGGATTGCTTTTCCCTCAATCAAAGCTCTTGTTACTTTTTGATGAGCGCTGTCTAGAATTCTGGAAAATGTGGGTTGAGAAATGTTCATCTTTTTGGCTGATGTCTGCTGATTCATTCCCACATAATGTTTTAATCGCATCGCTTCAAACTCCGCAACGGTTATATCTATACTGTTAACATCTTGCGCATTTCGGGTAAAATAGAAATTTCTCGGAGTTCTTTTAACACGTCGCATTCGAGTCCTACGACCCATTCTTAATCAACTAAATTTAAAATTTCTTAAATTTGTTTATATTTTTCTTCTTTTAATAATAATTATTCAATTATTATATTAAAAATTAAAAATTTTTGTAATACAAAAATTTTCGTATTATATTTTCAAGATCATTTTTATTACAAACTAAATTTTTTAATATTAAAATAATTTGAAATTTCAAAACACAGTGAAAGAAAATTAGGTACTTAGAATTTAAAATCGTCATGGGCGATACACCTTCAGGGTTAATTATTGATGAAATACGGGATCTAGCGAAACCTGTAGAGTTTCGGGAAAAGGAAGAAGAGGAAGGTAACGAAGATCCACTATGGACGGAGGGAGTCATCCATCATTTGTCAAAAAGTAATTATAGTTGGAACTTTTCTTTAATCTATAAATCAGGGAATTTTGACATGATTAAATGGAAAACGGGATTCGCTTGGAAGCACATGGAAGAGGATCCCACCATAAATAAACCAATATTTATAGGTGCTAGTGCAGGAGTCTTCTTTATAGAAATCACGGAAAATATTCACGAAAACTTCGGGCATCTCAAACAATTAGTGGAAATATTTATCGAAAAAACGCGAGGTCAAGCCCCCTTCCTTATATATGCAATTCTGGAAAACAAGCAAAAAATTGCAGAACTAAAAGAAAATAATAAAATGTTTAAGAACTTAGCAATTGTCAAAAAATGGACTTCCGCAAAGGGGGGTGAATTGCGATTAGAAAATTTAACAGAAATGCAAATGAATCCGACCTATTTAATTAATGATTATTCTCAATTCATTCTCACTCATTTAGAAGGAAAAACCAGTTATCCGAATTTGGATGTTAATGAGGTACACTTTTTAGATTACGAGGATATTAGAAGCCTCAAGGAGATTGAACGATCACTGGCTAAGCAAATCAAAGAAGGAGAAACAGTAGATCATCTTCTTTCGGAACTTATGTTTGAATATTTAGAGATGCCCCAATTCCAAGAAGAGGAGACTGTTCCCGTTAAAGAAGGTATAGGAGAAGAGGAGGGAGAGGCAGAAGAGTTAAAAGCAAAACCCGCAAAAATTAAAGTCATTCTGGAAGAAATTCGAAAAGGTCGGCGACAATGTCCAAACTGTTTTAACAAAGATCGGGAGAAAATCCGGGAAGTATTGGATAAAGATAATGTAATTATGCAATTAGGCGGGGGATCAAATAATATTTACGGATACAAATATATATGTGGTGTTTGCGGTACAGAATGGCGAACAGAGAAGAAATGGAAAGAAGATTAAATCATTATTTGTTCTTAGTATCATTAGAAGCAAACAAAGAAGATTGAAAATTCCTTTTCTAATTCGAAAAATTTTTAACATTTTTTTAATGATTACAACTACAACTTTCCTTATTTAAGTTAACCTTAGGTGTTAATAATTAATTTAGAATATGCAGAAAGAATTGGGAGATTACCGAAATACATTTTTGCTGAAATTGAAGAACTAACCCTTGAGAAAAGGAAACAAGGAGCCGATCTTATACCCTTAGGAATTGGAGATCCAGATTTAACCGCCCCAGAGATAATTGTTAATGAGATTAGGGATCAAATTAAAGTGCCAAAAAATCAAAACTATCCCTCCAGCATGGGCGAAGAGGATTTTCGCAAAACTATTGCACAATGGTATAATGTACGTTTTGGCCTTGATTTTAATTACCAAAAGGAAGTGACGAATCTCATTGGCGGAAAAGAGGGGATTGCTAATATTGCCCGAGCCTTCGTAAATCCAGGAGATGTCGTTTTATGCCCCAATCCCGGTTACCCAGTATATGCAAATGGAGCAACCAAATTATGTGACGGTAAACCTTATTTAATGCCGCTTTCAAAAGAAAACAATTTTTTACCTGATTTTGAGAGTATTGATTCAAATGTGTTACATGAAGCTAAAATGATGTATTTAAATTATCCTAATAATCCCACGGGTGCCATTGCCCCAGAGGAGTTTCTCAAAGAAGCCGTAGATTTGGCTGAAGATTACAAATTTTTTATTGTCTATGATAATCCTTATTCTGAATTTACCTTCAATGATTATATTGCCCCTTCTCTTCTGCAGATAAGCCAAGAACATATCGAAATTAACAGCGCATCTAAAATGTTTTGTATGACGGGGTTTCGATGCGGATGGGCTGCGGGTAATGAGTTTTTAATTGAAGGGGTCCGAAAAGTAAAATCACAAATAGACTCTGGGTGTCCAAAATTTATTCAAAAAGGAGTGATTAAAGGACTTCAGCAATACGAATCAGAAAAAAAGCCATCTATTGTACAGAAGAGTATTGATATTTATGAGAAACGGAGAGATGTATTAATTAATGGTTTAAATGAGCTAGGGTGGACGACTGATCGACCCCATGCAACTTTTTATGTTTGGACACAGATTCCCGAAGGTGAAAACAATAGTATGGAATTTGTCAAAAAATTAATTGAAGTTGGGGTTATTATTACTCCAGGAGTAGGATTTGGTAAATATGGAAAAGGATTCGTCAGATTTGCATTAACTCAACCAGTTGAGAGAATTAAAGAAGCATTAGAAAGAATAGAAAAAGTATTATAAAAAGTCTTTAATTTTCCTTCCCCATCGGGAATCGTTATTTTTTAAGGCGTTTCGAATATTTTCTCCATAGAGCAAACGTTTTTGATTCGTCCTCGATTTCCAGCTTATTAGAGAAAGCAGAACTCGGTTCAATATACCTGAAAGCAGATTTAGATTCCTCTTTCCTTTTTTCCATCTTCACTCCCGATTTTTTTTATTTACTTTATCTTATTTTTTTCTAATTAAAATGGTTTAATCTTATTCTAGAGTAACTGGTTATTTAAGGGTTCGATTTCCTTAAACATTATAATAATAAAATTAATAATATTTAAGCACTTAATTAGCCCTATTTCCTTTCCCTCTTTTCATGGGTTTTCACATGCTTTTCATTTACCAAGCAATATCCTTTTCTTCAGTAATGAAACATTCCGCCGGCAGTGAAAATCTTGAAGTATCAAGATACTCTCCAAGATCGTGAATTTTTTCCTTTTTAGAATGTATCTCATTAATCTTTTCACGAATGACTGTCATATATTAACCTCCTTTTTTAATTATTGAACTATTTTGACCAATGGATCCCTTCGAAAGCAATATAATCCTTTCTCTCTCAAATATTATCCTTACCGAAGCAAACAAACCCAGAACACCAGAAAATAAAGAAAGAGAAAAGATTTGTTTGCTTACTTATAATAATAATACTAATCCTACAACGCCTAAAGCGCTTAAGAAAGTGCGGATTCGTAGTGTTGTATTATTATTAGAGATCATTATATAATATTACCTTTTCCTCTTATTTAAATATTTTCTATCGAATGATAGAATGAATTGCAGAGATTTTAAAGCCCACGGAGTGTGTGTATCTTTCTGAAAAAAGAAATAAACTGAAACTTAAAATTATTCCCAGATTCAAAAGATTCCTTAAACTTCTTGTTATAATAATGGTGCAAGTAGCCGTGTTTAACTTTTTAGAGAACGAAGGAAAAGGGGTGATTTTATTCTTATCTTCTTACAAAAAATATAACACTTAGTCAAAAAATAAAAAAGGAAATTTATAGTTATTTTTATTCAACTTTCAATAATTTGGCATTTATTGCAACAATTACCGTACTAAGAGACATTAACAGAGCGCCGATGGCAGGTGAAATCACAATCCCCAAATTAATTAATACTCCAGCCGCCAAGGGGATAGCAAACACATTATAGCCCGTAGCCCAGAACAAGTTTTGGATAATCTTGTTGTATGTGGCTTCTCCGAATTTAATGAGAGAGGATACATCCTTAGGGCTACTTTCCACTAAAATGATATCGGCCGTTTCTGCGGCAATATCTGTCCCAGATCCAATCGCGATGCCTACATCTGCCTGCGCAAGCGCTGGAGCATCATTTATTCCATCTCCAGTCATTGCCACGAATTCTCCTCGTTTTTGAATCTCCTTGATCTTTTCGAGTTTCTCATCAGGCAATAATTCTGCAAAATAACCATCCAATTTTAATTCCTCGGAAACTGTTTTTGCGACTTTTTCATTGTCACCAGTTAGCATCCAACATTTGATACCCATTTTTTTTAGCGTGTCAATGGCTTCATAAGATTCATCTCTAATTTTATCGGAAAGGGTAACCGCTGCAATTAGGTCTTGTCTCTCTTGAACTAAAAAAACTACAGTATCAATCGGTCCGGTCTTTAAATTTTTAGGTTCTTCGAGATCGATCTTTTCTAAATAATTAGGGCTATATATCCCGTATTTATCTCCATTCAGTGTCGCTTCTACTCCTTTTCCCTTCATTATATTAAAATTTTTAGCTTCAGGAATAGGTATATTTTTTTCTTTTGCTTTCCTTATTATTCCTTGAGCGATAGGATGTTCTGATTTTTGTTCGAGCGAGGCTGCAATCTTCAGAATCTCATCTTCATCATATTCCGTTTTAAGTGATTGAATTTTATTTACTGCAAATTTCCCCTCTGTGAGGGTCCCCGTTTTATCAAAAATTACTGTTGAGATTTTGCGGGATGCCTCAAAGGCCGACCGGTTTCGTATAAGTAATCCATTTTTAGCAGATAGGGTAGTAGAAACTGCAACAACTAAAGGAATTGCCAAACCTAATGCATGTGGACAAGTTATGACCATGACTGTAGCCATTCGCTCTATTGCAAAATTAAAACTTTCGCCTAATAATGACCAGCTTATCAAAGTCGTAAATCCAACACTAAGGGCAATAATAGTTAACCAGAATGCTGCTCTATCTGCTAGCCTCTGATTCTTGGATTTTGAGGCTTGAGCTTCCCGTACCATATTAATAACCCTTGATAAATAGGAATCTTCACCCGTGGATTTTACCCGCACTTTAAGCGAACTATCCCCATTAATTGAACCTCCAATTACTTCTTGATCCTCTTCCCTTTTAACTGGAATCGATTCTCCGGTTAACATAGATTCATCAATATAACTCTTTCCTTCCAGAATTATACCATCTGCGGGAATCTTTTCCCCCGGTTTTATTAAAATTTTATCTTCTTTTTTTAGTTCTTGGAGATCTACATCATTTACCTCTCCATCTTGAATTAAATGAGCCTCCGAGGGCATTAATTCAACAAGCTTTTCCAGTGCCCGTGACGCTCCAAGGATAGAACGCATTTCTATCCAATGTCCAAGTAACATAATATCGATTAGAGTTGCTAGTTCCCAGAAAAATATATCTCCCTCAAGGCCAAATGTCACAGCAGTACTGTAAAAATAAGCAACCGAAATAGCAACGGCTATTAAAGTCATCATGCCGAGCGAACGTTCCCTAACTTCATCGATTAAACCGGAAAGGAATGGCCTTCCCCCGTAGAAAAATATCACTGAGGATAATCCAAATGAAACATACGAAATGCCAGGAAAGAGTATAGTTAATCCTGTTAAGGACTGAATAAAAGGAGAAAAAAGTAAAATCGGAATTGTTATGATAATAGAAATTATGAAGCGCCTTCGAAAATCTCTAATCATCATTCGATGATGTGCGGTTTTTGAGGTTTTTTTTCCATCGTTCATCTGATGTTCTTCTTTACCTTCTTTCATATTTTTTCACATAAATTAATATCTTAAACGCAAAAAGAAAAACTAATTTTTAACAAAATTCCTTATAGATTATAAAAATCTTGTGAAATTTTAGGGGGAAAAAAAGAAAAGAAAGGGATAAATTATGAGTTGAATAAATCTCTTAAAGTTTCATTTTTATGCCGTGTTCGATGCAATATTCTTTTACTTCACGGATAGAAAGCTCGCGGAAATGAAAGACTGATGCTGCTAAAGCGGCTGCGGCTTTTCCTTTGGTAAAGGCTTCTAAAATATGTTGAGCTGTTCCTGCCCCACCAGACGCTGTTACTGGCAAACCCGTCGCCTCTGCAATCATTTCAGTCATTTCCAAATCGTAGCCCTTTTTAGTTCCGTCATAGGTTTTGGAGGTCGGTAAGACTTCTCCCGCTCCAAGTTCTGCCACTCTTTCAGCCCATTGTATGGCGTCCATCCCTGTTGATTTGGTTCCCCCGTGAGTTAATACATCAAACCAGCAATATTTATCATCAACTTCCACCAATGTTTTATCGGGCGCTTCTTCCTCTGAGCTGACATAGTTCCGTTTTCCGTCTATTGCACTTACTAACCGCTCTGAACCATATTCCTTTGAGATTTCTGTTAAGAAGTCTGGATTTTGTACGCCCGCGCTGTTAACTGATATCTTATCAGCACCTGCCTTTAGAATTGCCTCTGCATCCGCTATAGAGGAAATTCCACCACCGACAGTAAAGGGAATCGAAATACTTTCGGCAACTTTTTTGACTAAATCTGTAACTGTTTTTCTCTTCTCTACTGTTGCAGTGATATCTAAAAAGACTAACTCATCGGCCCCTTCTTTTTCATAATATTGCGCAAATTCCACCGGATCTCCAGCATCTTTAATATTTACAAATTTAACTCCCTTGACTACACGACCATCCTTTACATCGAGACAGGGGATAATTTTTTTATATTCGGTCATATCTCTTAATTCCTTCTATGTAAAATAAATAATGTATGATCCCATAAAATTTTAAACATTGGACTACTCCCACCTAAAGACGTGAGATTCATATTCTCTAATGCGAGATCATTAGGGATCATTACATTTCATTTAGACAATAAAAAAAGGAGGGTGGAAATAAGCGTGAGATTGATAAAAAATAAAAGTTCAAGGGAGATTCTTTTTTTTCCATTCTTCAATAAATTGACGGTAATCTGATTCAGAAATCCCAAGGGAATTTTTTGGATTTTTTCCATTAGGCGTATTCTTGTTCTCAACTAACCTAGTCTGAACCATGTTTTTTCGAGTTTCGTGCTTTCCTTTCTTTTTGAACCGTAATTCCCAATCATAATATGATACAGACTTTGACATATTAATAAGATAATATTTTTCAAAAATAAATTAAAAGGGGCTGTCGATTTTCTAAAATAATACCCAGGTGATATGATCAAATCTCATTTATGAACAAAAGAATTGCTATTCTAAATATGAAGTAAGCGTTTTTTGTCGATTCTCTTTTTGTGAATAAGATTCAACTAAGTCATCAAGGCCCGGCACTTCAAAAGGAAAGACATTTTCAAAGGCTCTTTGGAGAAGTTCAACATATTTCTCTTTATCGTATTGATGGACGGTGTTGTCATATTGATGAGTGAGGATAACTTTTTTCTCTGGAAAGTCGGGATCCGCATCAGCGTTTAAAATAATATAATTTACCTTCTTTCCAGGTGTCATAACTTTTCCCGAATCCTCCGCTTGTTTGGCAGCAATGGCTTGATAGGTATTAACCTTATATTGAGAGGGTTTTCGGGAAATACGCTGAGAAATCGAAAGTTCTTCCGCTGTTACATCTCCTTGTCGGATCTTTTGTACATAAGTACAAAAAAGTTCTTTCGCTCGGGAGATTCTCTCTCTAAATTCTTGAACCGATGTGACTCCCATAAAGATATCAAGCAATGTTCTCTGTGCCTCTTTTATGACGGAGGGGGTATCCCGACGTCGAATTTCAATTCCTCGAATTTTTTTCTCTCCATTTGGCTTAATTCCCCAATAATGGTTTAAGGTCGGGACATCGGGGTGGGCTTGTGAGGGAAGGAAAGTGATAACATTATATCTTCCATCCCAACTCATGGGAATATTAGTTTCTTCAGTAATTTCCTTAGCAATGGTTCTTGTAACTCGCTCAAATTCTTCGATAGATCTCCCTTGTATATCTTGAAGCCATAATGAATCAACGATGCCATGAATAATTTTACAGCCGTATGCCTTTGCAATTTCAGCAGACCGCATCAGAAACTCTCGTGCAAAGGCACATACAGCTTGATGCGCCTCGATCTTTCCAAAACGTGCATTTCGAAAACCTAAATATCCAAAACTGACGACAAGCACCCATTTTAACGCACGGTCCGTGAATTCATACCGAGGGTCTCCCGTAGTTCGCACATATTTTTTACATCTTAACCGTTTGGTAAGGGGAAGGCGAATGGATTTTGAAATAATGCCTTCCCGTTTTGAACAAATATGAAAATCTAACCCTGGAACTTTTATCCCCGTGTTATCATCTTTGCAGCACTTACAATTGATGGTTTCTGAGGAGATGTTATAATTTGCCATAAGCGAAGGGTACATCGATGAAAAATCGAGTTCCACAACTTGATTAAATACCCCGATTTTGGGTTCAAAAATGTGTCCTCCCCTATCTCCCCGTATTAAGTCTGTTCCTGAGCGAAAGTCCTCTGGGCTTTTCTTAAAAGGGGGAATAAGGTGGTTCAATTTGTACGCATTCTGAAACTGAATGGATTGCAATGCACCGCCAATAGTGATCCGGCAAAGACGTTGAAGGGAAACACGGGAGATCCGGGCCACTTCAATCACACCAGGGATATTCCCATCATGAAAATGAAGGCTCCCATATGAAGTGGTATCTAAGTGAAAACGACCGTTAAAGTAAACATGTGTCTTGGAACGGCGCCGAATAACCCCATAGGACATATAATGATCAGACTCCCCTGAAAGATGAAAAATACAATTTCGCAAGGGGGTCTTATCCCGAGATAAGTATATCTCATTTGAAATACGGTTTGTCGAAGCACGAGATGCCAGATAGGGAAAGATAAATTCATCTCCTCCTTGAGTAAGAATAATATCGGGATCCAACATCTCCACCACTTGCGCAATTTTTTTAAGATTCTCGATCTCATCGGCTTCATTAATAAGGATCGTCTTCTGTCTTTTCCCATCCGCTCGCGGCAGATCGTTTTCCTCATCCACGATGCCGACTTGTGCGTAACTTAAAGGTTCATTATAGTACGATTTTATATCATTATCTTGGACCTTTATTTCAAGCCAAATAGCTTTTAACGGAGGTAAATCATAGAATAATCGTTCGTTATCGTCTTTTAACTCTAAGGAAATCAGTTGGAGAGCAGTAGAGTTATTAATCTTCGTTCGCGTGACTTTCACCGTAAAATGACCAAATGCCATCGGAAAGAGATCATTGACATAAAAATACATCTGTGCAATAGGAAGATCCGTGTTGTACAGCGTAAATAAGTCCAGAGCGTTGATTTTCTTGATAATTTTCTTAAATTTTGTGGGATTTTTTACTGAAACACCACATACATCTGATTTTTGATGGTCTTCAAGGTCTACATATTTTTGACAAATTCTGATCGATTTTATATCTGGTTGTGAGGCGAGGATTGATTTGAGAGTTTTTAACCTTTTTCCCGTATTTTTCTTAGGGACGGCAAAAAACTCGGGGGAAAATTTATCGAAAACTTGGATTACTTTTTGACGTTTCTTTGTTTTGACCCACAAAATAACGCCATTATGACAAGTGGAAACATCCAACAGCCAGCCATCAAATTGCTTCTGATAAGCTCTATTTTTCATTACCTTGTTCGAGTTTTGCTTCCAGTTTTTTTATTCTAGTTTCAAGCGAATTGATTTTCTTTTGTTGCTCTAACGCGAACGACATAAACAAAAAATCGGAAAGAATCGGTCGAGCGCTCATACTACCTGCGTCAGAATGAATTCGTGCAAAATTCATTAACTTATCAAAAACAGTCTGCAAGTCAGGACGAAGGGCTCGTTTGAAATCCTTCCAACTCTCAATCTCCTCTTCCAAAGCGGGTCGGAATGATGGAACCGTTCTACCCATAATAGGTCACCATTATCGTGTTTATATGAGTAGTTCACCAAAAAATAAAAAGTGAGATACATCGACAATTTTCTAATTTTTCCACTTAAAGAAAAAAGTTAATTAGGAGGCGAGATTCTATAAATCCAAATGGCTCGGAGGTATTGTTTTATGAGTATATATATTAATGATCATGCTCCTTGCGGGATCTATTGCAAACGTTGTCCCGGAAAAAAGACATATAATTGTAAAGGATGTAGAGCAGAAGAAGGACAGATTAAGGACTTTCCCGTGTGCAAGACATATGAATGCGTGACTAAAAATGGATATACCTTTTGCTATGAATGTGAGGATTTTCCATGCGAAAAACTAATGCCCATTGTTAACTTTGAAATCTTCTTGCCGCATAATTCAAAAGTTTATAATCTCTGTATGATTCAGAAATTAGGAATTCGGAAATGGAACGAGATTTGCGAAGAAAAGACAAAGCTCTATTATGAAGGAAAAAAGGTCAAATACGGAGGAGATCCATTAACCCTTGAAGAAAAGGATCCCAAAATGTATAAACAGAAGAAAAAAAAGAAAAAATAGCCCCAGAATTATTAAGAGCCTAAACCAAATGAACGGAAGTATACGACTAATAGAACTATAGATAACGATAGATTCGTAATTCATCGAGAATCGCCGACCCAGATAACATCGGTCTTAAATCCTCTTCAAACGCCAGCCCCGCGGTCCCTGCGGTTATATGATGAACTTAGTTATCGTCCATCAATTACATTATAGTACCGCTCCTTTATAAATAAATGTGCGATTTATTCCAGCCCTGAAGGACGGTACGTTCTCGCACTCTATGGGTAAAAGGTAGTTCACCTACAACCAGCAGTCGATTTTTCTATTCTTGGTAGGTGTTTTAAGTTTTTTTCGTGACTCTCTTTTTTTAAACTTCTTTAATACTTTTTCTGGAAGATTGGGATGTTGCGCCAGTTTATATTCGGTGTATCGGTCTGTATCATTAAGATGCACCAGAACACTGCCAAAATGTGCGAGAATCTTCCCTCCTTTGGGGCGAAAAAAGCTAAATTCATTGAGGGGCGCGGTAAAGATAATAAGCGGGCGTTTTTTTTCGATGGTTTTTTTGATCCCATCAATTGCTTTTAGCAGTTCCTCAAATTTTTTTTTCTCATAGTTCTGAAAGAGATTGGTAATGCCCGAGATCAAGACAACCTTGATGTCGTCCAACTTTGAGAGGCGATTTTCCAGAATTTCCACCATTTGCTCCCACGTAAATGCCCGAGAGATAAGAATATTATCTAACACTTGAGTAGGCGAGAGATGCTGAGTCACTGCAAACTTACTCACAGTATAGGGGTTAAAGCGATTATAGCCATCAACAAAAGCGACTTTAATCCTCCCTCCTAACCCTCCATTTACAAATGCTTTCTGGGCAATAACGGCAGTCATCAATAATATACGAGTGGTCTTTTTTTTATCCCCGTATAGTAAATAGATTAAGTCTCTGTGAAAGCCACCACCTAACAGGTCATCCAGTGTAGAATCTCCGCTTGAGATAAGGGGGAAGCAAGAATTTTTCTGATATTGTTTAAATCCAGAATTGAAATTATGAGGTTTATTCATCACACAAAAAATGAATAAAAATAAAAACAAAAAAAGAAAGGGGGCGACAATTTTTTGAGAAACTCGATTTTTAATAGAGGGAAGATTTTATAGATTATGTTTGAAAGAAGGTTTATTTCATTTAAGAGAAGATATCTTTCATGGAGAGAGGGAGGAAAATAAAAGTAGATTTTTTTCCTTTTTTGTATGAGGAGCAGTCATTGAACTACTCACGCTTGAAGGCGTGAAATTCGTACTCCCTGTTGCGTAATACACACACTAGACAATATGGCTCGGTTCTCCATCCCGCAATGATCGTCCCCAACGGGATGGTTAATTTGATTATACTTTTAAAGTTATTAAAAAGCCACATAAGTAATCTGAATGCATAAATTTTTAAATGATTAAAAAAATTCAATTAACTATCCAATTAAATCAAAAAGTGATTTGAAAAATGATATCTCAAATAATGGGAATCGATCCAATGCTGGGACTTTCAACTTTTACATTTATCATCCTCGTAATCATTGTAATAGTCATAGGTCTTATCATTAATTCAATTTTTTTAAAGATTGCACTTACCTTAGTGGATTCAAGACATACCGATTTTGGTGATGTATTTGTGACATCTATTATTTGTGTGCTTTTTGGGTGGATTCCTTGTTTAGGTTGTTTATTATGCGGAGCAGTAATTGGTTCCCGGCACGATACTGGATTTTTCGTAGGTATTGTGGTATATATTTTGGCGATTCTTATCGGATATATCCTTACCTTCATAATCTCATTAACTATTGTTAGTGCGATATTCGGAGTTTCAGCTACAATACCAGCATTGGGCTCTTATGGATTATAATTTGTTTTTAGTCTTTAATAAAATAATGCCTTTCTTATGAGGTAGGAAAAAGAGTATTAGGAATTCCTTTCTCCCGGCGTGTCCTTTCCTATATTTCGGTTTTTCTTCATGGATTCTAAAAAGTTGGGAAGGTCGTTTTCTTCTAAATATTGATAAAGGGGACCAAACCCAGGACAATACTCCCAATCGGCCTTATAGCTGCACTTTTGACAGTTCTTGTGAATCCCATAGATATGGTATGCGTTTAAAATCAGCGATAATACTCCGAAGATCATAAAGAAATAAAGAAACCGTACCAGAAAAGGAACGGGAGAATACCAGATCCACCAGAAAAGGAAAGCCGCTCCAATAGCCATCAGAATTTTTTGCGCAATCTTGACTGATTTAATTTCCGTAATGTCCGAGAAACTTAAGAAAAAGGTGGATGAAAATGCAATTGCAATTCCCAAGAACCATAGAAGGGGAAGGTATTCTTTTATATCCAAGAATGCTATGAGAAGAATGAAACTAAACAAGGTTGGATACCCAATAAAACATCCTATACATAACCGATGCGACCCTAATTTTATGGTATGGCTCTTAAATTGTTCACAGTCGGGATGATGGCTGAGAATGATGGGTCTTATTGCTTGTAAGTATCGTTTAACCCGCTGAAAAATATTCATGGCTTTCTGGTGAGTTTACTATTTTTTAAGACATCGGGCTTTAATCTATCGAACCCGCTATGGATTCATTCGGTCTTCTACCACATCTACAATTTTCGGTAAAATATTCCCAATTTTTTCGTGGATAACCACATCGGCATAGGAGTCAAACTCCGTCTTTTGGATATTTATAATCGCCAACTTAGAACCGGAAGAGCATGCTTTGGTAGGATAAAATGCGACAGGATAGACCACCAGCGAACTGCCCAAAATTATTAATAAATCACACAATGCGATATATTTATCTGCTTTGTCTAAGACCTTAGAGTCTAACATCTCCCCAAAAAAGACAGCATTCGGCTTAAGAAGGCCTCCGCATTCTTCACACTCTGGAGTTCCTTCTCCCTTAACGACTTGATTTATTAAGGTTGTTATCGGATAAGTCTCCCCGCAGTCCATGCACACTGATTCATTTACGTTCCCGTGAAATTCAATGACCTTTTTGGTATTTGCCTTTTGATGCAATCCATCGATATTTTGCGTTAGAACCGCATCCAATTTTCCTAATTCTTGTAACCTTGTTAAGGCTTGATGGCCAGCATGTGGTTTAGCCCGAAATATGGTGGTGCCCAGTTTTAGCATAGACTTTAAATTCTTTTCTGGATGTTTTCTATATGCATTAATGGAGGCAAATTCATTTGGGTTCACTTTCGTCCATAAACCCGTATCTGGACTCCGAAAGTCCGGAATTCCGCTTTCAGTTGACATTCCCGCTCCAGTTAACGCCACGATACTGTCTGCCTCAAGAATTAGCTCCGCAAATTGCTGGATCCTTTCCATCCTCGACATAGTTATCCCAATGTTTATTTTTACTGATATTCACGTAATACGTCTTACTCTTTAATGAGATGAATTTATTTTAAATTACTCTATTTATTAAATAAAAATTGGTGATTATTGAAATTATAGTTTTTGGACTTATATTATGAAAGGTTAAAAAGTAGGATTACCATTTTTATTTAAGAAACTTTATTATTATAATTATACTATAATAGTTTTATAAATGCTTATGTTGTTGCGTGAGTATTTGAATTAACTGGAAAATTATTATTACGTTAAAACCGAAAAAGGTTGGTTATATGACTCAGAAAAAGAATAAGAAGAGCTTTATTTATAAGATCTGTATTGTAGGCGATGGAGGGGTAGGGAAGACATCTATGGTTCTCCGTTACACCGATAATAAATTCAAGGAAAATTATATAATGACGATAGGATCAAACTTTGCTTCGCAGCGCGTGGATCTTCCAGAATATCCGAATTACATTATAAAGCTTCAAATATGGGATTTAGCCGGTCAGAAACATTTCAGTTTCGTAAGGCCGCCCTTTTATCGCGGCGCTACAGGAATTATTTACGTTTTTGACATCACTCGCAGAAGTTCATTCGCCAATTTACCAGATTGGAAGGAGGAAATCGAAAAAGTGATAGAGAAAAAGCCATGCATTCTGATCGGAAATAAAGTGGATTTAGCACATGACCGGAAAGTCAGCAAAAAGGACAGCGAATCGTTAATGAATGAACTAGGGTGCCTTAATTATTTAGAAACCAGTGCAAAAACAGGCAATAATGTCGATAAAGTGTTTCGGGAAATGACGCGGGGCATCTTGAAAGCCAACGATAAAATCTAGAAATGGGGTCGCTCATTCTTATTCTCATTTGCACAATTATTTATGAACTATTTAAAAAAAGTATAAATTTTAAGATATATTTTAGAAAGCTATAAAATTAGATATTAATATATAATTCATTATTATCCTAACTGATTATTATGATTTCCGGAGGCCAATCAAAACGTTATGATCGCGCACTTACCGTGTTTTCCCCCGAAGGACGACTATACCAAGTAGAATATGCTTTAGAAGCCGTTCGCCGTGGGACATTAGCCGTTGCGGTAAAGTCCGAAGCAGGCGTATGCCTAGCATCTCAAGTAAAAGTTCCCAGCAAATTAATGGATCCAGATTCCATCGACAAGATATTTCAAGTAGATAATCATATCGGTGTGGCGATCTCGGGGTTACACGCAGATTCGCGGGCTTTAATTAATTATGCACGGACACAAGCGCAGTCCTTTCGTCTTACCTATGATGAACCAGTCCGCCTAAACATGTTGACAAAGACTGTCGCCGACCTAAAGCAGCAATACACGCAATTTGGTGGTGTGCGCCCTTGGGGATGTGCTCTCTTCTTCATAGGTGTTGATGCGACCGGACCACAAATATTTACAACCTCACCGAGCGGTATCTATCGTTCCTTTAAAGCGTATGCATTGGGGAAAGGACAAGCAACCGCCCGTGAGTATATCCGAGAACATTACGAAGAGAATCAGAGTTTTGACGAAGTTATCCAATTAGCTCTCCACGCAATCACAAAGTCCGTAGAGAAAAAATTGGATGAAGATTTACTCCGCATTGCTTATGTAAAAAGTGAAGAGAAACAATATCATGCATGCGAAAAAAAGGAAATTGCGAAATTCTTAACAGAGTTCGTCCCAGATGATGAGGGTGCAGCCGATGAAGAGGAAAAAGAAGAGTCCGAGGACTAAAATACCAAGGGAAAAACCTTCATAAAATTCATTCTCTTAATTTTTACAATCCTTTGCTGATTTTTATCAATATAGTCTTTTGCTATAATAATTTTTAATCATATATATCCAGATATCCTGCTTCTTTTCAGAATTAAGGGTAGATATGATTAAAACCGGAATTATAAAATGTAAATAATTTTTAATAAAAATTGTGATTTGGGGATATTTTACCCATACGTCTTAAAAATATTATGGAAAAAGAGCCATCGGACGACATAGTTGGTTAAATTGTATAAGTTCTTAGAGTGAATATACAAGTCTTTTAAGATTTTTGATCTTTTTAACTGAACTTATTTAACAAACTTTATCTTACTTCTAAGTAAGGATTTTCTGCTATCTAAATGCTTTGGTCAATCCGTGTGGGGTAAGGATACACCAAAATTCAAGCTCTCCCTAAAGGACAGGGTTTTCTTTTGCCTTTAATGATAAAATATTAAAATTAATAATTAATCTATATAATTAGTAATGTTCAAAAAGAAAATTAGAAATTATTAAACAGGTAGTAAGGTATGTTCAAAAAAAGGAAGATAAGGGATAAGTTTGATAAGGTGTTTAAATCTGGCGATGAGGAAAAGATAAAAGCAATGTTGGATGAGAATCCGTGGCTGCTTGATGAAGTATCGGAAGAAATGGACGATATGATGGGGGAACAAAGACAAACTATCGCCGCTCTCGGAGTGATGGAGGATGAATTGGGAGGTAAGGTTCCCATCGATGAGATCGTTTTTTCTTTACGAGTCGATTTTGATATCAAAAAAACCGAAGAGGAAGTCCTCGAGATTCTCAATAGTGTCGAAAATTTGGGGATGGTAAAAAGAGAGGGAAATGGATGGATCCTGACCAGCGAAGGCGGGAAAGTATGTGATGATTTTCTGAACAAGAACCTGGAAGAAATCGAATTATAAACTCTTATTTCTTTATTGATTTACTATTATTTTCTCTTTAGTTGTATATCTTTCTGGAATATAGAATAATGAAATTTTAATTTTCTTTGGAACAAATATTATTTAAGTGGGATTTTTTAAATATTTTTT
Source organism: Promethearchaeia archaeon (assembly GCA_046483985.1). GTDB lineage: Archaea > Asgardarchaeota > Lokiarchaeia > Sigyniarchaeales > SOKP01 > JAWOCD01. The sequence goes on from JAWOCD010000099.1 coordinate 70,542, forward strand.
AGAAAAGGTTGGAAAGAAATGAGTAATGAAGAAAACCGGGAATCCAAAAAACAAGAAAAAGAAAAGAAGGATCAAAGCCAAAAATCTACTGAGAATGATAAGGGGACCTCGGCTGAGGCATACAATTATGTAGAGCATGCACTGTCATTGTTGGATTCTGGATATTATGATGATGCAATTGAAGCTTTGAAATCGGCTAAGGAGTTGTACTCACAGATCTCCAGAGAAGAAGAAATTTCCATGGTTAAACAGAAGATCTCCGATATTTACTTAATGAAGGAAGAAGCACTTGGTGAAGAACAAGCAGCAACAGAATCGGAGGGAGAAAAGGAGAAAAAAGATTTAAGTGAGGAAAAAGAATTTGAAGAAAAAAAAGAGAAAGAATCAAAAGAACAACAAAAAGTAGAATATTCCCGAAAAGATAAAGAAATAATACTCAATGAAGCCTATGAGTTTTTAGATAGAGGGGAAAAATTAGCTAACACAGAGTATTTTGAGGATGCAATAAAAAATTTCAGGAAAGCAAAAAATTTATTTAAAAAAATTGGGAAAAGAACAGAAGAAACTAATGTAGAGGATAAAATCAATGCAATTTTAGCTGAAAAAGAGGAGAAGTTAGAAAAAAAAGAAGAGAAACAAAAGCTGGAAGAAGAGAAAAAGAAACACGCAGAGAAGCAATTAAAAGCTCGAATGAAAAAAGCAAAGCAACAAGAAGTGAAAAAAAAAGAAGAAAGATTTAAGAAAATCCAAGAATATGAAACAAAAAAGATTGAAGAAAAACGGTTTAGAAAGGAAATAGACCGATTAATTGATAAAGCCGAGAAATTAGCACGAGAATATGAAGTTCAAATTAGAAAAGGAAACTTCAAGCAAGAATGTATTTATCCACAAATCATTAACATTTATACGGAAGTTAGAAAAAAATTATTTAAAAGAGGATGGGATAAGGAAGCAAGCATGTATACCAACCAAATTAAAAAGTATAAGGATAAATTAGAAAAAGACAAAAAACTTAGAGAATTAGAGGAAGAAAAGAAGCAAAAAGATAAAAAATTTGAAGAATATTATAAATCTAGGGGAAAACCTTCTAAAAAAACTGAAGCAAAGGCGATTAAGGAGAAAAAACAGGATAAAAGACTCAGTGATAAGCGATTTGAGGAAAAAATTTCCAATATGGTTGATAAGGCCGAAAATCTGGCAGGTGCCTACGAACGGAATATTCGTAGAGGAAAATTTGAGGAACAATGTGTTTACCCGCAAGTAATTGATATTTACAAAGAAGTCAGAAAAAGATTGTTCGAACAAGGGTGGGATAAAGAGGCCCAAATATATACGAACCAAATTAAAATTTACAAGGAGAAATTAGAAAAGGACAAAAAGTTACGGAAATTAGAGGAAGAGAAAAAGAAGAAGGATAAAAAATATGAAAAATATTTTAAGAGTAAGAAAGGGAAAAAAGAAAAGAAAGCAGCTAAACAAAAAGGGACCAAAAAAACCTCCGAGAATGAGCGTGGAGATAAAGCTTTTGATCTCATTAATAAAGCAGAAAATGCTGTAAAGAATTATGAACTAAAGCTGAAAAAAAATATTTTATTACATGACCCACCATATGAAGAAGCCATAGAATTATACAGAAAAGCTCAAGATATTTTTAAGGAGATCGGGTGGAAAGAGGAGGCTACACGATTAAACGATACTATCAATCATTATAAACAAAAACAAGCAAAAGACGAAAAACTGAGGGAGAAGGAACGTAAAGGATTAAAAAAAGAGCAAAAGAAAGAATTAGAGGAAGGGAAAAAAGATAAAAAAGCCCAAAAAGAAAAGAGCGAGAAAGAAGAGATCCCTGAAAAGATTCTGAACAGCATAAATGAAGCAGAGAAAATTGCCAAAGAATACGAAAAACAGATTAAAAGAAATAAGGCAATATTACAGATTGAATGCCCTTATGAAAAGGTCATTAGGATATACCGGACGGCAAAAAAACGTTTCAATAAGCTGGGCTGGGACGAAGAGGCTCAGAAGTTGATCCGCTCCATTAATTTCTATAAAAAAAAGTTACAAAAGGATAAAAAGCTCAGAGAATTCGAAAGACAGAAAAAACAAAAAGAGAAACGATTTGAAGAAAGGCTAAAGGCAATAAAAAAACCTGACGGTATCGCACAAGAACTGAAAAGGGAAAAATTAAAGGATGATAAAAAGGAAGGAAAAGTAAAAGCAGATGAGATTTTTGAGAAAATTAATAAATCTGAGCGAAAAGGAAAAAAATATGAGCGAGAAATAAAAGGAGGACAGATCCTTGACCATAAATCCCCATATGAAGACATTATCCAGACTTATAGGAGGGCAAGAAAAGAATTAAAAGATATTGGATGGAACGAAGAGGCTCAGAAATTACTCAGTTCCATCAACTACTATAAAAAAAAATTCCAACAAGATCAAAAACTGAGGGAATTTGAAAGGAAGAAGGAAAATCGGAAAAAAGAATTTGAGAAAATGGCGAGAACTAAGCCTAAATCACCCAATTTAGAGAAGAGAAAGGAAAGATTGGCCAAAGAACAGAAAAAGACCAGAGAATCAGATATTCAAAGGGAAAAAGCGTTCAAACTAATGGATAAAGGAAAATTAGAGTTCAAAAAGAACAATTTTGATAAAGCAATTAGACATTATAAAGAGAGTGAAGAGATTTTCGAAGAGATTGGATGGGAAAAAGGAAAAACAATGATTAACCAATCAATAGCTGTAATTAAACGAAAAAGGAAAGCACTGAGCCAAAAACAGCAAAAATTGAAAGAAAAAGAAAAGGAAAAAAAAGAGTTGGAAAAAAAATTAGAAGAACGAATAGCTGGACTAAGAGAAAAGAATGAAATAGAGAGGAAACAAAAAAGGGACAAATTTGTTCAAGACCAAAAAGAAAAAAAGGAGGAAAGTGCACTCACAGAAAAAGCCTATGGCCTTCTGGAACAAGGTACAAAATTGGCTCAAAAGAAAAAGTTTGATGAGGCGCTTGAAAAATATAAGAATGCCCGGGAGATTTTCAGTAATTTAGGATGGAGCCACGAGATTAGTAGAATTAACAACGAACTTTTGTACAAATTGAAAAAAAAGGTGAGGGAAGCCAAAAAGCGGGAAGATTTCAAGAAAAAACAAGAGGAAAAAGAGAAAGCATTAAAAACCCTCTTAGATAAAGCAGAAAAAAAGCGAAAAAAGAAAAAAGAGCAAACTAAAAAAGAAAAAAGAGAAAGACTCCACCGATTATCTGGCGGTGAACGCAAGAAAGAAAAATTATTAAGAAAAAGTAACCAAGCAGAAGATCTCATTGAACAAGGACAGGTGAATGAAGCAATCTTACTACTTAAAAATATCCAAAAAATAAGCAAAAAGACGGAATTAATAGCTGAATTTCCAGATATAAGCAAAAAAGTCTCCAAATTAAAGGAAAATACAAATATCCCCATTATCACAGATTCAGCGGAAGAGGCAGATTTAAAAGATGATAACTTCCAATCGGCTTATAGAGCGTTAGATAAGGCGAATCAGGCGATTGAAGAGGGTCACCTTATGAAAGCAGTTTCAGAACTAAATGAAGCAAAATTCAATTTACAGTCTCTTCCCGGCCAAGCGAATTCTTTATCATTAGTCGAGGAGAAAATCGAAGAATGGAAAGACCAATTAAGATCTGGGAAATCTCTTCAAAAGACTAAAAAAGAATCAGCTCAGAGCAATAAAAAAGATTTAGAGCCGACCAGCGATCTAGCCTACGAGTACATGGATAAAAGCAACAAGGAAAAGCGAAAGAATAACTATAAGAAGGCAATCGAATTAGCCAACAAAGCACTGGAAGTTTTTGAGACTTTGGGAGCTGAATGGGCAAGAGAAAAGGCGATGGTCAATAAACACATCGTACAATTAGAACAAAGTCAAGAAAAACGGCAAGAATTGTTCACATCTGCACGGAAAGAACAAGAAGAAAAAGCACGAGGACAAAAAAAGCAGAAAAAAGATTAACAAATAGGCGTGGAAACAACATAGATCAGATCGTCGAAAAAAGTTTAAAACCGTATGAAGAAAAAAAAGAAAAAGAAAATAAAACAAATTAAATTCTCTCCCATTATTTATTCTTTTCCCAATTATATTACACTAACAACTCATCTTCTATTTTTCCACTAATTGCGGTTTCTACCTTATCTGTTCCGTCAGAATTATATTTTTCCTTTAATGTTTCATCAATCATATATTCTGTTTTAATCAGATCTCTAATCGCTACCCTAATTGCTTCACTTCGATTGGGAAAGCGGGATTGAGTAACTAATGTTTCTAATATATTCAAATACGACTCGGGAAGGTTAAGGGAAATCAATTTCAATATTATGTTCACCAATTATTTTATTTTTAACTTATTTATTAAATAATATATCTACGTGATATTTAAGATATTTAAGATATTTAAGCATTTAGTAGAAATGGACCCTCAGAAACGCGACAAAATTATGAGCGTTAAAATATGCTTTAAAAAAGAAATTCTGGCTGTGGTGTCACTGCTCGTCGTCAACGCTCACTTTCCATAAGCCTCATTTAATTTTCACTGAAGTGAAAATTAAAATTAAATCCTTTTTAATTCTTTATGTTCAATATATAGGATGCTATCCTACGGTCCATCTTTCACTAAAATTTTTTGAAAGATCTCATTCCATTTTTTATTTCTTTATTTTATTTTCTCCTTTCCAAGTCGAAATAGTGGGCAAATGTTTCATTTGTTTTCCCATATTTTTTTAAAATAATCCGTTTAAAAGTTCCAAATCCCAATCGTTTTTCCATGACAGTAGATCATCAATCTGCATCTATTAAAATGTTAATTTTAGAATTTGGAATTAAATTTACTCTCACATCGTCTTTTATAGGCATAAATTCTCTATTGGGTCCATAGGCATCTATTCCAACATCATCATATATTTTATCTTTCTGTGGGTTCCAAATTAATTGAAGATAACTATGGATTTTACCTTTATAGAGTGGAAAACAAGATTCTTCTGGATGGTCAAACACATATTTATCGATTTCTGATAAAGCTTGTAAAATATGGGCATCATCACCGAGGTCAATAGTGAAGGTTTTCCCAGAAGTTAAATTCTCCAAGGGAATGCTGATCTCAAATGTTAGTTGTTTCATTTTTAATATAAATTGAATCCTTTTTTATTGTGGGAATTTATTCTTATGTTAGGCGTTTCTATTTTATATACATTTTTATCAAATTTAAGTTTATCGATTTGAATTCATCAATTTCGATTTGGATGGACTTAAGGACGCGAAGACAAGTAATGAACTTCCTTACGGAAAAAATTAATTCATCCCAAATATACAAAACTCATGCAAGCCCCCAAAGTGAGCTCTCCTATAACTCGGTCTCTCTCGAGACGGAGGTTTTTCATATCTTTGACTGGGAAGTTATTGCATAGGATACCACTCTGTAACGTACCTTAGATGGATAATACTATTTTAGAATGGTACCATAGACCAAAGATATATAATATATGTCCATATATTATACACAAATATATAATTTTTCATTTATAAAATTGAAATTGTTGATAGTAGAAAATGGCTGATATAGAAGAACAACTAGCAGAGCATTTGGAAACAGCAAAGGATTGGGAAAAGATGGAAACTCCTATACCCGGCGTATTTGTCGTAAAAGTGCCCGCAACAAAAACAAGACCTGCATTACTTTTCTTGGAAATTAACCCGCTTAAGGAAAATGGGCGACCAATGAAACGGAAGGGACTTTTTGTTAAAAATAAAGAGATGCTCATAAAGTTTACAGAGGCTTTAACCGATGATAAGGTTTTTAAGCTCATCCAAAATTTAGATAGTGTCAACCCCAATACGAATAAAGGAAGCAAAAGAAAGAAATTGGAAATGTAATTGTATCTGCTTTTCTCAATCTTATTATTTTGTGTCTAAAACGCGTATGGGATTCAGTGAGATATGAAACCTATCAACCTGTGTCACTTTGTGGATGTATTGCGGCAGAAGAAAGAATGGATTTACGGATTGCGAATACAGATGTAGGAGCTCTTTCTTAAGGAGATTATCCCCGTTCAAAGGGTTCCTTAAACTTCTTGTTATAAAAATGGTTCAAATAGCCGTGTTTAACTTTTTAGAGAACGAAGGACTATTATTTTTATCTTCTTACTAAAATATAACCCTTACTCAAGATGATACATCCTAAATAAAAGCAAATCTTTTATTTGGAAAAAATTAATTTTATTTAAGAAAATTATATTATTAAAACTAATAACATAAAAAAGATAATAATTATTATATAATAAAATTAGGAATTAAGTAATAAGTTTTTAAATGGTGATATTGTGTCAGATATTGAAGAAGATGGAGATCATTGCATAGTGTGTGGCTGCACAGATTTTAGAGGTGTTAATGATGAGTGGATGAGTCGTACTTTCCGATTTGTCGAAAATGGACAGCTGAAAATGTGCGAAGAGTGTGGTGCAAAGTTTTTGGTATGCAAAAGTTGTGGAGGATTATTTACTCGAGTTCATCCTGCATTAGAAGCATGGGAAGTAAATCAAGAGTGTCCAAAATGTGGATATGTTGATGAAGACGTAAAAGCATGGGACGGCGTGTCTGCTCGTTAAAGAATAGTCTTTTTAGCACATATACTATGCAGAATTACAAATTTTCTTTTCTTACCTTTTTATCGAAAGAATGAAATGTATTTAAAACAAAACCAATCTATTCTAATAAGATCGTAAGAGATTGGAATAAATTTTAATGAAAATAGAGATTAATATTATTCAATATATAAAGAAAAGTTGATGAGAAATGGCAGATGTTAAAATTGAAGTTGCAACTCCAGATGATATAGAAGATTTAGAAGATTTAACCAGAAAATTAGTAGAGGGGTTAGGGCAAGAATTTATCCCAAAACGGTTTGATTGGGGAATTCGGAGGCGTTTGTTCGATCCGCTGCAAAGGCACGGGATCTTAGTTGCGAGAGAGCAAGAATCTCAGGAAGCAGTTGGAATGATTATTGCAGAGCTCAGAATCGATCCTTACGGGGCATCAGAAGGTTACATTAAGCAAGTCTTCCTCAAGAAACCATATCGAGGGAAAGGATTAGGCAAAAAACTGATACAGAATGCAATTGATCATCTCAAAAAAATCAACGTGGAAAAGATTAAGGTAAACGTGAAGGAAGAGGCCCAAAAAGCGATGAATCTTTACGGGAAAATGGATTTCAAAAAAGTATATGAAGTTTTAGAATTAAAATTAACCGAAAACGAATCGGAACAAGAAGAAAAGAAAGAAAAAAAGCAAAAAATATAGATAGAGTTTTAAGCAGTTATTTCTTCTATAAATCAACACAAAGCCCATAGAAAAAAACGCATAATCCCACAAGGGCAACGAGAGGAAAGATTTTATTAGGGGGACTAAATAAAAACTTATTCTTTGGTTCAAAAATCGTTCGATCCCCGACAAAACCCTAAAATGCTTATGGTTAATCTCCTAATAATATAAGGGGGCAAGTTTATCCTCATTCTTCACTTGAAACACAAATCGAAAGATGATAATGGTCCAAATGAGGATGAAAATTACCAGAGCAGAAAAGGGCAATCCAAAAATATTCCTAAGAATAAATAAAATGACTAAAATTATCGAAATGATCAAGAGGAGTGTTCTTCTTGACCATTCTTCTTGATAAATGATCATAATCGCTACAAAAAATATGAAGGAAATTCCCCCGAATATTATAGTGGCTGCCATTAGATATTTTCTATTGTAATGGAATTATTTCAATGGGAAAGGGGTCCAAACAACGTAAATAGCCAGAGAAGGCTCTATAGCTTTTTCTCTTGCTGAGTTGTTGATCGGTACTTAAAAAACAGAATCACAAAGGCAAACCCCGAAATTGCCAGCAATATATCTGTGATCGCTGGAACGGGTTCCTATCAACTACATATTTATCTGTTAATTTAATTGTTTTTATACTTAGATGAATAATAGAATATAAGCCATATAAATTTATTAGAAATGGTTGATTTAACAATATGAAGTGTAAAGAGTCCGCAGAATTATCCCATTCTTTACATACTGGATTTTATTAGATGAAAAATTAATAGGAGTTTGATAATACTATGAGTAAAACGATTGAAGTCCCGTGGGTGGAGAAGTATCGCCCAAAAGCGTTCGATGACATTGTCAGTCAAAATATCGCCATAAATAATTTAAAACAATTCGTAAAAAGCGAGGATATGCCTCATATGATATTTTCTGGACCCGCTGGAACGGGAAAAACCAGTACTGCGTTGATCATCGCCGAATATTTATTAAAAGGAGAGGATTATCATCGAAATGTCTTGGAACTTAATGCCTCTGACACTGTACGAATGGACTTTGTACGGAGCGCTCTTAAAGATTTTGTAAATCAGAATATGATCATCGGAAATGAGAACATGAAATTAGTGATCATGGATGAGGCAGACAATATCCCAAAACAAGTACAACAAGCATTACGCCGGATTATTGAAAAAGCCCCCACTAATATCAAATTTATCTTGATGTGTAATTATATTAATAAAATAATCGATCCCATCATTTCTCGGTGCGCTGTATTTCGATTTGTACCATTGCCAGAAGAAAAAATTGTCAAGAGATTGAAATTCATCGCAGAACAAGAAGGTTTGAAAATCCCAGAAGAACAAGCCGAAAGATTTTATAAAACGCTATATTTTATATCCGCTGGAGACTTACGGAAAGCTATCAATACCTTACAAATGGCGGTGGCACTGGATTTATTAAAAGATCTCAACATTAATGAAATGTTAAGAGTGTCGGGCTTTCTGGATGAAGATGTGTTAAGTAATTTGATTGACCACCTGAAAGAAGAGAATTTTCAGCAGACAAAAGAGATTTTTGATGAGATTCGTGCAATTGACAGCCGAAACTTGCTCCGGCAGATGGTGGAGCGATTATCATCTGATTTTGATCTTAAGGTGAGTCAGAAAAACAAATTAACCGCCTATATAGGAGATATCGATTTCCGTATAAGCCAAGGGGGTGACGAAAGAATCCAGATTACTGCTTTATTATCTGAAATAATTCAATGTATTAAACAAAGTTGAATAAGCGAGTAAAAAAAAAGAAAATGATATCGCAAGATCTTGAACCGCCTGTGTGGCGTTTAAAATATTTACCTGAAAGCTTGGATGAAATTTGTGGGAGAGAGGATCTTATCACTAGATTAGAGGATATTATTAAGCGGAAAAATTTTCCTCATATGCTCTTTATCGGGTCTGAAGGAATTGGAAAAACGACTATCGCCCGGTTATTTGCAAAAGAGTTTCTCGGGAGATATTATGATGCAAACTTCAAGTTAGTATACGCGGATGAACCACTTACATCAGAAGAACGAAGAACAGCTCGCTCTGAATCGTATATTTCCACCAGCAGGATCGGATCCACTGCCGGAAAGAAGATGAGAATGCCGGCGTTTTTACAGATCAAAATTAAACCCTTTGTGGAACTGAAGGCGTTAGGGGGAGCAGATTTCAAGATTCTCATCGTCAAAAATTTCGAAACATTAGGATCCAATCAAGAGGGTTTTCGCAGATTAATGGAAACGTATGGGAATAATTGCCGCATGATATTAATATCAACCAAAATTTCGGGAATAATTGACCCCATTTTGAGCCGCTGTCAGCTGATGTTAGTTCCGCAGCCAAGTTATAAATCTTTTGACCAGTTGATAAATAAAATTGCCGCAAAAGAATCGCTAAAAGTGGAGGAGGAGATAATTAAAACATTGTATCAAATAAGTGAAGGAAAGCTCGCAAAAGCAATAGACTTATTGCAACTATGCAGCTTGAGTGGGAATACCGTTACCTTGGACAAATTACAATCATATTTGAAGGAATACAGAAATAAAGAGATAAGAAAACTTCTTAAAATTTGTTTACAAGGAAACTTTAAGGACGCACGAGAACAACTCAGAGATATTATCTCAGAATATAAATATAACCCACATGAATTATTCAGTATGCTCTTAGACGAAGTAGATAAAAGTCCCATATCCAGGTTTGTCCAGACACAATTGATTGAAATGATCTCCAAGGCTGATTTCAAAGCAGTCGACGGCAACGATGATGATATCCAGATGTCCGCCTTAATAGCAAACATATGTAAATTTTCAGAATATATATGAATGGTGAGCAACATTGTCAAAAAACGAAAAAATAAATAAGAAACCATGGGTAGAAAAATATCGCCCTAAAAGCATTAAAGAGATGGCATTACCAAAAGCAAAATACCAACGGCATACAGTCAGTCTGGCGGAAGAATTACCTAAATTTATAGAGCAGTTTTTCAAGAAACGGAAAATTATCAATAAAAAGAACAAAAAGATCCGGGCTTTTAACAGAACTGCAGTAGAAAAGGAACAAAAAGAATTAAAAAGTATGGACCCCAAAGATGCTGCAATTCTCTTAGAAGGGAAACCTGGAATTGGGAAGACCTCTATCGTATATGCCTTGGCGAACGACTTAAACATGCAAGTGGTGGAGACGAATGCTTCCGATACCCGGACTCGAGATGCCTTAGAAAGTAAACTAAAGGAAACCACAAAATCTCGGGGGATTATGGATTTTATCACAGAATCAAAGCGAAAGTTGATTTTAATTGACGAGGTCGACGGAATTTATGGAAATAAAGACAGGGGTGCGGTGCCAACCATCATCGATTTAATTGAAAATACGCAATATCCCATCATCATGTGCTCAAATGAATACCAATCAAATCTTCGATCACTCTACAAACGAGTCCGTAAATACGAAGTGCAGCCGCTCGCAAAAGACGAAGTTATGAAGATTATGAAGCGGATCTTAAAGAAAGAAAATATTGAAAGTCTGAGCCCTACTGAGTTACAGCAGATTGTCCAAAAAAATGAAGGAGATCTACGAGGCGTGATAAACGATCTTCAGGGTGTTGCTCAAGGAGCTTCAAAATCAACAGATACAAAAGAGTTAATCGGTAATTTGCGGAGGGACTCAACGCAAGAAATATTTCAGTTAATCCGTGACCTTTTTCAAAAGGCATCCACCTTAATGGAAGCAAAACTTATAACCGATAAATCCGATGTGGACTACAATTTCTTGTATAAATGGGTAAACGAGAACTTGCCCAGTTTTTTAAATGTGAACCATGACATTGCTTTGGGTTATAAATATTTATCCGATGCCGATCAAGTTTATGGACGGATCCGAAAAAATATGAATTGGTCGTTGTTGCCCTATTTCTATGATTTATTTGCTGGTGGGATGGTGGTTGCCCAAGAAAAAGGACGGCGGAGTAAAGGATTCCGGAAAATTTCATTTCCACGATATTCTTCATCTGCGTCTTATTCGCTGACAAATGCAGAAAAATCATTAGTAGAAAAAATTAATGAACATTATGAGGTATCTGAATCCGAAGCCGTAAAAACACTTCTACCATTTTTACGCATTCTCTGTTCAAGGTCCAGAAGAACGCTTAAAATTGTAAGTGACTGGTTCGATCTCAACGCAAAAGAAAAGAGATTACTTAAGAAATAATTTTGATCTAACCTATTTTTGGGTAGGAACAAAGTTTAATTTTATTTCTTTATTTTGTTGATTCAGCTCAATTACATAAAAAATTATTATACCCATGAATTAGATCTATGATTCTTTTTTCAATGTTTATTTCCTAACTATATATCTGGGCTTGAATCCCTTTCTTAAGATATTGGATTACTCATCATTTATAAAAAATAGATATCATTATCTAATATAATAAAATTAGAAATAAAAAAATGAATATGAGTAAAGCGGCAAATAAAGAAGAAGAATCACAAAATATCGAAAAAGAATCAGGAATGTCCAAACGAACCCAAATTACATTGCAAATCTCGGGATCTGCAATTTTTGCAGCATTATCTATCACATTGGCTCCACTTACATCATTTATACCTCGATTTGGAGCGGGTATGGCCTATTTTGACCCTATATCCATTATTTGGATATCTGCATTTTTAATCTTTGGTCCGTGGGCAGGAATTTTTTGTTCAATTATCGGGACTGTTCTTTTATTTCCTTTTGATCCCTTCGCACCCATCGGCCCCTTAATGAAATTTGTGTCAACTGTAATACTTATCTTGGTCTATACCATCGGTTTACGATTATATAGGGAGGATGGAACAAGTAAAAAACTCAAAAAGATAAAGAATTTTTTAATTTGGGGAATAATAGCCACAATAGCAAGAGAAATTATTATGATATTATTGAATATTCCAGCCTATATTGCAATAACTGGAGGGACTCATGGGCTTGGATTCTGGCTCATTGGGATAGCAGTAACTAATCCTATTCAGAGTTTAGCTGATTTAGCTATTCCTTACCTCTTAGTATATACAACAAAACTCGACGAAAAGTTTGAGCTTTGGTAATTTTAATACTTTCAAAAAAAATTTTTTTAAATTTAGGAATGCCCAAAATTAGATGTCTTTGGTATTATCATAATTTTTATTTTTTAGATTTCAATTAAATTAACATATGAAGCATTGAATTAATGCCCATCACATTCGAAACGGCGGCTCCGAAAAATAATTGAATGATGAGAAATGAACTTAATATTACGGAACTAAATTGTTCTGTCTTAGTATAGATGATTGCATTTAAAATGACAACCGCCAGTGAGATTAAATGGGTAACTAATATGGCTTGGGTTATAAAAATATTCCATGAAAGTAGCATAAGAACTCCGTGATGGATTATGGATAAGTATGTCATTATCATCACTTTCCTTCTGCGTGACTTAACGAAATTTAATTTAGGAAAAATAATTTTTCTGTAGAATATCTCCATATTAAGATACAATGGGTAAACCGTATATGCAAGGATAAAACTGACGAAATCTGAAGGCCAGAAAAATGCGAATGGATAACTAATCGCATTAATTGCATATACACCGATAAAAATTAAAGTAGAACAAAAAGAATAAGCTAAAAAATGCAATTCAAATTGTAACTCAACTTTTTCAATCTGAAAATAACGCTGTCTTTCGGGTTTTGGCTTTTTAAGAAATTTAATGGCCTTGATAATTCCAAAGGCGATTAAAAGAAAGACCGGTGCCAAGATAAAGCCTAAAAGTTCGAAAATAGAGATAAAAATTTGATAGAAGGCCACAAAAAAAGCGAAGTATAAAAGGATGTTTACAATCCGTTTCTTTTTCTGTTTTTCTGAAAGTTCAACATATTCGACTCTTAAATTCTGTTCTTGAAAGGTGGGGTCAACTGCAAATAGCTTTGAGATGGAAGATACAACGGCAAGGACAAAAAGGAAGCCCATAATATAAGTTAGGATTAAAAGGGAGTAATTAAACATATAAGAGAGATTTATAGGTCCCCTTAATGAACCATGGAAATAAGTTTCAAACCAAATAATCGTTTCTTTTACCGCTTTATCGGATGCTAATAAATGAGCCCCCCCTATTAATGGTTTCTTTATTTTAAGCGATTCGCAATCTGTTAATTCTTTAGCAACGGGAATATGCTCCTCATAGGGTAATGTGGGGTCATTTTGATGATGAACGACAAACAAGTTTTTCGTATTGTTTTTATTTATCAAATTCTGTGGAAAATAATCGACAAAGGGATGATCTTTTGGTAAACTAAACATTTCAGGTTTTGGATTTATAAGTCCAGACCATAATACGGTAGCTTTAAAACGGCTATCTAATGCTTGATTCATTAAAGCCACCATTCCTCCTAATGAATACCCAATTAAACCCACTTGGGAAAAATTAATCTCCCCAATTTCCGATTCTACTACCGTATCCAGTAATCTTGAGCAGTCTTGAGCCAATGCCGGCTTATCTCTTCCTGGAACTTGCTTGGTTAAGTATCCTTCGCTATCCCCATGACCTTGATAGTCAATTGAGGCAACAAAATATCCCCGTTTTGTGAGTTCCATGGGTGCACGGAGGTCTAAATCTCTTTGGCTTCCCAACCCATGAACAAAAATAATTAAAGGTCTTTTTTGGTCAATAAGAGGATAATCCGCTGGAAAGTAAAGATTTGCGTATAATTCAGAGCCAGCGGATTGAAATTCAATTTTTTTATATTCGTTATAACTAAAGGAACGAAAGGTATAGAGGGCCGCTGTCGAAATTATAAATGCAATAAAAGCAACGATGAGAAAATTTTTTCTAAAGTTTTTTCGAAATTTTCTTAACATCAAAAATAAAAATTAACCTAACTTAAAAAATATAATTTTAGTGGTGGAGTGATCAAAAGAAATAAGAACTCAAAAAGGAATATTTATCTTTTTGGTCAAGTTCAATCTTCAGCTTGGTATGTTTAACTTTTTAGTTAAGTTTTTGTAACGGGACCGGAGCGTTACTTCAGTTACACCCACTAAATCAGATATTTTCTTTTGAGTTATGTGGATATCTAATATTTTACAAGCAATATAAAGTGCTCCAGCAACAAATCCTTTCGGATCCTTTCCGCTCGTTCGGAATCGGGAAAAATATTTTTGAATGATCTCCCTTGCAATTTTTTCGGCTTCTGTTCCTAACCCTAGTTCAGATACATACCTCGGAATTAAAAAGCTGGGATTTGTTGTAGGAACATGTAATTTTAGTTCTTTAATAATAATACTATAGCACTTTCTAACATTTCTCGGGCTTTCTGAGGATTCCTCGATAACTTCTTGGAAGGTTCGCGGGATTTTTTTCTTTCTAATTGCATAGTAGAGTGAAGCAGCAACCATTCCATTAATGGATCTTCCGCGAAGTAATTTATTTTTAAAGGCTTGTCTGTAAATTCTCATCGCTTCTTGCTTCACGTGAGGAGGTAAATTCAAGTTTGTGGCAATTCGTTTGAGTTCTGTAGTGGCAATTAACATATTCCGTTTATCCCATGTCATACGGGAATTCCACTTCGTCGCTCGCTTCAAATCAGGATTTTTGATTTTACTGCGATTGATCGTTGTAGTAAAAGCCATATCGGGCAATAAGTTCGAGATCGGTGAACCAGTTCTTTTCCTCTTCTTTTTCTCTTCTTTACTGTAAGATCTTCTCCCAGAATGCGCATAATCAATAGCTCGCTCGGAAAAGACTAACCCACATTGACCGCAGACAACTTCTCCTGTCTCTTCTATGGATATCAAAGACCCACCACATTCGGGACACCTTCTTATGTCTTGTTTTTTATTTGCAGTCTTTTCCATACTCTACACCTCCTTTTATAAATAAATCTTTATTAAATAATAAAGTTAAGAGTTAGAAATTATAAATTAAAAAAATTAATTACTTATATGTCCTATTTTTTCAAACGTTAATTCAGTAGAATTTGATTCCACTCTAATCAAATCTTCCTCAGTAAATTTACCCTCCAACAATTTTAAAGATAACGGATCTTGTATGTATTTTTGAATTGCTCGTTTTAATGGTCTTGCGCCATAATCGGGATCAAATCCTTTTTCCGCTAAAAATGCTTTTGCTCCTTCGGAAAGTTCCACCTTGATGTGTTTATCAGCAAGAATTTTATTCAATTCTCGTATTTGAATGTCTACGATATCCTTGATTTGCTCCTTTTCTAAGAAGTTGTAGATAATTATATCATCCACTCGATTCAAAAATTCTGGTTTAAAATGATGTCGTAGGGTCTTCATAATTCGTTCCTTGTCAATTTCTTTATTTTCATCTCTTGCCTCTAAGATGTATTGACTTCCTATATTGCTAGTCATAATTAAAATAGTGTTCTTAAAATCCACTGTTCGTCCATGGCCATCTGTCAATCGTCCATCATCCATAATTTGTAATAAGATGTTAAACACTTCCGGATGTGCTTTTTCAATTTCATCAAGTAAGATAACTGAGTAAGGTCTTCGCCTCACCGCCTCAGTCAAATATCCTCCTTGCTCATAACCGACATAACCAGGTGGCGATCCGATCAATCTTGCAACGCTATGTTTCTCCATAAATTCCGACATGTCTAATCTTACCATTGCCTCTTCATCATCAAACAGAAATTCTGCTAGTGCTTTTGCGGTTTCCGTTTTTCCCACTCCCGTGGGTCCCATAAAAATAAAGGTTCCTATAGGTCTATTCGGGTCTTGTATTCCCGTCCGCCCTCTTCTAATTGCATTTGAAATGATATTTAATGCTTTATCTTGACCAATTACTCTTCTTTTTAGTCTTTCTTCCATATGAAGGAGTTTCTCTCGCTCTCCCTCCATCATTCTCGATATGGGAATTCCAGTCCATTGTGAAACGATTTGTGCAATATCTTCCTCATCTACTTCTTGTTTCAACATCGGATGATCATTTTGTAATTCTTCTAATTCTTCTTGGTTTTGTTTCAACTCTTTCTTCAGTTCGTTCATTTTTCCATAAGTGAGTTCTGCAGCCTTATCTAGCTCTCCCCGTTTTTCCGCTTTCTCGGCCTCAATCTTGGTTTTTTCCATTTCTTCCTTTATTCTTCGAATATTTTTGATCTTTTCCTTCTCATTTTTCCATTGAAGCTTCATTTTGCTAATTTCTTCTCGCAAGTTATGCAATTCTTCATCGATGTTTTCTAATTTTTCCTTCACCGCCTCATCGTGTTCTGCTTCTTTCTTTAATGCTTCCCGCTGAATCTCTAATTGAATAATTTCTCGCTCAATTTCATCTATTTCTGTTGGCATACTATCAATTTCAATTCTCAACCGCGATGCGGCCTCATCCATTAAGTCAATCGCTTTATCGGGCAAAAATCTGTCCGATATATAACGATTTGAAAGAGTTACTGCGGCAATAATCGCGGAATCTGTAATACGAACTCCGTGATGGACTTCATATTTTTCTTTGATTCCTCGGAGAATCGCCACTGAATCTTCAACAGAAGGTTCTGCAGTAAATACAGTCTGAAACCGCCGAGTAAGAGCTGCATCCTTTTCAATATGCTCTCGATATTCATCTAATGTAGTAGCGCCAATACACTTCAATTCTCCTCGAGCTAATGCTGGTTTCAACATATTTGATGCATCAATTGCTCCTTCTGCAGCTCCAGCACCCACTAAGGTATGAAGTTCATCAATGAAGAGTATATATTTCCCCGCACCTTTTTTAATTTCTTTTAATAAGGCTTTCAGTCGGTCTTCAAATTCACCGCGATATTTTGCTCCCGCAATTAAGGATCCCAAATCAAGAGTCAATAATTCCTTATCTTTTAGAGATTCTGGTACATCATCATCTGCAATTCTCTGGGCTAATCCTTCTACAATCGCAGTTTTTCCCACTCCTGCTTCTCCGATCAGGACGGGGTTATTTTTTGTCCGTCGGGATAATATATGCATTAACCGCCTGATCTCATCATCTCGTCCAATAATGGGATCGAGCTTGCCACGACGGGCTAAGTCGGTCATATTGATACAATATTTTTGAATTGTCCGATATCTGCCCTCTGCATTCTTATCTGTTACAGTCTGTGTTCCTCTCACACTTTTTAATGCTTTGAGCAGTCTATCCTTCGAAATGCCGTATTTTTTTAATAATTCATGTAAACGTAATGAATCTTCTTCTGCCATTGCAATTATAAGATGCTCAGAGCTCAGAAATTCATCATTTAATGACTCTGCCTCTTCCCACGCTTTGTCGAAAACTTGCTTACTGTTACGGGAGATCCTCACATCGGTAGCGCCAGGACCCGTCACTTGCGGTAATCTGTCTAACTCTCGATGTAAGTCTGAAAGCAACCGTTCTACTTGGATTCCCAGTTTTTGAAATAAGGGACGGGCAATCCCATCTTCTTGCTCTAATAGTGCTAATAAAAGATGAACTGGTTCGATTGATTGATGATCGTTTGTTTGGGCAATTGAACGGGCTGATACAATCGCTTCTTGCACTTTGATAGTAAATTTATCATATTTCATCATTTTTTTAATCTCCCCTCATTATAATCCGGTTTGTTTTAATTTTTCTAATAGGCGTTTTTGCTTTGAATTGACCTTTTGCGGAACTTTAATTTTGATCTTTACCAATTCATTGCCGCGTTGCTCGGTGCCCACCTTGTAAAAACCTTGATCTTTCAAGCGTAGAACTGTGGAATCCTTAGTTCCAGGAGGGACAGAAACAGTTAAATCTTTCTCTATCCCTGGGACACGGATTTTCCCCCCTAATGCTGCGGTCGTAAAGGGTATTTCCTTTTCCACGCGGATATCATCTCCGTCGCGTTCAAAGGTCGGGTGGTCACGGATATGTACGGCAATATAAAGGTCCCCGGCTTTTCCGCCATGTTCCCCAGGCATTCCTTTTCCTTTTAATCGTAATTTTTGGCCATCTTTAATTCCTTTGGGAATTTTGACTTTTAATTGTTCTTGTTCACCTGACATGGGATTTCGGTATGAAATCCTTCGCTCTCCGCCATAGAAGGCATCCATAAATCCGATCTCCATATCGTATCTGAGGTCATCACCTTCGCGAGGGTTTTTTCTCCGACGCCCTCCCGTTGATCGGGCCCTTGTACTTCCTCTTCCTCCTTTTGAGAAGACATCGAATATATCGCCTAAGTCATTAAAGAAATCGAAACCTCCAAATCCAGAAGACCCACTTCTTCCTCCTCTACTTTTTCCTTTCGAACCACCAAATATATCGCTGAAATCAACCCCACCCTTACCAGATCCGCCAGTAGAGGTATAATATACGGTACCATCCGGTCCTCGATAAACTCTTCCACCACCAGGTGCCCCTCCGGGGCCTGCCCCTCCAGGGCCTGCCCCTCCAAAATTAGGCGCTTCTCCTCCCGTGACTCCAAATTTATCATACATTTTTCTTTTCTTCTCATCGCTTAATACCCGATACGCTTCATTAATCTTCTTAAACCGTTCACCAGAGCGTGGCTCATCGGGATTTACATCAGGATGGTATTTTCTTGCCTTCTTTCGAAAAGCTCGTTTTATGTCATCTTGCGTGGCGTTCTCATCAACGCCTAATATTTTGTAATAATCTTTTTTCGGCATTATTCTCTCCTTCCTTTTTTATATTCTTCTATACTTATATACTTCCTTTTTTTCTTAGTTAAATGTAAACGGTAAAATGGAAAATTAATTCCTATGAAATGATACATAATTCCTAAATGGTACATAAATGTTCATATATGATAATGAAATAAAAAATAAAAAAAAATTTGGTTGTCCTATATTTTTAGGAATTCTAACTTCTATTTGCCTATTCTTCGTAATCAGCGTCTATGACTTCATCTTGTCCCGTGGCACGACGGAAATGCTCTTCTTCCATCTCATCTTGCGTTTTGGCGCGTTTTCCTTGTGCCCCACTGGTACCTTGTCGTCCTGCAGCTGCATCGCCCCTTCCCCCAGGTCTTGCTGCACCATATGCTCCTTGTGGTCCAGCTTGTGGTCCAGCTTGTGGTCCTTGTTGACCATACATTTTGCTAGACACTTTATGAAGGGCGTTTTGTAACTCATCCATCGCATTTTGAATCCTTGTAGTATCATCAGTTTCAAGCGCATCTTTGACTTCCTTGATTTTCCCTTCAATTTCGCTCTTAATGTCTCCAACTATATCTTCGTTTTCTCTCAGAATCTTCTCGGCTTGATACATGATCGATTCAGCTGAGTTTTTCAATTTTGTCAGTTCTTTGAACTTCTTGTCTTTTTCCGCATGACGCTCTGCTTCACGGATCTTTTCTTCGATCTCTTCATCAGACATCTTCGTGGACGCGGTAATTGTAATCGACTGCTCATTGCCAGTTGCTTTATCTCGTGCTGAAACATTCAATATCCCATCGGCGTCAATATCAAAGGTAACTTCAATTTGCGGAACTCCGCGCGGTGCAGGTGGAATTCCAGTCAAGTGGAACTTCCCTAAACTGATATTGTCCTTTGCTTTCGGCCGTTCTCCTTGTAGTACATGAATCTCTACTGCAGTTTGATTATCAGCTGCAGTTGAAAAAGTCTCCTTTGCGCTTGTCGGAATTGTCGTATTACGATCGATTAGTTTGGTAAACACTCCGCCTAAGGTTTCGACACCTAAGGACAATGGCGTAACGTCCAACAGAAGCAAGTCGTCAACTTCACCAGTTAAGACACCTCCTTGGATTGCTGCTCCTCGAGCAACACACTCCATTGGATCAATGCCACGTTCCGGTTTCGTGCCTAGGAATCGCTCAAATTTCTCCTTGACCGAAGGCATTCTCGTTGGTCCACCGACCAAGATTACCTTGTCCACGTCTCCTTTCGACATCTCGGCGTCGTCAAGGGCCTTTTTAATCGGGTGATCTAACCGTTTTAACACGGGCTGAATTAATTGTTCTAATTTTGCTCTTGTAATGGTCATTTCCAAGTGTACAGGGTCACCGTCTTTCTGACTTATATATGGTAAGTTAATGTCTGTACTAAGGGTATTCGATAATTCAATCTTTGCCTTTTCCGCGGCCTCCGTCAATCGTTGCATCGCTTTTTTGTCATCAGTTAAATCTACTCCTTCTTTCTTTTTGAATTCGTCAACAATGTAATTTACCAGTTTTTCGTCCATATCCCGTCCACCGAGTTGGGTGTCTCCAGCGGTCGAAATAACTTCAAAGACTCGCTCTTCCATTTCCATGATGGTAACATCAAATGTTCCTCCACCCAAGTCAAGAACTGCGATGGTCATTTTTTCATCTTCCTTATCCAGACCATAAGCAACTGCGGCGGCTGTCGGTTCGTTAATGAGTCGGCGTACGTTCAATCCAGCAATTTTACCAGCATCCTTTGTTGCTTGGCGCTGATTATCATTAAAATATGCGGGTACTGTAATGATGGCATCCGTCACTTCTTCGCCCAAGTAATCGCTGGCGTCTCGTTTAATTTTCCTGAGAATCATCGCTGAGATTTCTTGCGGAGTATATTCTTTCCCTTCAATTTCTACCTTGTATGAAGTACCCATCTTTCTTTTAATTCCCGTGATTGTACGCTCTGGGTTCGAAATTGCTTGGCGTCGTGCAGGTTCTCCGACTAATCTCTTTCCATCCTCTGTAAATGCAACAACAGATGGAAATGCTTTTCCGTAGAGGGTTACACCTTCTGCACTCGGAATAATCTCTGTGCTTCCACCACTTAATACAGCGGCGGCCGAGTTAGAAGTTCCTAAGTCAATACCTATTATTTTTCCCATAGATTTTTCACTTCCTTTTGTTATATTTTTTCTTTTTATTCTAATTTTTATTTGATTTTTTTAGATTATTTTGTTAATCTTGATTGTTTATTTGAGTTTGCTTCAAATCTGCTCGAGATTTAATTCTCTTCCCGAGGTTTTTTTGAAATTATTACCCTTGCGGGCCTCAATACATTTCGTGGATCATTCACATAATAACCATTTTCTACTACTTCCAGTATCTCGTTATTTGGGAGATCTTTGTTTTCTTGAACCATCACCGCTTCATGCTTATAGGGATCGAATTTCTCTCCGTTGCACTGTATCTTTTTGACCCCTTGATCTTCCAGCAGCCTTTCGTAGTTTTTCATAACCATCTGAAATCCGCGTTTTACTTGTTCATTTTCGGTCTGTTGAATGGCTTCCCACCCACTCTGTAAGGTGTCGTAATGGTTTAGTAGTTTTTTCAGGAGCGTGTTTTTATAGCTTTCCCGGTCCCTCGCTTTCTCCTTGTCCACTCTTTTCCGATAGTTATCGAGGTCCGCGCGCGTGCGGCATAATGCTTCATAATATTTCTTGGAATCTTGCTCCAATTTTTTGACTTTCTCCTCGTTTCCTTTTAGTTGTTTAATTTTATCTTCCAGTTTCTCTGCTTCCTTTACGAGCTTTTTATATTCTTGCTCAAGGGAATCACATTTCTCGGCTTTCTCCAGCAGTTCTTTCAGTTTCTTCTTCGTGATTTCCACTTTTTGCGTTGTTTTTTGGTTTCTTGATCTTGTTCGGTTATTCATAAAATCATCCACATGGTTTCCAAATACCATTTTTTAATATCTCCCACTTTCTTATGTGTTTTTTTGGGTTTTTTCGCTCAAGTCAATCTGAGTTTGTAAACCTCTTATTTACATATACTTTATTATAAAATTATAAATTGACATATTTAAATGTTTGGTTTTTGGTTTATAAGTGAGCAGTACTAAAAAACTATAATCGGGAAGAGAAAAGATGAAAAAGTTTATAAGCATAAGATGCTCTAAGAAAAACTACATAAAACATTCCATAACCGAGAGCATATCGATGATGCACGTTGTGGAAAAGTTTTCTGATTCTTTTAAGCTCTCCTTTTTGATGATCTTTGCAGATGGGATCTCGTTTGGTCTTGGTTATATGACGAGGCTATTTAATCTACCTCTCTCTCAGTAAATTCCAGAACGAAAAAAGAAAACCTTTTTTTTCCTCGCTTTTTATCATGGATATGGAAAAAAGCAGAAAGAGAAAGTGGACTCAATTTCTTTCAACCTACATTTATTTAATTGACACTATCATAAGTTTTGTATTTTTTTCTTATCTTTTAGGATCATGGTTGTTTAGCGTGGCATCATATAGCCATTTATTTTTTTCCATTTCAATAACTTGTGTAATTATATTGGTCTTGTCGCTATTATTAATTGACTTAGTGTTGAATAGAAAAAAGAAGGCATTTTCTCTGCAGATATTTTTCAATTTAGTATTATTTCTATTATATGCGATTCTTTTATTCCTACTCCTTTATACTTTACATAATATATTTACCCTTGGGGGCATAATTTTTTCTGCTTTGATACTGTTTAAATTCCTAAGAATAGGCTGTCTTATCTCTTCGAGAACAAAGGATAAAAAAAAATGGAAAGAAAGTAAAATCACACGGATTCATCTCAAAAGGAGAAAATTCTTAGGGCTCGCATTTGTGGTTTTGTTTTGCTTACCCTTCATTGTTTTTATTTTGGGGCTTACTCCCTACACTGCTGCCGTTGTTGAAATCGATATAAACGATCAACAAGGGAATGGAAAAGGGTCAAATGAACTTCAATTATCGTTCTATGCAACCTTAGAAAGTTACAATTACTTAACGGACTCTAAAATATTATCTGGCTTGAACGGGTCAGATGTGGAAAACGGTGATCTTTCCCCAGTGGAGATCTTATTGCTGGTATCAGACTCCCAATTAAATCATTCAGATTCCTCCCGTAAACTTGCACAAATGGTGAAAAATTGCACAACAAGTGGACTTGAGATATGGATTTGGTTTGTGTATGATGAAGTAGAGGGTCATTACCCTTCTTATATGAATTACGAGTATATGGACGATTTTAAAGAACTATTTGATGATTGGGTAAGCGATTTTAACATCAAGATAAAAGGAATCTTATTTGATAATGAAATGGACGAATTAGATATCTCAACTGAAGATCTATTTGGTTCTTTCAAAAAATTAATGGAACATAGAAAAGAAGTTAGTAAAGATTGGGATAATGCGGTAAAGGCTTATAAAAACGCTGCAAAGAGTTGGAGTAATGAAGGATATGACATAGCCTTAGTAGGGATGGATTTAACATTATTAGATACGGCAGATAGTGATCCTGACATTCAGCAACTTTATGGAATCGTAAACAATCCCCCCGATATCTGGGAGCGAGTGAGTTTTATGTTTTATAGGGGTTGTGAATATCACTCCAATCCATGGGGGCGAGATTATTTATATAATATGGCAGAATATCACAAAGAGGTCTATAGGGGGAGAGCAATTGTTGCGATTGGATGTATGGCATATGCTGCATATAATACGCTGGGAGATATTCTAAAAGATATTGCAATTCTCAAGTATTTGAACTACGATAGAACGGAATTGTTCGAGTTTAGAGCCTTCTATGAGGAGTTTGGTTATAGCGGGCTCATTGAAGTGCTAAAATCCTCTTTAAAAGGATGGAAAATTAAAAAATTTACAATTCACTTTTACACACTCGAATATCTTTCAAGGAGTTTGCTTTTCTTAGCAGATATTTTATTAAATCTTTATAAATAAGAAAATTAAAAAGAGAAAAATCGCCCCAAAAATCCATAAATGGATATAGCCTTATTTTCTCTCTATTAGCCTCTAAAAACACGCGGAATAAACATCGGAACCTTTTCCGTGTATTTTTTATAGTCTTCTCCAAATTCTTTTTTTAATTCTTGTTCCTCTTTCCAAGCAGTTATGTAATTGTATAATATAATTACAGGGGTAACAAATAGAGAAAAAAGGGCAGATAAAAGAAGGGAAAAGCCTAAATGGGCAAGTATAGCTCCCAGATATTGAGGATGGCGAACCTTAGAATAAACTCCGGTGTCAACCACATTATTTGCTCTATGGGTTTCCGATACTTCTAAGGAAAGATCCTTCACTCCTGCAATACCTAACCAAGTACTTAACAGAATGAATGGTAAAGAGAGGATTACATGTACAAGCGATATCGAGATTCTCAAGAGAGGAATTTGAAAGGTTGCTTTGGGAAAGAAAGGGAAGTAAAAACGCGGTTGGAAGGAGAACCAGATTCCAAATAGACAAATAAAGAACCCCCAGCCTGAAATCATCCCAAGGATTTTTCCCAAGGTCTTACCTTTCTCTTTACCAAACTTCTCTTTTAATTTAATGTGACTGACTGAAAGAAAATGTACTGGGATAAATATTAAAAGGACAATTAAAGATATAATGAAAATAATTGACATAGTTAACTCTCTTGATGGTTTTTTAAGAAATAATTATTTTTATATTAAATATTGAAAACTATGATGCAACATCTTTTACTATTTTCTTCATCGCCCCGCTTACAAGGTAGAGTTGGATATTCCGCGATCCGCCTATGATTTCTTGCACCTTACTAACCTCTAACGCTTTATCGATTCGAAGGTTATCTGTAAACGCTATCCCTCCGCATAATTGTTGAACTTCATAGGACAACCTTTGTGCCAGATTAGATGATAAATATTTCGTACCAGAACTGAATGCTGCATTATACTTGATAAATTTAGTTTGCTCCGGGTACTTCAATGTTTTTCGATATTCCTTGGCTGTGGTCAAGCCAAATTCGGTGGCAGCCATTAATTCTGTAAATAATTTGGTAATGGGGAATGAAACGGCTTGAAAATCGTAGACGGGTTTGCCAAATTGTTCTCGATAATTCGTATAGATAAGAGCCGTAATTGCCGTGAGCCAGCTAATCCCTAAACTGGACCCGATGATTGCATCGCGTTCCGCCACTAACCCTGCAAAGAGGTTTTTATAGCCTATTCCTTTTTTGCCTATTATATTTTTTTTGGGGACCTTCACATCGTTAAAGATGGATTGTCCGACTTGAACCCTTGGAATCGATTGAATTCCCAGCCTATGGGTTTCTACGCCCTCAAAATCTCTTTCCACTATTACTTGATACATTGTTTCGCGGGGGCGCGCCGGGTCAGAGACTCCAAAGACAATAAAATAATCTGCCACCGGTCCATTCGTGGTATAAACTTTTTCACCATTTAAAATCAAGTGATCCCCTTTGTCCTCAATTTTCGTTTTCATGTTCACCGCATCAGAACCTTGGGTGCGTTCTGTAATACAGAGACTACCAACTTTCTCTCCGCTCATTACTTCACCTAAAATCTCACTTACATGATCATTTTCCCCATATTGAAAAAGAGGATTAGCAAAAATTACCCCAGAAACCACTCGGGCTAAATCTAACTCAGGATCAATAATGGAAGTGGCCATCGCTAAAAGCATCTCATAGCGCATACCGTATCTATCTGACTCGGCAAATTGGTTCAGTCGTTGGATATAATTCCGTTTTCCTAAAATTGGAAAGAGATCATACACTTCTTTGTTTAAATCTATATTCGGTTCCACTTCCTGAATAAGGAAATCTTCCAATTCTTCTAAAAATTTTTGCTCTTCTTTCGTAATAAGGGGGATAATAAAATTGTTAAAAATCTCGTAGATATTTCGGGTGGAGAGTTTATCTTCGATATCCTTCTCTAAGATCTTAATACCAGTTATTTTTTTCATATATAGATTTAATTTTGGATCTTAAAATAAATTGACCTCAACACTAACCTTAATACTAAAAATCATAGGAAATCATTCGGCTAATTATTGAATTATTGAATCTATGGGACAATGAGAAAAAGACTAGATTGGAATAAAGGAAGATTTTCTAAAACATTAGACGATTTAGGAGTGAAAGATAATACGATATTCAAACTTTTTCCCCAATAATGAAGGTCACTTCTACAGAGAAACCTCTCAAATACAATTATCGGATAAGGGAGGGGAAAGGATAGATTTATGAAGGGGTTATCCCTTATCTTCAAGGAGAAAAAAAAAAAGATCGAACAAGAGTAATCTATTAGCATATCGGGGCCAAATCAGAAATTGCTAACCAATTGTGGGAAATATTATAAAAGATTCATAGACATTTTGCATAAAATTATGGCAATCGAATATTGGATATATTCAAGATTAAGTCCTCATATTCCTAAAAATTTTAAAGAAAACGATAAATGATGAAAATCTGAGTTAAGTATTTTTTATATCAATTCTTTGTTATTATTTATGACTTTTCCAAAATTTCCCCCACATAATACATTCCAACCAAGTTTCCACGTCTCTGAAACTTACGCGAAACTAATAAAATAATTACATGCTCATTTTCGTCCAATATATCAGCTTCAACCGCAAACTTTACAGATTCTTGAATGATACTCTCCGCATCTTTTTTAAAAAAATCTTTATCCTCAATATGGAATGGCTGCACGCCCCAGACTAATTTCAGTAATCGTGCAGTATTTTTATAAGCGGTAATACCAATAATCGGTAAAGGGGGTCTATATTTAGAAATCATGCGGGCACCATATCCACCTCTTGTAATTACCAAGATTTTTCCACGAAAATTGAGTTCTTGCATTTCTTTTGCTAAAGCATAAATTGCATGTCCAATTGTTTGTGTATGAGTTAATCTATCAGAATCGTAATCATCTGGTTGCCGTAAGGGCATATTTTCAGTGGCAGTGAGCGCAATTTTGTTCATATACATCACTGCATCAATAGGATTTCTACCAACAGCTGTTTCAGCACTCAGCATCACTGCATCGCATCCATCAAATACCGCATTAAAGACATCATTCGCTTCCGCCCGGGTTGGAATGGGTGATTTTGTCATCGATTCTAACATCTGTGTTGCAACAATTACCGGCTTTCCTTCCTTGTTACATTTGTAAATTAATTCTTTCTGACGGAGTGGAACTTGGTCGGGAGAAATCTCAACCCCTAAGTCTCCTCTTGCAATCATTATGCCGTCGGATACATTCAATATTTGATCAAAATGATCAAGTGCCACCCGGCGTTCTATCTTTGAAATAAGCTTTATCTCATCATTTCCGTAATTTTCCAGAATCTTTTTCACATGAAGGACTTCTCCGCTGTGAGAAACAAACGAGATAGCAACATATTCTGGGGCCAATTCTGCGATTAATTCGAGATCTTTAATATCTTTCTCCGTGGGAACGGACTGGTTTAACTTTCCCGAAGGTATATTAACGCCTTTATTATTACTGATAATACCTCCCGTGATAATCTCCCCGACAATATGATTCTTTGTCTTTTTCTTAACTTTAATTTTGATTATACCATCATTGATATAAAATACATCGCCCTTATTCATTAAGTCTAAAAAACCAACTAAGGGGATTGAAAACTTATGTTCATCCCCTAAAATCTCTTTTTCATAAACCTCAACTTCTTGACCCACGTCTAAGTGGTAGGCATTGTCATCCTTAAATTCCCCCACTCTTATTTTGGGACCTTGAATATCTGTTAAAATTGAAATATAATCATCAACTTCCCGTATTCGCTTAACAATATTTCTTATTTCTTCATGTGAGCCATGGGAAAAATTAAGGCGGAATACATCTACACCCTCATTAATGAGCTTTTTTATCATTGACTTAGAATCTGTAGCTGGACCTAAAGTGCTTACTATTTTGACGGTATTTTCTCTAATTGTCATTTTTCATTTTAAAAAGAATATGAATTAAATAAATTTAACTAAATTAAGTAATTTAATCCTCAGCTATCCTTTTAATTTTTTCCATTTTTTTCGAGAGCCTCTTTTTGTAGGAATTAAGTAAATCAACAGTTTCTGGGTAACTATTTCCATCCGGTAAGCGCTTGAGCGCTAGTAAGTTGACCCGGCGCGTTTGAGGATGGAGGGGAAATTGAACTAACTCGATATCATGTTCTATAGCAAATTCTTTGGCAAGCAAGACAATCAGATCTGAACTCTGCGAAACAAGCCGTTTACCTAAGAAATAAAGATATTTAGGGGTTTTTTCATAATTCCTTACCTGAAGTAAGAAAAACTTAGAGTTTTTTTCCTTAAAGGAGTAGATCTTCTTAATTTTTAAAATAACTTGCTTGCCTTGGACAGTTCGCGATAAATTAGGTAATTTGCTACGAATTTTTTCTGCATCTTTTAAGATATTGTCAATGAATTTTTCTAAGTTTTCATCCATGTATTAGCTTACCTCGATTAACTTATCTCTCTAAATTCTTTAGTTTGGACTAAAGATGGAGTTCTCTTTTGCTTTTTTGATAAAACAATATTGAATATAGGGAAAAAGAAAAAGAAAAATTCTATTATTTATAGGTCATCTGCTACGAATTCTAAATTAAGAGTCTGAAGAGTTTCTTTCTTCGGGTAAGCATTTTCAGGATCCCAGCCCATCTC
This sequence comes from Promethearchaeia archaeon, assembly GCA_046483985.1. Classification (GTDB taxonomy): domain Archaea; phylum Asgardarchaeota; class Lokiarchaeia; order Sigyniarchaeales; family SOKP01; genus JAWOCD01. The sequence goes on from JAWOCD010000099.1 coordinate 99,269, forward strand.
TTTGCAAAATTCCTTGTAAAAATCCTTATAATCGACCGTTTTACCTTTATGGGGGCCTTTCTCGTCTGGTGGATGACCCGTAGTTCTCCCAGGAAGTTCATTTTCGGCAATTTCAACTTCTTCCCTGAGAGTAAATGCTTGCCTTAAGGTTTGAATACGATATCCGATGCTTAATAGATCGTCAACATCTAAATTCCATCCCGTATAAGCATTAATTAAATCTCGGAATGGATATTTGCCGAATAAAGTGGAAAACATACATAATCCAACGCTACATAGGGTTTGATAAAAGCCAACAGTCTTCTTCTGGGCAATTACCTTCTGTTCATCATCCTTTTTCCATTTTTTGGGTAACTCAAATCCTTCTTGAAATTTATCTATAGGTCCTATGTCTATGAAATCTACACTTGCTGCCGTATGACGTCCAGGTGTGGGATCATATGCATAAGTGGTAGCTAAAGATGGAAATGATCGTGGATTATGCATCGCAATTTCTTGACCAAGGGAAGTCATTGCAAATTTTTCACTCCCTTTCCCTATCTTTTGAGCCGCTACTTCACTTCCATCAGCTAGGATATCTCCAATTCCCTCTCTATTAATTATTTTTTTTGTAATCTCTAGAACTGCTTGTGCATTTCCCCACGTCAAGTCGATTCCGTCTGTATCCTCCTTCGTTAAAATTCCCTCTTCATAACATTCCATGGCAAACGCAATAGTAGCACCTGTAGAGATTGTATCAATCGCTGCACGATTACACATGTCGTTAATTTTAAAAAGCGAGATCAGATCATCATTAAGTAAATCTGTCCCAAAAGAACAGCATGTCTCATATTCTGGCAGATGAGTCTCTTCCAGATCTGCTTCAGGAACTTTCATTATACCCCCGCACTGAACGGGACAACTATAACAGCCGTAATCTCGAATCTTGTATTCATTAAGTTTATTGGAAGAAATCTTCTTAGATTTATTGTATGGAAAATCATACATTCCTATTCCCTTCCAATTTTTAACTGGAGAATCGCCTGTTTCGGCACTAAGAGTATTCGCAACGCTGGTTCCTAAGTTGTGATAAACATTTCGCATAAATCCTGCGGGTCCTGCCATTCCCATTCCAATCCAACGCATAAACTTTGCTAACTTAGGAACTTTATTCAGAATAAACTTCGTGATTCTACCAGGTTCTTCGGCCCGACCACTTTCGTTGTATCCTTTCACTAAATCCATAAATATCTCTTTATCATGTATTGGAACTTGGGTTCTTCCTTTTAATACGAGGGTTTTTAATTTTTTTGCCCCCATTACAGCTCCAAAGCCAGATCGAGCAGCAATACGACCCTTATCACAGGCAATTCCAGAGATTAAAGAAAGATTTTCTCCAGCTTGCCCTATTGCCGCCGTTTTAATGAATTTATCATGCTTTTCCTTTAATTTTTCTTCCGCTTCAATAATATCTAATCCCCAAATCTCAGAGGCATTATGAAATTCTTTCTTACCTTCTATGATTGTTACATAGGTGGGTTCCTCAGCAGCCCCCTTAATTAAAATAGCATCGTATCCACATTTTTTGATTGCAGGTCCAAAAGTACCACCGCTATTTGAATCCCCCCATGTGCTGGTTAAAGGAGATTTTCCAGCTACCATATATCTCCCAGAAAACGGTGCAGCTGTTCCAGTAAGTAAGCCAGGGAAAAATCCAAAAATAGCTTCAGGACCTAGAGGGTCATAGTTTGCCTCGGTTCTTTCATAGATTAACTTGGCAGCCAAGCCGTATCCCCCAATATATTGCTTATAGACACTCTCGGGGATTTCCTCTTCTTCAAATGTTTTATTTGTAAGATCAATCCATAAGACTTTTCCAAACATTTTTTTCACTTCTATTAGATTTTACTATGTTATTTAAATTAATTCTTTCCATTTAAAAATATATATTAATATTTTAAGGAAAATAAAGGATATGTATTTAAATCAAATATGAGTTTCAATACATCGATCGAAAGTTATTTATATCCTACTTTACATTAATTTGTTGTTCAATCGAAATCTTAAATTGAAAATTATCAGCTTTAAGTATTAAGTTTACTTACCACAGTCGCTAATTGTGGTAAATTAACTTAATTAATCAAGATAAAATCTGTATGATCCAATAGGTGGTATTTATGTTACTCGAGAAAGCTAAAAAAAAGGATTTTTCGATAAGTAAATTTATTGATTATGAGCGTGAGAAATGTGTGTTCTATGACAACATTTATTTAGATGAAGAAAAGCTGGTTATAAAGCAGGCTATCGTTTGTAAGCGTTCTGTTCGAGATGAGATTTGCAAGGGAATAAAATTGGAAAAATTTAATTTGGCAAAATATACTTTTCTTACATCATATGAGTAAGTTTCTATTTTAGTCTATTTGTTTTAGTTGGACTTTTTAGCAAGGAATGTCCCAAAATTTAGTTTTTTTTATCTTCTTGGTTTTCCGCATTCCATAAATTCCAGCAATGAAAACATATATAAGTGCCATCGTCCAAATGGACTAAATCTTTTTTGCTGCGGAACATGCCGCACTTTTTACATCTTATTTTCACACTTATGACCCCATGTATGAGGTTAGTTTGATATTGAGATAGTTATAAAGTATTCCATTTTAATTATATTATTGAAAGGAATACCCTTAAAAGTAATGGTTATATTCCACTCAATCTTAATAAACAAGTACATATCCCCGACTTGATTTTTAAGTATAAAGAAAAAGAAAGAGTACCAAGGGATTTAAAAACCGAGCCAAATTTTTTAAAAAGGGAGAGAAATAGGCTAAATAGCCTATAGAGGGCGAAATCCAATGTGGGCTCAGTTTTCAACCCTTTAGACGTTACATTTGAGATCCAAATTCAAGAACTTGTATCCCATTAATATATTTAAATTACCTAGAATTCTTTATAAAGGGAAAGGAAAATATATTAATTTCGTGATATAAGAACAAAATAAAATTTAAAAATGAATTCAATACCCGTTAACAAAGTTTTATGCGCTTGAATCCCTTCAGTCATTAAACGTTTTATATAATATGTTTAGATTCACGCACTTAGAGCCCTTTGGACTTTGGAGCCGAGATTCAGATCCAATCATCAAGCCGTGATGCAGGGATTCGGTTCTTTATCCGTGTTAAGCGCTTTTTGGCAGATTGCACATATTTTTCATTTTTTTCTATGGCGATGCAAAACCTATTTAATTTTCGACATGCCGCGTTTGCTGTTCCCGTCCCTGCAAAGGGATCAAGCACTAAATCCCCTTGATTGGAAGACACCTTGAGTAAATGCTCGTACAATGCCATCGGCTTTTGAGTGGGATGCAATGTATGAACTTCTTTTTCGTTTGAATCCGATGCGTATTCAGAGATTTCTTGTCTCAACCGTTCCTCTCCCATACATATTGGGGTGGTAATGAGATTATGCATCTTATTTTGACCGAGAAAATGAAAGGGGGGATTTCCTCTAACCATAAAAAGGATCGCTTCCGTCGAGGAAAGGTACCCGCTTTTCCGAATTTTCGGAGCCGGATTGGATTTATGCCAGATCAGAACGCCTTTATACTTCATATCATAGGAAAGACAGATCTTCATTAGATCGGTAATGAATTGCACCGCGAAAAAGACATAAATGGACGAATCTTGTTTCATTTTTACAGAAATCTCCTTTATCCACTTTTCTGTAAACTCAAGATATGCAGGATAAGATTCGAATTGATCAAATGATACTTTTTGGGTTATATCCGCACGATGCTTAAATTTCAAATCTGTTTTATTCATCACGTTAAAGGGTGGGTCTGTTATAATGAGATCAATCGAATGCTCGGGCAATTTAGGGATGATATCCAAACAATCACCATGGATAATGGTATTGACATCAAGATCATCAAAGAGAGTCATATTCGTCCAAATATAAAGAAGATTAGTTCATAAAAAGAGTTTTTCTTTTTTTCCCCTTTTCATTTCGATATTAGAAAATGAGCGAGAGAAGCGGATATGAAATCAATAATAAAAGAAAGCAGAAAAATATTGGTTTTACGATTATTTTCAACGTGGTTTTATAATCTGTTTCCAAATAATTGATTGAGTAGGAAACGCAAGGATGAATAGGCGTAATTAAATATCCTAAAAAGATGGCACAATAAAGAAAAATAAATTCTATTAGCGGCATTGCAAATAAGGCATATTGGATTAAAAAGATAGGTATGAGAATGGAAAGCGGTAATTGCATCCTGCCCGTTGCATAGCCTAAAAAAAATGCAATACCAATAAACAACAGAAAAGGAAGATTTAAGGCTCCAATGGTGTCGGCAACTCCAGAGTTCGTAAACACTTCCAAGAAGAGGAACATCGCCAAGATAAGAAGGGGGAATCGCCAAAGTTTCATTTCTTCAGAAATCTCCCTAACATCCGAAAAGTTTAATTTACTCATATAGAGGGAAATAAAAATACTAATGATAAGGCCGGTCAGTAAATAGAGTTCTTGTGTCTCAATGGGAAATAGCCACCTGCCGATAAAATCAATCAGAGGGGCTATGATTAGGGGGATAAAGTTATGAAATACACGCTTCAAGTCCCGATCGCTCTCTTCCTCTCTAGGCGTCACATTCTGGAGCATAAAAAGATATCCCACCAAAACTAAGATAAAAAACGGAATAATTAGGGCCGCAACCAGAACATAGAGAGAAATATCCGCAAGTACACTGGCAACAATAAGCGCAGGAGAGAGAGGATAAATGAGAATTAACACATGCCGGTACCAGATATTGATACTCACTTTCAGTGGGGGAGATAAATCGGGATCAATTTGGTCTATGATGGGGGCAGACATTAACGCTCCCCCAGCAAGCGGTAACATCCCAAAAAAAGCGGGACTCACCATCAGAGATGCTTTTTTCGAAACCTTCATTTTTTTTATAAGTTCGATCATTAACCCTGACTTTTCCATTATCCCCCCTAAAATCGGAATTAATGTTACTGCAATTGCTAGGACAATAATTGAACGGTCCAAAATAACATTTAGGGACGCGGAAATTAAATTAACCTCAGCAAGGAGCGCAAAAATGGCTGCGGCAACTAATAGTACGATACTTAACTCTTGTTTAGATAAAAGCAGAATGAAGGCAACAACCAATAAAAAACTTAACCACGCTGGTAACAACACAATTAACTTAATATTGTACCATTTATAAGTTCCTTTATTACATATACGTTGAACTACCACGCCCTAAAGGGCGGTGGATTCGTGCTCCCTAATGTGCTATATACACCTTAGACAACACAGGATGGTTCTCCACCCCGATATGATCGTCATTCGGTTTTACCTTAGCATTACACACAGGACAGATCGATGAGGTATGGCGCTCATATATTACGATTAACTCAATTCCGTATTCTTCGCACTTGTTCTGTATTTTCTTTTTGAATATATCGAAACTCCAGAAGTTCTGAATCATTTGGTTGATCTTCTCCTTATTTTTGATTTGTTTTGGAATTTTACAGTCCCTTATTCCTTTGAGGTCGCCTATGATGACCTTTAAAACCTTATACTGCTTCAGTTTACGGAATAGATGAGCGATAATGTTGTTCATATAGTTTTCCAGCTTTCTCCTTCTTTTTAGGAAAAGTCTCCTTATACGCTTGGTAGAGTATCTGTTATTGTCTTGCTTGGCTATTGATTGGTATCTGGCTATTTTCTTAGTTATTTTGGTGTATTCATCAAATATATGTTCTGACTAATTGCTATTCTTCCTTCAGCTTTTGGAGAATAAACTCTAAAATCTCAATCAAATGCTCTTTATAGCTTTTTTGTTCGGGATATTTATAACTAAATTCTCGCCAGTTTGGTCGTTTATGCCCCATCTTAAATTTAATTCCTTTCATTGAAGTATTATACGTATTTGCATTTAATTTTGTTGTAATTTGATCTGCTAATATATACCAATGATACTTTGTATTTACTTTTGCACCACTGTGCCGAGGTGCTTTATGTGCTCGATGTTTCACACAATCAAATTTTATTACCCATCTATCAGGTGCTTTTTTCTTTTCAATCCATGTCCCATCTTTATAAAACCATTTGTGAGAAGAACCTATTTTCATACCAGTGTAAACTTTTCCATCATAAGTCTTTAACGAGTCATAGGAATCATACATTTTTTTTATGTCACCTTTTACTCTAATCAAGATGAATAATATAGTTAAATATTAAAAGAAAGAAAGAGTGGTGATTTTTTCTTAAAAAATAGGAGAAAATAGGAGATACTTGAATTATCTTGATCCAAGATTTGCTTCTAATTTTTGGTAAAATTCTAAGATAAAACGATGTTTCTCTTGAGCCATTTGTTTTGTCTCGTCTAAATAAAGTAAGTCCTTCAATTTTAATATCTTATTCTCCAAGTGGTCAATTACTTGAGCAAGCCCCCCACCATTCTTTATAGTGAAACCGATGGTTCGATACAGACCAATGGACCCAAGAGCATCCAATTTATCGGCATCAGAGAGGATTTTTGCCTCAATTGTCTCGGGAAAGACCCCATTAGAAAATGAATGAGATCGGATACAATGAATAATTCTTTCTTCGGCAAGTTTCGATAATCCGAGGTTAGTTGAATTGAGGAAAGATTTAGTCATTTCTGCCGAGAGTTCAGCATGATTTCTATTTTCCGTATCTTCTCTTACTCGACCTGTATCGTGTAAGAGGGCAGATATTTTCAATATATCCAGATTTACATCAAATAGGTTAGCCAGTTCCATACAGGTAGTATAAACTCGCATTACATGAGGAAATCCATGAATATCTTCCTGCTTAGAATTTTGGCGGGCAAAGGTTTTAACTTTCTGGATAGTCTCGGACATTCGATTATTTAAACCTAATTTTGCAACGATTAAATCTACTAATTGAGGAAAAGTTTTATAAATCAAAAACCTTATCATTGTCAAAAAGATTCTGGACATATCGGGACTGAGCCGACGGATTTTTTTACTACTGAGGAATGCAAAAAGCTTTTGGAAAGTTTAAGTTTCTCCTGGAGGGTATGCTCACCCGCGATTCGCAAATATTGAATTCGATGGCATTTATCCCAACACCGAAGGTTTTTCCGCCAGAAATCAATTTATTTCCCTAGTAACTTTTAGTGATTACCGGAATAGTTGGGTTGATTATTATCATTATTTACCTCATATATTCCATAAAACTCTTTCTAAAAGAGAGAACCTCAAGAGAATAAACAGAAAAACATCACTCTCAGGATTTTTATAAAATAGAACGAATTTATTTCACTAGCAGAAAAAGTGAAAAAATTATAAATAAGCATTTAAAATTAGTTAACTGTCCTAAAAAACCACATATTTAAATGTGTGTATTTTGTCGTTATGTGTATGCCGTAATTTCGAATCCAGCATTTAATAGAAAAAATTTTATATGCATAGTTTATATAAAATTCATAGAAAAATCAAATTTAAAAGAAAAAATATGAGTGAAGAAAAATCGAATTTGGGCGAACTCAAGTGTTTTACTAAAATCCCTTCATCCGAAATAACAATCCAAGAAGAGGATATTTTTTATCGCCCCAAATATAATGAAGTAATCAATTATTTCAAATATCTTCTCACTATCGAAAAAAATGAATTAGAATATGGTCCGAATGGTCTTTTATTAATCACTAGTCCGTACGGTACTGATATTGTAGACTATCTTAAATTAATCTCTCAAAATTATTATTTAGATTTCTTTCAACTCAATTTCAATACTATTCAGAAGGAAAACAAGAAATTTCCTCAAAAATTAGGAGATTCTCTTAAAAAATTGAACAAAAAAGAGAAGATTCAAGAGGAAACTCAAGAAAATAAGGAGGAAAAAAAAGAAGAAAATAAAAAAGAGAAAAAAACCGAAGAGGGTAAAGAAGAAAAGAAGAGGATTAAACTATTAGTCATTGATGAAAAAGTCTTATCTGAGAAGACCAAAGGAAAAAGATCTTTTTTGGAGAAATTTTTCATTTATCTTGCTAATCAACCAAAAGGTTCAGATTTATTAAAAAGAAAAGTTATTATGGTGTGGGTAAATTATGATAAACGCTCAATTTTAAGAACTGGCAGCGAATTGTTTCAGTTTTTTGATTTGTATTTGAAAATTCCCAAATTAACTGAATCTGAGCGAGAAGTTATTCTTAATACTTATATCGATCAAAATGAAATGATGAAGATAAATATTGAACAAGTGCTCCCCTATATGCATGGATGGGAAGTAAAGGACATTAACAACATTCTAAAAGTGGCAAAGTTAAAATATCAAATTAATTCCGATTTAACCGATGAGACCGGTGATATTACCTCTATTATTATCGATTTAATCAAATCAGGAGAATTTTTCCCTATTTCTATGAGCACTGAAAGTAAAGTAAGGTATACGGAAAAAAAGGAAGGTAATCATTCCAATCAAGCAATATCAGATAATAGAGGGAAAAAATCACATAAAAAAGAAGGAAAAGAGGAGAGAATCAAGACCTATATATCAAGTATGAAGGAGCAAAAACATTCCGAATTTATGCTGAACCAATTATATGAAGATGCGGCTTCTAAGAATTATGACGAGTTACTATTAATTATCGAAAAAATGAAGGATAATGAACCTCTGGGTGAAAATTCAAGAAAAATTTTAGGAAAATTTCCTTTTATCTTAAATGATCCGCCAAAACAAGCTTTGGTAACTTTAGAGAAAGCAAAAAAGAGAATCGACCATATACGAGGAATTTATAAGGAATAAAGGAGGAGACTATTAAGTTGGTAAGCAAAGCAGAGCAAGTGGAAGGGGATCATTATTATATCGAACGAGTTAAATTAGAGAATTTCCTCTCTTTTCAAAAGGATGAAGTCTATTTCGGTGGTAAGGAAAATAAATTTATTATAGTTATTGGTCCGAATTGGTCTGGAAAGACCTCTATTTTTCAAGCTATAAAATTCGCATTAGGAAGTAACGAACGGGGAAAACGATATCCAAAATGGTCTGATTTTATTCGGCATAATCAAGACTATGCTAAAGTTGAATTGCAAATTAAAGACGAGAATGAAAAAAATATTAAGATCAAAAGGACTGTTATCAGAGGAAGGTCACCATTTTTTGAGGTTCAACGAGAAAATGAAAAAGAGTTTACTAAGGTTCGTGCAAAGGAGGTACGAGATATCGTCAAGCAGATGGATTTTAATCCGGATAATCAATTTGCAATAGTGAGCCAAGGGAGAATAGATGAAATTAAAAATTTAAAGCCAGAAACGTTGTGTTCATTCTTAGAAGAGGGTGTAGGACTTAAAAGCTTAAGGACGGAAATCTTGGACCAAAAAGAGGGTGTGATGAATTTAAAAAAGAAATTAAGCTCATTGCTTACCGAACAGAGCACATTGAAGGTTCGATTAAAGATGTTACAACCCAAATTAGAAAAATTGGAGAAGAAAAAAGAATTACTCAAAGAAAAGCAGAAATATGAAGATGAGCTCTTGTTCGCAAACCGAAAGAAAGTAGAAAACGAGATTAAAGAATTAAAAAAAAGACAAACTCAATTGAGTGATAAAATCGAAAAACTGCTCCAAAAAAAGAAAAAAAATGATAAAGAGATTAAAAAATATCAACACAAATTAGACAAGATAGAACAAGAAACAAATGGTTTATCGAAAGAATTAGGGATTCAAGAAGAAAAAAAAACCACTCTGGAAAAACAAATCAATCAATGGCAAAATGAAAAGAAATCAATGAAAAAAGAATTAGAACATCTCGTTGATGAAATCTCGAAGAAGGAAAAAACCGTGGATAATTACTTGGAACAAAAAAAAAGCCTTGAAAAAGAAAGGAAAATCATTCAAAATGAAAAGAAGAGAATTGAAGAGCAATTCGATAAATTAATTGAAGAACAATCCGATTTGAATGAAAAAATTAAGCAAAATCAAAAACTCTTGAAAAAATATAAATCCTTAGATTCCAAGCGTGATAAAAAACGAAAAAAGATTGATAAAAATGAAGAAAAAATCGAAAAAATCAATAAGAGGATAGAGCAGAAGTTCGAGTTCTTAAAGGACGTTAATCACAAATTGAAGCAGAACAATTGGTTTATGGAAGATCCTACCGCGAATCTCTTAAAAAAATTGCAAAAGAAATATAATGAAATCATCTCTCAACAGAATAAATTGGAGAAGAAAAAGAAAAATTTAAATTCAAGAAAGTTCAGAAAGCTCCGGCGGTTGAAACATCTTCAAAAGTCCGTTAGGGAGAGAAAGATCGCCCTTCCCTCAAATATAGTCGTATTAAAAGAAGAAATCGAGAAAAGAGAATTAAATGTGAAAGGCCCCATCATTGATTATCTAAAATACGATGACAAGCTCAGTTATGCCATTGAATCGGTGCTTGGGAAAAAATTATTATTCAGTTTTATTGCACAAGACTGGGACACGAAAACAATTCTGAATAGGATTAAAAACAAATATAATGCCTATTGTAATTTATATGTGCCAAAGAAAAGGAGAATAAAAACTTTTCAAAAGATCTCCGGCAAGGGAGTTATAGGATATTTGGCGGAACTTATTCAGGTGAAAGGAAATGATAAGGCCGTCAAAAAAGTACTTTACTCCAAGATTAAGAATTGTTTAGTCGTGGAGGATTATCACTCTGGCAAAGAGATGCACAATTCCCATAATTTTAGAGGAAAATGCGTTACTCTAGATGGAAAACAAATCATTTCCTATCGATATGCTTACGAAACACCCTTTAAGAAAAAGTTAGATGGACTTTTAAGTGCGGGAACACAGAGAGAACAAGTCTCCGACCTTGAAACGGAGATTGAAGAATTGAATGACGCACTTTCTGAGCTAAAAGTGAAACAGTCGAAATTGGACAACAAGCAACGAGAAACGAAAAATAAAATGGATTCATTCAAAAATTTGGAGTATTACTTTGAAAGAAAACAGAGACTTACCAGAGAGAAAAATGAATTATATGAACAACGAAATTCTTTGGAAAGGTCAAATGAGTCTATTGAAGAGGAAATCCAATCAATCAGCCAACAGATTAAGTCGTTAGAAAAAAAGACAGATCCTGATTTTTTTAAATGGAATAACCGTATCAAAGAAATTCCAGGAGAATTAAATGAGGTTAATCAAAAAAAGAAAAAATGGAATAAAAAACTCGATGAAAACTCGAAAATTTATAAAAACGTTAAATCAACCTATAATTCCCATCAGAGCGAGTTAAAAGAGAGTAAAAAGGAAAAAAAGCGAAAAGAAAAGGAATTCCACAAGGCAGATAGAGAGGCGTTCGAGTTATACAGACAATTAGATAAGATCGGGGAAAAATTATTAGAGATTAAAGAGAAAATCTCAGAAAAGCAAGAAGAGCGTGAAAAAATCCAGAAGAAAAGGGAAGAGTTTGATCAAAAAAGCATGGAATTGAAACTCCAACTGGATAAAGATAATATGAAGTTAAAGTCAATTAAACAAGAACAAAAGTCAAAAGAAAACGATTTAAAGCGAATTAATAAGAAATTAAAACCTCTTATCGCGAAAAATGAAGTTGCTCAGCGACCAGTTGAAGAGATTAAACGAGACATAAAAGAGCTGAATAATGATTTACTGGAATATACCGACGTCAGCGATGATCTTTTAGTTCAAAAGGATAATATTCTTGCATCTCTAAAAGAAATTACCAAAAATAAAAAAAATGTCGAACAAGATATTAATGCAGCGTTAAAAACAGAAAAAAAGTTAGAACATAAGTATTACGAACGGTTCGAAAAAATATTAGAAAAATTGGAAGGAAAAATTAATGAAAAATTCCAGTCATCTGATATAAAATCATATTGCTCGCTTACACTGAAGGGAGATTTTAAGCATCTCGGGATTGATATTAAAGCTGCCACCTCAAAGGAATTGGTAAAATCGTGTACCGCCTTAAGCGGAGGACAAGTATCAATGGTTTCAATCTGTTTAATCCTTTCATTGCAGGAAATTAAACCTTCTCCGCTATGTATGTTTGATGAGGCTGCAATGTTTTTAGACGATAAAAACTCCGAAGCTGTATACCAATTAATTAAATCAACCTTGGACGAGCATCAAAACGTACAAATGATATTATTCCTACCGAAATCTTCAAATTCCTTATTTTTATTGGCTGATAAAATTATCGGGATTGCCCGGGCCGGCAAAGAGGAAGTATCTCATGTATTTGAACCCGTAATTATTCATGAGAAGGATGAGCAGAAAGAAAATAAAAAGATCAAAATTAAAGACGATAAAAAATAGAAAAATTATTACGATTTTAGGAGGATTATATGGACATCATTAATAAGTCACAGAGTATCATTCACCAAATTGATGAGATTAAGCAAAATTTCATTGAGGGAAATATTACATTATTAGATTTAGAATTAGTCCCCTTTTTTGAGGAGATAGAGCAAGCAATAAAACCTACTAACTTAGATAATTATTCCGAATCATATAAAAAAGCTTGTGAGTTATTAAATGAAAAATTTAAGGAATTAAAGGAATTGGTAAGCTCTTTTGAGTCTGAAAAAAGGTTTATCGATTTCTTGCACCACGAACCTACCGATGAAGAGATTTCTCGCTTATTTAAGGGTTGTTGGATAAAAATATTCAAAGTAAACCAACTCTCTGCTCAATTTTTAAAGGAGAGTAAGGAGAAATTATGCTCCAGGAAAAAAAGCAAACAAAAAGTATTTGAGACTCAAGATGTCGAGGTATCCGATGAATTTCGATTGGAAATCCCCAGAAAGAAATTTACTGAAAAAATGATGAGTTTTTTCAACATTGTTAAAGATCAATTACCATGCTCCTACAAGGAAATATTCAAGCACGAAGAGGATCAAATAGAGATCTATGAAAAATTCATTTATTTATTACATCTACTCCAAATGGGTAAAATTAAATATCAAAAAGAAACGAATTATTTGTACAAATAAAAAGGTGAGTAAAATAAATCAATTATCTATTCTTATGCATCTTTTAAGTAAGGAATATAAGGATTCAAATAAGATCGGAGTTACCAAAAAAGAAGCTCTTGAATACCTTAACGTCCCATCCCGAAATAGTGATCTGTTTTTTCAAGAATTACTCACTCATTTAGCAAAATATATACAACCAATAGGACTACAAATTCGATTCAATCCGATTAATGAGCATTGGTATCTTAGCTATGATGATAATATCTCTGATCTAATCCAAGCTAATCCGTTTTCGGACAAACCACGGTTACCAGCAACTTTATTTTGTATTCTCACTGTGGCAATGAGACATACTGGGGAAATTAGGGCAAAAAATGTAAAAGAGTTACGGAAAAAAAAGGGGATCCATCGGGACCTACGAGATTTAGAAGATTTAGGGTATATAAGCCTAGAAAAGGACAATAACGGAATGGAACTCATTAAATTAACCCCACTGATTGGATATCAACTGGATTTAGAAAAATTATCACTTAATTTAGCGTTACATACAAAGAAAAAAAAAGAAGAAGGAACACAGAATTAGTTACTTTCCATGCGGTTTTGTCGTGATATCCAAGATCATTTCCGCCACGTGATTATTATAAGTCTCAACTTCCTCAAAGTCTTTTATTTCCTCTCCACATGTGATAAATAATCCCTTCACTTTGATATTTCTCTCATCAAAGAAATTATGAATTTTTTCTTTTACTTCCTTCAATTTCTCATCGATGTTTCCTTCCACCAAATCGATTTTGTTCACGCACACATAGATTGAATTGGGAAAGAACCTTACATCATTAAAGAAATTAAACTGTGTTTCTAAATCACGATCCATTGAAAATACGGCTACAACTTGGGTGGCAATTCTACTAATGGTGATTATGCCCATTTTCACTACTGCTCTTTCTCTATCTCCGCCTGGAGCAAATATTGTATGTGCTTTTCCTCCTTCATTTTCACGGAAGACTACTCGATTGGGATGAATAGTTTTCGTCGGTTTTTGATTCAGATCATTATCTTTTTTACCATCGGGCAATGTTGCTTCTCCGCTAAAGTCGGTTTTTACAACTGCACACTTCATCCCGCCTTCCACATTTTCAATCTCTCCTTGATTTAAATACTTTACAAATAGTCTAAGGATAGAGGTCTTACCTACTGAAACATCGCCTAATAATCCGACGTTTACCATTAGATGTCACTCTCCAAGAGTTTATTTAAAAGTAATTCATAATCTTCGACCAGGAATTGTTCCAAAAATGCATTATTATATGAATGAATCAGCGCAATCAACACTTCCTTTAAATTTCTTGCATTTTTTGCGTATTTTAGCAAATTTTTTGGTGTTGGATCGTCATTGAAATCTCTGGGATCTTCTTCAAATCCAAACTGCTTACGGGATGGTAAAGAATTAAAAAATCCAAAAGCAGAATAACTTTGATATTGGAAAAACACAAAAAATCGAGATTTAATCGATTTTATTACCCTGCTCAAGAAAACAGAAGGATATAACTCCCCTAACGTAAGGAGATTATCTTGTCGGATAACAAAATACGGTGAGATTGGAGAGTCGTGATCTCCGTACATTTCTTTCGGTGGTAAAGAGATAAACGGTAATTTTTCTTCTACGATTGACCATAAATCTTCCCGATTTTTCTCCAAAAGAATTTTTTTAATCTCATCGTAGGCATGATAAAAATCAGACTGTAATGAAAGTAAGGAACTTAAATATACAGATAAAGATGCAAAAGTTGCCTCTAATAACGGACGACGACTTGAATCGCTTGACGGTTTCGCCGCACCTCTCCAAGCACGTAACGCAGAATAACTAAATCCCTTTACATCAAAGAACCCACCAGAGAGGAATATAAACGAGGGGGCTTCTTTTTTTTCACTGGACAAAAACTCATCCGCTTTTTCAATCAACACGTCTTCCAAATCGTCCTCATTGAATTTGGAATGGACCTTAGGCATTTTTAAAAATTTATATTTTTTCGGCAATTTAAATCGAACTCTTCAGTATTTTACCTATCTATTTTATTAGAATATTAACAATTGTCGTATTTATTTAATGAATGTATTGAAGCTATATAATTTTTTGTTAAAAAAAATATAGATAATAAGTTTCAAAATCGCACCTAAAGCAAAATTGAAACATTTTTTGTCTAAATTTTGAATTTAGGGCTTTTCCGATTTTTGGACCTCTAAAAGAAGATCTTGAACTTGAGAAGTTATTAAATCATATTCCTCTACATTTTTTACATTAAGGATTTCAATCCTCTGAATTAAGTCTGTTTCTTTATAGTAATGATATTTTATATCTAATTCGGGGTTAGTCTCCTTAATTTTAACTAACGCACCTTTAAGAAATATTTTGACGAAAGGTTCTGAGGATTCTTCAATAGGAGTTAATTCCGGATGAAGTATTTTCACAGTAACCTTACTGAAATTAGGAAAATTTAGGATACATAGGAGCTTCCGATCTTGTTTAGTCTCACTTGAGAAAATCTTTCGTTTTATATTGGTGCCTTGAGCTTTCTCTTTTTGTAGGCCTTCTTTAAAATACTCGTCAACATTCTCTTCTTGCTTCGGTTTCTCCTTTTCCTTTTTTATCATAGTATCCGCACTCACGAATGACTTTGGAGAAATTACGGACTTAAGATCTTGTATTACCTCTTTAATACGTTCTATTTCATCTTTCAAGTCTTCAAGTTGGTCCTTTTTTTTGTAATAAAGGTCTTGCAAGACGGAGAGAATGTTGGTTAATTTTACGATTTCCGATTCATTCTCTTTCTTCTTTGAAGGGTTCATATACAATATTATAAAAAATTAAATTAATTTAAATATTAATAGTAGAGTAATATAGTAATTTATATTCTTTTAATATGAGGTATTCCTCTTGAGAACATTAGTTATTACTCCTAAACCAGACGATCCAGAAGTACAAATTTTAGCAAATGAGTTAAAAAAACGAAATTACAAAGTCGATTACTTTGTTCCCGGTAGCATAAATGTAAAAGTTAAGATTGAAAACTTCGAGGATCGTTTCAAAGACTTAGAACCGAAGAAAGCATTGGTACGTGGTTTTGGAGCCGAACCGATACAAAAAATCTTTTTTCGACTCGATATCCTTCGGTCCATAGAAGAATACGGCATACGTCTAATAAATTCCCGAGAATCCTTAGAAATTGCCAGCGATAAATTTTTAACCTCAATCTTTTTGGAAAAACACGGTATACCGACGCCGAAAACTACAATATGTGAAAATGTAGAAGATGCTCTTCAGAATTTTGATATATTAGGAAGGGATGTAATCCTGAAACCTCTTTTCGGCTCGAAAGGAATTGGTGTGACACGTATAAACAATAAAGCGTTTGCAGAAAACGTATTTTATACATTAAACGATTTAAACCATGTTTTCTATTTACAGGAATTTATTGAACATTTCAATCGAGACATTCGAATTTTAGTATTAGGAGATGAAGCGGTTGCGGGTATGTATCGGGTAAGTGAGAGTTGGAAAACAAATATCCATGCTGGAGCGAAATCTAAGCCTTTAGAGTTAACTCAAGAACTAGCCCAGTTGGCAATAAAAGCTGCAAGAGCAGTAAGAACAGAAATTGCCGGTGTAGATATCATCGAAAGTAAGAATGGTTTATATGTTATTGAAGTAAACTCCATCCCAGGCTTTACTGCATTACAGAAAGTCACTGATATAGATTTAAGCGAGAAAATAATTGACTATTTTTTAAAGTGTTAAAAGTACAAATAGAGAGAAATCCTTTAAAACCGCCGATAAGAACTCCAATACACCGTCCAAAACATATACGAATATATAAAACAAGATAAAGATTGTAATAAATTTCATTTTACACCTCCAATTTTTTTATTATTAACATAATTTTTCAACAATGTGAATACAAGTGAAGAAAAAACAAGAAATAAGAGCTGCATTACAACCTTTTGGGGAAGCATTAAATGATTATGTTAACGGAAAAAGAGACGCGGTTCTTTTCTTAGAGAGAGAAGATGGGTTCACGGAGGAGCTGCCAGTGAAATCATTTTTTCGGGGATGGAATGAGTATTCTAAATTGGAGAAGCAAGCAATTCATCTTTGTAAGGGAAAGATACTCGATGTAGGGGCTGGAGCTGGGGCACATAGTTTACACTTGCAAAAAAAAGGGTACACCGTCTATGCTTTAGACATTCTTGCCGAAACATGCAGAATTATGGAGCAAAGAGGGGTTGAGAATGTCATCTGCTCCGATTTTTGGGAGGTAGAAGGAGATAAAATGAACTTCGATACAGTATTGTTACTTGGACGGTCAATTTGTATGATAGAAGACCTTGAGGGGCTTGAAAGATTCCTTTCGCATACTTATCATTTACTCAAGGAAAATGGAAGGATTATCCTCGATTCAGGTGATGTAACGAAAACTCATAATCCCTCACATCTTCAATATCATCAATTTAATTTAAATTCAAATCGATATATCGGTGAAGTTCGGCTGAGATTCCGCTATAAAGGAAATACGGGTAAGCCCTATCAGTTGGTTCATATCGAGCCTAATGTGCTAATTGAGTTTGCTTTAAGAAATAAGTTTTCTTGTGATATCGTGGATGAGAGGGAAGAGGGCGGGTCCTATTTGGCTTGTTTAAGAAAAGAAGCATAAGATCAAGGATTTTCAAATAGTTATACAATTATGACTCAATGCGCTTATCCTAATTCTTAGGTCTTTCAAACCGTTTGCGAATGTCATTAAACACATCTTCACCTGAAATTGGTTTAACTTCTCCCGAATTGATTTCGGAAACTCACTTCTCTGCCTCTTGACTCCATAATTCATCAATTTCCTTCTGAATTGGAAGATTAAGACTTTTTATCAATCTATCAACCAATTTCGCACGCAAGTTTGAGGGAAGGGATAAGATCTCATCCAGCATTTTTTCACTAAGCTCAGCCATAATTAATTATCCTTGAGGTTGTATTTCATACAA
This sequence comes from Promethearchaeia archaeon, assembly GCA_046483985.1. GTDB lineage: Archaea > Asgardarchaeota > Lokiarchaeia > Sigyniarchaeales > SOKP01 > JAWOCD01. Next base: position 117,258 of record JAWOCD010000099.1, read on the forward strand.
ATAATATAAACTCCCACTTTTATAATTTTTGTTAGATATTTCGAAATGCTTAATCTGTTCTTTTTTTCGGTTGCAGGACGGTTATTCCAGTGGCGCTCTCGGAAATAAGATGCTTTAAGTAAGACATTTTATTCTCTTCATTTTTTAAAAAGAATATCTAAAAAGATTTTCGTTATAAGGCGATCCGCATCTAACCGATCATTTATTAGTGTAAAATTAATTAAAATTGCAGATATCGCCACATTTATGACGATTAGAATGCATAGTAGTAACATCAAATAAAATCTTAGCTATTATGAGGTGGATGAAATGGTGTACGCCGGATGTCTCTATGAAACGCTGGAGAAAAGTCAATTAATGTAAACTCCGCTATATCTTCTCTTGGTTCCATCTGTTGTTCGGTAAAGAATTCTAAACAGACTTTTATATCTTTTTTTGTCTCTTTGTAGTATTAGAAAGGTTTTTTAATCTTAGCCACTTCTGATTTCTGATATAAAGAATTTTAGGAATGAATAAATATATTAAGTAAATTTGTTATTTATTTAGTGATATTAAAAAAAGATAAGTAAATTATATATATATTTATTAAAAATGAGTATCGAAAAAATGATCAAGGAAAAGCCCGTAAAAGTAACAAATAATGGGATGATTACCATTCCTGCGGCCTTTAGAAAGAGATATAATTTAAATGATGGGGATAAAGTCCTAATTTTAGAAGATGCGGGGATGTTAAAGATTGTCCCAATCCGAGATATTTCAGAATTGCGAAAAGGATCATACTCCAGCGAAGATATGAAAGTTCTTTCCAAAAAGCTGAAGTCCGAAGAACTAAAGAGGGAACTATAGATGAAAAACGCGGCATGTTTGGATACGGGAATAGTAACGCAATTTTATTCAAAAAATCCGCCAAAGAAAATAGTGAATGTGATAAATAGGATTAAAAAAAAGGAACTGAAGGCTTCTCTACTTTATCCAATCTTAGTTGAAATATATTTTCACATATGTAAATTATTAGGGAAAGATGCTGCCGAGACGCGAGTTGCCTCATTTCTCAATAATTATTCCGTGAAAGTGATCAACTTAAATTATTCGTTAATCTTTAAGGCGGGGGGGCTAAAATGTCGGTATGCCCATATATTGTCTTATAATGATTGTCTCCTTATAGCTTATGCATTGAATAAAAAAATCACGTTATACACCACTGAAAAGGACCTTAAAAAAACTGTTCCCTCCCTCAAGGTCAAGGAATATACTTTTTAATGTATTTTCTTTTGAATTTGAGATTGCGGTTAGAAATTCACGAATGTCCGTGACATTCACGTATGTCATAGATGATCCCGAGTAAGATTTCGAAGTTAGGTCTTACATCCTTATTTTTATCTTTAATGAAGTATCCATCAATATATCCCTTTTCATATATCTTTTCTTTGCTTCTAAAGATGACTTTCGACAATAATTTATTGGTAATCTCTACTTCGGAATATTTGGAATTTATTAATTCTTTCAGATTTTCTAATAAGCTCACTTTTGAACCAGCACCAGTTTCTAATATGCCTAAGAATGAAAATTTTGCATTTCCAATGATTTGGAATTGTCGTCTTACTTTTTCAAAAGTATAATCAGAGGAAAGTTCTTCACCTTGATATACCAGACTGTGTCTTTTGGCGGGAACCCCTAATCTTTCCGCGATTATTTCCGAAAGTCGCCCGATTTTAAAATAATCCTTGACTTTAAGTGTAAATTCAGTTCCAGTTCTGGTATCTTCCACTGTTATATAAAATTCTGAATCCTCTTTTTTCATTAAATCCAAAAACTCATTCGATTTTCACTATGCTTCAAATTCAATGGCGTAAATTCTTAAATCTCCGTTTACTGGTCCCTTGAATTCTTTTTATTTCCATTTAAGTTTTTAAAGGGTGATGTTTAATATGTAGTAATGGACTTTGAAACAGAATATGAAAACTATCACCTCCACGTCTTCTGGTCGAGGGAGATAACCGACTTAATTAAAAAAATGACGAGCGGATTGGCAAAATCTTACGCCACCCAACACGACTTGGTACTACACTTTATTAACGAGACTTTATTTGGAGGGACGGGGGAATTGAACAAGGAATTTCGCCTTAAAGGCGGCAAATATCCCGACTTGAAGGTTCCCACGGATGATCCCGAGAAAGAGTTCGAGAATGTGGAATTAAAACTGAGGACCAGTCAGTTAAAATATCTGAGGGACGAATTAAAGAAGCGGGACACGGTTTTTTCCACCAGCGACCACTTGTATTTTAGTTATTTACTTCAGCTAAAATCGCGACACGAAGACAAACCTATATTAGAGAGAAATTGTATCTATTATTTAGTTATTATAAAAATTTCAAAACCTACTTTATCCATCCCCATAAACAAGCTGATAAGTGATATAAAAATGGGCACCAAGCATTTTACGGAAGAATTAAAGGAAAAAAGCGGAGTTGACGAGGAGAAGGAAGAGCTGTTAGGCGTGGACAATATTATTAAGGCGGTTGATTTAGAACGGAAACTCAAGGAGAAAGAATACCAACTAAAAGAAAAAGAAAAACAATTGGAAGAAAAGGAGAAGGAAATAGAGCGTCTGAAAGCTCAGTTAAGGAAGAAAAAAGATTAGATTCTCCTTTATCTCGTTTTCTACTCAGAAAATTTCAATAGTGGGTGAATTTTTATGAAATCATTTGAAAAAAATGAATCTTTCTCCGAGACGGCGGTTTGATTACTTCCCAGCCTAACTGTTCAAATTCTCTTTCAGCCTCTCTTTGGCTTCTTGGTTTCCTGTGTTGGCCCAATTTATTAAGAATTGCAATTCGGACATTCTTTCGCTTAACGCGCTTAATCGTTTAAGTTCGGGAACGGAGTCGATTTCTTCTTGCGTTAGATATTCTAAATAATCATATTTCAGGAAATGCCCAACAGTTTGATAGTCGTTTTCTTGAAATCTAAGCCGAATGTTTTTAATCAATTCCTTTCTGGCTTCCAGAAATATTCTCCCAATGATTTGCGCGCTTTTTAACTTTGTGGCCTTTTTCTCTCAATCTTTCACGCTTCTCGCTTCCCAGTGGAAGTTTGTGTGCCTCATGGATAATATGTGAGGCTTCTTCGATTTCCAACCCCCTTCTCGAAGCACGCCCGTCTTAGGACACTTCGCAAGTTGTAGCAGAGGTTGCGGATGAGCGGGTGGCGGTGCTCGATGATGCGGCCGAGTTTCATTGCTGGGTTCTTCACACTCCTTTTTTGTTCGGTATTTTGTATTTTATATTTTGCATTTAGTTTTTTTTTTTTTGCTCCCTACTCTTTTAGAGGGGCGGCGGTATTTAAATCTATGGTATCTGATTACTTTTCTCGCTCTTCCAAATAATAGTCGGCAAACGAGTGCTTCATCCATAGATACTGTCCCCACTCGATGTTATCCGCCGGGACCTCGTTTAACCTCTTCCAGTAGAAACTGCGGGTATAGCCGGGTAAGCGCGGACGGAGGCGTTCAAAGGCTATGGGATAGCTGCCCTCTTCGTAGTGGTGCTTGAGCCCGCACGCAAGCCACGTCTCTCTGTCGCCCATCAGCATCTTCTTGGTAAAGGCGTAGTGGAGTAAGGAGGCAACAATCTTGCCTTCCCCTATGTTCTCAATTTCTGGATGGTTTTCCACCAAGTTCTCCGCTTCCAAGTAGTGGACTTTGTAATTTTCATCGAGCCACTCATCGGGGTCCTTGTAGAACTTTAGAACGCTCTTGTGTTCCTTTTGGAGTGTATCGGTAATCTCTTTACTATTGAAGTGTTTCTCGATGAAATTTAGGAGATCATCGAAGGTCTTGAACTACCACGTTAGAGGGGCAAAGGAAAAAACACCCCGATGAATTATTTGGCTATATAAAGAAGGACGATGAGTATACCTTAATTGCTCATTCAAAAACAGAAAGTGATCCCTTAGCTCAGATTGACCCACTTTTAGTAAAGAATATTATTTCTCAAGAGGATATTGTTTTTTTGTTGCTAAGTCAAAATTTTTTATATATCAAAAAATTGAAATTTTTAAATTGTTTTTATATAATTATGATATCTTTAGAAGATGCATTATTCAATGCTAAGAAATTTATTGCGAAATTGAAAGGATTGGATCAAGAACTGAGCGGCAGACCATTAATCGATTATTTAGATTTTACTCCTCTAAAAACAGAAGAAAATCCCAATAATTATTTATTATATGTAGAATTGCTTTCAGGATTATTTAATCAAAACCGCAATAAATTCAAAATTAAGGTAAATAAAGAAACGGGGAATGTAGAAGACATTGAAAAGGTTGACTAAGAATAAAATTATCATTGATACAGGCCCCTTATTAGAATATTTCAAATTGATTGTTGAAGACCACTACAATAGATTAACGACTTCGAAAAGGAATCGACTGGTACAATTTTTAGAGCTATTTAAGGGAAAAACATTAATTATTGTTCCTCAGATAATGGCAGAAATATATTCCTTGTTAAAGCGCGATGCAAATGACTCTGAATCTCAATTACAGAATTGGCTTGAAATATTGGAAAACCCCCATCTTATGAATCTCTTCGAAAATTATATTGAAAAAGGAGATATCTTAAAAGATAAAAAATACCGAGAATTTGGTTTTACCGATATAGCTCTACTAAAGAATTTAAATGAACAGAATTTTCTTCTAACTCTTGATTTTTCTCTTGCTAAATACTGTAAATATAAAGGATTTGAAGCCTATCATCTCGAAGAGGTATTTTTCTAAGTTATATTTATTTGCTCGAATAGGCCCAAATTATAGTGAAAAGCATTTCTATTCAGAAGAGTTGCTTATACCATTATGCCATGTATAGAAGATATCTATTCCCTCAATTTCTTCCAATAGGCGGATTAGTATCACAGCATCAAATAACTTCTTGATACTCATCTAAGAATCACTTTCTTGGCATTCTGCTTCACAAACTCATAGGCTCGCTCGTAGGACCAGCCCATTAATTCGGCAATTTTGGAAATTCCAATTTTACCCTCCTCATACATCTTAAGGAATATCTTTTTATAATTAAGTTTATCCGCTTTTATGGATGGCTCCACATACTCTGGAAAGCTCTTATAAATAAATGCCAGGATCTCATCGGTAGTAAATTCATTAAAATCTTGCTTAATATTTTCCATAACTCTTTCCAGTTTTTGGTCCATCTTCTTACTCTCTTCATCTTGAAGTTGGCGGTATTTTATCCATTGCTCTTTAAAGAAATAAAATTCTAAAGGATGATTTAGTTTTAAGAAGTTAATCCAAATATTTCCTCATCACGGATAATTTGGTGAGCATATCGAAGGACTGCAAGAATATCCTTCATTTCAAGATCATATTCTTCTTGAATTTGTTTATAACTCCACCCTGAGGCAAGTAACTCTAAAATAAAATCTTTTCTAAAACTGTTCTCATTTATCCCGACCTAGTGGAGTAAGCATGAACTGCGCGATTTTTGGCCCCCTTGATAATTTTCTCCATCCCAATTGGTTGATCCCCCACTCCAGAATTAGCATCAATATGAAAAAGGGAAATTTGCTTAAAATACTTAAGGAATGCTCGTTTAGTCCCTTTTATTTTGGTTGGATTCTGGGATCTAACGGAGATATGAACCTTTTCCATTGTTTAAGTCAAAAATTTAATAAATCAATACTATAGGTATTCTTAACTAAAGAATATAATTTATGCATTGGAAATCCTATAACGTTCGATGGACTGCCTTCAATTTTTTCTATGAATAAGCTTGCTTTTTCCCGTATAGAATATGCCCCCGCACGGCCTTTCCATTCATTAGATTGTATATAATACCGAATTTGCTCGTCTTCCAGACTTGAGAACGTGACTTTTGTGATATCATAATCGGTTAAAATCTCATCTTTCTGTGAATGTGTTATGGCGATCCCAGTAAGGAGTCTATGGTCTTTTCCCATTAATTCTTTTAGAATTGTAAATGCATCCTCTTTGTCTTTCGCTTTTCCGATTACCCGATTTTTATACTCCACTATTGTATCAGCTGCAATAATAAGTGACGCTGGTTCTTTTTTAGTAGTTTTTTTGACATTTATCGCCTTTTGTTTTGCAAGCACCTTGACTAATTTAATTGGATCAGTAACTTCTATTTTATATTTATCCTCATTGATATTCGAAACTTTAATTTCAAAAGGAATTCCGATTCTCTGTAATAATTTTTTACGGTCTCGAGATTGAGAAGCAAGGATTACTCGGACGGGAAAATCTTTATTTTCTTCGATCGTGGGGTTCCACCTTATCGGGATATAGCCTAATGATATATTTCTGAATCCTTCTAATAAAATTTGTATCAGAGAATGGATATTTTTTTTTGGCTCGTTTCTTTACATCGTCAAAAATTTCAATAGCAACTTTTTCTGGTTCAAAGAATTTACCCAACTTATCAATATGTTCTTTAAAATCACCATCTTTGAGAGGAACAACGAAATATTCTTTAAAAATGTTGTCGGCATGATTTTCTTTATAATTCAATATTAATTGTTCAAGTAATTTTGATTTCTCATCAATGGCTAATATAGCATTCTTTTCTTTTTCAATCGATGGATTAAATTTTATACGCTCCGGATCCAGAGTACGTTGATACTTCTTAAGACTCTTTAAACTCTCTTTCTTAAGGAATTTAAGAGACATATCTAAGACTTTGTTTGCTTTTTTACTTAAGCGTTTTCTAAGAAATGAAGGAATGTCTTTTGAAGCATCTGTAAACGATATTTCTTTTTTTCTCTCTGGTTCTGATCGTGCAGAGATAGTTTTTGATTTTGCAGAACTACTGGTCCTTGATTTAACTTTTTTGGTTGGCTTTCTCCTTGGTGAACTGGTTTTTGATTTGCGTTTCTTGATTGACTTTTTTTTACTCTTGGAAGACGTTGGCTCTTTGGATACCTTTTCTGTAGTTGACTCGGACGAGATTTCTTGAGCCAAGGATATCCACTTATTTGCCGATTTCCTTCCAATACCTTTTATTTTAACCAAATTATCCTTGGAACTTTTGGCTAATTCCTCAACATTCGCTATGCCCGCATCCTTTAATTTTCCTGCTGCTGTAGGGCCTATACCCTTAATTTCTGTAAGCGGGTGCTGTTTCGACATATTCCCCATTACATTATAACATAACTTTATTATGTTATAATTTTTTATTTTTTCTAAATTTTATTAATCAACTTGTTTAAATATTAATAATTTCTAACTCAATATTATTTTTAAAACAAAATAAACGATCATAAATGATTTCATTTAATTGGTTCCTCTTACTTATATTTTCCTATTTTTTACTGCTCTTTGGTTATTTACACTTTTCTGATATAGAAGATATTAAGAACAACTTTTTAGGGTTTGGTGCGCTATTTTTTGTGTTCATTCATCTCCTAATCTTTCTGAACTTAATGTATCAAGACCCCCATTTAATGTCAAATATTACCCGAATGTGGGAGTTGATCTTAGGTATGCCACTTCTTTTTATTGGTTCACTCATGATTATGTGGAGTGGCCTTGTTTTGGTCTATAAAGCAATATTTGGATCTAAGGATTTTTCGAAGCTTGAAGTTAAATCACAAGAAAAAATGATGAAAATGGAAAAAGCAAAAAGGGATTCTTATCGTAAAATTAGCCACGTCTTAATTTTTATTGGTTTGTTCATTGTCTGGTATTTAGCAGTGGATTATGTGAAAAATTCTGGAGAACCGTGGGTGGGTATGACTCCTGCTGAGAACAATATGTTGAAATTATATTTTCGGATTATTTCAGAACGGTGTGTCATTAAAGATATTATTCTTTCATTAGGATGGTTTTATACTTTAATTTTCGTCTTTTTCTATAGTCTTTGCATGCTTTTTTTAGTCAACGAAATTACCCGAAAAACCAAATATTTCCGATTCCCCTTTAATTTACTCCCAAAAATGGTGATGACGGAAGATGAGATAAAATCATATGGTACTTATTTGTATTTTGCAATCGGACAAATGTTTGCCGCTTTCTTATGTCCTCCTATGGTCTATTTTGCTATTTTAGGTATGAGTAGTATTGGAGATCTTATGACAAGTCAAATAGGAATTAGATTTGGAAAGAGAAAAATCTTGTGGAATAAGAAGAAGACTTGGATGGGAAATATTGCTGGCACTATTACTAGTTTTTTAATCTGCTATATTTTTGTTGGATTGTGGTGGAGTTTAATTTTTACCATTGCGTTTATATGCATTGACCTTTTCACAAACGAACCATTTAAAGTATCGGATAATCTGCTTATACCTATTGGATGTACCATTTTATTTGTTCTTCTGAGGTTTTATCTTGATTTGAATTATGTTTCATTAATCCTTAATTTTGTGAAATAAGATTATTTTACTATTTTTAATATTTGGTTTACTCTTGAAGAGTATTTAAATTTTACAGAGATCTAATAAAATAATTGTTTGTTTAGTTAAATGAAAAATTAGGTATACAAAAAGGATATAATATGTGGTTTCTACCAACTAGCATTATTATGATAATAGGGGGACTTGCGGTCTTTATCTATTCCTTACAACACATAAGGGAAAAAAGACAAAAACATCTCTTTACTAATGAGCTGTTAGTAGGATTTTTATTTGTCCTTTCAGGTATTCTCTTTCCATGGACATTTCAATCTCATTCACAGAATCTACCTTCATCTACTTTAAATTTTCTCTGGTTTTCAACCTCTTTATTATTAATTGTAGAAGTTGTTATTTGGACTACGGTGTTAATGATAAATAAGAAAAAATCCAAAAGAAACCAGAATTTAATGAAAGAAAGAAATTACAAAGACTTTTCTGAATATTTTCTCGAAAACTGGAAATATAATTTCAAAAAGGATGTGGAGCGTAAATTTCTTCATTTATTACCGGTATTTGTAATCTTCTTCTTTTGGACTTTAGGAATGATTCTAAATTCCTTAGATATACTTGCCGTATGGGGACTTGATGTCTATAGTTTTGCATTTTGGCTCATCATTACAGTAGGATATGCTTTTTGTATTATGTTTTTGATGGCAGACCTAGCACGACTCAATCGTTATCATTGGCTTCCCGACTGGGCAAGAGCTTGGTATAAAAAATCTATGAAACCAAATGAACTTAATACATTTATATCATCTGCTCCGTTAGTACTCTCGTTTGTCCCATTTGTTTTCGCCCCATTTCCAATTTTTGCTGCTGTTGCATTGATCACCTCTGTTGCTGATGCGGCCGCATCCTTGATTGGTAAAAGATATGGAAAACGTAAATTTAACGAAAATTCTGTAAAGACGATAGAGGGTTATATTGCGGGAGCAAGCATGACTTTTTTGATTGTTATTATTATTTCGGGGGTTTATATTCAATGGTTAGCAGTAAATTTAGTTATTATTATATCTATGGCTTTAGTTGCAAGTGTAATTTTCTTTTTGGTTGATGCCTTCTTCTCAAAAAACATTACAGATAACATTTTAAATCCCCTCGGATGTGGGATTGGAATGTGGTTTATTGTTTTGATCCTATAGAATAAGAGTACTTATCCTCCGAAATAGCCATAGAAGAGCGAGATATCATCTCCCTCTTTTAGTTTCCTATCTAAAAAATTTTCATCTCTAAAGGTCCTTCCATTTATTATAATACAAAGAAAATTGTTTAAATCATCTGGGTTTTTATCATCATATAAAAGTTCTTCAAAATCCTCCCCGTATTTCTCAGAGAGATAATTAAAAAGTTCTCTGAGCGTTATTCCATCTTCAACCTTTAGGGTTTCATGGTGGCTTTTTGCTACTCTGTCAAATGGAGATTCATAATGAAGTTTTAAATTTATCATTATAAGGAATTTCCTTAAAGTTATCTGTTTATTTAGTTATATAAACTAAAGGTTTATATTTTTTTCCTTAATCATTTATAACTTTGAAATGAATATATATTAAAAAAAGATAAATAAAGTTTTAATCTTCCGCTTTTCCCTTTCCAAAATAGTAGAACTCCAATATTAAGGCAATTGCAAAAAAGGTGCCTATAGGAAACACTACAAGAAGGATTACCGAGGAAATTATGATCAAAGTTCTAATAATTCGAAGATCAATTGATTTAGTTTCCTCTCCAAGTGCAGAGGAAAACTTTTTCGACCAGAGCGAGGAAAGAAGTAGGATTACTCCCGGGATTAGATTTACCCATCCTAGAATAGTAATGAATGTCACAGTATCGTAAGTCACATAAGGGAAAATCAAATCTATAGCATCATAAAGTAAATCAGGAACAACAAAGACAAAGAGAAAACCGAGAAAAGTATGAATAATGCCCGCGAAAAAAAGAAAGAGGAAATAGTACAATGTTACGGTTTTCTCCTTTAACTTCCATCCATATTTATCCGCCAAGTTTTTCCGCAAGTTAACACTGATTAGTAAGCCAGCAGGCAATAAAATGAATAATGAAATCGGACCAAGCATAAAAGGTAATTTAAAATTTCCCCCAATTAGTAGGCCCACGCTTAATCCTAACAAGATGCTGGTAAGGATATAAACGAGTTTTTCGATTATAAGATAGCGGAAACGCGAATTTCCCGTGAGAAGATTAAATTTATTGATTGTCCCTGAATCTCTAACTTCTTGATAAAGAGCCAGCCCCAAAAATAGGCCAATTGGAATCAAAAATAGTAAAATTACAGAATTAAAAAATGCTAATACCCAGATAAGTGTTAAGATCTTTGAATTCTCATCCAACCACTGCTTTATTAGAGGGATTAAACAAGTGGTTATCCCAAGGATAAATATTACCCACCCCACTATTTTAAATGCCCAAAGCATAGTCGGATTTAAAAAAGGATAAGCCATAACAATTGGGAGGGCGATTAGAAAGCTCGTTAGGAAAGTAGATCCCATTCCGAGAGCGATCTCGTATAACCCCGCACCAAGATAAAGAGAAAAGTTAGTCTTTTGGTGAAGAGTTCTTAGTCTTTTCGCAGATTTTTGAAGTATATTTTTTTTTCTTTTTCCTTCTTCTTTTTGCAAGCTCACTTCTTCTCCTTTAGCGTCTTCCTTTTGATCTGCTTTATTTTTCAATATCTTCTTTTCCTCCTTATGATCATTTTTGTTCAACTTACCACCACTCTCCTGAACCTTCGCCTACATCTGCTAATCGATTTGCCATAGAGGAATACATAGAATAGACCTCATTTCCTTGAATTAAGGATGTGTTTTTACTTACAATCCAAGGAGGATGCACATTAATTCGGTTGGCAAAATGAAGGGCTTTTTCAATTTTAATATCCTCGATAATATAAAACTGATGATGGGCATCCATATGGAGTCCTTCTGTTTCCAAAACTTTGATTGAGTAATATTCCCACAGCCAACTTGTGTGTCTTTGCGTCACATTTTTAATGATAGCAGTTCCGATATCTCCCGCTCTTTCATTCGGGAGAAAAACCATTCCATTACTTAGGGGCAAAAAGATATATAAGGGATCGTATTGGTAATTATATCGATAAATCCTTTTCGTTTCATTTTCGAGTAATGAAGGAGAATATTCTATTTCTTTTGTTGTTTTTCCTTTTTCCTTGGGTGAGAACTTTATTCCAATGGATCGTATGGAGTCATTAGCCCAGTCATGGCTTCCTGCGAATGTGACATCTAACCGAGTAAGATTATATACTTCGTTACCAGTATCTGAATTTGAAGAATTATATTTCACCAAAGAGACATTTACCTCGGGATCCAGTTTCCCGCTTGTTACATGACTCGAAAACTCTGCATTCAGAGGAAGGTCTTCTAATTCTAAAGATTTTTGGGTTTCTATCAACGAGAGAAAGTCATTAGAATCATTAAATATTTGGCCATTCCGTAAATCCACTTGTAATTTAGGAGAATCTAATTCATCTGGAAAATTATCTGCTAAAATCGAGAGAATCTGAGAGCAATTTCTCTCTGCCGTGAGTACATTCGACTCTGCAGTTACACGTTCAATTGGATCTGGACCAATCCCCGTGGCATCTGTACACGTTGCTTGAAGCCATAATTTTTCTGCTTGTTTAAATTTTTCTTCAATGAGGGTTTTATTTCCATCATCTAAATTCTCATTATATTGGTCATAGACTTCACGGGTTGCAGAAATAATTTGGCGGGCCCGATAATTATTTGCAAGCATCTCTCCGTCATCTGTTGAATCTCCATTATTGGCTGCCCAAATATAACTTGAGTTGTATTTTGTAGTCCCCCAATTACATTCTGGTATATAATAATCTAATTCTCCAACCGCATCTACTTCTTTACAGTGTTTAGCCCAATCAGAACATTTCATAAATTCGTTTCCCTCTTGTTCTAACATTTCTAGTTCTTCCTCATATGCCGCAAGTTTTTCATCAGAAACTGTAAACTCTTCCTTTGCGTTCTGATCCTCAAAGCCGAGTTCTGCGTCTAAGAGAAAATTCCAAGAATGATAGTACCCTGCTTCCCATTGTGGTAAATAATCATATGTAAGAAGATTAATCTGTTTATCTGTCTCAGGATTTTCTAAAGTATGAACAGGATAATGCTCTCCGGGATATTTTGGCTTTTGGAAATCTTTTATTTGTTGGGCTGAAACTAACACCGTATCAATATTACCTGCATATTGACTATTTAATGCTGTAGCTAATCCATAGCCATATTGCCCTTCTTGAAACAAGAGGGAGTTACTTCGCTTTTCCAATAGATTGACGTCCGAACTCATATTTTTTAACGTTTCATTCGCGTATTTTAAATTTAATTCTAAGACATCTGCAGGATATGAGTAAAAGAGTTGACTAAATTGAAGGCCGCAGATCAATTCCATTTGGTCTCTCTTTACTAATTTATCTGTTAATTCTGCTATATCCGAATACGCCTCATTGGTATAAATCTTATAAATCATTTCTGCCTGACACTCCACAGTAAAATCCCAATTCGGATGTTTCTCATATAATTGCAATAATTTATGATATGGTTCTTTAATAATTCGATCCTCTACTTCCGTTTTTCCCAACCGATAATCTATGTTAAAATGAAAATAATTTGTTGTACACCGAGGACCAATCCAAAAAAATCGGCTGAAAATACCCATTACCCCGACAAGTATAATTCCAATTAACGCCGCTGAAATACCTATTCGTTTCAAAAATTGTTTTTTATTTTTCCGAGATTGCATAAAAAAATATTAATTTAAAAATTTATAATTATTGTTCAAAAATTCCGATATTACGAGGAAATGAGATATTTAAATCTACTGGAAACCCTTAAAGTTATGTCCTTACGAGAATATCGGGGGAATTATTTAGAGTTTAATAATTAAATTATATTGCTTTAAATCCAATTATTTTACTATCAAGAGTAGGATCTAAAAAAGTGTAAATTATGGCTCAAGTTTTTTATATTTCAGAAAATAACGTAAGAGAAGCATGGTTATCAGCTGTTGCCAAAGTATATTTCCAAGGTGACGATATTAAAACAGAATATGATGACAATGATGATAAACTTTCAAAAGATGCCACAGTAATGATCGAAATCAAGAAGCCGATGAGTCATCCAATAAAACGCAAAGATCGGCTTATTAAGATTAACACCAAATATGGAAACCGATATGAAGTTTACGGGTGTATGGCCGATACTTATCTTATTGGCTCGATTCAGAGCGGTTATATTGAAGAGATCATGGACGGAAAAAATGACCATTATATTTGGGACTCAGGGCAGAGTTTTCCGTATTCCTATCATGACCGGATTTTTAGTTATAAACCCTATTCGTTAGAAGACACGATACATAAGAACTATGATTTAGGGGTGGTTGATAAGGAGTTTGTCAGGGACCATCAAAAATTAATAAAATCCGAAAAAGTGGTGGAGAAAGAAGGCTCAATTGTATGGAAACTTAAAAATGGGATAGAATTCGAGTTAGATAAGGAGATCTCGGAGCAAATCGATATAAACCGGATTCCCATGGGAATACTTCAGTTCCCCGAGGTGGACCAAATCTCATATATCATCAAAAAACTCAAGAAATATCCTTATAGCAGACGGGCTCAAGCTATCACGTGGAGACCCCTTGTTGACCCTTATCATAATGATCCTCCGTGCTTACAAAGGATTTATATGAGAGTTAAAAATGGTAAATTAATAATGCAAACTACATGGAGAAGCCGAGACCTCTTCAGAGCATGGGAAGCAAATGTAAATGGAATGCTCCGGATACAAAAATATGTCGCGGATGAATTAGAAGTAGAAATGGGACATTATTTAGACTTTGCAAATTCATTACATATCTACGGGGATAGTTTCAAAGAAGTGGAAGATCTGTTCGAACGAATGAGAAATAAGGACGAACTGCCTGAAGATATCATACAGATGGTGGAAAACTACAGCTAATTATTGGCGTTATCTTTAGAAAATCCGGGGAAAGACTTTCTCTGTATTTTTCTCAATTATTTCTTCTACATCTACAAGTTTTTTGTCTTTAATTTTGGAAATCTTCTGAGCTACACCTTTAACCATCCCCGGCGTTCCTGATTTACCCCGGTATTCCACGGGGCCATCACTTTCCAAGAGTATTTGATGGATATCCACCTTTTCGGCATAGGATTGTATCCTTTTTGAAAAATTAATCGCGGGATTAAACGAGAAATAATAACCACTTTCAATGCCTTGTTGTAAGAATTTTTTGGGTCCTGAATACCAATGAATATTTATTTTTGAAAGATCATATGACGGAAGGAGTTCAAAAATCTCTTTTTCCGCCCCCTTTGTATGCAAATTGACTGGTAATTTCAGTTCTTGAGCAATTTCTAGCATCTTTAAAAATATTTCCTTTTGCAAAGGATATAAATTCTTATTTTTTACAAAGTGATGATCAAGACCGATTTCGGCAATTGCACAGATTTTCTCCGCGTTCTCTCTTATCAAAGCAATTATTGATTCTAAATCCTGTTTAATTTCATTATTTTCTTCCACCTCTTGCGGATGGATTCCTAACGCAGGAAAAATTTGATCGTACCGTTCGCAAAGTTCCAAAGTACGTTTTTGACTGACGACACTCATTCCCACAGATATTATCTTTTCTACGCCGTTTTCTTTTGCTTGTTTTAAAACTTTATCAAGTACCATATAGAGATTCATATGGCTATGTGTATCGATGAACATAGGCTAATCATATTATTGAAGTCTCCCCGCCCTAAAGGACGGGGATTCCTACGAGTCCACTAAGCGTTAGCTGGTGGGCATATCTTAGGGCTGTGTGTCGTAGAAAACCCGTTCCATTGCTTTAGAAAGGATTCCTCCTTCAAAGAGGGTTGATGCGATAGGTCAGCAGATGTGAGAAACTTTACCATAATATTAACAGC
>JAWOCD010000101.1:0-5373 GCA_046483985.1 Promethearchaeia archaeon
CAGTCATCCTGTCCTTGTTCATCATATTCGACAGCCGCCCATACTGTGTCATTATCTTGCTCGAGCCCTAGTGATATATTAAACCGAGGTGTTAACCCAACATCTTCTTCAGAAAGATCGGGAGATTCTAATTCCGGTTCGGGTTTTTTATTATCAACGCGAACATCAACTTCAGCTGTTCCGGTAAGACCTGCCCAATCGGTTGCGTTGGCAACGATGGTTATATTCTCGTACTCCATATCGTATTCAAATTCTTTTGAGCATCCATTCTCTGGATCGCTAATATCTCCGAGATAAATTTGATCATCTGGGTTTTCAATGTAATAGGAAAAGTTGATATATTTGAGATCATCCGACTCATCGTTAATAGAAATTATTGTTCCGTTTCTTATCTCGTCTTTATCAACGGGCTCTTCGAACCCAATCTCGGGGCGTGTATTATCAATCCGTATATTCGAAATAATCTCTGATGTGTTCCAATTCCCGGCGCCGTCCGTCGTATTTATATAAAAATCATAGGTTCCGTCATCGATATCCGAATCCGTTAATTCTATGCTATCCGAAGAACTATTCGCTTTAATAAATGATGTTTCCCCATTGGTTTTGTTGTGTAAATGTGCGTAAGTTCCCGATCCGGAATTATTGTCATAACTGTTGAATTCAAAATATATTGCTCCCCCCTCATGATAGGTAAAATTAGTATCCCCTTCCTCATAATTGTTTCCTAACTCATCGTAAATGTTTAAAAACTCGGAGATCTGCGGCTTGTAGTTATCAACGGTAATGTTTTCAAAAATTATCCGCTCATCTAACCCGTTGACATCAATGGCTTCTATGGAAGTAAGGACGTTTTCAAAATCCAATCTATTATCACTTCCATTGGTATTCCAAGTATAATTAATCGTCTCAAAATCAATCTCATCAAAACGTTTTGACGTATTCCTCTCCCAAGAAAAGATCTCTATCCATGAATCTCCTTCATCTGTTGAGTACGTGTAATTCACGCTCTTGATATCTGAGAGTTCCACGCTTGAATTAAGATCTTTATGTCCGGAGATTATAGAACCGTTTGAAATCGTATGTAACTGCAAATTAGGGCCATATCCGTCCAATTTTCTTAGGTGTACTTCGCTATTAGAACTATTATCCCATACAAAATAAGAAGACCCGCGGTCGTTTACAATTAATCGAGGGGCGGTCGCATCACCATCATTGGTTATTAACCCCTGTCCTACTTTGTTTTCGTCATCATACTCTCTATATGTAAGCCCTTGAGAATCATTTTCATAGCACACCACGTATTTACCGTCGTTTGTCACTCCACTCGAATATATCTGATCGTTCTTCAATTTACCAGTATCACCAGAGACATTTAGGGGAGTAGAAAGCCAATCGCCCTCCAGATCCTTATGATTACGATGAATATGAAATGTACCCGAAATTTCATGCTGCCACGAAATGTAGATTGTATCATTTACAATATTTATTTCGGGAAATCGTAAATCATCGGTATGGTTAATTACTTCTGTAGAGTTCCATTCCCCATTACTCGACTTATACTCATGGAAAATATAATCTTTTTCTTCTTGATAAGTTATATGCCACGTATCTTCATATGAATAAATATCTGGTTCCCTCTGATTGTTTGTACTATTTGGATGAAGATTTTCGTAGCTCCATGTATTGCCGTCAAAAAAAGTAATATTTAATTTTCCTCCCCCTAGGAGTTGATATGTTTGAAAAATAATTGCGATCCCGCCCGTACTGTTGCTTGCAATTGCCGGTCTTCCAAATCCTTCAGAATCTTCATTGTCTGTCACATTTATTTTTGATTCCCAGTCATCGGCATCAATGTCATACTGTCGATAAGAAATTTGGTCCGTCCCGCCTCTATCTTCTTCCCAAGTAATGTGTAGGTTATTATTATGAGGGTCCACGCAAATATCGCCCATGCTGTTTGTTCCGTTTGGATTTTCTTCGTGTGCAACAGATTGTATATCTCCGCTAAACTCCCGTGCGGTGTAATTAAACATTCGATGTTTGATATCATCTTCTTCCTCCCAGACGATATGTATATTTCGATTCAAATCAACGGCAATTTTTGCATTTTTACTATCCACACTCGGTGCATCGGATACGTTGGTCCAAATTTTCGAGAAATTCGAGGTCACCGTTGATGTCGTCTCTCCGGAATCTTGCACTATCTTATCATCGGTTGGATTTTGAGCTATCTTATTGGAACGAGTATTTTCATTCTCTTCAACGAGTATGGGCGTCTTAGTAAAACTGACCATAACAAGAGAAACCATGATCATAAAGGATGCCGCAATGAGCATCACATTTCTTTTATTGTTTTTCACTATAATTCCCAAATTTCTTTTTTAAATATAAATATTCTATTTTAAATTTATGTAATATATATAATGGTAAAATTTCAATATATATATTTTTTTAACTAATTTATCCGACACGCGCTTATGTTCAAATCTGCTTTATCTTTAGGGTGTTAGTACATTTTGCATATAAGAAATCACATCTCTGTTTCTTATTCATAATTTTTTTGTTTTTGCTCCTCTTTTTGCCGTTTCGGATGAATAGGGAAACAATGACTCAAAAATTATCTTAGGATATGGTAGAAAAAAGTATAATTCCGAAGGGATCTTTTTTTAAATTTATACACAATAAGGAATCAGATACTTAAAGTAAAGTTGATTGAATCTTTTTGTATGTCCTTTTGTATACTCTTGTTTAATGAGATTTTTCCAGTCATAATATCATGGATTTGGAACATTTTACCCGAGGGAACATAGAGATCCGAATTATAGGAAGATATTCGGAGACTTGTGATCTTTAACTTCGGATTTTCCCTTTCTATCTTAAATTTAAGTTTAATGGTATTTCCGAAGGTGATGTCTACTCTGTAATGTAAGTTAAAGGTTTTTTCTTTGAGTATCAGTTTCTTAATCAGATACTTTTTTACAACTTTTCTAAAAATCTTAATATTCCCTAAAGTAAGGTTAAAGAGATTAAATAGAAGAGAGGTAAGCGGGGTGAGAGTTTTGTTATTATGATAACGAGTAAATACCCCGTTAATGCGAAAACCTTCGTTCGTTTTTGTATAACTTACGTCCGTAAAACCGGAAGATTTCAATAATCCGTGGTTTGTATGAACTATTATCGAGCAGAATCGTAGAACTAATTTATGGTTTTTAAAGACGTAAAGAATCCCTCCTTTCTTATAATTTAAAATTGCATGGTATTTATGCGCTCTATAGATATAGATCCCAGCTTGGGGGAACCACTTGGTTGTTAATGGACCGTCAAACGTTTGCAAGGGTCTCTCTGTTTTAAACTCTGCGAATATTTCTAATATATTAATGAGGTGCAAAAAACAAAATCTGTCATCTAATAACAATTCGGAGGTTCCAGAGTTTATTGCCTCTATAAAAGAATTAACCATTTGTTTTCCGATATGGTTCTCCATTTTGATATACTCAAAACTGTAAGGGAAAAAATGCATTGTATTTCTACTTCCGTAAAAACCTCCAAAACTATGATCGGGGTGCATAAAATGAGAACTAAAGGAAATTGATTCCCTTATCACGTCTAAAATTAATTTATCGTTTGCTTTAAGAGCATATTTCGCTAAGAAATATAATGTGAGAGTGTTATACCCTGGGTCACACCCCTTATATTCTCTAAACCATCCCTCTTTCGATTTATATTTCAGTAAATCTTCCAAAAATTCCTCAGCATACTGCCGATATTTTTTATCGCTAGTGATAAGATATAGATTATAATAAGCTGAGACATTAGACGCGATATGGTTTGCCCTTATGTAGTTTTCCTTATTTTTTAGGAGAAAATGACATGCTTTTTCAAAATAATCGAGAAATTGCTTATAACGTAAATCTAATAAGAGTATAGTTTCCGTAATACTAAAAAGCACAAAGGAAGTCGCAGCAATCGAATGCTCATTATAATAATGCTCATCAAAACTCCCATCTCTATGACAATGATTGATTGAAAACTTGATTGCAGCAAGAATATACTTTTTTAACTTATCCACCTTGTAAAGATAATTTCCTTCATATTCCGTGCTATAGTATAGCGCAAGAGAGAAAATGTTACACTGATTCATACCGTTAAAAAATCCCTTGCTTTTAAAGTGCCAGAATTCTCGATCAAAACAACCGTAGGTCTTTGAATAAGGATCTCGATCCAATAAGCTTAATATTTTCGGTAATTGAAACTTGAGATAATTTCTTAATGTTTGTTGGTATTTCTTTATATTTTTTTCATTTACACTCATTTTATAAATCAATCATTGTTAGCTATTAGATTGTAGCACATTACCTTTAATAAATACATTTATTTCAGTATAAATAGGTTAATGCATTATATATTTTAAAATAAAAAATGAAGAAATATCATTATCTCATCATTCCATTCTATTTGTTTTTTTATGTACAGATCATTTCTTTTTATTTTTCTCCTGTATACGAGATTTTTGTGGATTATACATATTATTCTTCAGCATGCGTAAGATTCTGGTCTGATCAACCGATTTATACATTTAATTTTGTATATTTACCCAGCTTCTTCATTTTAACCCCGCTTTTTTCTAGTTTCTATCTCTATTTCTCATTTTTATTGATATCTCTAATTGGATCCTTTATATTAATGATGAAAATTGAATCAAATTATTTAACCGTTGTATTTTTCATGTTTCTCCCCTTTTTATACCTTTATAACGGAAACATTGACCCTTTTCTTCTTATGATTATATTAATCTGTATTTACTATAAGGAAAATGAATATATACCCCCTCTATTATTAGCATTTATTTCATTCAAGCCCAATATTGTTTTTATTCTCCCTTTTTTTCTCTATTATTCAAAAAATCGCATCAAGTTCCTTTTTATTTTTGGGTGTTCTCTTGCACTCTTAAATCTCTATTTACTCTTTAATCCTGTCCTTATTTTTAAATATTTAGAATACATCTTCCTTGATTGGCATTCTACTCATTCTCTTGATTATCTCCGACCTTATTGGCTTTATTTTGTTTATTATCATTGGTTGAACTCGAGATACGAAGACTCAAGATTTTTGAACGCTTAAAGAAAAACTAAAGGAGCAGAAAGCATATTTTAAAGAAAAATTTGAGATCATTTAACCCAACGGAATACAAAACTTCATGTTTAAATAATTTTCTATTTAAGATTTTGCTTGACTAAAGAATTAATAGGAAGGAGGTGTATTATTTATTTAGTCAATACAGAGTAGTAACAGAGTAGTACGAAAATGAGCTCTATAAATATAAAAAAATTTTTTAATTTTTTTCTGTTTTCTGCAATAATTTTATACCTGCTT
>JAWOCD010000113.1:0-7713 GCA_046483985.1 Promethearchaeia archaeon
CATATCCCGCCAAATGAAACATTTGTCGTACAAGGATCATCCGGATCAAGGACAAGAAAATAGTTCGTATCTTTTGTTGCATTAAAGGAAAGCGAATCAGTAGAACTAGTTAACATATCTTCATTTTGATCCCAAATGGATGCATTCACATCCCCGGTAGCATCTTCAATAGTAAAATTATATGTAGTATCCTCTTGCACTTGAAAAATATAATGTTTTTTATCATTAAGTTCTCTCTCTTGAGTAGTTTGCCAATCATTTACATCAAAACCAATTGCATTTTCAAAACTAGAACCGTCGACCCCATCATCATCAATATTTATAGACGATAATTGAACAGTATCATAGGATGGAATACTTCCAACTTCTATTTTCGGCCAAGTTCCTAAAACGTATTCAAGCGGATAACCCAATTTATTTAAAAGCGTGTTGATAAGGTTAAAGGGCTCTGTGAATTGAAAATCCATAGACCACTCAATCCCAAATGATAATGCATACTTAAAATTATCAATGTCAATGTCATAAGTTCCCGAAGATGCATTAGGACTAGCAGTAAGTGTACGTTGTTTTTCATCCTCTTCTTCCCACTCCAAATTTAATGTCTCAAGGAAAGTCTCATTCATTAACTTTGTCTTTACCGATGAGATTATTTGAGGCGTTGCTTTAAGATTAAGTGTCCCTATGGGTACCCCAGAGACAGATACCGGAATTCCGTATTTCGCACTAGGAAGGTTATACGAGCCTAAAGGAGTAGTAAAGAACTTTTCGATATCATATTCCCAATCTTGCACAGAAGCCTCACCATCATCGACTCCAAGCACATCCCATTCAATATTAAAGTCAGTTGTTGTATTAATCTGGAGGCATGCCTCGTCTTTGGGGATTTCCAATCCGATATTAATATCATGAGCTTGGGATTTATTATAATCCGTCTCATACTCAACTGTAATGTCAACCGGCATATTAATCGACCAATCGATGTCAATTTCCGTATCTGCATGTACAGAAGTGTCATAGGTATCTACATTAAAAGGAACATCAATATCTTCATGTCCGTCTTTAAAAAAGTTGATCCGATTATCTGAAGAAGTTATACTAACTTCAGGAGTACTTTTCTCTTCGGTTTCAGGCGTTGAAGTTGACTGTATCGATGATGCTGTATTTGTTTCCGAATCTGTGATATTCGAATTATCTTGACTACTATTAACCGTAAAAATCAACGTAGCGTTCAGAAATATCGTGCTTGTTAAAATTATAAATAACTTAAGTTTTGTAAATAATAATCCATCGTATTTTTTATAGTTTGAGCGAGCATCTTTCCATCTCCTTTATTGCCGAATTAAACAAGCTTAACATCTCATCTTCTCTGATCTCGTTCATACTGTTATTTCATGTAAAACGATTCTTTTTGAGTGAATAGACTCGGTCATTCGTTGTTATGGTCCTACCGGAGATATCACCCAAGTATTACACCCCTCTATAAGGATGAAATATTATCTTCGTAATACGCGTATAAAAAAGGAGGTAAATTCGGTCCTTCTTCTTAGTGCGATAAAAACACGCCGCGGACCGAACTGCCTCCTGCTCTTTCTAAAACGTTTTAGAGTGTATTTATATGATGCAGACAATTCCCATGCAGGCCCAAGATCCTTGGTTGATGACCTATTTGAATAAAATTAACCCCGCTTTCACCGAAAGTCAATTAAAAAATGCGTCACGTATCTGTCAGGGACTGGCATCCTCTCATCCCCATAAATCCATCGTATCGATGACGAACAGCTTTATCGATGCCCCGGACCAGAGTACTGTAAACCGATTTCTAACCGAAAGTGAGTGGCATATGGAGCCACATGAGATAGACCTCAAAAAGATTGGACTGATGCAGCAGCACCGACAGACCGGGTTTAAAGACGGAGGTCTTCTGATTATCGATGATACACTTCTTCATAAAACGGGCTCTTCCATGGAGTTGGTTTCGGACCATTTTGACCATGTCTCCTTTCAAATGAAAAAAGGGACTTCCTTGGTGACCGCCCATTATGCCGATGATACGAAGGATTACAACCTACTGAACGAAGTGTATCTGCGCAAAAAAGATATAAAAGAGAGCAAACGGCCACTGCAGTTCAAGTCAAAAGTGGATATTGCCTCGAACTTTATCGAAACCTTAGCAGACACTTTTCCCGGCGTACAGACTAAGAATCTTAAAGTCTTATTCGACAGCTGGTTTCTGGCAAGTGCGGTGGTGGGAACAGTGGAAAAGTATGGACTAAAATATGTCAGTCGAGCAAAGTCCAATCGGCTCATCACCGAATTGGATATGAACCTCCAAGAGTACGGAGCAGATATCTTGCGAGAGACCGATTTCAAGGAAGTTACGGTGCAAACACACGGCAGGAGGTGTACGTCCTACATCTACACCGCCATTTTGCCCATTTCCAATTTAGGAGATGTCAAGGTCTCATTCGTGAAAAATTGCCGCGAGGGTGAGATACAAGCCTTTGTTGTGTCAAACGACCTGCAGATAAGCGGATCGAAGTTATTGCAGCTTTACAAGGACCGATGGAGCATTGAGACCAATTATAAAAACTGCAAGCAGTATCTCGGACTGGACGATTTTCATATCCGAAAAGCATTGGGGATCAAACGATATCTGAGTCTCTGTTTTCTTATGTCCGCCTATTTAGAACGCTGTAAATTACTGGGGATCTTCGGCCATTGTTTTGGCTCCGATATTGAATTAGCTACCAAGGGCGCTCAGATCAGAGCATATCGGCATATATTGTTTGAGCGTTTTCTCACATGGACCGATGAGCAACTTGCGCGGGGGAACACTTTAAAAGAATTGCTTATTCATTTTCGGGACGAGCAGTGCAGTTGTAGGTCCTCCGCACTCCAGTTCGTGACACAAGGGGTCAGGTCAGCATTGAAGAAAGGGAAGGTTTAGATGTTAAGAGGGAAAGAAGCAGACCATCCATAAAGTTTTAAAGGAAGAGAACGAAGATAAACTTAAGAACGAACTAAAAAATGCAAAACTTAAGATCCATTATTTAATACTTATTTATATTTACTTTTAAATATAAATTAATAAAGCAATAAAATAAATTATTGAACCAATTCCCACAATTTGGGAGCTATAAGAAGTAATTTATCTCTTATTCTTATTTTTATTTTTTAATCCTAGTTTTAGTCAATCGGGTATTCTCTTAGTGCTTTAAGCGTATCATACATAGCTAAAAAGTTTTCCACTTTTACAGCTGGATTAATGCTATGGCCAGAATTGAGCACATAGCCCCCATCGGGCGCAAGGTTTGTGATTAATTTTCTTGTATACTCCTTGATATACCTCGCGCCTTTAGCTGCGAGGTCTTGAGGGGATACATTCCCAATGAAGGTAATCTGGTCCCCGTATTTCTTTTGAAGTTTAAAAATATCAAAATTACGTCTTTCCCCAGATTATTAAGAAGTTACTTACTAAGTTAATAGGCGAGATTGGATCATTTTTTTCTCCCTTGGCAAATCTGATTCAAAATCAAATTCGCTATATCTCAAATTATATGTATTATTTTCTTTTTTTATTTCTTTAATCTTATAAAAGGATATATCCTTTTCTTGCTTTGTAATTACGGGAAAGTTATAGTTATTGGATCTATATTTGGGTTTTTTCCCCTTTTTGATATATTTTTTTATAAATTTCACATGCTCTTCAATTCGGCGTAAAATCATGGAATTAGTTACTTTTTCAATCTTTTTAAAGGTTTTTTCAAAAACTTCCCGAAAATGCGAGTTTAGTTCATATCCCACAGTGTTCCTTGCAGTAATCATACCTGCCAAGGTGGTGGTGCCTGTCCCCCAAAAAGGATCTAAAATTGTATCTCCATATAGAGAGAACATATTTATTAGGCGAAAAGGCAACTCTAAAGGAAATGCAGCGGATCGTTCCCGTAAATTATTACTATTTTTTTGATTATAAATATATTGAGAAATCCCTCTAATATCCATCCAAACATCCGAAAACCATTTATTTCGTTCCTCCCAAAAAAATGCGCTATTATATCTTTTTCCATATTTTGAGGGGAATTTTCTTTTTTTCTCGCTTTTTCTGAAGATTAAAATATACTCGTGTTCAAGAGTCACATAGGCATTTGGAGGTATCATCCCCGAACCTAAAAATTTTGTAGGACTATTGGTGGGTTTTCTCCATAAGATACAAGGTAATGAGATAAAATTATGATTTTGAAAGAAATCGATGATTCGTGCATGATTAGGATATAATTGGAAAGTCTTATCCAATTTTCTTGTAGCATCTCCGATGTTTATACAAATTATTCCACCGGGGTTTACTACGCGTGCACATTCTTTCCAAACTTTATCTAATTCCTGATGCATCAGGGAATATGCCTTTTTATCATCTTTTAATTCTAAGGCATTTCGAATATTTGAATTAATCGAGGAGAACAAATCATCCCACATTTCTATCATCGGATACGGAGGTGATGTAATAATGAGATCTACCTCATCATCCTCAATTTTATCCATTTCTTTAGAATTAGAATAAAAGATTCTGTGAATGGTTTTCATTCTTAAAATCAAACTACGATTCTTAAAGATTAATACTATAAAAAAGCACTAAAACTTATTGTAATTTATTATTAATATTAAAATAATCCCTCTTAGAGCGAAATTATTTTTTATTGTATTTTTTTCTCCATTAAGAAAAATCTACTATAAAATCATCTATTTTCATTTACTTATTGATAGGGCTTAATTACCTTCACCACGTCATCATAATCAATACCTAAATCCCTGACTAATTCTAATGTGGGACATCCAAAAGCATTCCAACGGCGCTGTTGATAAACTGCTTCTTGCAATTTGAAATATTGGATTTCACGATGTTTTCGCAGAATTTTCATTTTTTCTTCAGTAGATTTTCCGTTTAAATCAATATCCAATTTTCGCAATTGATCATCATATCTATCTTCTCTGCTTTCATACTCCTCTTTAGTCACGGGACCCATCGCTCTGTAAGGGATGTCTGCGTCATGTTCTCGGAGTCCTTTTCCTTGACGAATATTAAAAATCCGTTGAAAGTTATAAACTCGTTCGGAATCCCGAATGAGATCATCGGCTTCTGATTCTCTACCGGTCACAGCTGTGAAGTATTCAGCATAATATTGAATATGTTGTGGAATCTTTGCTTGAAGCAGTTGTCCATCCAGCTTCTTAGGCAAGTCAAAGTTACTCGGAGGAGGTACGTCATTCCAGGGCAATTTACAGAGCCCACACAGCGAAAACCACGTACGCCAATAAGGAAAGAAGCGTAGTGCTTTAGCCTTATCTTCAAAAGTAGGAATAGAATTTCGGACAACATCTTCGAAAATTAGCCATGCTTCGTCATGTTGTGGACCTTTATTGGTGAATCCATAACCCCCTTGCTGTGTAAGTGACTCTTTGGTAATATATTCACTGAATTCCAAGCCTTTGTGTTCCATACCGATGTCTTGTAGAAATTGGGTATCTGCATCATATTTATCTATAAATAATTTCTTCATTCTTCGAATTCCTTGACCAACAACAACTCCAAATCCCTCGCCACGAGCCATTTGATGAATTAATTCAAGCCCAACTTCAGGATTTCCGAATTCTAACTCCAATCCGCCAGTAATCTCTTTATCAATGATCCCCTCTTCATAGCATTCCATTACAAAGGCAATGCCCGTCCCTACAGAAATGGTATCTAATCCGTACGTGTCACAATAGAAATTTGCTTCAATAACCCATTTTGGATCCCAGACATCCCAATTGGATCCACATCCAGCAATTGTTTCATATTCTGGTCCATCAACAATAACCTTCTCTCCCTTGAAAGGACCAGTTAATACTTCATGATCTTTTATATAATGAGAACAACTAATCGAGCAACCAAACCAACATCCATCTCCACCTTTACCTTTTCCTTCAAATAAGTCTGCCCAAGTTTGTCGTTTATAGGGAATATCTTTTCCCTCAATTTCGGGATGTCTTCCATATCTATAATTGCGGGTGGGCAAGAGGTCCGTCATATTCATTAAATCTGGTAAATAGCCAGTGCCTACCAAGCGCATTTGGTTCATTGTGGGATCATATTTAATAATCTCTTTATGATGCTGTCGACCAAGGTCAAGCAATTTATCAGGATCTGCGGGATTATTCTTTTTGACATCGTACTTAGGAGCACGGCATACAAGCGCTCTAATTCCTTTATCTTTAAGGACTGTACCACATCCACCTCTACCTGCTTGTTTATAGGATGCCCAATTTCTCTTCCTCTTATACCATGAAAAGTTGACCATCCCCCAGCGCGTATGCTTTGCGGCGGGTCCTGTAGTCACGGTAGAGACCATTTGTTTTGCCAACTCCGTACCTTCTTTGGCATATTTTTCCGTCAATTGCTGGGTAAGCACATGAGCATACTCCGAGAGGTCATCCGATTCTTCAACTGATTCTATCCGTACAAAATGTTCTTTTCCATTGATAAAAATTATGACCTCTTCTTCAGCTTTTCCTTGAATTTCAATAGCATCAAACCCAGAAAACTTGGTATAAGGACCAAAATGACCTCCCACATTACTATCAATGATAATACCCGTAAGCGGAGAGATCGTCGTGACAATAGATTTACCTCCCCCGGGATAATACGTTGAGGCCCCCAAAGGACCGGTTGCCATACATATTTCATTTTCTGGATCGTCCCATTTTACGATCTTATTCTTTGGTAGAGCGTTCCACATCATCCATAAATCAAATCCCTTTCCGCCGATGAATTTCTCACGCATTTCTTTGGTTACGGATTCGATTTTTATCTCGTTTGTGGATAAATTGATATAAAGTGTGCGGTTGGTGTACCCATACTTCATATCTTGGTGGTTATATCTTAATTCTGCTAGGACCGTCATTGCTATAATTATTCTTTGTTTAGTTATATAAGTTATATTGAGTATGTAGAGAAATTTCTGAATGAAAATTAATTTTATTATTTAGGGGAATTCTCTTCTTATTGGTTTAAATGGATTGTTCATTATTGAATATCGCTCCATTTGGTTACCAGCAAACTTTTTGACCTAATTTAATATCAAATACTGGAGTTCCATCAATTGCATCTAAATTTTTCACATATAATGTCGTCTTCTCAATTTTTATTATTTTCACATTCGAAATGCCGATACGAGAAGGACGTTCCAGTGTTCTAGAAGCAAAAACCCCCACCCATTTTCCATCAATTCCTCGGCTAAAGGTCGATTTTATATTTCGGTATTTGTGGAAATAAAACACTACCGTGATCCCTTTTTTATCCTCCAATTTATACAGAAAAGGACGTTGGGAAGAAAATAGGGGGATTTTAGTAATGTCACGCTTACTACCCTTAAGCCCGAACCCTTCACCGCGTTCTAATTAATTATCCACAAAACCGATGAGATATACTTTCAAAGGGTCATGATTGTTAGAGAGACATTTATGGCAAATATATTGACCATCTATCAACTCAATGGAGTTTTCCTCTTTTTTTCCTTGCATTGTATACATATAGGCATAATCTCTCATACAATTAGATGAAGTAATTCATAAAGAAATTGAAGTCTCCCCGCCCTAAAGGACGGGGATTCCTACGAGTCCACTAAGCGTTAGCTGGTGGGCATATCTTAGGGCTGTGTGTCGTAGAAAATCCGTTCC
>JAWOCD010000059.1:0-10601 GCA_046483985.1 Promethearchaeia archaeon
AATATCATTTTTTTCCGCTAACGATATATTAATTTCTTTTAATCTATTGATTATTTCATCGGTATGGAATATCTTTCTTCGAGATTTTACACAACAGATATAATGGTAGTTTAATGAATACACCGAATGAGCACCTTTATCAAGTTCGTATCCCATTCTATTCACTTGGTTACTAAGATAATACCAACCAAATATAAAAATGTTTGTATAAATACGAAATTCATCCCCACCCTAAAGGGTTGGGACTTCTTTCGCAGATCGTTAAATTAGATTTAATATAAATTATTTTGCTTGTCTTAATTAATTCTACGGATTTTGAAAGAAATATAGTCTTTGGCTATAATAATTTTTAATCATATATATGCAGATATCACGCTCTTTTTCTGAATTTTAAGCGGAGAGAAGATTAAGCGTTTTTGTAACTTAGAAAAAACAGACTTAAAAATGTAAATAAAAAAACTTACGCAAAAGACTATAATAAAAAGAGAATAAACATTATTTTTTAGAATTATTCGGTAATTCCCTCTTCTGTGATGCTAAAGATTGCTTCCCCTTCGGGTAAATGAGGCGCATCGATAATTTTCGCCACTCTTTGTTGTCCTTTTCCTTTTCTAAGATAAACTCGAATAGTTGAAGCATGTGCCAGAACATTTCCGCCCGTTGCAGTCAGCGGATTTCCATAAAACACATCTGGTTTAGCAGATACTTGATTTGTAAATACAATTGACAAATCGTTATGAATATCACATAATCTTAATAATGTATGTAAATGTTGATTAATACTCTGTTGTCTACTTGCCAGGGTTCCCCTTCCTACATATTCGCTCCTAAAATGTCCTATTAATGAATCAATTATAATGAGCTTGATATTTTTTTCGGAAATTATATTCGTACTCTCCTTTATAAGAAGAACTTGATGATCGGAGTTATAAGCTCTTCCGAATACAATATTTTGTAAAACTTGATCACTGTCCATATCTTTTGCTTCAGCCATTTGAATGATGCGTTCGGGTCGAAATGTTCCCTCAGTATCAATATATAGCGCATTGCCCCCCAAGCCGCCAAGTTCTGTCGGCAATTGAACATTCACACATAATTGGTGTGCGATCTGAGTCTTTCCTGTACGATATTCCCCAAAAAACTCAATTAAACTACCCGTTTCTATTCCTCCTCCCAGAAGGTCATCCAATTCTTGAGCGCCAGTAGTTATTCTATCAATATCCTTTCTGCGATTCCACTCCTCTGCCGCAGATTTGAAACCCATATTTAATTTTTTCATCGATCGTTTTATTAACTTTTCCGTGGTTTTCTCTCCAATGCCACTCTCTTCTTTAATTATTTGAGGAGGTGTACATGCAATCGATTCTAAGCTTGTGAATCCTGCTTTCTTTAACTTTCGAAGAGTTGCTTTTCCCACTCCCCGAAGATTTTTCACTCTTTCAACTGGATCGATTTTATCTTCTTTATCTTGGTTTTCTTCAGATTCATCTTGATCAGCATCATCTTTTTCCTTTTTTTTCTCTTCACCATTTTCAGGATCGATATCCTTTGCATATTTCAGATGATTTTTATAGATTTTCCCTTTTATATGGTTCCGTTCACATTCAGTACAATAATAAGGATCTCCCATTATCCATCCCGTCTGTTCATTTTGATTTGAATTCATTTGCGCGGCCTTAGCCATTATTTTATCAATCGTTGGTATTTCGTGTATTTTATATAGATTACTATAAAAATAATGAGTAAGGCGCAATATTTTAAATGTAATAGAGTATAAATTTTTAGATTTATAGTCTTTTATTATTAATTCACTAATACTTTAAATGGGCAAGCAAAATCCTCAAAAACCATTATTTACCATCAAAAACCGAGCAAGTCCATCGTCCACATCCGCAAACTTAAGTCCCAGCTTGGGATCTGTATCAACTAAAAATCTCATAAAACTCTCTTAAGAATCTAATAAGAAAATAAAACATAATTTAAATAATAAATATTATATTGTAAGGTAATGAAAGAAGTAAAAATTATCTCATTAGATGGGCAATGGACTCTAAAGCATCCCAATAAGGATATAAATATTGACATAGAGGTGCCCGGATCGGTCTATGAGGCATTAATCAATGAAAATATAATTGATGATCCCTTTTACGGTGAGAAAGAGCACGATACAGCGTGGGTTTACAAATCAGAGTGGCAAATCTGTTTAGAGTTTGAAGTAGAACAAGATTTCTTAGAGTATCAGCGAATTTTATTGCAGTTCTCTGGGATTGATACGATTTCCCGTGTTTTTTTAAATGACAACTCGCTTGGTTATACCGAGGATATGTTTTTGGGTTACAATTTTAATGTGTCTAAACTACTAAAACCAGGGCGAAACGAACTCGAAGTATTTATTAAAAGTCCCACAAGAGTAGCAAAGCAGAGAATAAAAAAATATGGAACGAAATTAAGAACATATAAAGCCTTACCCGGAGTTCCATATCTAAGAAAAGCTCAATATTCTTTTGGCTGGGATTGGGGACCATGGTTACCCGACATGGGCATATGGAAATCGGTTAAATTAATAGGATCTGATGGAGTAAAAATTGATGGAGTCCAGGTTATCCAAGATTTTCACTATAATCAAAACCCTTTAGGTATTAAAGACCAAAATGATATTCCTAAGATCCATGTCGATCAAGTCGAACTTGAGATAAGAATTCAACTTCAAAATGAAGAAACCAAGCGCTTTCCTTCAAATCTTAATTGTGAGGTTGGTTTGAAGGATAAGGAAAACTTAATTATCAGCGAAAGCCTTGTAGTCGAGAATAATAATATAGTATTTAATTTCCCCTTGGATAGTCCCCATTTATGGTGGACTCACGATCTTGGTGATCCTTACTTATATGAAATGGTCATTATCTTAAAAAAAGGGAGTAAAGTCATTGATCGTAAAAGGTTGAGGATTGGGTTGAGAGATATTAATCTAATCCGTGAATCCGATGAGTGGGGAGAAACATTTTATTTCCTTTTGAATGGAGTCCCCGTATTTGCGAAGGGGGCAAATTGGGTCCCCATTGATAGTTTTATTCCTCGTGGGAAGAAGCTGGGGCTCTATGAAATGAATATTTCCTACGCAAAAGAAGCAAACATGAACATGCTTCGAGTGTGGGGCGGGGGGATCTATGAAGATGATGCCTTTTACGATTTATGTGATCAGCACGGGATTTTAGTCTGGCAAGATTTTCCCTTTGCTTGCTCATTATATCCAACGCATGAAAGTTTTTTTGAATTAGTCGAGAAAGAAGCCATTTATAATATTGAACGACTCCGAAATCATCCCTCATTGGCATTATGGTGCGGAAATAATGAAATTGAAATGTTCTATATCGCGTATCTGGGACTTTCTCTTATTTTTTGGCCCCCAAAAGTTATTCGATTTCGAAAAGCGTATAAAAAGATGTTTGAAGATTTATTACCCTCTCTCGTTAACAAGTTTGATCCCACCCGGGATTATTGGCCCAGTTCTCCGTCAAACGGAGGGACTCATAAAAAAAGCGGTTTAATTAATGGCTCAAATAATCCAGATATGGGAGATTCTCATTTCTGGAAAGTATGGCATAGAAGTGCTCCCTTTACTGCATATCGTGATTTTGATTCTCGGTTTATGTCGGAATACGGTTTTGAATCCTTTCCCTCCATAAAAACCATAAAACAATTTTGTCCCGAAGAACAATATGATTTTTTCTCACCAATCATGGAGAACCATCAAAAAAATGCCGCTGGCAATAAAAAAATTAAAGATTATATGGAACGCCGTTTTGAAATTCCAGAGAATTTCAGAGATCAAGTCCTTTTATCGCAAATCACACAAGCTGAGGCAATAGAGTATGGAGTGGAACACTGGCGACGGAACAGGAATCAATTTCATTGTATGGGATCTTTATATTGGCAATTAAACGATTGTTGGCCAGTTGCCAGTTGGTCCTCATTTGATTATTATGGTCGATGGAAAGCACTCCATTATATTGCGAAACGGGTATACAAGCCGTTTTTTGCGTCTGTCAAGGAATGTCCTGAAAAAGTGGAATTTTGGATTACCAATGATTACAAAGAAAAGAGAAAGGGTTTTTTGGAATGGAAAATAATGAATGCAGGGGGAAAATCCCTTTTCTCCGGGGAGGAAAGTTTAATAATACCCCCTTGTAGTTCGGAAAAGCTAAAAACAATTGACGTAAGTAAATTTAATTGCACAAAAGAGAAGAAACGAAGTCATATCATCTTCTATAAGCTTTACGAGAGTTCAAAAGGTCAATCATTATTATATCACGGATTTCGATTATTTGATCAACCCAAATATTTTCCTCTTAAAGATCCTCATATTAAATATGGAATTACCAAATTAAGTACGGATAAGTCTACATTTGAATATAAAGTATCTTTAACAACCAAGGAGATTGCACTTTATGTATTCTTCTATTCAGAGAATTTAGATTTTATCGCCTCAGATAATTATTTTTCAATGGAAAAAGGAGAAACACGAGAAATTAATATAGGAATAAAACATCACAAAGAGCCAGAGGAATTAAATATCGATGAGTTTAAAGAAGCGATAAAAGTAAGGTCATTAATCGATCTCTCATATTAATCTGGTCCGATTAATTCACGATATACTTGGTCATTTTTAAATTGCTGGTAATATTCTTCCACTTTGCCGTGGATATCTTTGAGTTCTAAAAAAACCTTGATTCAATTAAAACATATTTAATTAATTAACTACAGAAAATGAGTGATTTTTTCTCTTAATTTTGTAATCTTCATGACTAAATTAAATTTCTTTCTACTATTCCGATATTCTTGATCCTCTAAAATTCGTTTTAATTCATTTAACTGGTGTAATAAGGAAGTTTTTAGTTCTTCTCTTGACATATTTTGAGTTCTATCAAATTCTGGGGGGACTTTGGAAATTTTTTTTAGACGGAGATCAGAAATAGCTTTTGCCAGTTTAGATTGGTAACCCTTAATTACTGAATTGTTGGCATCGTCCAATGAATCAAAACTATGTTGTAGCCCATCGATAAAATCTTCAATGTCATTTATATCCACAGGGTCTTCTAATTCAGACGGATCTCGCCTCATAGTTATGGGAAGTTCTACACTTAGTTAAATTGTGTATTCTTGATGATAATAGATTTAAAGGTTTTAATCTATTTAATAATTTACATTATATATATTTAAAATTTTACCACTAGAGTGCGAAAAAACTTCTTTCGCAGATCGTTAAACGTTGCTGTAACTTAGAAAAGACTGACTTAAAAATGTAAAAAAACTTACGTAAAAGACTATAAATGAGAAAATTCAAGCAAGACATAAGTTTGCGCTTAGTGACATTCAGAAGGACAAATATGTGAAGAAATACGGAAAAGTTATGTGGTATTGACCCATCCCTTGAGGGTGGGCAATTCGGACCAGATTACTCCTATACGCTGCGCATTATTAGTGGATTAAGTAAGAATCCAAAGACCCATGGAACAATAATAGTGGGGCTAAGATCAGAACGATTACACGAAAAATTTAACGATTTTAATAAAAGAAAAATCAAGAAAGGATATTGGACACAAGTGCAACGGTAAATTAACAGCAGCAGAAGAATTAGGATTTCATGACCTCGCAATTTGGCGAGTTCTCGGTACATTTTCATTTTTCTTAAAATAAAAAGCTTTAATGCTATTTTAATTATTAGAAGTTTGGAGATTAATGAGCGGGTTCATAAAAGATTCTCAATTATGAAGCTCTTGCAGTATTAAATTGAAATTCTTCTTTATATCCTTTACTGAATCAAAAATAAAGTCTGGATTAAATTTATCCAGCAATTCTTGGGAATAAATCCCTGTCAAGACAGCGACCGTTACAGCTCCAATATTTTGACCAAATAAGATATCATATTTAGTATCGCCTATAACCACAATATGATCGTCCGGCAGATCAATCATCTTCTGGGCTAATTCAAAAGATTCTGGATGGGGTTTCAGATTATCTACAGCGTCTTCGGTTATTATTCGATCTTTAACTTTTTCTTTAAATTCAGGTAAATTTTTGAGACTCCGATTTATTCTATTTTCTGAAGAGCTAGTTATAATAATGTATTCTATCCCTTTTCGGTCCAAAAATTCGAAAATCTCAAAAACTCCATCATAGGTAATAATATTCTTCGATTCCTTTAGATATTGTCTGCCCGCAAAGATAAGCGCGGAGAGACGCTTAAAGAAGCCTAATCCCACTTCTTTTAATAATCTCCAAATGATTTTTATTGCCAGAGTGGTGGAATAACTTTTTTGAAACATTCCTTCTGCAAGATCCTCCAATTCCTTTCTTTTTTCTTTGGAAATGGTGATATCATATTTTTCCATAATTTTCTCTCGGATTTCGTCTCCAATTTCAGTGGTATTAATTAGTGTACCATCTAAATCAAAGATAAAGCCTATATCATTCATAGGATCCCCTTAAATTGATTAGTCTCTTGTAGAATTCACGTTTTCCAAAATTACATTTAGACTATCCAGAATTTTGGCAATCATCTTGCTTAAAAAAATCTAAAATCATTATAAAATATTTCTATATAGGCCATATCTACTTATAATGTCCCTCTTTTTGAACTTATTCATAATGAATTGATTTAAGAAAGATGATCAATCCAATAATAGCAAGGACGGCATACATTATATAACTAGCATAAACTCCCACAATCTCTTCTGGAGATAATAAAAAGATAAAGATTGCCTTTCCCATCGTGGAATTTAAGCCAATTCCCAGAAAAAAAATCGTAAATCCTATCCCTGCACCAATAGCTCGTCTCCGTGTATCGCCACTTGATTTATAAGCAAAGAAAAAATAGGTTATTGGTATGAGGAGTGGGAAAATAGCCGATATAGAAAGGAAAAACTTTCCGAGTGTGATTTGTTCTGCACCAACGGCTCCTAATGATAACCCTAAAATATAAATAATCGCCAAGAAAGCAGAAGGAATATACTTAGTCTTTTTAAGGAGAATAAAGGTCTCTAAATCAAAAAGAATAATGAAAAACGCGATTGCCCCTAAAATCGTCCCAGTATACCAAAATATAGAATATCTAAAATTCAAATTGGGATCGTAGGTTAACGCTATCTCTGTTTCGGTGGGTGTTAATTGCCAAATGAAAGGATCGAACGTTAACTCAAAGATAAACATGACCAGGCGAGATACGGAATAAATAAGCATAAACAATATAATACCTTTCAAATATTTTTTAATATTGGAAGCCTTACCCCGAGATTTCCCATAAAATAATATTCCCGTTATGATTAAGACGCCTATGACAAGTAAATGACAACTAATAATAATAACATCGATAAATTCAATATTTGATAAACTTTCAAAGATCATAAGTCTAACTTTCCTATATTTGTATTTAAACCATAATATTATAAGACTTAAATATGTTTTTCTATGAATTGGCCTATTTTTTCTATGGCTTTTTTTCCTTCTGGAGCAACCCCAGCAATTCTTTTAGAATCATCAAGTAAGATTTCTGACGTCCCGATTTGTATACAGGTTATAGGGAATCCATAAGGATCTGCATAAAGGGGAGATGCTAACGGGTTTTCTGGTTTTGCATCTTATAGATACGAGTCTTTCATAAGTTCTCCCAGTTCGGGCGTGAGAAAGGGGTCAAAATCCGCTTTCATTTCATTGGATTCTCCCCTACCGACCAAATCGGTGGCTTGATCGGTATCAATAGAATTGAAAATATAAGAGCACTTTATTAGGATTAGCATCGGAAGTCATTATCCATTCACACTCCAAATCATCAGGTATCTTGGTCATTAAAGCGATTTGATTGATTCCCCGTCTTGCATTTGCCGCATTTTAATTGAAGGAATAGAGATTTTAGGTTAAATCCGATATGGAACCCTAACTTGGAGGTCTTTTGAAAATTATAGTTAACTTTAAAACAGCTTTATCTCCAGAGATCCCACATTATGTGTTTGTGAGACTTGATTCCAGTTTAAATGCCAGTCTTAATATTTTAAGAGCATAGACACGGGTCTCTTATTGATAAGTTATTGGTACGCGGCATGTGTCGTTTAACACGATCGTCAGTCAGCGATCCTCTGAGGGCTTGTCGGGTTGTCCCGATATATCCCGATTTTTTCTGACCGAATTGCATGCTTCAATAATGCTCCCACTGAGGATTTGCATTACTTTTGCTGATAGAGTATCATTATATAGCCTTACAGCATCCGAAAGTTCGATTTGCATTGCTCTGCTGTCTTTAATTGTTTTGGCTCCATATTGTTGGGTAATATACCCCCCTTTTAAGACGTATTCTTTTCTCCGGGGGCGGCTGGGGGCGACAGCGATTTTTTCTTCTAAACATTCCTTTATCACTCTACCTCTGATATTTTTGTCACGATCTTTTTTCGGAATTCTCCTTTGGAAAAGCGATTTAAGATTTAGCGTACCTAACACAATATCAACATCCCGGAATCCGCTGGGACGTTTATCCTTTTCGAATCCGTGAATATCAATTAGATAGGATGTGCCGTATTTTTTTATATTGCGATTTGTATATTCTTGCAATTTTTGATGATAAAACCCATATAATTTTTCTGCTAGCTGAGAATCCCTTTGAAAGGCTTTATATTCACCACGATTAAAGTCTATGCGGTTTCGATGAACGTATGATATCACATAGGAAGGGATCTTTGGAGTACCAAATTGTTGACTGGATGCGGTGCGAATGTATTTAATGAGCGTAAACGTTAAATCGATAGTCCCCTTATCGATACCTAATATTCCATTCTCTCTTTTTGGAATATCTTTGACTCTCTGTACACCACCATGAGGGACGGAGAGAATTATGGGAAGATCTCCGTATTGATATTTAAAGTAGTCTTTGTAGTCTTCGCTCATCTTGAGACAAACAAAAAAATAATCTTATATTAACTTTTATTTTTAGATTACTTGCGTAATTTCCGGAGTTTGCGTTTATCTTGCTTCATACTATAAAGATAAGCGTTCTTACTCATTAAACATGTATCCCCACGAGCCAGTCTTTTAGTTAATTTTATCCTTAATTTTAACGCTTCCATATTATCGGGTTTTGCTTGAATTAGAATATCTAATATTTGAAGTGCTAATTGAACCCGCCCTTCTTTATGAAGTGACTCTACTTGATCTAAAATCTTAGAGGGGGTTCCAATTAGATTATAGATTTCTCTCATGAACTCTTTTTCGGGTCGAGGAATTAGATGAGCCGGATTATGATCATAGTAGCCGTGGTACCAACGGTAGACATTAAAGACAAAGAATTCAGGTCTGGAATACTTTTGCTGAAGATAAGGGCTTTCTTCTAAATACTTTGGTAAATTAACCTTATGGATCATCTCAGTAATGTGTACTCCCTCGTTAATGAACTCTATGACTTGGTTGTGTAAGGTTCTAATCGCATCAATATTTGCGTCTAATGCTTCGACAACTTCCTCATTTTTATATAACGTCCCAGCTCCATTACAAAAGATGTATTTAGGATTAAGCTCGCGGATGATTTCTAGTTCTTTTGCCCAATCAAGTGCAAACCGAGTCGGTTTATGCGGATTTCCGACATTAGGAAAGTTTCTGCCAATCATTAAATCTCCAATAAATGCAGCATCTAATTCAGGAACATATACCCATACAGCGTCATCGGTTTCAGCACGACATGTATGTAATTGAAATGTTTTATCACCTACTTCAATTGTCAAGTCTCCTAGGAAAGTTTTTGTTGGATATACAAATTCTATTGGTCTTTTGATTTTTGGTATATTAAATTGTTCCGCGTTGATGAGCGAGCGATGCTCTGCCAGATCAATATATTTATCAAATCTGGGGGGAAGATATTTACTTGCAATAACATCTGGATTATTCTTCATAAAGACTTGTGCTCCTCCTACATGATCCATATGTCCATGAGTATACACAATATATTTAACCGGACCATTTATCATTTTTGCCACCTTTTGGGCTGCAATCTCAGTTAGCAATGTGTCAATTATGAATATGCCATCCTCTGTTTCAATCCAAGCCATACCAGCAATAGGAAGTACAGCAGTGTGAACATCTTCTAAAGGATGAAAAATTTCTGGATCACTAATTCGGGTAACAGCCATCCTACTATTTTTTTGTTGTTTCATATAAACCTTATTATGTTGAATTTCTATAAATATCTTATCTAAATTCTGCTAAATGATGGGAAAGATCTGTTATGTTTTAAAAAGAAAAGTAAGCCATCAAAATAAAATTACGAGATATTTGAATATATTTTTGGTTTTTTCTTTTTACCTGAAATTTAAAAATCACTGATTTAGAGCCGACAATATTTCTGGCTATACCAATTCTTTTAATGTCGGAAGAGATGGGATGATGTTTTTTGAAGGAAAATCGTCTTTTTTGTCCATTTTCGATGAGAAAATTGCGAGTCTTGATCATTCTTGAGCACACTTTTTTTCCGACAAATCTCAAGGTGATATAGATGAAAATTTTGTCGCCCTTAGTTGATAGATTTTTAATTTTCGATTCATTATTTAAATTCTAAAATACACTCA
>JAWOCD010000050.1:0-12963 GCA_046483985.1 Promethearchaeia archaeon
TATCAAATCCATGCTATAATTCCTAACATCCATTAAAACTTCATTTCCTGCACGATCATAGGCATATATATAATTAAATCTTATCTCATCGTTGTCTTCTTTGAGATTTAAGGCACTAGAATCAATATGTGAAATTTCAATTGTTGCATACCGAATTCCATCATCAAGATCATTATCGAACAGAAATTCCTCCCCTTCAATAATAATCTTTGTGTTTTCATCATCAATACCTGTAGTTCCAATCGGATCATCTGTAATGTTGGCAAATACATAAAATTGATCTATGCTATCAGGATCCAATTCAGTCAGCAATTCATTACCTGCCTCGTCCGTAGTTATTTGTATTTCATCCCCAATAATTGGAGCATTTCCGTCTACTGTAAAATCGTCAGTAAAGTTGGTTGTTAATGTTTTATTATTCGTAATACCCGTTATAGAAGTATTAAATATCACATTTATCTCATTTCCATAGTAATCACCGCTTCGGAAATTGTCGATTTCTAAGGTATAATAATCGGAATCCCATTCCATCTTATAAATAGTTGAGTTGGAAGAATATTCTTCATCGTCCCACCCACGCCCTTCTGTATTATTCCACGCGGTGAGATTTAAATATGCATTATAATCTCCGGATTGATGTGTTGCTGTAACACGAAATTCAATAGAATTTGGATATTGTACATATTCTTCGGTATCAATCTCAACATTTGAAATGTCCGGTTGTTCATAAAGATCGATTGAAATGAAGGTTCTTTCCGATTCTAATGGAGGATATTTGTAGCCATCTTGATCTTCGTATTCAATTATTAAGTGTCCTGGTTCAATATCGTCCGTAAAGGTAGTATTTTCATCAATTGAATATGTAAGTTCCACATATGTATAGGCATCTCCTTGAGTTAACTCATAAGGTAAAGTTAGATTAGTACTCCTATCTGTAAAGAGATAATCGTAATTATTATCTCCCACGGAGAACTCATCAATATAAATATCCCTAATATGAATATCCGTTTTATTAACTTGAATTCCGAATACAAAGGTTACGTTATCTCCAGCAAAATAAGAACCACTTCCACCTTTAGTACTATTTAGAATCACATTACCATCTGTAGCATCGAAGGTTGCTAAACTAACATCTGGAGTTGGATTGACTAGTTCTATATTCTGCGACCAATCAGAGGAATTCGTATTTTGAGGTTCGGCATTATCTGTAGCATTTATTCTCAGAGAATAATTACCCGGATTAAATCCAGTAGAATTCCATTCACCAGCATAGTTATTTCCACCCGTATTAACTAATTGAAGGGAAGCCATCCATTCAGATGTCGAACTATTCTGAATAGTTGCCCACACTTCGCTAATTTCAGAGAAATCAGAAACTTGAGCACTAATGGTAATATTAGTTACTCCAATTTCTACATCTTCGTTTGGATCAGCATTAACGGACGATATAGTCGGTGCAGTAGTATCATTTAGAGCAAAGGATGCAACATTATTCTCATATTGCTCATTTTCAGAATTGCTGTCATCTATTGCCTTTATATCGATTACATACTCTCCTAAAGTATAGCCTTCTGACTCCCATTGACCCGTATAATTACCATCTCCATTATCATCCATCGTTAATGTATCAATTGTATCCTCTGTGGTTGCATTCTGTAAAAGTGCGGTCACTTTATAAATACCAGATATATCGGTAACATCACACGAAATCGTTTGAATATCCCCTAATTCTAAAGGAGCATCAGAAACTTGTGTATTCTCAATTGTTGGAGGTGTCGAATCTGATAAAGTTACACTTGCAACGTTGTCTCTGAATCTTTCATTCTGAGCAATACTATCATCAGTTGCATTAACATCAATATTATAAGTATCCTCAGAATATCCGGTAGAATTCCATTGACATGTATAAGTGCCATCTCCAGCAGTGACATCTCCATTGGTCCCGTTATCGACTAAAGTAAGGGTTGTCGACCAAGTTCCGTTTTCAATCGTTGCATAGGCAGATTGGATACCAGAAACATCTGAGATCTCTGCCGTAATATTTACAATATCCCCGGTTGGGTCTGCGGTACTTGGAGAGACTTGGACGTTAGTCACTGAAGGAACTTTCGTATCTTCTAATGTGAACTGAGTTCCATTAATTATAGTTTTTACATTCTGAGCAATACTATCGTCAGTTGCTTCAATATCAATGGTATAGTTTCCTTCTGAATGCCCAGTAGAATTCCATTGTCCGCTATACTCTCCATTACCATCGTCAACCAATGAAATTATTTTTGAGTAGCTACCAGATTCGAGGGTTGCAGAAACATTTAATATACCCGAATAATCTGAAACATCACAGGTAATTAATTGAATATCTCCCAATTCTAAGGGGGCTTCAGATACTTGAATATTTGAAATTTGAGGTTCAGTAGTATCTCTTAATTGAAAGGTTTCGGAATTATTTTTAAATTGTTCATTCTGGTTAGAACTATCATCGATTGCCGTTATGTCAATATAATAATTATCCCATGATTCTGATTGTCCCGAACAGTCCCAAGT
The DNA here is from genome assembly GCA_046483985.1 of Promethearchaeia archaeon. Taxonomy (GTDB): domain Archaea; phylum Asgardarchaeota; class Lokiarchaeia; order Sigyniarchaeales; family SOKP01; genus JAWOCD01. The sequence continues at coordinate 2,545 of JAWOCD010000050.1, forward strand.
ATTGGTATAATTCCCATCTTCATTATTATCATAAAGGCTTAAACTTTCTATTGTTGTCTCATTTGGGTTTTGAACATCGGCAGTTACCGAAGAAATACCGGATAAATCCGAGACTTCTGCAGTAATTGTAATAACTGTCCCTGCCTCTGGATCTCCAGTATTCGGACTTGCTACGACTTTTCCGATTTCTGGATCAGTTTGATCTGAAATTGTAATATCATTATCTATATTTTCAATTTCTCTGGAATTGCCGAGGGTGTCATAACTGAGAATATCAACCGTATATGTTCCTTCGGGTTGTCCTGTAGAATTCCATTCGCCAGTATAAATGTCATCATTGTCTGGATCTGTTAAGTTCACAGTGAAGTTATCAGCCTCATCTGGTGAAGAGATAATTGCGGTGACATTTTTCACACCTGAAAGATCGGTCGCTGTCACGGAAATGTTGAATACCGTTCCAAGATCTCCACTGTCGGGAGATATTGAAGCGTCCGTTAGCGACGGACCTTCCGTGTCTTGCACTATAAATTCTGCGCCATTATCGACTGTATTAGTATTCGAATTAGTATCTTCTGCTTCAATATCAATATAATATGTATCCAAAGATTGATCCGTAGAATTCCATTGAGTTGTCCAAATATTATCGTCAGCAACTGCATCTCCATTAGTTCCATCATCATACATAGTTAGTGTGTCAATAACGGTTTCATCGGGACTTTCAATGTATGCAGTAACGGTTTGAACGCCATCATTATCAAATACATTGCAGGTAATATTTTGAATCTCTCCAAACTCCAACGTGGCATCAGCAACTTGAACATCGGAAATGATCGGTGCATTAGTTAAATTAACATTCTTGTAATCCTCCAAATATCTGACATTATGATTTTCACTCTTATCTGTTGCATTAAAACTGATGTTATACATGCCATCAGCACGTCCACTAGTATCCCAATCATACGTCCAGATATCATTTCCTTCGGAATCAACTAAATCATAAGTTTGTGACCATGAACCATTGGTAATAGTTATATTAGGCGTATAGATGCCAGATGCATCGGTAATTAACGCACTAATGTTAACTGTAGTACCGGTATTGGCAAAATCTGGATTAACCTCAACATCTTTAATTGTCGGTGCAGTCTCATCAGCAACATAAATTTCAATCTCGGTTACATTATCCATGGAATTAACATTCTGAGCAGTACTATCGTCTGTAGCATTAATATCTACATTATAGGTGCCATTATAGAAGCCAGTTGAGTCCCATTTTCCAGAGAAAACCCCATCATCTGGAGTGCTGTCAACACCCGTTCCATCATCGACTAAGACAATCGATTCGATGAAGGTTCCATTCTCGATAGTCGCATATGCCTCCAAAATTCCAGAAAGATCTGAAATTTCTGCGGTAATGGTGAAATTCGTTTCCATCGGACCCGCATTTGGACTCACATCTACATTTTGAATGGTGGGTGCAGTTTCATCGACCAAATCAATGGTATCTTGATCTTCAGCAGAAGCGTTATTAGGTGTGTCGGCAGTATCTTGTGCCTCTATATCAACATTAATAGTCATCTCTTGTGTTCCAGAAGAATTCCACGTATTGGTGTAGATATTATCACCAGCAGTTTCATCCTCATGTGTCCCATCATCATAAAGTTGGAAATCAGCAATGGAATTAGTTCCATTCTCTAAGTAAGCTCTTACCCAATTTATTCCCGAGATGTCATTCACTTCGGCAGTGATGGTAAAGACTTGGCCGGGTGAAGTTGGATCTCCGGAAGTAGGATCAACAGTTACATTGGAAATAGTGGGAGCTGTTGTATCGATAATATCGAATTGTCCCATATTATCTTCAAATGCTTCATTAGCGTTCTCATCTTGAGCTTGTATAGAGATGTTTACGGTAGATTCATCGTAAGTTGAGGAATTCCACGTATTGGTGTAGATATTATCACCAGCAGTTTCATCCTCATGTGTCCCATCGTCATAAAGTTGGAAATCCGTAATGGCAGTTCCATCCTCTAAATAGGCTCTCACCCAAGATACATTATAATAATCCGTAACCGTTACATTAATGGTTAAATTATGCCCCAATTCGAGCGGATCATAGTCAATATTCAAATCTGTAATCTGAGGAGCAGTATTATCCTCTAAATCGAAGGTAACTTCGCTCTGATAGTAGTTGACATTATTTACCGTATCGTTAGCTCGAATATATACGGTGTAAGTTCCTAAATCTGCACCCGTAGAATTCCACGTACCATCATATACGTCATCTGAATTTGTGTCGGTAAGTTGAACGGATTGATTATTATCGTCTAATTCAAGATCCGCCCATACTTCGTCCACTTCAGTATTATCCGTGACTTGAGCAGATATGTTAAAGACTGTCCCTTCAGGGGGAGAGGAATCTCCAGAAGCAGGATCAACATTCACGTTTGAAACAGAGGGATCTGTTAGATCGGTAACTGATATATTATTATCGATATCGTATACTTCTTCTGTATTGTCACTTCCACTATCATCAACTGCACGAATGTCCACATAATACGTTCCTAAATCTTCGTCAGAAGAATCCCATTGACACGTATAGGTATCGTCTTCCGCGGTGACATCACCGTGAGTTCCATCATCATACATTGTTAAAGTAGCATAAGCTGTAGGCGGGGTATCGTCGCTACCCGTCTGGATATAGGCTGTGACATTTTGAATCCCCGATAGATCGGTCACATCACTTGTAATTGTAAATATTTGACCAATTTCGCCTTCGTCCGGATCGATATTCGGCGCTGAGAGCGTCGGTCCGGTCATATCTTGTAAGGTAAATGAGGCACTATTATTATTATATTGTTCATTTGTTTCACTACTTGCATCTCGAGCTCTGATATCCACCACATAATCTTGTAAGGTATCACCCGTTGAGTCCCATTGGCACGTATAAGTTCCATCATCGGCAGTTTTATCTCCGTGACTTCCATCATCATACATTGTTAAAGTAGCAACAGTACTTTCTTCTGCTTCATCTTGAACAAAAGCGGTCACGCTCTCAATTCCAGATGAATCTGAAACCTCGGTTGTAATGTTTTGGATATCTCCTAATTCTAAGAGATCAGCAGAAACTTGAGTGTTCTCAATTGTAGGAGCGGTTTCATCCTTTATTGTAAAAGCATCCGGTTCAGTTAATTCTCCAACATTTCCCACGGTATCTTCCGCGGTAAAATTGATGGAATAGGTGCCTTCAAGAGCTCCAGAACAATTCCATTGAGTCGTCCAAGTATCATCTTCCGCAGTTTCATCACCATGAGTTCCGTCATCATATAGATTCACCGTATCTTGAACGATGCCATCTGGATCTTTAAGATCTGCGGTCACCCATGCAACGCCGCTCTCATCTGTCACATCCACACTAATTGTAATATTGTCTCCGGTGTCCGGATCTCCCGTAGTTGGATCAACAGATACCGTTCCAAAGGTCGGGGGATCGCTGTCTGTAGTTCCAATTGTAATATTTTGTGCATTATCTGCAAAATTTGAAACATCTAATCCCGTTGGTACCTCCGTTCCGTTGATTGTATAATCAATATCAAAAGTACCTTGAGGGCAATCAGCATAAATTGATACGATAAATTCAAGTTCGATTGTCTCTCCTTCGCTTAGTTGGGTCCCAATTACATCTGGGTTATTTACGGCATAATCGGTTCCTTTCGTTAATCCATTAATATCAATTTTATAGCCCGTGATCTCTGTGGTCGTGATCATGCTATTGGTAACATTCATGCTCACACGATTGTTGGTAGAGTCCCTTTCTACAGGGCTGTCTGCATAGGTATCAGAGATTGTTAAATCCGAGAAGTCTCGAATCCAAATGGTGTCCTTGGAGTCTGCCTCGGTATCGTTATTATCACCTATAATTTCCGCATCGATAAGCATCTCTCCTTGCGGTGTGGAAGCATCTGCCTTGACATCGGAAATGGTCACCGTTTTAGATCCAGAACTCGTCACAGTCCACCCGGTACTGTCTGAAACGGGTGAGAAATGACTGGTCATATCAGATCCTTCCCAGCTAAAATCAATAGATACCGTATCCACAGTACCAGATGCACCGCCCGTGTTTTTAATGGTGACATTCACATCAAAAGGTTCAGTGCGGTTCGCTGATACCTCGGAAGCCGAAACAGAATCAATCCAAAGGTTCGCCTCCGGATTGACATTGCTATCGTCATATGTGAAACTCATTATTGAGGAATCAACAGGACCGTTTCCTACTGCGTCATATACAGATACGTAATACTCGTATGTACTTCCATTGGACAGATCTTCAGTATCAGTATAGGAAGTTTCAGACGAGTCAAATTCGTAGTCACTCGATGGAATTTGGTTCCAAGTTCCGCTATCAATGCGTTTAAAGAGTTCATAATGACCTATTCCAGACAGTGAGTCAAAGGCTCCGTCCCATTCGATTGGAATCTCTGCCGCATCTGGAGCGTACGGATCCGATAGATCATTAATAGTTGCTGCGAAAGGATCACTATTATCATAGATGGATGAAACTGGGGCTGAATAAATATCAACCGGGCCAGCACATCTAATTTTAAAGTAGTATTCCGTTCCGCTTTTCGGTGTCGAGTCCTCTGCTTGTGGATCAAAGACTGCACTTCGAGCGTCCGAACCTAACCAATCTGTAAATGCAGTATACCCACTACTTTCTGATTCTGACCAATATGCTCGGTAATTAGTAATAACATCCGTATCTCCGGGGTTGTCCGTCCAATTAAGGGTTACAGTTGGAGTAAAATAATCGGGTAACGCGTCAGGTTGAGCTGGATTAAATTCCAGATCTATGTAAACCGAATCAACATTTGAAGTATTTGAATGCCCTACTTTATCAAACACTTTCACATAATAACGATAATGATTTCCAGCAATTACGTTTGTATCAAGCCAAGAAGTGGTACTATAATCATTAATGGTTTGAACCCGTGACCCGTTCCGATAAACCTCGTAATGATCTATGAGATCCTCTCGGCCGTTGTCCTCCGCACCCGACCATGTTACTTCAGCAGAAGCCTCGTCTAATGACGGTTGGCTTGCGTTCACGGTGGGCGCAGTAGGGTCGGTATTGTCTAAATAGAATTCTTCCTCATGATACCCCAAGGGTAAACCTTCAGGCTCTATTGTAGTATTGACAATATAGCCGGATGAGGGTGGAACGCGATCAGTAGCGTTTTTCGAATCGATCACGAATGAAACATTGTATATGTAGTTAGTGGAATCAATTTGTTCTACTGTAGGTTCTGAACTCGTTAAACCATCAGTGTCAACGGAGAAGGTACTTGTGGCATAATCTCCATCGACATCTAACCAAATATCAACTCTATCTCCATTTTTAACGTAAGGGAGGCCTCCTGGATCATCTCCGTTGATATAAATTTTACTATCCTCAAAGATTGGTCCTCCAGGATTTTCTTCGCGAGTAATTTCTAATTGATCATTCAACTGATATTTATTCCGTGCAAATTGAAGCATACAATCTTCATGCGAATAATTTCCAAAAACAGTTCGATATTGATAATCATTGGTTTTACCATTGGTATTAGAATCATGACCATAAAACGACATATCTGTAAAACCGGACTCATCTCTCCAATATGTTGACATATCTTCACTTTCTGAAAATAGGGGATAGATATCCCAATAGGGAATATTCATCCACGCTCCTCCGTAACTGGTTGAAAGATAAAACCAATTCGGGAGAGGGTTCGTATTCGGATCGCTATTTGGCGTCGTATCTCCATAAGTTCCCTCGATCGGACCTCCATCGCTCACATAATCATCGTTAGTACCATCTCCATCTGGATAAAGCGTAAGATGGTTATCGGGGGCCCAATTTGGGAATTCAGTGGATCCAGGGACTCTCCGAAAAGTCGTATCACCATAAGTGTAATTATCGGGAGAGACTCCCATCCAGATCTCAGCAGTTTCATCGTTTCGGACTGCATCTGAGAATTCCCTCCCCATCATGTAGTCGTAATAAAGGTCAATATTTACTTCAAAGTCACTACTTTCTCCCATGAGGTCAATATCCAAAGCCGTAGGATCGGTCTGAAAGAAGGAACTATAATACTTTAGTTCATCTCTCAAAACCGTATATACTTCCTCGTATCCTATTTTACCCTCGTCCAAATCCGCAAAGATCGTTTGCAAACTTAATTTATCTAAAACAACTCTTATTGGTCCATCAATTGCTGATTTATTATCCTCTTCGCCGAAGTGCATTTTTCCTCTTAGGTAAGGTGTCATTTCACCTTCATCCCCGTCATGGTCGGCTGCGTCAGGATTCGTAGCTTGACCAGCGAAATCTACGTATTCACCTGAATCGTCTGTTGTATGCTCTTGACTTACCCCGGAGATATCATCATTTGTCCGATGGGCGTTTGTATCATCGGTATCTTGCCCCGGAAACGAGGTGGGCATTCCATTTCCAGATAGATCGAAATCGCATGTTAAACCGTATCCGATTGCATTTTTCTGTTCATCATAAACCGTATCATCTCTTTCCCACCATCCTTCCCGCCAGACCTCAGTGTCTCCGTCTTCATTAACCGGATCACATAGGTCTGAATTCTCATAGTAGACTTGAAAATATGTACTTACATATTGTTTATTCATCGATTCAATAAGCGTTTCTGATTCACCTATTCCAGGCCATTTAATCTTGACAGAATCGCTTAAATCAGTATTGGAAGTGTCTAATTGTTCTTCGTATGTATCTGCAGTTATCTTTTTAGTTTTACCATCCCATGATACATGATCCTCGTTCTTATGAGGACCAGATGAGGGAATATAATAATTTGCGTCATCCCCCGTTGGGGGATTTTCCATATTTTCCTTATTATAATAGATATACATCCAGCTTTGGCCGCCATCAACGGGATCGTTAATTTTTACCCGATATCGGTTCGGATATTCCTCATGATTCCACCACGAATGTTCGCTTGCTCTTTTTCCGTTATAGGCATAAAAAGTAAGTTCATCATCCCAATCAATGCGATGTTCTAATTGCTCTTTTTTCATCCCGGGTGCCTCTTGGGTTGCAGTTTCGTCTTTACTGCCCGGAAAGTTTCTTGGATCGGGTTTTAATTCCGTGAGGTCATCTATCATTGCGCCTTGATCGTTTTTTGTCTCATATTTACGGGCTTCATAAACACTCATATTTGTCGCCCATTCAGTCGGTTCTTCATATTCCCACTGTGACGCCGAAGGAGAAGTTAAATTTGTTTTATAACCGTCAATATGTTTTCCCGCATACCCGTGTTTATAATCGTAAAAGATCATATTCGATAAATCAATATCATTTACCTCACCACACCCTCCCCAAATATTTGCGGAAATATCCGCTTGCATTCCTAATCCCGTTGTATATGTTCGAAAAAATGCTTTTTCGTCAAGTTGGTATGGTACTGTAACCCATTCATTATTAGCAGAGTAGTATGCAATTCGTATATTATCCCTGTGAAGTCCGTGTAAGAAACCATCACCATCAAATGCGCCACCCGTCGATTTATTGTCTAAAATCAAGGGAGCGGTCTCTGTTCGGGTTAAGTTTGGATTAATCCCCGAAGACATCTTCAGTTCTTTTTCTTTAATTTCATCTATTGTGTCTTCAGTATTATCTTCTTCTAGGTTATTTCCATTGGTGTCATTAACATTTAATGTTGGATCACCTAAAAAAATCAAAGCAAAAACAAAACCTTGGAGTACAAAAATGCCAATCAGAAAAAAAACAAGTTGACGTCTTTTTGTACTCTTTATTATTCGTTCCATTTTGTGTTTTATCCTATTTTTTATTAAGTTTTTTAATATTTTTATTAGCTATTCTTTGAGAATTACTCTCAATAGTTTTTTTGTAGATTATTTTGAAAGATTGAATTCATTTTAGACAATTTGTCTAAAATTGTTTCGAATAGCTTAAATTATATATTTATTCAAATAATATATATAATTTTTCCCTAAACTAAAAGTAAGTATCATTTGTCTTTTGCTTTAGATGTCTTAGAATTGCCACGATTACTAGTAAAGTAACATGAGATCAACACCATATTAAACCTATTATTATTCAGAACCAGTAAAAGAGAAAAAACTACACTCTTATGGGGTAGTTTAGTAAGCGGTGTAATCCGTCTGACAATTGCAAATTTTTCCAATATTTTTTATGTTACTTCTCGAAAAGAACGGGATTTGAACTATTCATGCCTAAAGGCTTGAGATTCATATTCTCTAATGCGTGATCATTACATTAGACAATATAGGTTTCAGTCAAAAATTGAGTGAAACAAATAAAATAATCGTGGGACGATTTTGATAAGATTAAAGACATAAAAGCCGCTGGAGAATTGAAAATTAAAAATCCCTTCTCAATAGAGTCGACTCTGAAACCTTAAAGAAACAGTGAATACAAATTTAGAAAAGACATTTGATTAGTCCGAAGTATTGTATAATTATAAGTTAGATATTGACCTATTTAAATAGGGGCTTAAGATATTTAATGATTTAAACGCAAAATTCATGTCCATCCTAAAGATTCTAAAGGATGAAGTTTTCTTTTGCTTTTTTGATAAAAAACCAAAAGTTGGAAGGAATAAAGCAAAAAAGATAAAAAAATTTTAAAATGACAAAAGACAAAGATAAAATAAGACACAATAAATAGATTCAAAGCTATGAATAGTCAAAAAGAAAACTTAGAAAAAGAAAAGCTAATCCAATTAATTGAGAAAGCAATTAAATTATTATGCGAGAAGAATCTTTCTCAGGTGGTCATTTTATCTTCTTATAAAATAAATTCTGTTCTAAAAGATAATTACGGAGTAAATATACGAGTTGATAAAATTGGACGAATTCTAAGTAATATAGCAAAGAGAAATAAATTAAAAAGACTATCCACCAATATTCCAAAATATAAACTCCATATTAAGAAACTTCCAAACTTAATTTTCTAATTTCAGCAATTTCTTTTAATTCTTTTTATTCGGATCACTAATATTATTTATATGTCTTAATCGTTATCATTAATATAGAGAGTATTCAACCATTACATACTTTTATTGACTATAAACAATATAAATTTATTGATTGCTATGAAGAAAAATCACGATGATGTGTTTAAAAAAGGGAAAAACCTAATTGTGCAAGGAAAATACGAGGAGGCAATCGATTACTTTTCGCAGCTCCAAGAAGAAGAGCCGGAAAAAAGCACCTATACCAATTATTTAGGTATTATTTACCTTTCTCAAGAAGATTACAAAAAGGCTGCGGAATATTTTAAGAAATCTATCGAGATGAATCCTGAGAATTGGTATTCTTACTATAAATTAGGGGAAATATGCAAAATCAAGCAAATAGATAAATGTGCAATTGATTATTTCACCGAGACCATCGAGCATAACCCAAGAAATTTAAACGCCTTTTTGAATTTGGCGATGATTTTCCAGAGGAGCGATTCCGAGATCGCCCAAGATATATTACAAAATGCTCTTAAAATTGAGCCTGACAGTAATTTAGCAAATTACATGCTTGCTCTCATTTACCTTAAGAATAAAAAATACAAAGATGCCGAGGAACATTTAAATAATATCATAACAAAAAAACCGGAGTTTCTGGATGGAATGGCGCAGTATAAACTGGGTGCAGCTTTATTAAATCAAAATAAGGTTGAAAAAGCGAGAAAAGCAATTCAAGAAGCGATTAAAATTTCAAAAAAAGCCAAATATTTGAATTTTTTGGGATTAACATTTCTTTCCCAGTTAGATCTTGAAAAAGCAAAACAATATTTCAAAGACGCCATTAAATTGGATGCGGAGAATCCAAGCCCGTGGATCAATTTAGGAGATACCTATTTTAAGCAAGATGATATTGAATCAGCTAAGAAATGTCTTAAGGAAGCCATTGAGTTAGTTAAAAACGATAATCTTCATAGGGCTGTATGGATCAACTATGCCAATTGTTTTGAAAAAGAACAGAAATTAAGCCATTCCTTATACTGTTTAAATAAAGCACTACAGCAATCTGAGGATGCATTAAGCATGCGTTTAAACTTTATGGGAGAAGATGAGGATAAAATGAAAACGATTCATGAAATTAATCAAAAGATCAATCGGTTGAAAGAAAAAGGAATCGAAGCTATTTGTCCGCCAGAATTAAAAGAATAAAAAAGTAATGAATGAAGAATAAATTTAGAGATTGCGGAATTCCATTGAAATTTCTTTCAAATTTTTGCTGATTCCTTCCAACTCGGAATAAGCATTCTCCAACTTCGAAACCCCTTCGCTTAACGTTTTCATCTGCTTGATAAAATTTTTTTCAAGGGTGCTCCCGCTTTCTTTAAGCCCATCTTTCACTGAATCGCTTAAATTGTGGAGT
>JAWOCD010000112.1:0-28566 GCA_046483985.1 Promethearchaeia archaeon
CATCTCCTACCGTAATGACACCATAAGCTGAAATATTTACGGGAGAGAGACTTATGTTATCACTTCCATCGTCTATTTCCCATCCATTTAAATATAGATCGAGACCCGTTGGATTATATAATTCAATCCATTCTGCACTTCCACTCTGACCTCCCTTTGAAACAACTTCCGTTAAATATATTTTTTCCTCTGTTGTAGGATTAGGCAATTCGCCAGGTGTGGGGCTCGTAGTTAAAGACCAGTCAGAGGGCACATTATTATCTTCTAACCCCTGTGAAGAACTGAGATTTATTCTTTGAATTGATTCCCCCGGATCATCTGGCGCCTCGACGGTTTCGCTACTATCCCAATATTCGGTATTTTTATGACGATTAAGGTCTTCATGTGAACCATAAAGAACTGCATCCACAATATCTCTGGTACTATTTCTTAATAAAACCCAATCTTTGTCATCCTTTAGGCTCATTGTAATATTAAAATCCGTGTCCGCATCGTCATCTCCCACCGTAATGACACCATAAGCTGAAATATTTACGGGAGAGAGACTTATGTTGTTATTTCCATCGTCTACTTCCCATCCGCTTAGATTTAACTCATCTCCAATTGGATTATATAATTCAATCCATTCTGCATTTCCACCCTGACCTCCATTTGAAACAACTTCGCTAATGCAAATATTAGTTGCTTGAGATGAGACCTGTAGTTCATTTTCGTAATCAATGGTCTTAGCGTCTTTTTCTTTAGTTACCTTGGTATCCTCAACGATGTCATTTGTTCTTTGCGTTAGAACGAGATTTCCCATGATCATAATCATGAGAAGGCTGAATGTAATCGCCGCGAATCTGTTTTTTTTAAAATTTTTTTTAAAGTTCTTATTTCCAATTTTCATTAAAATCCCTTAAATTATATTTATGATACACACGTGTAAAATTACGTGTCCAATAAAAAGCACGTTTTTTATTAAATCCAAATAAAATTATGTTTAAGTCTTATTAAAATCTTCTATTCAAGGGGTTAGTTGCTTATTTTAAAGGCTCCCCATAGAACGTATAAAAATTATCTATAAGGGAAACATTTTATCAACATAATACTTCTAATCTCTTAGTTAGTTTAGGGTTGATCAAGGACATATAATTTCTTAAATCTTTTTTAAGTTAAATCTTATTAAACATTTTTTATGGATGGAATAATTACCAAAGATAGAAAACAATCAAAATATTGAATTTGTATAAGAAATTATAAAGATGGAGTAAATAAAATGGGAGATTTAAAGATAGAATCGACGTATTTCGAAAAGATGGGGCCCGTAAATACCGAGAAAGCGCTAAATATTGCAAAAAAGTATGCTGATGAATTAGGTATAAAGGAGATAGTTCTTGCCAGCACAACTGGTGGAGTGGCAGAAAAAGCAGTCGAATTTTTTGATACGGACAAATATAACGTGGTTATTGTGACACATTCCTTTTATTTTACGGGTGCAAAAAAGCGCACGGAATTTCCGGAAGATAAAATGGAGGCCATTGAAAAGCGCGGAGCCACTATAGTTACAGCGACCCATGCAATGAGCGGCATTGAGCGCCATATTCGGAAGGAATATAAACAGTGGTGTTTCGTTGATTTAATGGCAAAGTTTCTACGAGAGCAATTTAGTCAAGGTACAAAAGTATGTATTGAAATTGCCAGTATGGCCACAGACGCCGGTGCCATAGAGTCAATTGATGATGACATTATCTGCGTTGGGGGGACAGGTCATGGAGCAGATACCGTATGTTTAATAAATCCTGCTCCTACCAGATTATTTGATCAATTAAGAGTGAAAGCTATCTTAGCAAAACCGCTCTGAACAATAGAATTGAATTTTAAAAAAACCTATCTTATTGAATTTCTTTTTCTTTTTCTTTTAACAAAGAAATTTCATTCACGATCGAAGAAAAATTATAATATCTCATACGCATTATTGATATGTGAATATTCATTAAATAAATTACAAAGGAGTCTTAATGAAATATGAAACTTATATTTGATGAAAAATATTATAATTCATCCTATGCAGCAGATCCCGCCGCTGCTCCGGGAAGAATTAAGAGCATTATGGAAGTACTCGATCAACACAGGGATATGTATGAGAAGATCTCCCCAGAACCTGCAACCGAAGAGCAAATTCTTAGAGCACATACCAGAGATCATTATGAACGGATCAAACGGAGATCGGAACTCTTTGAATTAGCAAAGTTAGCGGCGGGGGGAGCAATTACGGCAGCCCGAGAAGGTTATAAAGGAAATCCTACTTTTGCTGTGATTCGTCCTCCGGGACATCATGCCTCAGCTGGCTCTTGTTGGGGATTTTGCTTCTTTAACAATATGAGTATCAGTTTATTGGAACTCTTTACTCAAAAAAAAATTGAGTCTGCATTTATACTTGACTTCGATTTGCATACAGGAGAAGAATTATATATTTCATATAATCTCTTGAAATGGTAATCTTAACATTCTTGCAAATCGAAATGATGGTTTCCGGGTAAAGATTCTCAATCCGGATGGAGTAAGCAATACGGCTTATATCCAGGAAGTACGGACCCAGATGGAAAAGTTAGAGGATATTGACATCATTACAGCATCTGCAGGTTTTGATCAAGGAAAGGAAGATTGGGGGCATCTCTTAACCCCCCAAGATTATACCTCACTCGGGGCGATGATGAAAGAGTTTTCTGAAAAATTGTGTAATGGGCGAAGATATGCTATTTTGGAGGGCGGATACAACCACGATGTGCTTGGACATAATGTTCAAGCATTTTGCGAAGGATTTAAATAATTAATTTCTTTTTTTTCTTTTTTACCCATAGTTGCCTCATTAATCCTTTTAATGTAAAAAGAAGCGATAAAAATATGAAAAAAAGTGAATAAAATTAGATTTTATGATATTTGATAGAACTCTTCTTTGAATTCCGTTTTTCCCTTATATTTTTGAAGGAATAATAAGGGACCTTTATCAACGTTTTTGTAAACATAAGAAGGGACATCTATTCCCGCTTTTTCTAATGCTTCTTTCATGTTTTCTTCGGTTGGAGGACATCCTTTAATCGGAATCATTTCATTGATATCTGGATTATCTTTATTCAATAAATATTGACATTGACCCAATAAAATAGTCTTATTCATCCCGGGCGTAGGCTTCATCTTTTTTCCTGTGAGAACTTCAATTTTGTCAAAGGGTTCATCTTTCCACGCTTGCTTTATGGCCATCAGCATTACCCCATTCATAAATGAGCAATAGGTGCACATGGTCTTATCATACTTCCGATATTTAATCCCTTCAATCCCCTCGCGTTTGAAGGAAAGGGGAAGGGTATCATTTTCATAATAAATAAATTCCCACTCATGATGCTTTGCCAAATCCTCTATTTTTTCTCCGACCACTTTCACATCGGATAAATCCTTTGGGCGATTTTTCATTTTGGAAGCCGTTTGTAAGTGTGGTATTTCCGAAGGTTCAAACCCGAGCAATGCCGCACCAACCTTGTCAGCCGATAGGAAATCCTTGGAACATGCGAGAATATCGCTTCGATGTGCCTTTCCGTCGAATGTAGGACCTCGCTCAATCGTATATATACCATCAACAAGTGTAACTCCAGGAGGTATTACTTCGGGAAGATGAGCAATTTTGTAATCCAAATTATGAGAGGGATCATCCTCATCTTCTGAATGGAACTTCTTTCGGCTGTTCATATGGATTGTGCCTTTTAAATTCTTGATAGACAAACTCACCATTGTTTGAGCATGCGTTTTAAGAACGGGAAGGTCAACAACAAAATCAGCATTTAAAATATCTTCGTTCATTCTGGCAGTCACACCACTCCCTAAATCGACCTCTTTATATGGTCTCTCAAAAAAATTGATTGTCTTTACATTGTAACGTTCCCCTAGAAGGTTATATCCCAATTTTTCAAATGCATCTTCTGGAGTTTCTGTATCTGTGGGATCCATAGTGACCATCCCCTCCCCTATCGTAATTTCATTGACACCATGTTCATTGAGTATTTTTACGACGTCTTCCACGACACGGGAGGTGGTGATCATCCCCCATTTAGGAAACGGAATATCTTTATTCCAATAAACAACATTCGGTTTAATGAAAACGCTCGCATTCTCTGGTAAATCTTCTAATCCATTGGCTAATTCAATGACTTTACGGACGGATTCAAGAGGTTTTTCATATTTTACAACAGACACTAAATTGGTATTCATAATAATTACATTTTATTCCGTATTGTTTAATTATATTTAGTTTTCTGAATTTAAATTTTTAACTTATTGCGAATTCCCCCCCTTTAGGGATGGGAGACTTCAATTCTAAGAAATTATACTTGAATTCGGTCTTGATTCAATAATCATTAATTCCCTTTAAAGAAAAAGAAAAGTTAAAATCTTATATTATTTTCACGTCCATAATACTTTACCAGTTCAAATCCGACAATGGTTATGAGGGAGATCGAGAAGCAGACCAACCAGTCTAAGGGAGTCAAGTACATAAACATAAAATTAATCCCCATTTCTGCCAACCCAACTTGAAAAGCAGGAATATACAGGAGTGAAAGGAATACAAAGAATAGAAATCCGATAAGCAAGTACATGAATTTGCTGCTATCTTCCTTAAATTGGGTAATAAGGTCTTTATTGGGTCGTCGGATCTGATAGACCAAGAAGGACTCACTAAATAATAATGTTGTCATTAGCATGGTTAATGCTTTAGCCGCATTTAGATCAACGTTTTGTGATATACCCCGTGTAGCGGAAGTATAGAGATACGCATTATTCCAATTTCCTAACTCGGTATTTCCAGGAAGTACTGGATATACTCCCGATAACGCTAAGAAATAAACTAGTATCATTGCAACAGCCAATAAGGCTCCGAATGAAAACATGAGATAAACTGTGTTTTTCGAGAGGATTTCTTCAGAATCTTTTGGTTTGTCCTCCATCACATCATCGGATATTATATCAAAAGTTAAAATCAAACCGGGAAACGTATGTAGAGTAATGGAAAGAAATATCCATTGCAAATAAAATGGTGAAGAAGGATCGATCCACCATGGATTATCTAAAATTATTGCCAAAATAAAGGCAACAAGTCCTTCGAAAACATTAATACAAATATAGAAAAAGACGACCGCTCTAATTTTGGCAAAAATACCCCGACCTTGATGGATTCCTTTTACTATTGAATTGAAAGAATCATCTGAGATTACCATATCTGATGCTTCTTTTGCGACATCAGTTCCTTGTATACCCATCGCAATACCTGCATCGGCCATATTTAATGCTAATGAGTCATTTACGCCGTCTCCTGTCATTGCAACAACGCGTTTTTCTCCTTGATACTTCTCAACGATTTTTTGTTTATGTTCGGGGGATACTCGGGCGAATACTTTGATCTCGTTAAAATTATCTTTTTTAATTTCCTCTTCGATTTGGTTTCCTTCACATACTCGTTCATCTCGATTTTTTATAATCGATATCTGTTTTGCAATCGCTTGAGCCGTTTGTGGAGAATCACCGGTTATCATGATGACATTCACACCCGCATCATAACATTGCCCTACTGACTCTTTAACCCCCTCTCTCGGGGGATCTAGAATGGTGACAAATCCTAAATAAGTCATATCTGATTCGCAGAACTCTCGTCCATCCTCTTCAGGGGGTTTAGAAGGTAATTCCTTGGAACATAAACTCAAAATACGATATCCCCTTCCCGCAAATTCGTTTACTTTTCGCATTACTTCTTCTTTTCTGTCACTCGTAAATTCAACGACTTGATCTTTGAGTCTTACTTTATTACAACGGGGGATTATAATCTCGCTTGCGCCTTTTGTAAAGGAATAAACATTTCCGTCTTTTTCGTATACTTTACTCATTCGTTTAACTCTGGAATCAAAGGGGAACTCTTTCACTAACTTATAGTCATCTAAAATATAGTCTCCCATTCCTTTTCGAAAAAGGACCATTAAGGCGCCCTCGGTGGGAGATCCCACAACTTTCCACCTCTCAATAACTCTCGAGCCAACTTCCGTTTGACTTTTAACAAGAGCTGAATTATTATTTAGATAGCCAGAGATCAAAAGTTCCTTTAGGAACGGATAATCTTCAATTTTATTGTGTATAGTTTTCACACTTTTTTCATCCTCGACAAGGAATATTTTCCCGTCTGGATTATACCCCGTTCCACTAACTTTAAACGTATATCCTCCGGACCAAATATTTTGGACACTCATTTCATTTTTTGTTAAGGTTCCCGTTTTATCGGTGCATACTATACTGGTTCTTCCTAGACTGTCAACAGAGGCAAGATTTCTTATAATTACTCCGTATCTTGCCATTGCCAAGACACCTGTTAATAGAATGATAGTTACTAATAACGGGAGATTGATGGGCATTAGATCGAGGGCTGCATTTAAACTTTCCACAACGTTAATCTCGCCCACAGTTATCCATTTGAATATAAATATAACCAACCATAAACCAACAATCACCACTCCTAACCATTTTCCAAAATTATTCATTTTTTTTCGAACCGGTATATCGCTGGTACCCGCTTCTTCTAAACCTTGTGAAATTTTTCCTATCTCTGTATCTATTCCCGTTTCGACCACGATGGATAAACCCGTTCCAGTGGCGATATAAGTTCCATAAAAGACCATATTGACTCTTTCCCCGATTGAGATATCTTTTTCCTCATCTAATGGTTTTCCATTCCGACTTTTTTTGACGAGTTTACTTTCTCCGGTTAGGGAAGCCTCATTGACTTCTAAATTTGCGGATTGAATAATTCGTCCATCTGCTGGAATTTTATCTCCTTGATTGAGAACTAAGAGATCTCCAATAACTAACTCCTGTGTAGCAATATCCATTTTTTGTCCTTCTCTAATCACAGTCGTTGTTGGTGCAGTCAACTCTCGTAATGCATTTAACTTTTTAGTTGCCCTATATTGCTGGATAATTGCAACTATACAATTTAAAAGTACGATACCCAGAGTTAAGATGATCATGGACATATTACTTTCTTCTCCCAACATTCCGGCTATAAACATAATTAAAGCACACCCAAGATAGATGACGATTAACCAGTTAAAAAGTGGTGCTAAATAGATCTTAATAAACCCTTTTGAGACTTTAGGGATTTCATTGGGACCATATTCGCCTAAACGTTGCTGTGCTTCTTGCTGAGTCAATCCATTCTTAGGATCCGTGTCGAATTTTTCATAAATTTCTTTTAAATTTAAATTATAATAATCTTTTTTTTTGTTTTCCATAAGGAGACCTTTCGCGATTATAATTTTAAATTAATTTTATTTTATCATATGAGCCATTCATTAAATTATTATATAGTTGATACATGTTTTTCTATAAAAAAGTTTTATGATTAGTAGTTTTCTAAAAGTATATTTTCAAACGATATCTAAAAATAAGAAAGAAATTAAAAGATAATATCATGTTTATGAGCAATATATTTAAAGACTTCAATTCCAATTATTCCTGGTAAGGTAAAGAGAGCGCAGATAAACCAATCCGAGGCACTCAAGAACATAAAATTTATTTGAAAATTAAGCCCCAGAACCTCGTTAACTGTATAATTTACCGAATATGAAAAGCAAATATGCAAAATATGAAGCAGCAGCGTAAAAATACACACTATAAATAAAGCAAGGCTAAATTCCTCTTTAATACTCTGCCAGATTGATTTATTCGGACGTCTAAAAGTCCAAATAAAAGTCGTCTCCGTAATATATATTGTGGTTATAAACATTGTGCGAGCTTTTTGAGCAATTAGTTCCTGCTCGGTGGAACCCGCAGGAATATAGCTTATTGCAGGGTCTAAATTCCATCCGTTTAGAGGAATAACCCCTCCCAGAGTCAATTCTAATGCAAGAATAAGCCCTATTCCCATGAAGAAAGCTTGTAGTAAGAGCATTACCCACATATTCTTATTCAATAACTCTTCCTCGTTTCGAGGGGGGTATTGCATAACATCTTTTGGCTGTTTATCAATTACTAAAGCCAAAGAAGGAAGGGAATGGACAATCCCAAATATGTAGATATGTTGCCAATTCGATTTAAATAATTCAAAAAAGGGTAGGAATTCATAGCCGAAGAAAATAATTCCTTCCATAATATTTAAACATATAAAAAAGTAGATAATCGTACGAATTTTTGAAAAGAGCCCTCTTCCAATTTCAACTCCTTTTTCAATTGAGGCAAAATTATCATCTGAGATTACCATATCTGATGTTTCCTTTGCTAAATCTGTACCCGTAATTCCCATTGATATTCCACAATTTGCGGCTTTTAATGCGGGAGAGTCATTGATTCCGTCCCCGGTCATTGCACAAACCTTACCTTGATCTTGATAGTGCTCAACGATGATTTCTTTATCAGCTGGTGCAACTCTCGCGAATACTGAAGTTTTTTCGAATTCTGATTGGTTTAATTGCTTAATCCTCTTCCCTTCAACGACCAAGTCGTCATCTTGATAGATGTTCATTTGAGCTGCAATTGTCTTTGCCGTTGCGGGATGGTCTCCCGTGATCATGATGACTTTAATTTTTCCTGATTTACATAATTCCACGGCTTCTTTTACCCCTTGGCGTGCGGGATCCATAATAGATACAAAACCAAGAAATGTGAGATCATTTTCGATTTCTTCTCTTTTTGGATTATTAAATTCATCTAATGGTTTATATGCAATAGCTAAGGTACGGTATCCCTCCTTAGCCTTTTTTTCAACAAAATCTTTTACTTTTTCTTTTGATTCTTGGTCAAAAGATCTTATTTGATTGTGCTTTTCAATTTTCGACGAGATGCTGATGATTCGTTCTGGGGCGCCTTTCGTATACACCATTAAGTTTCTACTATCTGATTGGGTGATGGAACTCATTCGTTTTATTTCTGAGCTAAAGGAAAATTCTTTCAGTATTTTATACTTCTTCTTAATATCATCCGGGACATATCCCGCTTTTTCGGCTAGTACCAACAATGCCGCCTCTGTGGTTGAACCCAACGCTTTTCTTATTGCTTTTTCTTTCACCCCTTTCTTATGGATTTTGACATCCTCAAAAATTAATTTGGCATTATTATTGATAACCATTGAATGTATAAAGCGTTTAAACGTCCGGTCCTTCTTCAATTCTATTTCGCGGGAATTATCATAAATTTTTCCCTCTGCGTTATATCCTGAACCAGTTACATTGAACTCCTTACCTTTAAGCCAAAATCGTTCAACTGTCATTTCATTCTTGGTTATGGTACCCGTTTTATCTGAGCAAATAACAGACACTCGTCCTAGCGATTCAATTGCAGCTAAATTTTTAATAATCACCCCGCTTTGAGCCATATTTAAAATCCCCGTAACGAGAACAAGAGTAGAGAGTAAAGGCAAATTGATGGGTATGATATTCATTGCACGTAAAATAGAATCCACAAGGGCGGTACTAATTGCCTCTTGAACAAAATTTCCTTGTGCTTGTAAAAGCGAAAATTTGTAGGTAATTAAAATGATTAAATTAATAATTACTATTGTTCCTAAGATATATCCTAATCGATTTAACTTACGTGTTAGAGGAATATCTTCTATCGTTCCCATTTTGTTTAAACTTTCTGAGATTGTTCCAATTTCAGTATTTGCACCCGTACCCGTTATTAATATTTTTGCTCTTCCCTCATTCACGTAAGTGCCCATATATACCATATTTATTCTATCTGGGACGGGAATATCTTGATCCTCCATTGTTTTAATACCCTTATCGACAGGCTCACTTTCCCCGGTTAATGGAGCTTCGTTAACTTTTAAGTTCATTTCATCTATTAATCTTCCATCGGCCGGTATTTTATCTCCTTGCTTGATAAGGGCGATATCTCCGGGAATAATTTCTCTTGTATTTATTTCTTTTTCCTCCCCTCCTCTTAGAACTCTTGCTTTTAACGCTGAGATTTCCTTAAGAGACTCAAGAGCTTTTTGAGCTCGGTAATTCTGTACGATAGCGGTTACTGAATTAATTATTATTACGGTAAAGGTAATGATGGTTTCCCCTGGAGATCCTAAGATTATAACGACAACAGCAGTAATAATCAATATTACAATAAGAAAGTTGAAAATAGGAGCCAGGTAAACTTTCCACAAGGATTTCTTAACTTTAGGTAATTCATTAGCCCCATATTTTTGTTTCCTTGTTTTAACTTGATTAATTTTTAATCCAGATTCTGAATCAGTATTGAAACTTTCAATAAGTTCGTCTATTGGTTTATTATGAAAATGGTTAGAAATTTGTGTTTTTTTGTCTGTTGCGGATGACATGTTTTTCGATGAAAGATAATTATTAGTCTACTAGTCTAATTGTAATTAATCAATAAAAGCAATCATATAAATTAATTATTTGTGCTTAGTTACTAAAAAAAGAAATTCAAGGAAGTAAGAAATAAAAAATAAAGAATTGAAAATTAACCCTCTTTGAAGGAGGAATCCTTTCTAAAGCAATGGAATGGATTTTCTACGACACACAGCCCTAAGATATGCCCACCAGCTAACGCTTAGTGGACTCGTAGGAATCCCCGTCCTTTAGGGCGGGGAGACTTCAATTGTTAATAAATAACGAGAAATTACTTTGTCCTTTCGATTTTCAACACATAGACATTTGGCACTTAATCTCTTCTGGATCTCCCAAAAGTTCCTTAAGTTTCTTATATTTTTTTCGAATGGTGGTGGTGGAGAAGTTTGTAGCATCTCCAATTATTTTTTGGGTAAGTATTTTCTTTTTTCGAGCTGCCGGAATAATTTGACCAATATAATACAACAAACCCGCAGTAAAGGCTTTATAATTTAAGTTATGAAGTCGTATTTCGGGTATTTTATTTAATAGTTTGTCTGCTAATAATTGCATTTCAATTTTGAGCTTATTATAACGGTCATTATCCAGAATATGCTCTTTTATTTGCTCATACGGAATGGAATTTAAATCCTTTTGGAAAAGGATTTTAATTTTATTTAAAATCAGCTCATCCAATTGGTTTTTCCTTTGTATTTTCTTTGCTTGAAAATTATTTTCCATCTTTTTTACTTTTAGCATCGCGTTATTGATCATTTTTTTGTTGATTTTGTGCCCAAGTTTATTACATACCTCTATATACTCCTCAAGTCTGGTATTTGTGGTATCTTTTATTTCCATCCATACAATCGCTAAGAAGATGATTACCATATTTTGATAGGGTTTTTTAAAATTCAGATTATACTTAAGATATGTGTCTTTAATTGACTGATAAGTAGTTTTGTCGATATTCATTCCTATGTTATGACTCTTCAAGAGATCAATGGTTCTCTTTTGTTCGCCGAAGTTTGTTTTTGAATCTTGAAACCACTTCTCGAGCTTTTTAATCCTATCGTATTTCTCCTTAATTACCGGGTCTTGCTTTGCCCGTCTGTCTCTAGTTCGAATTTTACGTTCATAATTTCTCTGAGAATCAGAATATATGTAATTTGTTGCCGCCGATGTGTCATCTTCGAAATCAATTGAATCGTTCAAAATTAACCCACAATCTTGACATACTTTGAATCCTCCTTCTATTTTCGTGTGTTTATGCTCACACGTGGAGACTTCTTTTTCTTTCCTTTTTTGAGTCATGATTGTAGATTTAAAAAAATAATAATTTTCCCTCTAAATTTTTTACTTATTTTTATTTTCAATTGAATTTAACAATATTGCTTATAATTTATTGACTTTAAATTAAAAACAATTATATTATAAATAATTGGAAGTTTATTATCAAGGGCAAAAGAAAACCCGACCTTCAAGGTGGGGATCCCTTTTTTTAACATTCTCAACATTTTGATTAAAATTTAAAAATTTATTAAATTAAACAAATTAAAAATATTAATAACTACATTATTTTAGATTAACTTAATTATAAAATTATAAAGTGAATAAAAATTGGATAGAAAGGGCGTTCTAAAAGGACTAAATTTTTTCGGTATAGCCTTCATTATTGTTTCGGTTATGCAGTTTATCGGTAGTATTATTTTACTTAATATTCCCATGACAATTAATGGAGAAGTGACTACTTTAACTGAGCTTTTCGGAAATAATCAAATTAACGCTTTCTCAGGCCTTATCATCTGGGTTTTTATTCACGCAATTATTGCTTATTTTTTCGGTTTAGGCTGTTGCTTTCTTGTAATAAGAAAGAAAGATCAATTAGAAAACATGCGGTTAGCCAAATATCTGGTAATTATGGGTATTTTTATTCTAATTGCTTGTTTTATTCAATTGAAATATATTTTAATGTTAACAAGTACAGAAGTTTCCATTTCTGGAACTCCAAACTTTCAAGAAATGATTTACAATCCAGAAGTTGTACCGTTTATCGCAGATGCGATTTGGTTCTCGTATACTGGAGTGATTTGTGGTTATCTACAAGTGGGGCTTATCGTCACGGCTGGAGGATTAAAATGGATTATAGAGTTAAAGAAACCAGAAGAGCAAGAAAAAAAGAGGGAATCGGAAGAAAAAGAACTTCCTGCCGCAGTAAAATAATTTTCAACAAATAAATAAAAAAATAAGAATCTTTGAGATAAAAATTGAAGATAAATATTTTTTTCCTAATTTCCCAGCAAGGACGAGTTTTAACTTTTTAATCTTTTCTTTTCAATTTTTCATTTATCTGGCTTGTCCTAGATCGTAACGTGACTTCGGTTATCTTTGCTACATCCGCCACTCTTGATTGAGTTCTCCTAACCTTCTCTTTTCTTGCAGCGATATAGATAGAAGCAGCTGCCAAGCCCTTTGGATCTTTACCTGACCGTTGTAACCCCTTTTTTGAAGCTTTTACCAGCATATTTATGGCGTATTTTTGAATCTTTATGGGTAAATCTAAGTCGTTACCGAATCGAAAGACTAACCTTTCGGCTCTTATTGGATGATACCTTAAATTTAGAGCGGGCAATACTTCTCTGACGATTAAACCTAAACTTCGATGTACAGTACGTCTGGGAGTTAATGCCGCCTCACAAATCTCATCTAATAACCGGGGAAATTCATGTACACGTATTGCCGCATATATGGCAGCAGTTACAAAACCATTTATGGAACGTCCCATCGTGAGCTTTTTCTTTGCAACTAGACTATATATTTTCCATGCGGTTTCCGTGATATAATTTGGAATGTTTAATTTCTGAGATAACATTTTTAATTTCGGTCTTGCTTCCCAAAAATTACGTTCGATACTCGAGATTAAAGAGTTTTGTATTTTGGACAATCTTGAAAATAAGGCTTGCTCCTTTGGTTTGATTGAACGCCCTTTTGAATCCCTTTTTGTCGTAGGAAGCATAGTTCTTGGTCCGAATTCTCTCCAACGAGGTTCCGTGCGTTTTTTCTTTTTTATCTCTTCTTGAGTGTACGCTCTTCTCTCATTACTAACAAAATTCCTCCCTACTACCGTCCCGCAATTTAAGCATACTTTATCTCCGTCCTTGATTTTATATTTTGGGTGTCCACAGCAGAAATCGTCATCTTTTGGACTGGACTTTTTCAAATTAGATTTAGGTATTTTATTTGCCTTCATATTAAAACCATAAATTGAACTTCAAAAATATTCTTGAATTAAAGTTTATAACACAAATATAAATAGATTAACTAATAAATATTTGCAAAAGATTTTCTTCTTTTAAATGAGGAAAGGTATTATTAGGAGAAGATAAAGAAGTTTTGGATTCCGATTGAGTTAAATATCAAACTGGCCAAAATACTACTCGTAATTAAAGCCGGAATTACCGCAACTAAATGAACCACTAGTGAATTTTTCATGGTTAATGTTGTTCCTCCTTGAGATTTCACGTAATTAAAATATATTGCGAAAAAGGGGAGAGTCAAAAAGAAAATTATAAGAAGGGGAAACCCTGCGATAGCGTATAAGACTAGATAAAACCAAAAAAATGAGCTAAATGTATTGCAAATTTCTACATATATGCCAGTAAGTAGAAGCCTTTTTATATTTAATTCACGTGAAGTATATCTTTGAAGAGTAAATCGAAGTAGGACGGTGACCAAGATATAGTTAAGTAGAGTTTGTGTCAGCTCAAAAAATAAAAGTTCCGTGGTGTTAAAACCCAGAAAAAAGGGAGTCGGAATCATTTTAATCAATAATTATTTAAATTCTAAGATTAATAATACTTTATATAAATAAAGTTTACCCCATTTAAAATAAAAGAACTATGGAATCTCCAGAAAAATCACAAGATTTGTCGATTCGCGAGCAGATCTTTTATACCTTTATATTTTTAATCGGTTTAGTTTTTTCTTATGCATTTTTTATGCCTATTGGCATTGTTTGCGGAAGCTTTTTACTTTTCCAGAAGAAAAGCAAAGCGTTTCAGATTATGGGATTGATTATTTTTATCTTGCAGATTCTGGTAATTTATATCTTTGCAGATATGGCAATTGAAGCGGCTCAAATCGATGCATTATTCAGAGGGTGAGAAAATAATGAAAAAATCTTTAAAAACTCGTATAAAATCACGGGACTTAAAATTTTGGGGAAAAACTTTCCTTGTATTATTCGTTTTAATCTCGTGGTTCGTTATCTTTATTGATTTAAATGTGCTATTTAATAATTCATATCAAAGCCTCTGGATACATTGTCCCTCAACAGTGGAAAAGGGGGAAGAGTTTGAGTTTACTGTTGAGGCATGGGACGAGTATGAAAGGCTTGCTGGGGCCTATAAAGGGGAAATTGAATTTAATGTAGTATCGTATAATTTAACCGAAGATGGCTATGAAGAACTGCAACCTGTAGATTGGACACTCAACACTGAGGACGCAAAGTTCTCTTCAAACTTTTTTTGGGCTGGTATTTTTCCCGCCTATCAGTTTAAGGGAGCTGATAACGGTAAGAAAGATTTTTCTATGAATATTTCAACACCGGGCGTTCATTACATAAAAGCCACGGATAAGGAGAAAAATGAAGCATTTTTAAGCAATCCCCTTATCGTCCATAAAGAAGGATCAGACGCTAAACGATTATACTGGGGGGATATTCACGGTCATAGTTATTACTCTGACGGCTCGGGAACTTCAACTGAGAATTATAAATTTGCACGGGATGTAGCATTATTGGATTTTGCCGCACTTTCAGATCATTCTGAGATGTTCCCACAGTTTGGAAGAGAACCACTCTTTAATACATTTCAAGAATATATTGAAACCACAAATTCATTTAATAAAGATAATGAATTTGCTACTCTTGTGGCTCTTGAATGGACGCCTCTCTTACCGCAGCAGAGATCATACCTCAGCAATCAACATACAAATTTATATTTTTCAGGGGATGATATGCCTTTCTTCTCTACATTCAACCAGTTCACGCCTTATGAATTATATGAATATATTGAAGAGAATACAAATGACGATTTTATAGGATGGACCCACCATGTGTTGCGGAGCGATTATGGCTCGGACTTTGCCTTTTATAATGAAAGTATTAACAAAATGACAGAAATATTCTCGGTACATGGCTGTGGAGAGTTTTCGGACAATGATCTTAACATTTATCCCACAAGGCACTCCTTCGAGGAAGAAACACGCGGGTATTCTGTGAATGACGCCTTACGAATGGGGAGAAAGTTTGGCATAATGGCAAGCAGTGATGGTCACGATGGACGATTGGGACATCCAATCGTGCATACAGAGGCCCGAGGTGCCGCACATCTACATCCTTTTAGTATTTCTGGATATAAGTTTGGAGCCTATCCAGGCGGGTTAACTGGATTGTATACCTCAGAACTTGACCGCACCCATGTGTTTAATGCATTAAAAAGTCGTTCAGCTTATGCCACAAATTGGATTAATCGACATTATATGAACTTCAGCATTAATGGCCAACCTGTAGGAGTAAACGATTCGACTGTGCAGGTTGCTAATGAAAACTCAACCAGAATATTAAAGATCACAGCAGCGGCGGATGGACTTTCGTTAAAACCCAATAACCCTACAGAAATCTCGAAAATTCAAATTATAAAGAACTCTGAGGTCTGGAAAGAATGGACAGATGTAGATTCCCCAATTAAACAAGATGTGTTGTATGATAATGAAACGATTACAGGGACCAGTTACGACCATTGTATTAAAAAAGATGGGGAATGGTATATTCATGAGCGCTCTATCCAACCAGTAGATCCGAGTACACTTAATACGGATGGCGCGGATTATTATTATGTCCGGATGGTTGATTCAAATCCAGTTCGACCAGGAATGGCATGGATTGGACCGATCTGGGTCCAACCTACTAGCTAAAATTATGTATTTTTTAAAACCGATTAATTTAAGTAATTAATATTGTTTTTTAGATCAAAATCTAAAAATGGTGAATAAATCGGATGGAATTTTATGATGTCGTTTCAAAACGAAGAAGTTATCGAAAATTTAAAGCCGACCAACAACCAGAAGAAGAAAAAATCAAACGCATAATTAACGCAGCTCGTCTGGCTCCAACTTGGGCTAATAAACAGGGGGTAGAGTACATCATCGTGAGAGATGAAGAAAAGGTAAAAAAAGTATGGAAGGCAATCGGACAACGCAAAAAATTTAGAAATGCCCCGATGTATATTGTTGGAATTATATCCGAAGAGGACTCCGGTACTAACCCTTCTGGCATAAAATATTATACTGTAGATTTTGGTATCTGTTTTGAACATCTTATTTTGGCGGCGACAGCAGAAGGACTAGCGACCTGCTGGATTGGATGGTTTAATGAGGATAAAATTAAAAACTTGCTTACTATACCTGAAAAATACAGGGTTTTAGGTTTAACTCCAGTCGGGTATTCAATTAGAAAAAAGGGACCTGTGGAAAAACGGAAACCGCTTGAAGAGATTATCCATAAAGAACAATTCTAATTTTCTATATCTAAAATTTTGAAAATAAAAATAATATATCGAATGTACATTTTTAATTATAAGATAATGAAATTAGCGAGAATAAATGTAGAAGAAAATTCAGTAAACTACGAGGAGATTACAAAAGATTCAGAATATTTTCTTTTAGGAGCTCGTGCGCTTACTTCGCAGATTGTTTATGACGAAGTAGATCCAAAAGCAGATCCATTAGGGGAAAAAAATAAGGTAATTCTTGCAAATGGAGTTCTAACGGGCTCACCATTCCCCAACTCTGGGCGCACATCGGTAGGAGGGAAGAGCCCCTTAACTGGTGGAATAAAAGAATCTAATGTGGGTGGTCGCCCCTCTCTGATGTTAGCACGACACGGAATACGGGCATTGATATTGGAAGATAAATCTCCCGAGTGGAAAATAATTATCTTGGATCAAAACGGACTTCGGTTGGAATCAGCCAATGAGTATCAAGGACTGGGAAATTATAAGATTCATGAAACATTAAGAAACCGTTTTGGAGAAAGAGTGGGAATTTACTCTATTGGTCCTGCAGGGGAACATATGATGAAATCTGCAACAATTGCAGCGAACGATCTTGAAGGCTATCCCAGTCGTCATGCCGCACGTGGCGGCTTAGGCTCGGTAATGGGTTCGAAAAAGATTAAGGCAATAGTTATTATTCCGCCCGAAAGTTCAAACGTGAAGATTGAGGACCTTCAAGAACTCCGAAAGATCTCAAAACCCTTTACAAAAAATTTGGCTGAGTCGAAGGAAACATTCTCAATTTTCGGAACTGCCTTAATGATGAAATCGATGAGTGAATATGGAGCCTTACCGACAAAAAACTTTAGAAAAGGTAGTTTTGATAAGATAGATCTCATTTCTGGAGAGAAGTTAAATGAAATCATTGAAAAGCGCGGGGGAAAAAATCGACTTGCTTGTTCTCCCGCTTGCGTAATTAGATGTTCAAATTTGGTGGTTGACGAGGGGGGAAATCATGTGACTTCGAGCCTTGAATATGAGACCATCACGATGAATGGTTCAAATTTATTAATTGATGATCTTGATGCGTTGGCTAAAATTGACCATTTATGCGATGATATAGGAATTGATACAATTGAATTCGGAGGCACCATGGGAGTTGCTATGGACGAAGGTGAAGTGGAATGGGGAGATGAACAAGCGGTATATGAAATCTTAGAAGAGATCAGAAAGGGATCCAAAAGAGGACAGCTTTTTGGAAATGGGGTAAAATATATCGGCAAAGAACTAAATGCAAAACGGGTCCCTCAAGTAAAAGGACAAGGTATTTCAGCATATGATCCCAGAGTATTTAAAGGAATGGGCGTGACATTTGCCACCTCTCCCATGGGTGCAGATCATACTTCAGGAGCTGCAATAGCTGGTCGAAAGGCTAATCAAAAGAAGGATTATGGAGATTTAACTGAAAATGAAGGCAAGTTGGATCTCTCTTTTGAATTACAACTGTATATTTCCGTTCTTGATTCGATGGGTTGTTGCTATTTTATTGGACCTAATTACCAGACTATGGGACTTTTGGCGAAAACTATTAACGCGATGTACGGAACAGACTTAACACGTGAAGAGGTAGTAGATATTGGTCGTCACCTCCTAAAAATTGAACTGGACTACAACAATAAGGCGGGAGTAGGACAATCAAAATCTGATGTCCCCGAATTCTTCAGAAAAGAAAAATCTGACCCTACTGGATTAACCTACACTTTTCCAAAAGAAGAACTCGATGAAATGTGGGATAAACTTAATGAATAGAAAAATTATTCAATTTTTTTTTATTTTTTTCTGAATGGCTGTTAAAGGTAATTTAGATAACCCTTTTTTATCATGGACAATTCAGCCCCTATTATTAATATTGTTCCTAAGATAACCACTAAAATCAACGAAAGTATACTAAAATCTAACCCGGTTAATCCAATTTGAATAATCTTAAGGACTATATATCCCAAGCCGGTACATAAAAACAAAATTTTATACTTTTTTTTGATGGTTAATGAGAAATGCCATGAACTTAATAATAAAGAAATTGCCAGAAATTGCAATATGAGAGAATAGGGGCCGGTCTTGGTAATGAAAGTAATTGCACTAATCGCACATAGTAGAGAAAGAATTATCGCCGCAATTACTAAGATAGGCATATTTTCATAAAAAAAAGATTTTTCCAATTTTAAAGCAAAACTAACCAGCAACCAAGGAGAGGAAAAACACAAAAAGATGATAGGTATGAAAATATTATCCTTAAGGAAAAGTTTTGTGGCAAACTCTCCTATTAAGCCAATAAATATCAAAACCATTCCTACAACTCGTAATGTTCCCTCAGTTTTTGCTTTAATACTCATTTTTCTCAGATCTTTTCGCTCTAATTTTCATAAGGTAATGTATTTAACAAATTAATATTTACTAATATGCTTTTTCTCCAATCGACAATAATATTTAATTTTAAGAATTCTTAGTTATTACTATGGGAATGCGTATTGGAGCTCATATGTCCGTAGCTGGCGGAAAAGATAAAGCATTTGAACGTGGATTAGGAATTCGCTGTGAAACGATCCAAATCTTCATTAGATCAGTGCGTTCGTGGAGTTCGGGACAATTAGATAAGAGCGAAATCAATAAATTTTTAAAGAAGAAAAATGAATTAACAGAACAGATTTGGCCTATTATCTCGCATAACTCTTATCTGATTAACTTAGCAGGCACGGAAGAGGAGAAATTGGAAAAATCTGTTGATGCTATGATTGATGAGCTCACTAAGGCAGAGCAATTGCATTTGGATTATGTAAATATGCACCCTGGCAATAAAGATCCTGATGAAGAGGAACAGCCCGCTTTGGAACGAATTGCCCATCAATTAAATGGTTTAATTCAAGAAACTCAAGGTTCGGAAGTTAAAATCTTACTGGAAACAACCGCAGGTCAAGGAAATGATTTAGGTTACAAGTTCGAACATATGAGAGATATCATTAAAAAAATTAGAAATAAAGAAAGAATAGGAGTCACTTTTGATACAGCTCATTCATTTGCCGCGGGTTATGATTTTACCACTAAAACAGCTTATGAAAGTGTGATGCAAGATTTTGATGACATCATCGGTTTGGAATATCTCTATGTGCTTCATTTTAATGACTCTGCTAAGGAATTGGGCTCGCGAGTTGATAGACATGCCCATATTGGGGAAGGAAAAATCGGAAGAGAACCGTTTGGTTACTTTTTAAATGATAACAAGTTAAAAGATTTGCCTGGAATTTTAGAAACTCCCAAGGGTAAAAATATGGAAGGCTTTAAAAAGGACTTGAAAGTTCTAAGAAAATTAAGAGAATAATTGGTTAATCAACTTAAAGGTTTGAAATATTACTATCGTATTGTCTAACGTGTGTATCACGCATTAGGGAGTATGAATCTTATGTCTTCAAGCGTGAGTAGTTCAAATTATTCTATGGTTGCATGCCGTTTGTCGATATCTGTTTCCGTAACTCCTAAGATTTCCATTAACGTGCCACCAATGGAATCTAAAACAGAAAGAGTAGACACATCAAACAAGCTCGTGTAGGGGGCCAATGTATCTTTGGTAGTTGCAGCATCTTTACTTTTCCCTTTCACTTTTATAATGTAATCCGCCAATTTTCCTATAGTTGAATCTGGATTTCCGGTTATTAAAACAATCTTTCCCCCGATCTTTCTTGCTTTTTGGGCTATTGCCATGGGAGAGGTAGTTTCCCCGCTTCCGCTAATTATGATGACTAAATCGCTTTCATTATATTGATAGGTGACTGCATCAGAAACAAAACAAGATTTTATGCCCAGATGCATTAAGCGCTGTGCAAAACAACTGCCAATAAATCCTGACCTTCCGGCACCATAAACAAAAATTCGGTTTCCTTCTTTATGAATCTCCAAAACAATATCGATTACATCCAAAATATTCTCTGTATCGATATTTGATTTATTTTTTAAAACTTGCTCGCCGATTTCTTGCAAGGTATCGAGGAAACGTTTTCTGGTTTTTTCTCGTGTTTGCTTCATATTCATCGTTTATTAGAGCATCTTATTTTAAATTTACTTTTCTACTGGTCTTCTTGATATTTTTCTGGATTCACGCACCGTTTCCATTGGTCTATTGTTTCTTTAGGACCGAGTCCAATCAATAAGTCTTCCTCCTCGAAAAGAAAATCAGGTTCAAAACTGTATATCCATTTTTCGTCTCGCTTCAGCGCAATAATGTGTATTCCTCTCTTATATTTTGAATCTTGTAATTTGTTATAGGTTTTGCCTTTATAATATGAATCTTCAGAAAGCTTTTCTCTGACCACCACTTCTGAAGTCTCTTCAATCGCTTTCTGTAAAATGCGGTGTGGTTTAAATCCTTTTATAATATTTTCGGCGATATTTGCAGCAGCGTCAGATATTAATTCACTAGCAAAAACTATTCGCATAATACCAGTTAATTCCCGTGGAATGCTAATCATATGGGCTAAATCTAGAAGGTCCTTTTCCAAAGAAATATTTAAACCGTCCATTAATTCTTCCATTTCAAGAATGTCCTCGGCTAGCTCAAAGTTGTTAAAAAATAGTGCGGCTAATGAGAGTTCAATCATTGTTTCTGAGATATCCGTCAATTTAACATAATTCTTTTTGATTTCTCGGGACTTTTCAATTACATTCTTTTTTTTTAATTCTTGACTTAACTTTCTTTCTTTCTCTTGGAATTCAAAACTGAAAGGTTCCGAATCATAGCATTTCTCTTTTAGGCTTTTTATGGGCTTCTTTTCACCTTTCACGATAAGAATATCTCCTTCTAATACCTTTTCCTCTTTACTAAAGAGCCATTTCTCCTCTCTCCGTATTGCGATGAGATCAACTCCATGTTTACTTCTAAAATGAACTTCTTTACGGAGCTCTCCAATAAAATCGCACCCGGGATTAATTTTAATTTTTACAATTGGTTCTGGGACATAATCCCAAAAAAGCTGGGAAAACTCGGCAATTTCATCGTTTATGTAAACCACTCGGGCAATATCCGATAAAGCATCGGAAATTTTATCAATTGAATAACCCATTACTACGATGGGTTCAAGTTTTTTTGCATTTTTTGTTCTTCCCGCTTGCGTTCGTATGATCTGGAAATTAAGTAAAAAGGTAAGTTCATGGATCCTTTGTTCGATTTTATAAGCTTCATCGGCCATCTCTTTACTTCCAAACTTTATCGCCGAATACGCTAAATCAATCATTAAGTCTATGTTTTGTTTCATTTGTCGGATAATTTCCTTCATGGAAAGCGGTTTATATTTAAACTTTTTCTTAAATGGTCCCATTAAATTTTTTCACTCCTGTTTTTTAGTTTTTAATTTATATAAAGATTGTTATTAATAGAATTAAAATAAAAGGCGTTAAGAAGTCTGCAAGGGAGGTGAGTAAAGGAATTAACAAATTATTTGGATCTTTTCCTTTATTAAATAAGAAAATCGCGCCTATGAATAAAAATATAAACAAGCTACAAAATAAAAATAAAATTGTTATCAGCAAGATTATAATGACTAATAGTGGATTAACAATTTTAATGTTAGTATTGATCGCAATAAGATATCCTAATCCAATTAATAATCCTAAGCTTACTAACACGGTATAGAAAAGCCCCAAGAAATCTTCTTTTAATCTTTCTGAGAACTTGATCGTTGGTTCAATGGTCCCGATATACAGATGGGAGGTAAGTCTTGAAATAAGCACAGTTGAGAGGTCTCCAATCAATGAATTTAAAGAGGGAATGATTAACAAGAGAATTGGAAAAGCATAGAGTACTTTTTCACTCGCTGAAAGGACTGTGCCCGAAAATAATCCCATAATTGAAGAAAAGACCACAATTAAGAATGATTCTTTTACGATTTTTTTGAAATAACTCAGTTCTATATCCATTTAAGGTACCCCCAAAATAAGGATTGTAAGAAAAAAACATACCACGGTGAAGAAATCGTCTACAGCCGTCATAATAGGATTGACGATATTGTTGGGATCCAGTCCGCGATGGAATACAATAAGATTAAGGATGGTTGAACTTAAAATTGAAATTGATAAAGTGAATATCATTGTTAAAATAGGGATTAATACCATAATAAAAATATTTAACAAGAGTTTTCCGAATATTAAGAGATTTATCAAAACACTAAAAATTCCGACCAAAGTTGCCGTAATTAATCCCAAACAATAGGTTGCTAACACATTTTCAATCCAAGATTTCTTATCGAATTCTCCTATAATAAGGTCTCGGGAAGTCCGGGCAATAAAGGGACCGCTTAGGTTACCGCGTAATGAGAGTAGTGCGGGTACTATTAAAATCAAGACCACAAAGCTCTCAAAAGGGAGAATAATTATCGTTAAAATGACTCCGGCTAATAAATCCCCTACAATCGAAACTGTTTCTGCGGGAAAGGTCTCCTTAACAATTTGTTTCTTAGAGTCTTGTTTTATCATCTATAATACACCGGATTGTTACCTTAAACTACGGGTACTATCTAAATCTAATTGATAAGATTATTAAAAATTTCTTAAATTTAGAATAGGAGTTTCAAAAAGTTAATTATTTCCAAATTAAATGACTGCGTTATATCTCTGAACCTTTCTCCATCGCCTTAACCAACTATTCTGAAGAAGGGAACATCTCCCAAAAATATGAATAAAATCCTGAAAACCATTGGAATTTTTGTTTCTCTGAACTAAAGAAAAACTTTGTATTTTTTCTCTTTATTTAATATTTTAAATTTTCAAATCAATATTAATTAGTATGTCACAAAAGAATTTTGAGGCAAACCTTTCCTTCTTGAAAAAATATAAAAAAAAAGAGATGTTTGCGGAGGCAGCCATTCGAAAGTATATAAAACCTGGTGATAGAATATATATAGATTCCATATGTGCCGAGCCCACGGTCTTAACCCGGAAATTAATAGAAATTGGCGAGGATTTACCGGATGTACAGATTCAGCACCTTTTAAGCCTCTCGGATTTGGATTATTATAGAGATATGAGTAGAGTTGAGAAGCTCTTCAGGCACAATTCCTTTTTTATTGGGGAAAATTTACGTGATGCAATAAATAAGGGGAAGGCGGATTATACTCCAATGCTTCTTTCGAGAATCCCCCAACTCTTTCAGCGCGGAAAAATTCATTTAGATACTGTGATGATTCAAGTAAGTCCGCCCTCCAAATACGGATATTGTAGTTTTGGAACAAATGTTTCCATAGTTAAACCTCTCGCAGAATCAGCGGACCATGTTATTGCAGAAATAAATCCAAAAATGCCGTGCACCTTCGGAGATTCATTTATCCATATGGGTAAAATAGATGCTTATACGCTGGTGGACCATGATCTGCTTGAATTCAGTTATGAGGATCCGGGAAAAACTGCCAAAAAGATTAGTAAATATGTTGCTTCTCTTATTGAGGATGACTCAACAATCCAAATGGGTATTGGACAAATTCCTAATGCGGTCACCCACGAGTTAGTGGATAAAAAAGATTTAGGTGTGCATAGCGAAGTTTTTTCCGATGGAATCGTGGACTTGGTTGATGAAGGCGTGATCACATGTAGGAAAAAAACCTTACATAAAGATAAAATTATTTCCTCATTCGTCATGGGCTCTAAAAAACTCTTTGACTTTATCAATCTTAATCCAATGGTAGAGTTTCATCCAGTAGATTATGTAAATGATCCCTATATAATTAGCAAAAATAAGAAGCAAGTGGCCATAAATGCAGCGCTATCCGTTGATTTAACGGGCCAAGTTAATTCAGATTCTATCGGACATAAATTTTATAGTGGTATTGGAGGTCAAGTAGACTTTGTGAGGGGAGCAGCACGTGCAGAAGGAGGAAAACCAATTATGGTCCTTCCCTCAACTGCAGAGTTGGACGACGGAACCTTAGTATCTCGAATAGTTCCCTACCTTCAACCAGGCTCGGGTGTGGTAATTACACGAGGGGATGTACATTATGTTGTAACCGAATGGGGAATAGCGGATTTAAATGGAAAGAGTATACGGGAACGCGTCTTACAGTTAATTAATGTTGCTCATCCCGATTTTCGAGAAGAATTACTAGAATGTGCAAAAAAATGGAATTACGTCTATCCCGACCAACAGTTACCCAAGTCTGTGGAAGGACGAATAAGTGTGTATCCTGAAGAATATGAAACTACTTTGGAGCTTCCAAATGGAAAAGAGATTTTAATCAGGCCAATAAAACCAACAGATGAGCGATTAGTTCAAGAGCTCTTCTATTCGCTTGGAGATCAAGAGAGATATTTCCGGTTTTTTAAAACGATAAAATCTTTCCGTCATGACAGAGTTCAACCCTTGATTACCATTGACTATTCTACATCGATGATTTTAGTTGGTGAAACCATGAAAGAGAAGGAAAAGAAGATCATTGCACAAGCCGCATTTGTAAAATCAGATCAACCATCGGTGGGTGAACTCTCCTTTATTGTTCACAAAGATTGGAGAGGGTTAGGGATAACCAAATATATGCTTGATTATTTAATTCAAATTGGTAGAGAATTAGGGTATAAGGAATTCTCGGGAACTATCTTACTCAATAATGAGGCAATGCTCCATATTATTAATAGCGCACCCTATCCTATGACCTTAAAACGCTACGCGAATGGAATATTTGAATTTCGCATGGATATCACAACAAGGAAGAAAAAAGAAAGATAGAATTTGATGCAAATTACCAGTCTTTTTTTGCTCTGTGCAAAAACGGAGATACAATCCCGAGACCGCCGAAATTTAAGGGATTTATGGCATGGTAATTTAAGACCATTGCGAAATGCGGGAAAAGAAACAAGCGAAACTTATTCGAACCTACAATTATTTCCGACTGTGGGCACGAGATGAATCGGGACTTGAATTCAGCCGTTAACATCATGGACAAGTTTCTTACGTCTGCTGAACTATCGTATCAACCCTCTTTGAAGGAGGAATCCTTTCTGGATATATAGAAAGAGTTTTCTACGACTTACAGCCCTAAGATATGTCCATTAGCCAACG
The DNA here is from genome assembly GCA_046483985.1 of Promethearchaeia archaeon. Lineage (GTDB taxonomy): Archaea > Asgardarchaeota > Lokiarchaeia > Sigyniarchaeales > SOKP01 > JAWOCD01. The sequence continues at coordinate 25,998 of JAWOCD010000112.1, forward strand.
CTTAGTTGACTCGTTGAAATTCCCTTCCTTTAGAGAGGGGAGGCTTCAATCTCATCTTCTTTCTGTTAAGCTTGATTCCCTAAAAGAAGTGAACATTGATTCACTCTATTTATATTGAAAAAAAAATTTAAGAATTATAAATAATAACAACAATAATACAATCAAAAATAACATAAAAACTGAATTATAAAATGAAGATTGATGTAGAAAGAGACCTCAAAATAGGCGAATTGATCGATAAAATTGCTGATGATTATGCCGATGTTGAGGCTGCGATTTTCCCAGAATTACGGAAGACCTACGAAGAGTTTAATGAGGATATTGACAAATTAGCTGCCGGCATTCTGGACTTAGGAATAGAAAAAGGAGATAGAGTCGCTGTCTGGGCACAAAACCGATATGAATGGATGGTGGCATGGTTTGCGTTACCGAAAACTGGTGCAATTCTCATTCCTTTGGACCACTGGTATAAGAAAAATGAGGCTCAGTACATCTTATCCCATTCTGGGGCTGCAGCGGTTATTTGTACCAGCAATTATATCGAAATGATAAAAGAGATGCGAGGCGATTTACCGAAGTTAGAGAATATTATCATAATGGATAAAGATGTGGAAAAAAGAAATGGATATATTTCCATGGACTCGGTAATGGAAAGAGCAGAACCAAGAAATGAAGCCATACAACAGCGTCGTTCGAAAATCGATCCCGATGATGTGACATTTATTTTGTATACCTCGGGCACAACTGGAAAACCCAAAGGGGCAATGCTTACGCACTTAAATATCGTGGGAAATGCCATCGATGTCGCTACAGTTTTAAATTGCACGCCTGATGATAAATATCTAATTACCGTTCCTTTTTCTCATTGTTTCGGCTGCATTTTAGCAATTACAACGGCTACCATCACGGGTTCTTCAATGATCCCGCTCAAGGATCAAAATCCCTCTATAGCGCTTAGTAACATAGAAAAAGAAAAAGCGACCATACTTCACGGAACTCCCACTCACTTTATCCGATATATTCGAGAATATAAAGAAAATCCCGACTATGAGATCGAAAGTCTGCGTTCTGGAATTATTGCGGGAGCTCCTTGTCCGCCTCCGGTATTGCAAGATATTATTGACGTACTTGAATGTGAAGATATTGTCATCGGGTACGGCTTGACGGAAGCGAGTCCCATCATTACGCTCACAACTCCGGACGATTCATTTGAACATCGAATCAATTCCGTAGGAAAACCAATTCCAAATATTGAAGTTAGGATCGTAGAGCCAAAAACGACCAATCCACTGCCGCCCAATACCGATGGAGAACTAGTTGTTCGCGGATACAACGTAATGAAAGGCTACTATAAGGCTCCAGAAAAAACAGATAAGGCAATTGATGAAGAAGGATGGCTGCATACGGGAGATATGGCCCAAAAGGATGATGAAGGGTATTACAAAATCACTGGTCGCATTAAAGAAATGATTATTTATGGGGGGGTCAATGTATATCCAAAAGCTATCGAAGATTACTTGTTAAAAAATCCGAAGATTGTTGAATGTTCTGTTGTAGGCGTTCCAGATGAGGAATATGGAGAAGTTGTCGGAGTTGCGGCAGTCGTTGAAGAAGGATTCACAGAACAAGACTTAGTTGATTACTGTTATGGGGAGATTAGCTCGCCGCAAGTACCGCGTTACGTGTCATTTGACGTATCCATCCCATTATCGGGGCGGGGAAAGGTGCAGAAATATAAATTATCGGACAAATTTGAAAAACTCATCGATGAAGGAAAGCTTGAAAAGATAGTACCTACAGAAGTGAAAAAAAAGAAAAAAGCAAAAACATAAAACAATTCTTTTCTCACTTTATCCTCTTTTTAAATTTTTATTCTTTCTTTTTATCATTAGAGGCAAAAGAATAGTCCGCCTTTAGGTCGAGGATGAATTTTGCCCTAATTTTACCACTAGAGTGCGAGAAAGCCCCGTCCTTTAGGGAGAAATGTCAGACTGATGTTATGTCAACAATCTTCGATAAATTACGAATCCACGCCATTTATGACGTGGTTGTTCAACCTAAGAAATTAGGATTATCACACGTTCAGACGGTCTTAGAACATGTCGAACTTCCAGACAGACGAGTTAGTCAGCAATCCTCTGAAGATCTGCCAGTTTTGTCTTGATATATCCAGATCTTTTCTAACTATTAAACACTTAACCACTCAATACAAAACACGGGTTCATTGGGAAGATTTGTCCAATTCTTAACCTATAAGGCAGAAAAAATAGTAACGACTACCTGATATGGAATTGCTACTGCGAGGATTGCAGCAAGGGCGCCTAAGGAAGGAATAATTCTGGTCACAACGTTAATGATCAGCCCGACCACAAAGCCATAGAGCCAATAGGTTTTTGCCAAACCAAAGTCGCCATTTACCAACTTTGAAAAGAATCCTCTCTGCTCCACTCCGCTTGAAGTATTGCCAATTTCAGACATTCCTATCTCCTCTGTGAATAACAATTCCTGTTAGCAAGCTTGCTTTTTCTGCGTATAGTTCTTGAACCCGATAGACCCTACACCGGGGGTA
>JAWOCD010000016.1:0-98703 GCA_046483985.1 Promethearchaeia archaeon
TATTTTTACTCGACATAAAGATAACTATCTTCTTTTTCCTATTTTAATTTAGCACAACAAGAAAAGAAAGTCTTGAAGTAATTTTTGTCGGATGAATCTCGTATATTATACAAACATTTTTATATTTGGTTTTTGGTATTCAAATTAGTTGAAAAAAATGGAAAGAATCGCGAAAAACGAAAGAATCACAAAAGAAACATCCGTAGAGATTCAACTTAACTTGGATGGTTCGGAGGATTCGCAAATTAGCACTACTGTGAAATTTTTTGATCATATGCTCACTTTGTTAGCACGACACGCCGATATTATGCTCAATATAGAAGCTGAGGGAGATTTAACGCATCACATTGTAGAGGATGTGGCAATAACTTTAGGAGAATGCTTTCTAGATGCTTTAGGAGATAAGAAAGGCATTAATCGGTATGGATCTGCCTTTATTCCAATGGATGAGTCTCTGGCCCGTTGCGTTATTGATTTTTCCGGCAGAAAAGCCCTAAATTTGGAGTTGAATTTAAATGAGTGCAATATCGAAGATATGGCGCTGGAGGATGTTGAACATTTCTTCAATTCTTTTGCCGAAAATGCTAAAATGAACCTACATTTAAAAGTACTCTACGGGGAAGATCAACATCATAAAGTTGAAGCAGCCTTTAAAGCTTTGGCGCATTCAATAAAAAATGCTATTGAAATTGTTTCTGATAAAATCCCATCTACCAAAGGAAGTTTATAAGGCTTCATTTTAGTTTCTTCAATAATAATTGAATAAATAAATAATAAAACTATATTATTAATAAGTAAGAAATAGGAATATTATATTTTGATGATGTAAAAATGTCCGAGGAAATTCTTGGAACCTACGACTTAGAGAAAAAGGTAGAAGATATCTGCGTAGTTTTAGAAAATACGGAAAAGAATTATGGCGATCCAGACATTGTAGTAGAAATAGAGGCTGGACTTCTCAGTATGATTTCTACTAAACTTGCAATGGAATCTAAAACAAGATTTGCCTTAGTGACTTTTTCAAATCGGCATGAAGTTCGCTTGGATTTTGAAGATTTTTCTCAAGAAGTCTTTAAGGAAGCACTTTATAACATAGAATTGTCCCCTTCCAACAAAGCAAGTATAGACGTCGGAATGAACTCTGCATTTCAAGTGGTTGTAAAAAGTATGCAGAAATTGGCGGAGGGAAAACGATTCCGGATAATAATGGTTTCAGATGGGAAATTTGAGGGAAAAGGGACAAAATGGCAAGAATTGGTGAATATTTCAGAGAAAGTTGGAATTTATATCGATTGCATTCAACTAAATCCTCACTATGGCCAGGAAAGTAATATACTTGAAAAAATAGCCAAACGAACCGATGGAACTTATTATAATGTTAATGACATCTCTCAAATGGAAGCAATCCTCACTGAAGTTATACCTGCGAAAGTACAAGAGGGGGATAATAAATTTCAATCTCAAGAAGACAGAAATCTAAAGGGCTTGCTTGAAGTTATTGCAGTGGATATGGTTACTGTCGAAAATCAAATCAAAACAGTTGAACAATTGAAAGAACTTTTGGACGATGAGAGTGAAGATATGAAATGCGGTATTTGTCGTATGCACGATTGCGCAGTAAATGGTGCACCGGCGTTTTCGTGTGGAATGTTTTGTCCTCAATGTGACACATTTTATCATAGTCATTGTGTATCTGGCTGGGCTGAGAGCCAAAAAGAGACACCTAAAACGGTTTTTAAATGTCCCGTTTGCTTTCATTTGCTCAAAGTACCGGGTTCACTACAGAGGATCAAAGTGCTAAACCAAAAGTTGAAAGAGAATCAGAGAGAACCTATTCAAAAGGGAGCTAAAAAATTTAATATAAATGAGATTGGTCCACCAGCAGCCTACAAATTTTGCAGTTGGTGTCGGAATGTATTTAAACCCGATGAGGAAGTTTATTCATGTAATGCATGTGGTGCGTTTTATCATGCTTCTTGTATGGATGAGATGAGTAAAAAAACAATGAACAGATGTAGGGTTTGTGACGCGCAGTTGGGAAAATCTCGAAAAAAATCAAAGGGTATAGAAAGAATTATTTAGTTCCCTACTTTAATATTATATAATATTATAATTTCTCACAGAAAAAGCCCATATAATAGAAATCCTCACGTTTGATTTGGCTATATTTTTAAAAAATGCATATTTCTAATAAACTTCAAATTCTTTATATCCCCTCGAAATATTGGAATTCTTCCATTAGTCAATTCAAATTGAAATCTAAAAAAAACCTCCCTTCTTCTGCTTCCTTTTTTATATTGTGGCATCCTTTAGTTCAAAGTGAAGAATTACTTGCTAAGAAAATTAGCCAAGTTTTCCCAGAAATACCGGTCCAGAAACTATTGCTATGCAAACTTAACCTTGCTTTCCTTGAAGCGAAGGCAAACAATTCAATTTTTCGAATTAAAGATGTACTTGCAAAAATAGTACCTTTAAAACCCGGATTAGAACTACTCTTGAATCAAAATCTTTTTCCCGAGGGATTCAATAAAAAAGAGAACTCAATGTTCAGTCCCTCTGTTAGAACGTGGACTCTCTTAACGAAATTTGTGTTTGAACTCTTAAATAAGGGGAGATTTATTCCTACCTTGCAAAACTCTGAGACCCACGAGGATCATTTGGAAGGTCATTGGAGATTAGTGCTGAATTCAGAGGGCGATAAATCTCGATTAAAAAAAATAATGAACGCCGGAAATTGGATTAGTTTTAATTTGCCCCTGAGTGCTGACAAAAATACAGGGATGATATCTCAGTTATGGCACCCTTCTTATCTGTATTCAGAATTTATCGATAACATAGGAGATTACTTAATCAGGTCAATAATAAACCAAGGAAAATTTAATACTTTCAAGGAATTCTATAATTTTGAAGTTGAGAAAGATAAAAAGAATGAATCCTCTCTGGCATGGGACTATAAGTTTCTAAAATCACTTCTCCGTAAAGATAACAAATTCTCCGTTACAAAATTTCATGAAACCATAGTTCAGAAGCTAATTAACGATTGGACACGTATCGCATCTCTTTCTTCTAACATTAGCAATTTTTCCATGACGTTCAAATTAAATTATCCTGAAACATCACAAGATCAAAACTCAGAAGATTGGATGTTGGACTTAGCAATAAAGTTGGCAAATAAAGAGAATTTAATTCCTATTAAGAAAATTTGGGAAAATTCAGAGATGAGGGAATCTCTCGTTAATAAACTTCATATAAACGAGAAAGAACTAATCGAAACCATTTTGCTGACCATCACCGATGCTGCGAAAATTTTCTCCCCTATAGAAAAAAGCCTAATGCACCAGACCCCGCAACATGTTCCCTTAACGTCTAATGAAGTAATGGAATTCCTACGTTATCCAAAAGATGTATTCATCCAAAATGGAATAAATGTGATTCTTCCCGACGTGTTTAAAACAGGAGGATCCCAGAGAATGATGGGGCGTTTAGTTATTAATACTAAGTCAGATATACAAGAAGAATTAGAGAAGAACCAAGGAAGGATTAATCTAGCTCAATTTAATCTTGACGCTCTCTTAGATTTTGAATGGGAAGTGAAGCTGGGGGAAGAAGAAATTACTCCTGGAGAATTAGAAGAAATTTTGCAAAAAGAGTCTCCCTTGATTAAATGGCGAGATCAATGGGTATTAGTTGACAAAAAGGACTTGCATAGGCTTCAAGACACTATCCAAGAAGGTTCAATCGCCCAAGATTTAAACTATATTGACGCGCTTCGAGTAGGTCTTCAGCAACAGATAGAAATTGGTGACGGAGAATATACTTATGATGTTATTGTGGAGGGATATTTAGAAGAAATAATTGATACATTAAGTTCTATTGGATCTTTTGAATCTATTGAAACTCCCAATTTATTTCAAGGTCAATTGCGACCATACCAGCAAAAGGGGCTTACTTGGATGGTTAATATGACCAAATATAATTTTGGATTATGTTTAGCTGATGACATGGGATTAGGGAAAACCATTCAGATAATTGCGTTTCTACTCCATCTTAAGGAAACCTATCCCGAGATTGAGAAAAGTACTCTCATAATCTGTCCCACTTCTGTACTATTTAATTGGAAACGTGAATTAAAGAGATTTGCTCCCGATTTAGAGACAGTAGTTCATCATGGCCCCGATCGTGTTTCCAAACCAAGTGAATTAAAAGATTTTTTACGTCCTCACCGAGTTATATTGACCACTTTTGGCACCATAAGAAATGATATTGATTTACTTGAACCGGTTAGTTTGCATGGAGTCATCGTGGATGAAGTACAGAATATAAAAAATATCAGTTCCCAACAAACGCAAGCAGTTATGAAACTCCAAGGGGATTATAGGATAGGGTTGAGTGGTACTCCTATTCAAAATCAATTGATGGAATTATGGACTATTTTTAAGTTTTTAAATCCAGGGCTTTTGGGAAGTCGTCAGCACTTTATGTCAAAGTATGTTATTCCCATTGAAAGATTCCAAGATACTGCCTCAATTCAAAATTTAAAAAATGTGATAAATCCGTTTATCCTTCGCCGTGAAAAGACGGATAAGGATATTATCCAAGATCTCCCGGAAAAAAATGAGATAAAAGTATATGTAGAATTGACAGAAGAACAAAAGGCACTTTATCAAAAGAAAGTTAACCAAGTAATGAACCTGATCGATAATCAAGAAATTGATGAACGAAAGAAGCGAGGCTCAGTACTTGGTCTCTTAATGAAATTAAAACAGATTTGTAATCACCCGATACAATTTTTAGATGGGTCAATTCCGGAATTTAAAAGCCAACAAGATGTACAAAACTTCCTTAAAAAATCCCAAAAATTAAAACGGCTTGTAGAAATGATGGATGAGGTCTTAGGTAAAAATGAGAAAGCTCTTATATTTACTCAATTCCGAAAAACGGGTCAATTTTTAAAGAAGGTACTTGAAAATTATTACGATATTAATGTTCTTTATTTCCATGGGGGTGTTCCGGAATATAAACGCAAAGAAATTGTTGATGAATTCCAATCGGAAGACCCTGGAAGTGCCCCCATTTTGGTTTTATCACTTAAAGCGGGAGGTACAGGTCTTAATTTAACCCAAGGAACCACAGTATTTCATTTTGACCGGTGGTGGAATCCAGCCGTTGAAGCTCAAGCCACAGATCGTGCTTACCGCATAGGTCAAACCGACTCTGTCAGTGTTTATAAATTTGTTTCACTTGAAACCATTGAAGAGAAGATCGATAATTTATTAGAAGAGAAAAAAAAATTAGCAGACCAAGTAATTCCCGGAAAAGGAGAATCTTGGATTTCAGATCTATCAAAAGATAAACTAAAACAACTCTTTTCACTTTAATTGAATAAAAATTAGTCATTACAGGTGTTCAAAATAAAGAAAGATAAAGACCCCCGTCGAACACGCTTCCGTAAGGATACCCATAGATTTCCAAAGACAGAGCGTGAACGACGAAAAACAAGAGAAGAAGTTCAACAAATTAAACGATCATTAATCGATTTTGCAACTACAAAATGGGGGAAGAAGTGGATCCATTCCTTATTAAAGATTGGGAGGCCATTTCGAATGCGACGTGGAATTAATTATGCTGAGGATGAAGAGAGAATAAACAATCTCACTATCCATAAAGGAGAAATATTTGCCACCGTTCAAGGAACCGCTCCATCGCCTTATAGGGTAAAAATCAAATTTGATCTAATTTCCCAAGGAATATGGGGTACTGTTTTAGATTCTTTTTCCTTAAAACTTATCAATTTGGCTCATTTATTAGAGGGGATCCTGCCTGAAGAGTTGATAGATCTTTTTGAACAAGAAAGTCACTCACTTTTTCCGGACGCATCTTTGGGATTGGACGCAAAGTGTTCTTGTCCCGATAGTGCAGTGCCATGCAAACATATCGCCGCTGTTATATTATATCTTGCTCGAGTTATTGACTATAACCCCTTTATTCTGTTAAAACTCCGTGGAAAAAACAGAGATGAATTGATTCAAGAATTTGGATTAACCTTTCGTTCGTCCAGAAAAAACGCAGAAAAAAAAGCTCAAGAGGATACTCGAGTCAAAGAAAAAGGCTTAACGAATATTCCAGCAATAGAAATTGATGAAGTTAATTCCAAATTCGCAAAGACACCCAATGAAGTGGATGTAGAATTTCACTTTCGGAAACCGGGATCAAGGACGGGTATAATTCACAATCTCGGTGTTCCAGAGAATTTAGAGTATAAAAAAGAATTTAAAATTGTTATGAATAAAATATATGAGAAAATTATGAATTTAGTATATCGGAAGGCCACATTTTCAGAAAAAAAAGAAAGAAAATAAAATCTGCTCTCTTATCTTAATTTTTTTGCGCGCCGATAATTATTCAGAATGCGTTCCCATTTTCTAGCCAATGAGTGTAAATCGCATTTGCGAAAAAGCTTCACAGATCGACTGAGTACTTTTTCAATATTATTTTTATGACTTAAATTATTCTTATGTTTTAGCATATTTTATTAATACTTTTAACACTTTTTATAAGGGGATAATATCAAGATAATGTGCAATTCTAAAAACTTTAAATTTAGGGAAACTATATTTATTTGTATAAATTTTTAAGGGAGAAAAAATGGAAAATACAGAAGAGCAATTAGTTATATTACTAAAGAGATATATGGAAAAACTCGATGGATTATTGGCAACGGTCGTTTGCGATAGAGATGGCTTTCTTATGGCATCTGAAGGAGCTGATGAGGACGATTCCCTAATCGGGGTCATAACTGCATTATTAGATAAATATATTGATCGCATAAAATCAGAGTTTGGCACTAAAGGGGATTTCTTTAACATTCTTGAAATAGAGGATCACAAATTTGCGTATTGTTCCCGAGGATCTAATTCCATTCTTACTTCTATGGCAACACCTGATACTTCAGATATTGCTTTAAAGGTTTATTCTGAACATATCGCTGGAAAGAATGAACTCATTCTCCAAGGACAAGATCATGTCTCACTTGATATTCCGCAAATTATTGACGTGCTATCCAAAACACGTAGCGGAAAACTTCCGGAAGGAGAATATAATACTAAGGTTATTCTAACGGGAGATTATAAAGTGGGAAAAACCAGCCTCGTTGACAGATTTGTTAATGATAAATTTGAAGAGAGTTATCTAGCTACAATTGGTCTAGATATATCGAAAAAGACCGAGGAAATCACCGACAATACCACGATGAATTTTATTATTTGGGATATTGGAGGACAGATAAAGCAGATGGCTCCATATCGTTCTCGCTTTTACGATGGCGCCAATGCTGCCTTTATCGTAATTGATCGGACTCGTCCTGGAAATTTGAATAGTATTAATGCGTGGTATGAGGATATTAAAAAATCAGTACCGAAAGATATTCCTATGGTCATTGTCGGAAATAAGTCTGATTTGGTCGATGATATTGTAATAACCGAGGAGGAAATAGAGGAAATTGCAGAGAAATATGGATTCCATCACATTACTACTTCTGCAAAGACAGGTGAGAATGTCAACGACGCTTTCCTCTATATTGGTTTGAAATTTTTGGAAAAGGTCTAAAACTAAATTTTAAAAATTAGTTGCGTCTTCTTTTAATTAAGATTCAATTTTTAATATAATTAAAATGAAATCAAGGAGGTTGTAATAACATACCACTTCAAGTCAAATTCAATAAAATATTAGCCTTATGAAACGCTTCTGGCTATCTTATGGGTTTTTCGGTAAAGGAGTTAAAATATAAAACTAAATACTTGATATACCTTGCAGAAGAACAACATACTGGCACGTGGTTTAGCTTTAAGATTCGACTTAAAGGCCAAAAATTTCCCATCTTATTCCATAATGTTGAGCCGACACCGATCTTTAGATTAGTGAACAGTAAAAAGGGAACCACAATTAATCGGATTACGTTGGATTTTGATATTAAACGGTACTTACTGAAAAATTACGAATTTAGTGACGAATTGGATGATTTAAAGGATTCTCTTGGGACTCGCCTCTATATTGATATCTTTAAATATTCGGAATCTCCATACCTCATTGCATATTTCACGCTAAAAAATATCTCGGATTATGAATTATTGGATTTCTCTATGTACTTTATATTTGACTTCGATATTAATGGTCTTCAAGGATTTGATACAGACGTCTCGGACTATGATGAGGATGAGGATATTCTCTATCAATATGACAATACAGGGGTTCATGGAGGATTATCATCGATATCAAAACCAACACACTATGAAACAACCTTAACAAATGAATTTAACCTCGATAAAGATCATTTAATTCTTTCCAATTCACTGGTAAAGGAACCCGGGGAAATTTTGTCCGCCTTACAGATTAAATTCCAAGACCTCAGTCCTAACCAATCATTTCAAACTGCTATAATTCTCTCGGGAGGATTGAGTAAAGAAGAACTATTTGAAAACATTAAGAAAGGAAAAAATAATGCTATACGATACGCAAAACAAGTAAATAGGTCTATTAAATCTGAAGAGCGGAACAGCCAAGAGAAGGCGTTCGAAGATTTAAATAAAAAAGAATCAAAAGGATGTGATTAACACATTATTCCTTCCATGATAATGATTCAAATAAAAAACCAAGTATTTGGGAATATTTGATGAATGCCTCGCAAGGGTGAGGAATAATGCTTATAAGTTATTCATTTTCGAAGAGTTGCAATTATCATTTTTTTCTCTAATAGAAAATTAATGGCCGCAATGGGATTATGGAAAACAACATCCGCATTTAGAAAGGTTTTGGTGGAAGCACCCTCGTTTCCGATGATGACCAATCCCAAAATGGCGTGTTTTAACATCAAGGAATCATTATTTCCATTTCCAATGGCGGCGGTAACTTCTTTTCCCAACTTAAGGAGTTCATTTTTCTTACCCTCTGTTGCCGTAATTTCTTGGTCATCAATTTTGATATAGTCTGTATCTAGTTTTTTTGCTAACTCTGCCAAATTTCCGCGCGTATCCGAAGAAACTAAATAAACATGATACTCTTTTTCCAATTCTTTAAATTTTTGAATTAATCCCTCACTTACCTTCCCTTCAAATTGAAGAGTGCCGTTGATGTCAAATATTACATTCTGGATAGTCAGTGTCCCATAATTAGGAATCTCTATTTTCATAGTATTAAAAAAGTTTTATGGCTTTTCTTTCTTTCTTTGAAAGAACTCTTTAAAAATTTCAAAGGGTTCTCCGGAGGCAAAATCTTCGGCAGCATAATCATTTTCCGCTAAAAACCCCTCGTGGTTAACATACGTTGCCATATGAATTAAACGTTAGCCAGTACCTGGCTGAGTATTAAACTCAAACATTTTCCGATCCCACATATGAAGATAAACATCCCATTTGTCATAGGTCTCCATTCAATATCCTCTTCAGTGTCATTGACCCAGTCAACCAAATATTTCCTTTTTCCTCCTTCTCTGTATTTAACTTCAAGGTATTGTTCTTCCCAATTCTCAATGTAAAGCATTTGTAGTTATAATTTATCCGATATGTATATTGAGAAATATCGAAAACTATTAAAATCATAACATTTGTGAATGTATAACTCGATGGAGTTATTCCTAATCTTTATTGTTCTTTTTATTATATGTGCTGGAGCGGGTTTATGGTTCTATATTAAAAATGGGGAGCGGTATGGAATAGTAATAAACATTGTTTTCCCCGTAATTGGTTTTGTTATTCTAACTGTTATCTCCTTCTTTACTCTTAATCTGTTTAATCTTGGAACCCTCTCCAAGACAGCGGCGAGAAACTTTTTAATTTTATCAATTCTTGCTCGCACTTATTCTTTAAGTATTATCGGATCGCTTTATTATTATTTTTTCAAAAAAAATCTATTAGCTCCAATGCTATATGCATTTTTTACGGCGATTATTTCGATTGTCGTGTTTTTACCAAATAGTTTTAACTTAATTAAAATTGGAACAACTTATATTCTGCAGATAAAGACCCCGTCTTTACTATATATTTTAGTTTCGTTTAATCTCTCTATCATTATATTAATGTGGGGTGTCCATATTCTTAATTACAAAGTATTAAAACAGAAAAAAATGGCAAAAGTAATATCTTTAGTCATTTCTATATTTACCTTGGTAGTTACATTGTACCTCTTATATTTGATTTTCTCGAACTTATGGCTCAAATTCGTATTTGATCTTTCTTTTTTAACTAGTTTCGCAACTTTCCTTTATTTTCTTATTTCCCATCCTAATTTTTATTATAAGCTTACTAACCAAGTGGATAACCTCATTCTCTTCCATAAATCTGGTATTTTATTATATTCATATGATTTTAATAAAAACGAACAATTAGATGATTCTCTTTTAAAGGGAGCAATTCTTATCGGAATCAATCATATTCTTTCTAATCTTGCTATTAAAGAATACAAGCTCAATTCAATAAATTTGAAAGATAAAAGGATTATATTAAGATATAACGATAAACTAGGCTTCGCTTTTCTGCTAATTGTTGAGCGATCTTCAAGGTATTTAAAATCTTGCGTTGAAAATTTTTTGAAAGATTTTTCTGAAAAATTTAGAGAAGATCTTCTGGATCTTAACGGTCTGGTTGATTCTTCAAAATTTAAGAATACTAAGCGCATGATACAGCAAAATTTTGCTCCTTATTTGTAGGGAAATTGATCGGTAATTTAAATTATCTTCATAAATTTTTGAGAATATGAATCTTCAAGAACTAAGTAAACAACTTGGTAAAGAAGCACATCAATTAATTTTCGATATCTGTGAGGTTGCTAAATATAGACTCCCTGGTTCTGAGGGCGAGAAAAAGGCTCAGGATTTTTTAGTTAAAAAGATGAAAGAATTGGGCGCAGATGAGGTAGAAATGAAAGAGTGTTATACCTATGCAAAATTCTTTAAGTACTGGCCCAAATTGTCCTTGGCTTTCTTTTTTCTCAGTCTTATTATGTTTCATTTTTCCCCTCTCTTGACAATCTTCTTAATTCTCTTGATGCTGGGAAACATCATTTTAAAATTATTCTCATATACATTTTTGGATGTTCTCTTCAAAAAAGAAAAGTCCCGTAACATAATTGGGAAAGTGAAGCAAAATCAAACACAAGATCCCTCTCTCCCTAAGCGGATTATGATAATTGGGGGACATATTGACAATAATTATGAATTTCCTCTAGGGAGAAAATACGGGAAGAAGATGATCTATTTTTATGTATTTGTCTTTGTCGCAGCAGCTCTTTGGCTGCTCATTTCTTTTTATCAACTTATAATGGACATCTTGAATGGACTCCCGCTGATTTCTTTTGTCCCAACGTTCAATTTTGAATGGTATTACCTTCTGATCTTAGCCTTGACCCCCTTTATCATTTGGATTGCATGGAATGTGGTCAGCACCCGACCAGTTCCAGGAGCAAATGATAATTTATCCGGAATATCTGTGACTTTGAAAGTGTTGGACTATTTTGCAGAACATCCTCTGGAAAACATGGTGCTCTGGTCTGTTGCGTTTGGGGCAGAAGAAGCGGGAATGGCTGGAAGTAAAGCATTATCGAAAGACGTGAAAGAACAAATTGACAATGGAACTTTTCCCGCCGAGAGTTTATGGGTGGTTAATTTTGACAGCGTTGGATCCGATGACCCATTGATTATTGCGAAAAAAGAACCGATGTACAGAGCAACCCATGATCCTAAGGTTTATAACCAATTAGCAGAATCAGCTAAAAAAGCGAAAGTGGATTATAAATTGAAAAACATTGATGCGGGAACCGATTCTGCTCCATTTTCACGTTTAGGGATTCCAAGTGTAGGGGTAATTGCGGCAGGTTCTGATGGAATTCCCAAAAATTGGCATTCAAGGGAAGACTTACCCCAGAATTGTGATACCGTTGGATTAACGGATACCATTCGTTGTGCAATTCAATTTCTTAAGGATGTCGATAAGAACCTTTCAAATAACTAATCTTTTTATTTTTTTTAAAATCCTACGGCTTGTCCATCTTTTCGCGGTTCTGAGGCCGCACAATATCCATTCTTTAGTTTATAAATCAGCTGCGCTCCGCCAAAATCGATAGAATGGCTATTGAGTACTTTGTGCCCCATTTTTCCCAATCTGGATAACGTTTCTTTTGGGAATTTGTTTTCCATCTTTACATGCACCCCTTCCTCTACTCTCCATCGGGGTGCATCTGCAGCTGTTTGTGGATTTTGGTGGTAGTCAAATATCCGTAAAACCATCTGTATATGCCCCTGAGGTTGCATATATCCCCCCATCACGCCAAAACTCATTAGAGGCTTACCAGATTCAGTTATGAATGCTGGGATAATTGTATGATATGGACGTTTACTTGATCCAACTTGATTCGGATGCCCCTTAGCTAGCGTAAACCCATTTCCACGATTTTGAAGACTAATCCCCGTTTCGGGAATTACTATTCCAGAACCAAAACTCCAGAAATTTGATTGAATATAGGATACCATCATTCCATTCTTATCTGCGGTTGTTAAATAGACAGTATCTCCAATTTTTGGCTTGCCGTATTTAAAATCAGTTGCCTTATCTTTCTTTATCAGGTCTGCGCGTTTTTTGCAGTAATCCTCTGCTAAAAGAGCCTTTGGTTCAACTCTCATCGCTGCGGGATCGGCAATATATCTATGGACATCGCGAAAAGCCAATTTCATGGCTTCCATTTGGAAATGTAATGCCTCTGTTGATTCTGGCCTATATTGAGCAATATCAAGATGTTTGAGTATTCCAAGAGCAATTAAAGCAGCCAAACCTTGTCCGTTGGGAGGGATTTCATGGAGGGTTATTCCATGATATTCTTGTTCAATTGGATCTACCCAATCTGCATTATGATTCTTCAGATCGCGAAATGAAATTTTGCCGCCCGTATCTTTCGCATGGGCAACGATTTTTTCTGCTAACTCCCCGCGGTAAAATGTTTCTCCGTTCGATTCAGCGATTAATTCTAGAGATTTGGCGTGATGTGGTAACTTAAATAATTGACCCGGTTTCGGAACTTTGCCGTTAAGAGTAAAAGTATCCACCCATTCTGGAAACTTTTTATACTGTCGTGCTAAAAACCTCCATGCGGTCCCTATAATAGGGGTGATAATAAAACCTTCTCTAGCATAGTTAATAGCGGGCTCAAAGAGTTCTCTAAACTCTAAGCTCCCGAATCTTTTCCATAATTTTACCCAAGCTGATACTGCACCTGGAACAGTAACCGTGTCCCATCCTAATAGGGGCATTTTGTCATATTTCTCCTGAAAATATTCTGTTGTCCACGCTACGGGTGATCGTCCCGATGCGTTTAGTCCAACCAATTCTTCTCCATCCCACAATATACAAAACGCATCGCTTCCCAATCCATTACTTGTAGGCTCAAGCACAGTAAGGGCAATCGCAGTTGCAATGGCTGCATCAACTGCATTTCCCCCCTTTAAGAGCATACGGAGTCCAGCTTGAGCTGCCAAAGGTTGGGAGGTCGTAACGACATTTTCTGCTAGTATTGGCATTCGCTGTGAGTCATACGGAAAGTTCCACTTAAATTGTTGATTCATTTTTTTCCCCACTATACTTTTGTATGTTTAAAATTTAACTGCTAAGCTAACATTTTCTTTTGAAATATATAATCTTTAAATTCTTGTAACCTTATTTCTGATATTCTGCGTATATACCAGATATCTAATATTTATCATAGAGATCATAAAATATTTGAATCCGTATTCATTTAAAAACCATAAGATGAGAAAAAAGAATAAAAAATATCAATTTTCCAAGGAAGAAAAGGAATTTATCCAAGATATGAAACAAAATTTGGAAATGATGGGCATCCCCCGAGATCAATGGGCGAAACACATCCAACAAGAACTACAAAATAAGCGTAAATCAGAAAAAGGAAAAAGTCCTCTGAGCGGTAAATCTAAAATTGGAAAATTCTTTAGTAAGATAAGGCAAAAAATTGAGAAATTCTTTTTTAACCTATTCAAAAAACGTATGATGCCTAAAGAATTACTAGAGGCGGAAGAAACCTTTGAAGATATGTTCGGAGAAAATCCGTTTGAAGCGATGTCTGGAGAAAATCCGTTTGAAGCGTTATCTGGAGATAATCAATTCGGTTCTATGTCAAAACAAGAGAAAGAATTAATGGATCTGTTAAACCCAATGGGCCGTATGCAACAAGTCGATAAATTGGGAAATCAAGGTACGTTTGTTGCTGATCGAAAGGATAAAAAAAAACAAATAGTTGATCTTGAATTTGAAGATACCGAAGAATAAAGAAAACGCTTAATATCCTGACTCTGAAGAGTCTGTTTCTAAATCAATTCCGAACTCTTTGGCAATTATAAAAAGTGCACCTTCTTCCGAGATTAATCCCTTTAATTCTCGAATTTTTGCTTTTACCAAATCATCAAGCTCTAATTTTGTCAAATTCGTATGCTTTAAAATTTGATAATAATACTGGTCCAAATAATAATCCTCGTTGCATGCTTCATAATGAGGCGGATCCTCAAATTTACTCCTCTTTCTTCCCTCAGGTTCATCTAATATTATTGCGGGAGTTCCATCTTTCATGATCCGTATGGGAATATCATCGTTCACGGGTCGAGGATGTCTTAAATTCCAGCAGGAAAAACAATAGTAATTTCCCTTTTCAGTTACCACTAGATCTTTAAGTGCTCGAATCACATCGCAATTTTTACATCTTTCTTTATTCTTTTTCATAAGATCTAACAGTTTTTTTTAATTATTCATTAAATGTGATTGATTTTATGTTATAATTAAATTAAGTAATCAGCAAAATAAATTAATTTCCTTTCCCATAGTAAAATCTAAAAAGCAAAGATTGCAATATAGATTTGAGAAAAGTGGGACCCTTGTCTATTGAATTTTCATTCTTTACCCATTAAACCTGTTTAATAGATTCAAGGCTCCTTTTCTCTTCTCATCTATCAAAAAAACAAAAGAAAACTCCATCCCTTAGGATTATTATTTATGTATTTCTCAAGGATGATTTCTTTTTTCGTCTTTTAGCCGAAAAAAATATTTGACCATAAAAGAAATTTAAGCGATATTGCATTTATTAAAATACTATGGCGAATAATGCAGAAGAGTATGAAATACTCATAGTTGGGGCTGGCCCCAGTGGGGCTGTAGCTGCAAGAGTTGCAGCCGAGAATGGTTTAGATATTTGCCTGTTGGAAAAAAAGAATGTTAGAGAGGAAGGAAGATATAAAGCTTGTGGTGGAGCTTTAGCGTGGGAATTGGTAGAAGAATTGGATTACCCCGAGGACAAAATATCTCGGATAATCGAATCGCTGGAGTTACACCATATTGATGGGACATCTTATTCAAAGAGAGGTAAAGGCGCCGTAGTTTGGCGCTCAATCTTTGATAAACACTTTTCGGATCTGGCGCAAGAGAGAGGAGCGGAACTTCATGATGAAGAACCTTTAGTTCAAATTCAGAAAAAGGATGGTAAATATAAGATTCAAACCCCCGCAGGTACTTATATTACTAAATATGTCATTGCTGCAGATGGAGTAAATTCTAGGACGTTACGACAACTTAACTGGCCCAGTTTTGCTAAAAGCGATCTAATTTTAACAATTACCAAGGAAATGAAAACTACGCCCTCACACATCGTCCAAGTTCTTGGAGATGATGCAATTCACCTTTTCTTTGGGAAATCCCTCATATCAGTAGGGTATGCTTGGTTATTTCCTAAAGAACGGACCATAACGGTAGGTTGGGGGAATCAGATTAATTTAATTTCGAATTCCCGCGAGGAGTTTAAAAAGTATGTTAGTTTGCCTTATGTGAAAAAGGCTTTGAAAGGAGCCCAATTAGAAATCTTTCAACCGCATTTAATCCCTGTGGGGTTACGCCCGCAAATCTCTAAAGATAATGTTTTAGCTGTAGGAGATGCGGGGGGAATTGTGGACCCGATTAGTGGAAAAGGTATTCCTTATGCAATGATGTCGGGAAAATTCGCAGTTCAGGCAATTCTGAAAGCTGAAGAGAAAGATAGACCAGAAAAATTAGGAACTTATTATCGGCAATTATTGGATAAAAAATTCTTACGTATTCTTAAGGCTAAAAGAAAGGCTCGAGATAAAATCTTTCAAAGTGATGAAAATTTGAAAAAGTTTTTATCTCTCTGGGAAAATCATCGAAGTTCAGAAATAGTCATGAGAAAATTATTATAAAATCATTTTATAGAATTCTAATGGATATCTCATAGAAAAGAAAACAAAGGAATGAACCAAACTATACGATAAATTGATATAAGTTATCGTTCTTTTTTACTTTTTTAATTATATTGACTCCCTTTATATATTTATAGATTTCTTTCATAATCTCCTTTTCAATCCGATTTTCCTCGGGGGAGATTAAGAGTTCATACGAGAATTGTTCATGTTTTCTATTAATCCACCCAAAATTTTTAAAGATATCCAGAATAAATTCTGGCCTTTCCTTTCTGATACAATGGGACGAGATTTCATCAATCATCTTTTTTATTTGCTTAACTCCGTCCTCAACGCTTCGAAAACTTATAAGGGCATTGGGTTTACTTGCCATATCCAACCATAAATGATGACATTTCTCATCTTTGAGCAAGTTATGGTAATTAACCAGATGCTTGATATTTTTAAGATAGAGTTCCTTTCTTTTATTTTTTAACAACTTTGGATTTGAAAACAAGTTTGTAGGTATAATATCCATGCGTGTATAATTATTTTCATAAGAAACATTCAAGAATTCAAAACCAAGAATACTCCCCATCATAATAAATGTTTTAGACAAAATGAAATGGATATTAGTATAGTAAGCTGAATATTCAACAATTAATTTTTCTCCCATCTGATTAATTGAAAAATTTCTGGTTATTTTATTGTTCTTCATAAAGTTATAAATTCGTTCAGATCCTTCAAGAAAATCTTTAATAGTGAACTCTTCTTCAGATTTTTTATTCTTCATCATAAAAATTCTGTATTTTGAGAGGAGAGGAAACAAAAAGTCGAAATCTTCGATAAGATATTTTCCACACTCTGAAACGATCTCATATTGTTGGACTATTGCCTTGAAAGTAATTTTATCGAAGAAATCTAGTGTTTCTTTATCGGGTCGATTTTTTAAATCATCTAATGTTTTCCCGTGTTCTAAAAGTTTCAAGTTTTCTTTTAAAATATATGTTATGAAAGAGGAGACACTTCGATAATTATCATTATTGGGATACTTTTCTTGCTGGTCCTTTACAAATCTTTTTACCCAATCTTTTAGAAAAGGGGAGATGGTAATGGTTTGTCGTGTATTTTTCTTTTTAGAGAGATACCTTTTCTTAACCATATTTGATTTATCATTGATTTATTTGGATTATATATAAATAAATTTTTCTGAAATAAAAAGTTTAATACCTTTATTTTCATAATAAAAAACACATATGAATTTATTCTTTTGAAAAGATCTATGGATAACCTATCTACGGAAAGTGTTTCTCCCATAATTAACAGTAAATAGATACAACCACCATTGGAACCCAGAGCGTTAAGGTCTTTTTTTTAAGAAAATTTTGTCATAGATGATCAAATCTTTTAAACTCTTTCCCTTTTTTTAGAGCTAAGTTTTTTGATGTCCAAACTTATATCAGAATTGGATTTGTTAATATTTTTTCTTTGTTTTTTATCCGCAAAGGAAAAAGGAGGAAAAGTCTTCCAAAAGGCGAGAGCAGGGTGTAGCCCCTTTCTTTTATAAAGGTTCTTATCCATTTTAAATGGTTAATAAAAAAATTATAATATCATAGATTCTATTATTCTTAAGATAGTTTAATTAAAAAGAAATTTCATACTTGAATATAAATTGCCATCTTCTAAAAAATTTCGAATGCAAAAAAAGTTATTTTCTTTCCTTGACGGATATGATGAAGTTAAAGATTTTCTAAAGGCTCAAAGAAAGCAAAATCGAAAAGCTAAAAGAATAATTGGAGACCCCCACCCGTTTCTTAAATGGGCAGGAGGAAAGCGTCAATTAATTCCGCAGATGGATGAGTACTTTCCGGATGATTTTCACCGATATATTGAACCATTCGTCGGAGGAGGAGCTATTTTCTTTTATCTTTTACCAGAAAAGGCAATATTAAATGATATTAACTCGGATTTAATTAATTGTTATCGGGTTATAAAGAGTGAAGTGATTCCACTTATTCATGCTCTAAAGAGGCATGAAAATGAGGAAGATTATTATTATGAAATCCGAAAAAAGGATAGAATGGAAGAATATTCGAACTGGTCTGCCGTAAAGAAAGCGTCTCGGATAATTTATCTTAATCGGTGTTGCTATAATGGCCTCTATCGGGTTAATAGTAAAGGACAATTCAATGTTCCATTTGGCCGGTACAAGAATCCCACTTTTTGCGATCAAGAAAACTTAATGGCCATTCATAAAGCACTACAAAATACCAAGTTATTGAACAAATCTTATGAATTCGTTCTTGATTTAGCTCAAAAAGGAGATTTTATTTATTTTGATCCTCCGTATCATCCTATTTCAGAAAGTTCTTCCTTTACGAGTTATACAAAAAACGATTTTGGAAAAACTGATCAAAAAAACTTAGCTGAGATCTATCACAAATTAGATAAAAAGGGCTGTTATCTCATGCTCAGTAACTCCTATTGTCAGTTTATAACGGATCTCTATGAAAAATACGAAATAAACTTAATAAAAGCTAGTAGGGCAATAAATAGCGATGCTTCGAAGAGAGGCCCAATAAAAGAGGTTTTAGTATTAAATTATTCCCCTTGAACTACTCACGCCTAAAGCCGTGAGATTCATATGCTCCAATGCTTCTTTTTATAATTACGAAGTATATTTATGCTTACAACCACATCTCTATCTTGTTTATATTTTGCTTTTTTTGATAAATATATCTTCATTCCATTTACAAGAAAAAGAAAAAAATAGAAAAAAGAGAGGGTAATTGAGAATCCGTAAAAGATTATTAATCCTTTATGGAGAGAATCTAAATCCGGAGTATACAATAAAACTTTTAAGGAGTTAAATAAAACTTAATTCTTCAAAGTCTGAGCCGCCGATGTCTTTCTTTGCGACTTCAAGTTTTCTGACTTCTTTATTTAAACGTAAAACCGCTTCACGAACCATTTCTTCATTTTTTGCGCCTGTACAAACAATTTTACCCGTACTAAAAATTAAAAAAACCGTTTTAGGATCTTGCATGCGATAAATTAATCCGGGAAATACTTCTGGTTCATACATCGCATATTCCATAATAATTGCTGCCATATTGAGATCAATAAATGAATGGAGATCTCCAGATGCTACGATATTTTGGATTGTAATTTCGGGTTCTGGTAATTTAATTCCTGCATTCTTAATTCGTTTAATTACTTTACTCACGACTGCTCCTGCTTCTGAGGCTTTTCTTAAACCAGTCACAACCATTTTTCCTGTAGTAAATATTAGGATAGTTGCTTTTGGTTCTGTTATTCGCATGATTAGACCGGGAAATCGCTCGGGATTATATTCGACATCTGCATATTTACGAGTGATCTGTACAAGGTCGATCTTATCTTCAATATCAACCACAACAGTGGCAACTACATTCTCTATCTTATAATCGAGATTCTCTTCAAAATCGTATTCTTCATCATTTTCATTTGAACTATTGGGATCTTCTGGCATAGGGGTCATTTAGATTTACTTTGTTTTAATTGAATTATTAAAAAATTCAGTGCATATTTAAATAAGTAATTCATATTTAAATATAAAATTTATATATTTTTTTTATGTATCTTCAAATTAATCTTCTCCGACAAAACCATTCCATCAACCTCTCCCTCTCTTCACTCATTGCCGATTCGACAATGAGATCTGACCGAAGCTCTTCTGGATCACAATACTTAATCCTCAAATAATTCTCATCCCGAGAGGCAACCACGTATCATACGTTCGATTTGCCAACTCTGTTAAAGATAGCTTATTTTTGCGTGCTAAAGAGCAGTGCTTTTTCCTTAATGGTGATGCCACAATAATAGATTAATGAATTTTATACACTGATTAAAAATAAATTAAAAAGTCTTTGATAAAAATCTGTTAATTGTAAATAATTATAAGGAATTTTGTTGAATTATATATATGGTATTTTTTAGAGAGTTTGAAATCGATTTAAATGGTTTAAAAAGAGCTAAAGAGGAATATGATATAGAAAATTGGTTTGATAATTTATTTGAGAAATTAGATCTTTCCTATCAAGCTCAACATAGAGTTTTAGAGGGTCGCCCAGATTGTTTAATTGGAGATGTAATATTAGATTTTAAATACAATATCAATGAAAAGGAATTAGAGAAATGGGTCAAATCTAAAGGGATTCAATATATCGAAGAGTACTTTCAGACTCGTGGGGTTTATCCAACACTTTTAATTATAATTTCAGAAGAAAATATCTGGTATTATAATAAGGATGGTTTCCTACAAAATAAAAGAAAAATATCAAAGGAAACAATTAATTCTCTTATTGAGTGCCTTTTTGAACCCGGAATTATAGATTCAGAGCAATTTGCCATACTTTTTGGAATAAACTCACCTCTTTACGTTATTGCTTATTCACAATTAAAGGACCATTTCTACTCTCATAAAGCACATAAGACCGTATGTTTTCAGCAATGGAAAAATAATTTCAGCTTAGCCTATCATGATGATGAAATAGGTGTGGAATTATTTTTACGGCATTCTTATTTGAATATGCTTCTCAAGTTAATTCTCTATAAAGAATTTATGGAACCAAATGAATATTCCAGAGACTCTTTCAAGGGACTTGAAAACTATTTCGAATTATTGGGAATTTCTTTATTCCATTATGATTTTTTTCGTTGGATAATTAACGTAAAGAACCTCTGCGATATTTTTTTTGAAAAGATAAAATTGATGACTTTTAAAGCAACAGATATTTTTCGGGTCATCTATCAAGAAATGATTATTGCAGGTGTGAGACATAGGTTGGGTGAATATTATACACCAGAGATCTTGTGTAAGAAAATGATTGAAAAAGAATATGAGATAGGAATGAGGGTTCTTGATTCTTCATGTGGTTCTGGAACATTTCTAATAGAAACGCTTAAGAAAATAAATAATTATTTTAATCTATCGGAAGCCGAAGAACCTCCAGATGAATGGTATGAATCTGTAAATAATTTGTTTGGATTCGATATTAACCCTATAGCGATATTAACTTCAAAAGCTAATTTCCTTCTCTATCTTAAGTCTAAAAAGAACTGGATCGAAGATATTTCAATCAATATTTATTTATACAATTCAATTGACCCTTTACGGTCTTCATCGGTCGCAGATATAGAATTAGGGCGATATTATAGCTTTTGTGTTGATCTTTTAGATGAAGAAATGGAATTGAGAATTCCTGGAAAAGCCCTTTCCCCAAGTAATATTGAACAGTTCCAGAAACTTGTTAAGGCAGTTTATAATGTATGGGAAGATTTTAGTACTTTTGAGGATACTTGGGAGGCGGCTCTTAATAGAGTGAGGAAAGATAATAAATCTGAACTTTTTAAAAGTACATCTTCACTACTTCGGGGAATAATTACGTTTTTTAGGGAATTATATGAATTGAAATCACAAGATAAGGATCATATTTGGTTATATATACTTAATAACCTGGTCGAAATTAGAACCTTGCTCCTTAAAAAAAAAATGGATTTAATTATTACTAATCCTCCATGGTTAACATATAAAGATGCAGATCAAAGCCTTAGAGATAATCTTAAAGATATTTCTGAAGAATTCAATATCAAACCAGGTGCTCACAACGTAACAAATATTGAGGAAGCTATAGTATTTTTATATAAAATCCCCGATTTATACTTGAGAAGAGATGGGAAAGGTAGAGTTGCCTTTGTCCTTCCACGATCTATTTTAGTTTCTTCCCAAAATGAGAAAGCTAGACGATTTGATTATTTTAAAGATTTAGAGTTTTTTGAATTCAATGATATGATTTTCAATATTGATTGTTGTTGCTTTTTTGGAACTTATACAACTCAAACTCCAACTAAGAAAGATCCTATGAAAAAATATCCTGTAAATAGTAGATTCTTTGATGCAAAAACTATGGAATTTTTAAACATATTTCACATAGAACCTTACGTATATTTCCAAGAGAAATTAGGAGAAAAATATAAGGTAAAGCGGTTGATAAAAAAAGAAAAAAAAGAAGATCTTTTTCCAGTTTATTTATCTGATTATTACAAGGATTTTATTCAAGGTGCCGATCTAATTCCAAAATCATTACTATATGTGCAAATTCTTGATACTATTGAAAAAGGCCGTATCTCTCTTATAGATCCATGGATCTCTCCCCAAGCTAAGGGTAAATGGAAAGAGAGGTATTATACTCGTGAAAGAGTTGAAAGTAAACATCTTTTTAAAGCAACTTTATCAAGAGGTTTATATCCTTTCTATATTGATCCTTATGATATATTCTTACCCTTAGATGATCACTTAGAATATAAAGTTTCCAATATTGGACCATTCGCTCGAAAACATTGGAAATTTATCAAAAAGATATATGCAAAAATCAATGAGAAAGATTTATTTGAAGTTGGGATCAATTACCGACATAAACTATGTAAAAACAATAAGGTACGAGAAGCTCAAAGAAAACCTTATAAAATAGTTTTTCCAAATGCAAAAAGATTGATGGCTGCTGTTATTGAGGACCCAGAAGGGACTACATTTGTGGATTCCACCTTATATTATTTTGGGACTGAAATAAAAGAAGAAGCATTCTATTTATGCGGAATGCTTAATATTAGAGAACTAAGAAAGAGTGTCAAGACAATTAGCGATACTCGTCATCATCATAAAAGACCCCTTTATTTTAATATTCCTCAATATCAAGGTACTAAAATTCAAAATAATATAGCGAGGCTCTCAAAGGAATGTTATGAGATTGTTAAAAAATATGTAAAATCAGAAGGAAAACCGAGAGCTAGGAATATAAGGAAAATAATAGAAGACAAGTATAATCAAATTAGAAATTTAGGATTAAAGATATTAAATGAAAAAGAAGGTATGAAAGTTATTAAGGAATATCTTATAAAAGAGGGTTAAGGAAAAGAGAATAATTGAAAACTTTATTTTATAATGAATATAATTTCAAATCATATTTTTAACATTTTGAGATTGGAAAAAGATGGATTCAAATAAAGGATGGAAAAAATTAGAAATTAGAGCAATAAAAATTGAAGGAGATTGTCCAGTATTTCAAAAAGGAGATGTGATGATAATTGATGGCCCGACCATTGATTTAAAAGGCTCAGATGCCGTCTGCATACACGCATTATTTTCGCTTGGTCCCTTTATCATGGCTCTTCGTGAGGGAATACCACCCAAAAAACTTGGATTAAGCAAAAAGGAAAAGGGAGCTGCCTATTATCAATGTCTCGATCCCGGAAAAGAATATACCGAGGGAGGAACCGTCTTGTTTGAGGTAAAACGAGTCAGTAGGGAGTAATTTAATGGAGTAATTTGATGCTAAAGTGGTCTAATCAAACGTAATAGATGAGCGCCATACCTCATCGACCTGTCCTGTGTGTAATGTTAAGGTAAAACCGAAAGACAGGAGTTTCAAGTGTTTCAATTGCGAATATAGAAACGACAGAGATGTGGTAGGAAGCATAAATATCTTAAAGAAATACGATCAAATTCACCGTCCCTTCGGGGACGATCATATCGGGGTGGAGAACCATCTTGTGTTGTCTAAGGTGTATATAGCACATTAGGGAGCACGAATCCACCGCCCTTTAGGGCGTGGTAGTTCAATATGTGGACCATGGATTCGGTCGCTATATCGGGAAAGAAGAGGCTTTCGAAATATTAGAAAAAGCGGAAGCGGACGGACTCGTTCTCCAAGTTGGCAATTCTCAGAACATGAATTTTATTTGTACTTGTTGTGCATGTTGTTGTGGTGCTCTTCAAGCCGCAAAAATGGCACCCAATACCGCGGCATTTTATCAAACCAATTATTATGCCGAAATCGATCACAAACTCTGTACGGGATGCAAAACATGTTTAGAACGGTGTCAAGCGGATGCACTCACCATAAAAAATGAGAAAGCTTGGGTGGATTTAAAGAATTGTATTGGCTGCGGCCTCTGCGTTACCACCTGTCCTGTTGAGGCTATTTCGCTTAAAAAAACGGGAAGAGAATATCACCCTCCAAAAGGCGCATATCGTCTGTTCTTTAAAATTATGAAAGAAAGGTTGGGCCGATTTCAAGTTTTGAAGACTATTTTTAATGCAACCTTTCGGACTGGGTTTATCTATATCATTACCTTTTTATTGATTTATCTGCTGATAATGTTTTTATTATAAATCAAAAATGAATCATTTAGATATAAAGTGTGTCCGGAGGCTTATCTCTCTGCTGAGTTGAGGTGCTCTGTCTAAAGATAGAATTCAGAAACTCCCGTAGTCCACTTTGCCGCATGGTTCGATACAAGTCTGTGAGATCTATATTGGACACATCATATCCTTGTTTATCGTAGAGTTTTCGTTTTTTCGGATCTTTTAACGTTTCATAAGCCTCGTTGATTTTAATAAATTTCTCTTCTACTTGGGGATCGTTCTTATTTAAATCGGGATGATATTTTAATGCCAATTTTCGATAAGCCGTTTTGATTTCCTCAGTGGTCGCATCCGCATCAATTCCTAAAATATCATAGTAATCCCTTTTTTGGTCTGGGTTCAGATCTATTCACCTTCAGTCCATCTATTACTATAGTAAAAAAAATGACCATATATAAACTTCAATTTGATAAATAACAAGCCGTTATCGTTTTTCTTTTAGACGATAAAACCATTCTTGACCTTATTTTTAGAAATTAAAAACCAAAATTATTAGTAAATTAATCGCTTTTCAAACCTAATTAAAGGAGACTATATTTTACAGATAAAATGTTGTTTTGTCAAACTTGTGGATATATTCTGGAGCAAAATAAAAAACCCGGCAGATATTACTATTGTCCCCGTTGTAATAAGGTGCGAATGTTTTTTGGCTCTGCAGAATTAAAATGATAGATCAATGAAATATAAAATTATCCCTTTTCGAATGAAGAGCATATAAAATGATAGATATGCTCGGACGACCTTGCACGGGAAAAAGGGGATATAATTAAAATGGTACTGTATTATGTATATTATGAGCACTTCGGATCAAATCTCAGGTGTTCCAATAGGTTCTCAAGCCCCCGCATTTAACATGGAGGATATCGATGGCAACGCGGTGAAATTAACGGATCTCTTAGAACAATACAACGCTGTACTTATTGATTTTTTTAGAGGTGCTTGGTGACACGGTTGAGTAAACCATCTCAAACTTCTCTCGGATAACCTCGAATTATTTCGGCGGCATAATGTCAAACTCCTAAGTATTTCCAGTGATTCCGCAAGAAATATGAGCCAGCTAAAACAGAAACATCGGTTTGATATCACCTTTGTTTCAGATCCTGGGACAAAAATTGCTAAAAAGTATGAAGTTTCCATGTATGAGCAACTCGGTGAATCAAAGTTGAAGGCATTGCAAGCCTTACCCTCAAAATTTTTGATCAATTCAGACGGTAAAATTAAATGGAAATATTTAGCCGAATCTAAATTGGACAGACCTTCCATCGACCAAATAGAAGGGGCACTCGAAGAATATCTATAAATAAGATCCCACGGAATGAGTCAAATATAAAATTTTAGATATTTGAGGACAGCCCTTGCAAGGGCGGGATCATTTCATTCAATGATTATATCTTTGGTTCGCTGAGTTTTTTGACAATCCTCACGTGTTTCATAGTTGGAGCCATAATTGCTTCAAAGTACATTCAATATAAGCAAAACACCTTATTATTTATAGGACTAGCAATTTGTGGAATATACATCCCATGGTGGCCCTCTGGTTTCGCCTTTATTTATGCACTATTAACAAATGGGGCTAAAATTTCCGATCCGACCTATTTTATTATTGGGAATGCGCTCATCCCCCTATTTGCCTTTCTCTGGGTCTATGGCATCTCACTGCTCTTGAATCTAAAAAGAAAATGGCTTCTACCCGTTATATATTTAGTGATCACGATTGCAATGGATATCTACCTATTTTATTATTTAATTACAGATTACACGGCCATTGGAAATGTTAGCGGGTATTTTGATGCGCAATATAATCCCCTTATGAGTCTTTATTTAATTTTCATTAATTTATCAGTGGTTGTAACAGGATTATTATTTGCCAGAAGGTCATTAAAAGCCGAAAGTGAAAAGATTCGCTTAAAAGGCAAATTTCTAGTAGTCGCTTTTCTCTGTTATTTTTTCGGAGCCGTTTTCGATGCTGAGACGACTATATCTCCCATAATCTTAATAATCTCGCGATTTGTTTTAATTAGCGGTGCGATTTGCTTTTATATTGGATTTTTATTACCGCAGTTTATACTCCGGCTATTTGAATTTGAATAAACTATCTTAATTTACAAATGATCTATTATTTTGGTATCTGGAAATTCTAAGATAAAGTCTTCTCCAAATGCTTGGGCGGGTGTGAGCGAACCCTTTATATTCAAATTATCTATTTTTTTAACTGATTTAATTGCAGATATTGCAGTTAGCCTATAGGCTTCAATAGTACTTAACCATGCTTCCGCTTCTTCACCATTTTCATTTTTTACCCTTGCCCAGATTTGTGATCTCCCTGATTCTCTTGCTTGTTTATCAGGACCTTCAATATTTTTCTCTACCCATCGTTTTGCAAGTTTTCGCATAAACTTGACTTTAAACAAATTTCTTACAATAAACCCATACTTTGTCATTGCATTTTCAAACTGTCTGGGGATCGGCATATAGGCGGTAATATTTGGAATTCCGGTAGATCTGTAGGCGGTTGCCACATCCCCCCACCCAATAGGATATAATTCTCTTGTTTTATCTAAAAATTTGATTGCTCTAGCATCTTTTCCGAATGTTTTTTCTTTTAATTTCCCATTTCTTCTTACCACCACGGCAGAAGGAATACTTTCAATCATTGTTTTCATTGTTCCGGGACTGCTCTGACTGAGAGCAAGTATCCCCAGCTCTAAATCTATAGGATTATTTATTTTTTCGCTTACATAAACAGATAAGCAATCACTAGGCACAACATCAAAACCTACTCCCGAAATAATTGCAATATCTTTTTCAATTGCTTTTTGATTACGTGCAAAATTTTGCTCAAAAACGCTAATTTCTCCGGTAATATCCAAGTAATTCACAGAATGCTGAAGACAAGCCTTCACTAATGGCGCACTTGTATGTTTAAAAGGGCCAGCAGCATTAAAAAGGATATCATATTCAGGGATGATATTATTAATCTTGTTTTCCTCTTTTAAGTTGAATATTTCATAGTCTAATTCCTTTTTTTCGGCAAGAACTTTTACTTTTTCGGCATCCCGACCAGAAATTACTGGTTTTAAGTTTTGCCGCATCGCTTCTTCGGTAATTAGTTTACCAGTATAGCCATAGGCGCCATATAATAACCATTTCATTTTTTTTATCATTTTAAGTAGTAATTAATAGATAAATCTAATATTTTTAAAGGTCTCCGCAAATATAAATCCTAATTAAATGGATTAAAAGATAATTCAATTTAAAAAATACCAACAAATAAATAAGTAAGGAGTATTATTAGGTTAGCAGCATCACAATGAAAGAAAAAATATTTATTCACGCCCTCATCATATCAGACGAGCAGGGAAGATTTTTAGTCGATCTTATCCGTAATAAGAATCTCGATACTGCCCAATTGTCTGGTTTTATCTCTGCATTAAAAATGTTTGGAGAGGAAACATTAGGTGACATTGAAGCCATTTCAATAGATGGATTAGATATTGATATGTTAGTGGTTAGCAAGTATGATTTGGTCTTTATATCTATCATGGACACGTATTGTGCTCAAATCACAGATTTTCGGAAAGGATGTGAAAAGGCTTTAGATACTTTTTATAAGAAATATAAAGATAAATTATTCAATTGGGATGGGGATCTCAGACAATTTCGGGAGTTTAAAGACATTCTAAAAGACCAAGTTAAAAAATACCTCGAAAAAATGAGAGAATACGAACGACAAATGATACAAGTAGTTCAAAAAGATAAAAATAATGAAGATCTTAAAAGAAGTAAGCGAAGATTCTCTAAGAAGCGTGGAGAATAGTATTCTTGTACAAAACCGTGTTAATAATAAAAAAAAGATTTTAACTTATCTTAAATGATTGTTTTCCCGTTTTTATTTCATATTCTTGGGAATTTATCATCAAGGTATATGGTCTGTCAGACTTTACATTAACCCCTCCTTGTTCATAAATTAAGTCCGAACTTATATTTCCAAACTGAAGATTTTTTAACCCGTGCCGTTCTTTTTGGTATAGGTTCCATTTTATGTACTTTTTATGGGCATTTATCTCATAGATTCCCAGAATATTCTCGATAAAAAGAGATATCGGTCCCAGTGCTGACCACCCGCAGAATTCGGGGCGAAACACCTTTTTATTTTTCTTATAGGTTGCTGGTTTCGTCTCGGTGGGGGAATATACTTCCCAGATTGTATGTGGCTCGTATTTTTTATATGTTTCGACCATGTGAGTTAGTAAATCTACCGCAGCTCGATTTGCCATCTTGAAAAACCCGTACGTCTCTAGTGCTTTTGTTCCCATATATGCCATCGGCAACCAAACGCCCCCCCGCCAATATTGTCCTTCAGGATTAAAATCTTTATCATCTCGCGATACGGACGGCCATGGGGGTATTCCGCCAAAACAAGTAGGATCTTTTATTTTTTTTGCTAACTTTTCTGCTTGTTTTTGAGAACAGATTTCTGCCAGCATTGGCCAATAAGTTGCGGGAGTTTTTACCTTTATCTGCTTTTCGGGTGTTTTCCGGTAAATATCATAATATATTCCATCGCTTTCGTTCCAGTAATATTGATTTAGGAGTTCTTTGATTTTTTGATATTTTTTTTTATATTTGCGATATATTGATTTGTTTCTCAGAACATTTGCAATTTTCATAATATACCTTGCAGATAATCCTTGTTGTGCCAATAGGTCAAACCATAACATTTTTCGCGTTTTATTTCTCCCTCGGGGTGTATTATCCATCCCGCTCGCTATTCCTCTCCATTGAAATCCAAACTTTCGTTTACGTGCAAAGGTGCAAACCCTACCTGCTTTTTTAAGATGATATCGCTTACAATTTTCGATATAGTTGAAATGTTTCTGTAAAAACCTTTTCTCCACCAAAAGCCAATTTAATCGATCAAGATCAGCCGTTAATTTAAAATTCTCATACTCCACCCAAGCAAAAAGGGGTGGATTATCCACATGTTGAATCTTTAGAGGACTTTTGACCCCTTCATGCAAGGGATAATAAAAATTATTAAGGCTTTCTGCAGAAGGAAAGAGCCGAAATGCATATCTGCAATATAGAGCCATAAAACATGTATCCCAAATCCAAATTATGTCCTCATTTAGAGCCTCGTCAATATACGGAGATTGCGGAGCATCCTCATTGGTGAGCACCTGCTTCCAAGCCAATTCCCATGCTTTCCAATATAAATCCACAAAATCTTGATTAGGAAAAATTGGTTTTGGTATGAGAGACTTATTAAATTCTCCTTTTCGAGCCATAAATCCTCTCCTATGGTAGGTGTTTTAATACAGTAAATAAAATTCTATGCAGATATTTATTCCTCATTAAAAAGGAAACAAGACTTTCGAGCGGGGAATAAATACTTTCAAACAATTTGATCTGTCCCCATTTCTCTAACACCCTTTTTTGCGGTTTGACTTTTCCGTTTAGGAGGGGATCATCGGTTTTTTCCATCCATTTTTGAAGCTCCTGCTTTAATTCTTTGATTTTCTCGTGATACGCGGGATGATTAATTAAATTCTTTTTTTCGTGGGGATCTTTTTCTAAGTCATAGAATTCCTCATATGGACAGGAGGTTTTTGTATAATAGTTTTGCATTACCTTCCCTGACCCGTCTTTGTAGATGTCTTTGGGCATGTGAAAGAGGGTCCGCAATTTTTCGAAATTTTTGATGTATTTATAACGTTTAGTTCTTACAGAACGAATGGGATGGTATATCTCATGAAAGGTCTTCTCTGTATATATCTCATTTCGGGTTTCTTGCTTTTCTCCGCGTAAAATAGGGAGAAAACTTTTTCCTTCCAGATCATTGGGAATTTCTGCCCCTATGAGATCTAATAAGGTGGGCAGTAAATCTATGTTGCTAATCAAGGATTCACATATTTTTCCTCCATTAAATAAGGGGGATTTTGGCCATTTCATAAGTAAAAGGATCTTTATTCCTGGATCATATAGGGTACATTTTGCCCTGGGAAAAGCTTCTCCGTGATCGGTGGTGTAGATGAAAAGGGTGTTTTCCTCAAGTCCGAATTTTTTTAGTGCGTTTGTCAATTTTCCGATAACTTGGTCAACGGACTGAATAGCCCCATAAAACTCTGCGATATCCCTCCTTACCAGACCGTGGTCTGGTAAATACGGAAACACTTTTATCGTTTCTGAGTCCACGCCTTCTCCAAATACGGGATAAGGACGGTGAACTTCTGGCGTTCCAATACAGAGAAAAAAGGGCTTTTCATCATCCTTATGCTTTTGTAAAAAGCGTACATACTCATCTACGAGCATTTGGCATGAATATTGTGGCTCCGGACCCCGTTTGCTGAATGTATCGTATCCTAGGGTTTTCACGTCCCGTACTTCATGTTGAAATCCCATTAAATGAGTTGTATATCCATTTTCTCCTAAAAACATGGGGATGGTTTTATTTGATGCGGGTAATGTCCATCCTCGATTTACTAACCCCATTAATCCGTTTTGATGGGGGTATTTGGATGTTTGCATCCCTCCTCTGCTTGGACTGCATTGTGGTGCAGTACAAAAACTATTTGTAAAGTGAATACCATGATTTCCAATTTCGTCAATATTTGGGGTATTTAATGAATTGGGTGTCCTTTCTGAATCATAAATCCCCACATATTGCCCTTGATCATGGGTAATAAATATAATTAAATTTGGTTTTTCTGGTGCCATTTTCTCATCTTTTCACTTCTTCTTAAACCTTATATATATATAATATAGAAGGTGATTATTCAATAAAAATTATAATTATATAATGCTTCAGACTAATATCTTAGCATTAATATACTTCGTAATTATAAAAGAAGGAGAACCTTACTTTACGGTGGGAGAACCAACCTGTATTGTCTAATGTAATGATTACGCATTAGAGAAGATGAATCTCACGACTTTAGGCGTGAGTAGTTCAAAACAGATAGTAGATATGTCAAGTTTGTGATAAAAAATAAAAATTTTATAATATTGACAAATAATTAATACAAATATTAATTTAAAAAATTAATACATATTAAATCATAAATACAATAAACTAAAAACAATCAATAAGCAGAGAGAATTATTATGTCTAAAGATGAGAATGCCGTTTACATTGGTAAGAGACCCACCATGAATTATGTAATGGCTGTGATGATGGTTTTAGAGAAAGATGAGGATTGTGTTGTCAAGGCCCGCGGTCGTGCAATTTCACATGCCGTTGATGTCTGCGAAATTTTACGCCATCGATTTATGGAAGGCGTGGAGTATAAAGATATTATTATTACGACGGAACAACTAGAATCCGATGACGGCAAAGTTAACAATGTCTCGAGTATGGAGCTTATCCTTTCACCCCCTCCAGAATAATCAATCCAACACAAACATCTAACACATACATTTCCGTTATTATTTTTTTTAATTTTTATTTTGACTCTCAACCTAAAACCGTTCTAAAAGAAGAATTTTATCATAGACGGCAAAAGAAAACGTCCTTAGGCGCGAGTAGTTCAAATATCCATCTTAGATATATATATTCCAAGATATTTAGTATTCTATAAAAAACTCCAAGTTAAAAAAATGATAGTAGCCATCACCGGTGCTTCAGGAGTAACTATTGCGGTTAAATTACTTGAAGTACTTAAAAAACAGCATATTGAAACAGAATTAATCATCTCAAAAGCAGCAGAGAAGGTAATTGAATTAGAATCCAAATTTAAAATATCCGATATCCAAAACTTAGCAACAAAAACTTACCAAGAAGATGATTTAACCGCACCTCCTTCAAGTGGTTCTTATAAATTTAAAAAGATGGTTATTGTTCCTTGTTCCATGAAGACTCTCTCCGCGATTGCTCACGGTTATGCCGATAATCTAATCACAAGAGCAGCCGATGTAGCAATAAAAGAAAAAAGGGAACTTGTTCTCGTGGTAAGAGAAAGTCCTTTAAGTTCGATACATTTGGAAAATATGTTAAAGCTAGCGAGATTAGGAATTATTATTGCACCACCAATCCCCTCTTATTATATAAAACCAAAATCTGTTGAGGAACTTAATGATCAATTGGTTGGGCGTATTTTAGATTTGATAGACATTGATATTGATATTAAAAGATGGGGAAGTTTTTAGAGAAATTTTAGTAAAATCTATTAAATATTATTCACCTTTTGGAGGTAGATTTAATTGAGAACTTTTTTGGAAAAAATTAGTATTAAAAAACATGAAGAACGCATTGGAATTAATCAAATTGCCGGAGAGATTAAGAATTCAAGGGAAACCCCTACGCTTTATGAAGTAAAAGAATATGATTTTGAGATCTTAGCAGGCTTGATCAATAATCGGAAAAAAATAGCAGCAGCATTAGATATCTCCCAAGAAAAAATCATTCCACATATTCTGAGTAAACTGAATAGAATTAAGAAGTACAAAATCAAAAAAGCGGCTCCATTTTTACAGAACAAGATTCAGTTAAATTCAAATAAGACCATTGACCAATTTCTACCCTTAATTGATTTTTACGGAGGAAAAAAATACACAACTTCGAGCATCGTAATAGTTAATTATCCAAATGAAGATCGTCAAAATGCTTCTTTCCATCGTATGATGTACCTCGATCAAAATAAATTTTCAATTCGAATTGTTGCTCAGCGGCATTTGGATAATGCATATCAATATGCAAGGCAAAATGATAAAGATCTTAAAGTTGCTGTTATTTTTGGAGTCCATCCCGCGATAGAAATTGCTTCTGCCTTTTCAGCTCCAGAAATGGATGAATTAGAATTAGCGGCATCCTTTTTAAATAAACTTGATATGTATAAACTTCCTAATGGTATTTTGGTTCCATGTGGAACTGAGTTTGTATTAGAAGGAAGAATTACCTCTGAGTTTGCTGATGAGGGCCCATTTATCGATTTGACGGGAACTGTCGATAGGATTAGAAGACAACCCGTTCTGGAAGTGGATTGTATCTATTTTAGAGAAAAACCCATCTTTAGAACAATTTTACCGGGCGGCAGAGAACACAAGATGTTAATGGGAATTCCACAAGAGCCAAGAATTTTCAAATATGTTTCAAATACGATTCCCACTGTGAGGAATGTCATTTTAACCCAAGGTGGGTGTTCTTGGCTTCATGCAGTCGTTCAAATCGAAAAAAGGACGGAAGGTGATCCGAAAAATGCTGTTTTAGCTGCATTAGCAGCCCATCCAAGTTTAAAACGGGTGATTGTGGTTGATGAAGATATCAATATTATCGATCCCCATGATGTAGAATGGGCTCTGGCAACACGATTCCAACCAGATAAAGATCTCTTGCTTGTTTCCAATTCCAAAGGCTCCTCATTAGATCCTTCATCAGAGAACTCTCTAACTTGTAAGTATGGTATGGATGCCACCAAGCCAATAACTGACAATGAAGAATTTAATAAAGCTGATATTTAATGTTTCTGACCAAAGAAGAAGAGAATATTTTGGATGGAAAATTGGGACCAATTAAGGCGAAAGCGATGCGTATTCTCGCTACATTGGGAGATATTTTTGAGGCCGATAAATTATTACCTATTGAATCAGTTCAAGTTTCAGGAGTTTCTTATAAAACAATTGGCGATGCCGGATTAAACTTTCTCGAAGATTGGTCGACTGCGAATGTAGTTGTTGATACCCGGATGAATCCTGCGGGGATGGATCTTACCGATTGGAAAGAAATGGGAATTTCTGAAGAGTTTGCTAATAAACAATTAAGGATAATAGAAGCCCTTACATCTATGGGAATTAAAAAAAGTTGTACTTGTACACCTTATCATGCAGGCTTGATCCCGCGAAAAGGTACTCATATTGCTTGGTCCGAATCGTCTGCCGTTGTTTTTGCTAATTCCGTTTTGGGTGCAATGACTAATAGAGAAGGAGGCCCTAGTGCTCTTTCGGCTGCGCTAATAGGGAAGACTCCAAACTATGGAATGCATTTAAAGGAAAATAGGATTGCCGAAATTATCTTTGAAGTCGATTTTGATCTTTCATCTTTAGATTTCTCATTATTAGGGTATTATATCGGGAAGAAGTCTAAAAATAAAATACCTGCAATAACGGGAATAGAAAATGCAACTCAAGTACAATTAAAAGCATTAGGGGCTGGAGCAGCGGCATCTGGTGGAGTCCCCCTATTCATGATAAAGGATATCACTCCCGAATATAATACAATAGACTCACCAGAAAATATAAAGGTTTCCTATAATGACTTAACTCAAATTCAAGAAGATCTAACAAATTGTAATGCTCCAGATATTATCAGCTTTGGTTGCCCTCATTGCTCGCTGGAAGAGGTCAAGGAAATAATCGAAAATATAAATACAGATAAAGAAATTTGGATTTGTACTACCCGCGAAATTAAAGCACAATTTAAGGAAACCCCATCGAATGTGAAAATTTTATCTGATACATGTATGGTGGTCGCTCCCGTGGAACAATTAGGGATTAAATGTTTAGCGACAGATTCAACTAAATCCGCGCATTATTCCCAGAATTTATCTAAAATCAAAACAATTGTTAATTCAAGAGAAGAACTTTTAAATGAAATTAAAAGGTAAAACAATCGTTCCGGGGAAGGTAACGGCATATAGTCTAGTTAGTTCAGCCCCCATTTCGTTTCTTGGAGATATTGATTCCAATTCGGGGGAAATAGTAGATAAAAGAAATTCTCTGTATGAGGAATCGATAGTTGGAAAAGTTTTTGTATTCCCACATGGAAAAGGCTCTACTGTGGGTACATATGTCATATACCAGCTTCAGAAAAATGCGAAAGCTCCAGCGGCAATAATTAATACACAAGCAGAAGCGATTGTGGCTGTAGGAGCAATTATCTCTGATATTCCCATGATACAAGAAATAGATATGGATAAAATTCCCCATGATAAAGAAATTTTTGTAAATGCCACCGAGGGATATATTGAATTTTAAAAAATATTACCTTGAAGCCCCCTAAAAGAAGGGAATTCCTACGATTCCATTAAACGTTTGCTACTGGGCATATCTTGGGGCTGTGTGTCATAAAAGATACTATCCATCTATCCAGAAAGGATCCCTCCCTCAAAGAGGGCTGATGCAAGAGGCCAGCAGACGTGAGAAATTTGGGTCTGATGTTAACGGCTGAATTCAAGTCCCGATCCATTCCGTGACCACAGTGGCAAATAATAGAGCGTTTGGATATTTTTGTTTGACTCGTTTCCCGCATTTCGCACATGTTTGTGTTATATAGGATTCATCAATTTTTACTAATCTTTTTTCTATTTTTCATGCCTTATATGTTAAAATTGGACAAATCTACCCAATGAACCTCAGACTTCTTTCGCTATAAGTTAAATTTTTTTAAGATTTCGCATTTATTAACTCAATGAACGAAAACGATAAAAAGGAATTCTCACGCATACAAGAACTGGAAAGTATAAATCTCTCAACGGAAGCAAATAGAGATTCAGTTGTCCAGACAAAAAAGCAAGTCGCAGCGGACAATAAGCAGCTTGCCGATCATATTAACGCATCTTTTCGTGAGCATAGTATTAAATCATTCGATATTGTGGGTGCCATTGGTGCGGGAAAGACTGCCTTAATAGAGAATATTTGCGAGAAACTTCCTCCATCGCAACGCATATTAGTGGTATGTGGGGATGTGACCACGCGAGTAGACGCGGATAGAATTGAGCAGCATGGGGCAGAAACCGTTCAAATTAGTACGGGCAGGGAATGTGCCTTAAATGCTTACCATGTCCTTCAAATCATTAAAAATAAGGATCTGGATAATTATGATATCGTGTTTGTTGAAAATGTTGGGAATCTTATTTGTCCTTCTGAATTTACTCTCGGAACAGATATGCGTATTACTGTGGTCTCTGTCACGGAGGGAGAATGGGTGGTGGAAAAGCATCCAATGCTTTTTAAAATGTCTGAAATCGCAATAATTAATAAAGTTGATTTAGCCGAAGTGTTGGGAACGGATTTACGGAAGATGGAAGAAGACGCAAAAAAAATCAATCCGGATATTGAAGTCCTCTTTACCAGCGCAAAAACGGACAAAAATATTAATAAACTTATTAGCGCGATGGGATTATAAATATAATAGAATAAAGTAACTGTGATTATAAAATGGAAAAGTTAGAAAAGATTAACGATTTACTCAAACAGAAGGAGATAAATGTCGAGCGGGTAAAAGACTGTTTTGAAACTGTTTTAAAGAAAGAGATATCATATTCTCATAAAATCTCTAAATTTGAAGGAGATTTTCCAACCTTTATTGAGCCCGTCTATATCGGAGAAAATGTTAAAATCGGGGATGACGTGATGATTGGTCCAAATGTGTATATTGGAAAGAATGTCACAATCTCGGATTATGTAGAAATAACAAACACTATTATTTTAGACGGTGTCACCATTGGAGAAAATCTCTTTTTTGAAAAGTGTATTGTGGGAGAAGGGAGCAATCTTAACTTTCGCAACGCTCGTATCAAAAACAAGATTATTCTGGGAGAGGGCCAAAGTCTTGATGAAATAAAACAAGTTCCCATTATAATAAAATAAAATTTAACGATCTGCGAAAGAAGTCCCCATCCCTTTAGGGTGGGGATACGAACTTGATAAAGGTGCTCATTCGGTGTATTCATAATTCTTAACCAAGAAACCGATCTTGATCACATACACATTATATTCAAAACGAAACCACGACACACCTTACAAAATTCATCAATTCGTTGAAAGGAGTATCTTCACGATACCTTTTTCAAGAATTTCCAGAGATAAAAGAAAAATTAATGGATGGGCATATATGGTCTCCGAGTTATCTCTTGGTTACGACCGGTCAAGTTACATTAGATCAATTGAAAAAATATGTTGAATATTGGTCTTCTTTCAAATAAAATGGTGATTATCAGGGCTGTTGCAGTTGTTGCTACAATGATCTTAATTCTCTATATTCCTCTCTTTCAAGCAATATTTCAAGTAATCCCACTACAACCAGGGGATTGGGTCTTAGTTCTATTTGTTTCCTTCGCGGCTACTTTTTGGATTGAACTCGTAAAGATCTACAGAATTGAAGCCTCCTTTCCCTAAAGGAAGGGGAATGAAATTCTATTTCGAGAAATAATAATTCTTTATTTTTTTAAATTTTCAATTCTTAGAAGAAATAGGATGTGAAAAAAAATGAAATTTGTTGAATATTCAAAAAATTGTAAGCCGAAAATTGATGATCAATTGGGGGATTTTCTAAAGAGTCAAAAAGAAAGAGTAAATCATCCATTTCTTGAGGCCTATTATGAAGAATTGGGAGAATATCTTCTAACGGGAGGGAAGAGAATTAGACCCTTATTAACAATTGCCACTTACCGGGGGTTTTCTTCTGGAAACGATGACAAAATACTCTTTCCAAGCATCGCTGTGGAACTTCTTCATAATGCGTCATTAATTCATGACGATATCATCGATAATGATGAATTAAGACGAGGGAAGCCTGCATTTCACTTTCGCTTTAAAAATTACCATGAAACTCATCAATTACCTTCAATGCAAGCTCAAGAATTTGGTTACAATATGGGAATATTGGGAGGAGATCAAGTCTATTTCTTGGGGCTTGAGCCCTTGAGCAACAATTCTTTTCCGGACACGCTGAATTTAGAAGCGATTAAACACTATAGAAATGTCTTTACGGAATTGTGCGAGGGTGTGCTAATTGAAATAGATATGCTTAACAGATCGGATGTGACAATTGAGAATTATATTAAGATGATTTCGCTTAAGACTGGAGCATTATTGGAAAAGTCAGTCTTAATCGGTGCAACCTATGCAAATGCACCAGAAGAGATGCAAATATCCCTTTCGAAGTATGCGATTAATTTAGGAATTATTTTTCAAATCAAGGATGATATTCTTGGAACATTTGGAGATGAAAAATTAACGGGTAAACCGACGGATGGTGATATCCGAGAGGGTAAAAAAACTTCTCTCTTACTTGCCGCGAAAAACAAGTTAGATGATGATAAACGGCAACGCCTTGAGTCTCTTATCCAACAAGATGAATTAACGGAAAAGGATATAGAGGAGGTAAGAAACTTATTTAATCAAGCAAATGCACTTAATTTTTGCAAAAATTTAGTTGACTCTCACTACAAGGAAGCCTTAGATGCACTTAAAAAGATTAAGCCGAGCTTTGCTTCAACTGAGTACCAATTTTTACGTGATTTACTAGAATTTGTTTTTACGCGGGAATATTAGTAGGAAAGTTCTACTTTTTCTTTTAACTGTTTTAGATATTCTCTCTCTTTCCTCTTGTGAATTTTTGCCAGTTTTTCTTTTTCTTTTTGCCATTTTTCCCCTTTTAATGGAAAGAAATTCATCGCGATTGCACTAATCAAGATGAAAACGGCGGGAATTATTGTAAATCCTAACATTATTCCAAATTGAGCAGACTCTGTTTGCGTGCTGATTTCACTATTAAATCCAAAGGCGCTTATTATTGTAAGGAAAAGTGAAGCCGCAAGAGACACTGCGGGCTTTGTCAATAAAGCGTTCGCTCCTGAATAGGTAGTTTCTCTGCGTTTTCCAGTACGTACCTCATCATAATCAATCACCTCAGCCATTACCATTTGTCCCATCAAGAAATAACCAGAAAAACTTATTCCGAGTAATATCATCCCAATTATTGCCGAGGAAAAGTTCCATCCAATAAAAAAGAAGAGTATGAAGCTAAATCCTGTTGAGGTGAGTGCTATAATATATGCCTTTAATAAGCCAATTCGTTTAACCATCTTATTATATACTGGAATGAAGGCAAATACCATTGAAAAAAATAAAATAATGGGGATGATTGAGGTAATTCCGCCTAATTTTAATACATAATCAATATAATAGAAGACAGAAGTTGTTAGGATAGTCCTAGCCAACACAA
The DNA here is from genome assembly GCA_046483985.1 of Promethearchaeia archaeon. Taxonomy (GTDB): domain Archaea; phylum Asgardarchaeota; class Lokiarchaeia; order Sigyniarchaeales; family SOKP01; genus JAWOCD01. The sequence continues at coordinate 39,418 of JAWOCD010000016.1, forward strand.
AAGAGAAGTTAGAAACCTCAAAAATGAGAAAGGACTTGTTTTTAAAAGTCTCTTTAAGTCCTTTAAGGAAATCCATTGATTCTTCCATAATTGTATATTTGTTTTCTTTAATAAAGTAACTGCTTATGAATATGATCAGACCACACGTAATACCAAGTATGACCATAGTTGGGCGAAATAAAGGATTGAGATGTGGAGATTGATCCCCCGTTAGTAAAAGCAAAGGAATCACGAATGAAAGCAGAATCCCTAAGCCGTTAAAAATTGCTCCGAATATCATGAGGTTTGATCTTGTCTTAGATGAGATTGCCATTTCAGCTGGAAGAGAATAAGTGATTAATCCAATTATGGTAAAAAATGTGTCAAAAAGAAATAAGACTAAAATTAAATTCACAAACAGTGCTATATCATTACTGGGATTTACCACGGGATACCAACACAATATAAAGAGGAAACCATAGAATGGAGCTCCAAATCGTAGGTATGGAACTCTTCTTCCGTATTTTTCAGATTTAGTACTATCTTCAATAAAACCAAATAGTGGATCATTTAACGTATTCCAAATTATGAATATAACCCATGCAAGTGAGCAGAGTTCTGCGCTTAACCCAAGTTTTACATTATAGAAGAAAGTAATTGGACCAAATACTATTCCAGATAAGATTGCGCTCGAGATAGTGGTCCCTCCAAAAGCGAGCTTTGATTTTAAAGGTAATATTTCTTCTTCAAGAAGATCTTCAGTTTGTTGAAAATCGCTTGGTTTTTTCTCTTTTTTACTTTTTTGGCTCAAAAATAATCCCCTTCCTTTCTCTAAAAAGCATTTAGTAGATAAGAAATGCGAATCTTTGTTTATCAATCTTATTATTATATTTTCTTAACCCATTGAGCTAAATCTTCTTTAATGAAAAAGCTATCTTCTTGATTTTTGAAACTCGCAATATTAGCAATATTAAGTAACCACATAGTTGATTTTAATTCTCTTTTGAGTGTTTTTACCTCTTTTATACTATTGTCTAGTGTGTTATTTTTAAGATCTTTCCATACTGACTGGAGAAATTTATTGGCAAAACCGCCAAAATTAGCACCTAATAATAAACTTTTTGCAATATCGATTCCATTTCGTAAGCCCCCAGTGGCAATGAGAGGTTTATCGGTCAGACGGCGGGAATATAGAATGCTTGCAGGAGTTGGTATTCCCCATTCGCGAAAGGTTTCTCCTAAGTTTCTGGTATAATGGTTCCCTTCTTTTTTAGTTCTAAGCCCCTCCAGAGCGGCAAAACTGGTCCCTCCCGCTCCGCCCACGTCAAAACCATCAAATCCGAGTTGATCAAGCAATTTGATGGTTTCCACGTCGAATCCGGTACCGATTTCCTTGGCAAATATCGGGATATCAATTTGATCTCGAATTTCCCCGAATTTTTCTTCAAAACATTCAAAGGATCTGTCGCCATGCTTTTGTAGGATTTCTTGTAAGGAGTTAAAATGGATTGCCATGATATCGGCATCTATCATCTCAATGCAGTTTTGAAACTCATCAACTGAAAATTCTGGACTGCTTATTTGCCCGATCCCAATATTACCCATGACTGGGATGTCCTTGGCTTCAGATCGCACGATTCGGAAAGAATCCGTAGTAGATTCATCTTCAATTCCAATCCTTTGGCTCCCGACACTCATCACGATTCTTTCCTTCTGAGCAACTTGAGCCAAAATTTGATTTATTCGCTTAGCCGTTTCGGTCCCTCCCGTGATTGCAGAGATGAAAATGGGAGCTTGCAGATTATATCCATATAATTGAGTTTCGAGACTGATCTTCTCATAATCATATTCGGGGAGGGCATGATGGATAAGTTGGATCTCATCAAAGAAGTTTTTTTCATGTTGCACATCGTATTGTATTGGAATTTGAAGATGTTCTGTTTTTCTCTGTTGAATGATTTGCTTTGATTTCTTGGGAGAGATTTTGACACGAGTGGATTTTACTTCCTCATTACGGAGTCCCTTTAAGATATATTCATCCTTTAAGCCATTAACAAGTTGGACGGGAATTCCCAACTGAGTAATCTTATCTATTGACTTAAGTTTTCCCTCTATACCCCCAGTAACATCTATCTTTCCCGAGAATTGAGCTAATTTCAGATCAGGGATCTCATGCTCATATATTTCTTCTGCTAACACCGGTCCTTTATTATCTTCCTGGCTTTGGACAAATATTCCATCCATTTCCATTGCAAAAATTACCTTTCTAACTTGATATTTCTTTAACTTCTTACATAATTGATAGATTATTTCATCTCCAGAGAGAATGGAAAAAACTTGACTTGAATCATAGACAATATCACCGTATAATATTGGAATTATCCCTAATTCGAGGGACATTTCAATTTGTTTAATTCCCATGAACTGTGTACCCCGTTCTTGTTTTAAACAAATGCTTGAAGGTTGTATTGCAAGAGCTGGCTGTTTCTTCATTAAAAACGCATCGACCACAAATTGGTTTAATTCTTCCATTGCTGCATGAGTTTCTGCGAGTCCAAGCTCTTGATTTTTTATTATTAGATTTCTTCCCTCTTGGATATTATATTCCTTCGCAATGGGATGTCCAAATGATCCCCCTCCATGAACTAATATAATCGGTTCTTGACTTTCAATGATCTGCTTTATAGCCTTATTAATAATATCCTTTCGCAAGGAAAAAGGTTGATTCTTTTCTGTTATCATACTGCCGCCTAATTTTAGTACGGCGATACTCTTTTTATTTGACAATTTGAACTCCTTCCTCATTAATGGATGTTATAATATTCTTAAATCCATTTTTCTTTAAAATTTTACTTACTTGTTTCAACTTGTTCCTTTCTCCAACGCCAATAACACACCCACCGAGTCCAGCACCTGTTAGCTTTGAACCATATAAACCGTGTTCTAAAGAGATTTTATTGATTCTTTCAATTCTTCTATTTGAAACCCCCAGTTTCTCCAATAACTTCTGATTCTTGTTCATTAAATTTCCCATTTTAATTATGTCCCCTTCTTTTATTGCTTTTTCTGCACGCTGTGTGAGTTGTCCAATAGTATAAAAAAGATCATCCACATATTGTTTTTTCTTTTCTCTAAGGTCAGCGATTTTTTGAATTGCTTTCTTGGTAGAATGATCCATATTGGTGTAAGTGATCATTATGTCAAATTTAGGGATATTATTCAAGATTTTAAATTGCTTATTTTGATAGATGAGAATGTTTCCATAAGTACAAATTGTATTGTCAATTCCCGAAGGCGTTCCATGTACTATTTTTTCCATTTCAAACGCAAAATCGGAAATTTGGGAATTTTCTAACGCCAAATCAAAAAAGTCTCCGAGAGCTGTTATTAGGGCTACAGAAGTCGAAGCAGATGAGCCGAGACCCCCTCCCATAAAAAGTTTCGAAGAAATAATTACTCGTATTCCCAATAAATCGAAATTATATCGATTATAAAGCAAAAGAAGTCCGCTTTGAAAATTTTTAAACTCCTCCGGAAAATTCTCTTGGATCTCTTTGATGGAAGAAAAAGTAAAGGTACGATTATAATTCTTTAAATGAAAAATAAGACTATTTTTGTCAATTTTTTCGATTTCACAGCGAGAATGGATCCCAACCCCCATTGCAATTGCAGGATATCCGTATACTACTGCATGCTCTCCAAAAAGGATGCATTTGCCTGGCGCAATAACTTTAGACATAGTTTTGAAAAATAATTCTACGAAGAACCTGATTCTTTGAATTTCCTTTTATGTAAGACCATATGACCTTGTTGAATCCCTTCTGTTGCCAATGCTCTCAGCGCAGCCAAATTCTGAGCCAGACCAAGGGCCGCCGCAACTTGAGTAAGTTCTTGTCCGCTTTTTACATTTAAGATTTTCAGAGCTATTCTTACCATGGGATGGGTGTTAGTCATTCCCCCGATCACCCCTAATGCTAGGGGGATTTCAATCTTTCCAACTAAGTGTCCATCTTTATTCTTGTAGTAATTTGTTAAAGGGGAATAAATTCCTTTCAATGAAGCGTATGCATGAGCCCCAGCTTCAATAGCTCTTGTGTCATTTCCCGTGGCTAAGGTAAGGGCGGATATTCCATTCATAATCCCTTTATTATGAGTTGCCGCTCTATATGGATCTGCGAGGGCAAAGTCATAAGCACTTAAAATTCCATCTACCACTTCCTCACCACCCAATAAATCCTTATCAAACACAGCCCTACTTTCGGCTATTCGATGCATACATAGGTTGGACACGATCCGAAGATATACCTTTCCTCCTGTGATTTTTTCTATATATGGAGCAATTGCCTCTGCCATTGTATTTACAACATTTGCGCCCATTGCATCGAGCACATCAACCAATAGATGGATTATAACCATTTTGCCCCTACGAGTTGTGAGTTCTCTGATCTTAAAATCGAAAGCCCCACCTCCCAATTCGTTAAGTTTCGGATCTTTTTCATTAGCAATTTCTAGGATCTTTTTTTTATGATTCCAAAGCGTTTCAATTACTTCAATCTCATCATCGATATCCGTTAATTGAACTTGTGCGATCATCACTGATTTAATCTCTGAGGATTGAAATCCTCCATGTTTACGAGCTATCTTTGCGGCTTTCGATGCAGCGGCGATAACAGAAGGTTCTTCAATAGCCATAGGTATTAAATAGTCCTTCTTGTTAACTTTAAAATGGCATGCAACTCCCATAGGCATTTCAAATGTACCGATTACATTTTCTATGAGTTTATTTAGCTCCTCTTCCTTGAAATAGCCGAAGTTTTGGAGAATCGCCTTTTCCTCCTCTGAGAACTCAAAAAAATCATCTAATCTTTTTTGACGTTCTCCCACTGAAAATTTATAAAAATCTGAAATGTCCGAATCTATATTTTTTTTCATGATATTATTTTAAAAATTAATATGAAAATTTATTTAAATTTATTGATATTTCCTTTCAATATTTCAATTTTAGGAGAGTTTGGCTTTAATACTTTTGCTTTCTCCCCAATTTTTCCCTCAAGGATATTTAAAGGATTCACAAACGAATTTAATTGTTTTTTTATCGTTTTCTTATGTGTTTTAGGGAGCAAGATATTCACGGAAGAACAAGTGTCAAGTGAATAATATACTGGAATTTCTTCATTCATGGATTAATCAACTGAGATGTGGAAGGTTGTTCGGTTAAAAAATTTCATTAGTGGGGAAATATGTAGGAATCCAATTTTTTAATCCGTCAGCGTTATAATTGTCTTCGTCTTTATTCTCGACACTTCTTAGTTCGTATTCCAAATTACTTCCCTTCTCGAGATTATGGGTGATCCTAACTAATCCTTTGCTCAAAAAACTACAATTTCTCCGATTCTCGAGAATAATTGGTTCTGAACTTAATTTCGCGTATAAGGGAAAAAATCTCGTGTGAAATCCCTTATGACCTTGCGGGCAATAATTTAATCCTTTTATATTTGGAATAACGCATCCTTCATCACAGAAGTTCAATGTGAATCCCCTACGGTTATTCTGTTCGTGCTCCAAGATCTTTCCCACGTAAATTTTTGACTCTAAATTTCCTTCTTTTAGTTGCTCATACTCATAAATAGTTTTCCGTTCTTTTATTTTGATGAAATCGTTTATATATGGAGGTTTCCTTACGATTTTTTTGTATCCGCGTTTAATCTTTAGCAATCCTGAAATACATGTTGCCCCCGATCCGTAGGAACCAAAGTAGATTGTGTTACTGGGCTTGCCGTAATTCTCCAATATGTAAATTATTTGCGACCATACGGCTGCATTATACATATTCCCAAAGTGGCTGGGAACCCGCAATTGCGGCAGGACTTTTGCTTTTACATTATCAATGAGCCAATGAGAAACATCTTCCAAGACTTTTGATGAATAGCCCTTTTCTCGTAACTTGAGATACACATATTCGGGCAAAACGGAAAAATCATGCAAAAAATTATCAAGCTTTTTCAGGATGGATGAAATAAATCCCCGTACTTTAAATTTGGGTAAATTATTAATATGTGTAATCCACCGTTTTTGAATAATTTGACGCATACATTTAATGGGTAATTTTGCATATGGGGCATGAAATGTATAATAATCTGCGTGAAAATCCCCGAGATTATCGATCAAATCATCGTAAGCTTTTAATTGGAAGTTTAGATATGCTTTTACTGAATATTTACCAAAAACTTTTGCATTTTTCTCGTTTGGTAAACGATAAAAGTCATTAATATTCGATGAAACTTTCCCAAATTTTTTGCTAAAGACTGCAACACGAGGATTTTTAGTTATGACCATGGCAATTGCCCCAGAACCTTGGGTAGGTTCACTTGGGCTATTTAATTTATAGTTAGATATGTCTGCACAGATCACAAGCGCTTTATTAATTACACCTTTCTCAATCAGACCAATGGCATTTAAAATAGCTAAAGTCCCTCCGGCGCAAGCATTGTATATATCTTGTGTCATGCAGTTATTTGAGATTTCTAAGTAATCTGCAAATATATTAGATACTGACTTTGCCGCATAAGTGATTGTTTCTGTCCCTACAAAGAGGGCATCAATTTCTTCTGGATCGATATTCCCCTTTTGGAGAGCGTGATACCCAGCTTTAAGTCCCAATGTGACGATATCTTCGCCGATTGCGGGTAGGCGCATTTCAAGAGACAGAAGTCCCTTAGTATATTTCTCAGGATCAACATCTCTCTCTGCTGCTAAATCCTCTAACCTAATAAAATAACGTGGGGCATAAAAACCAACAGAATCGATTCCTATATTGCTGAATAGATGACTATTCCGTAACATTTTAATTAGTATCCCAGTAAATGTTTATTATTGTCTTCAAAATAAAGGAAAAAATAAGTCTTTGAGTAAAATAAACTTAATACTTTGAATCTTTTCACGTTTTTCAAATTACAAAAATAATTATTCAAATATATATTTAATTAAATTACAAATGTTCTAGATCTTTCTTATATAATTGTTAATAATATTTAGTTGGTTTACATTAATTTTATTAGGTGTTTCGCTTGAGTGACCTTGAAAAATTGGCAAAAAATGGAAACTTACCCAAACATATTGGACTAATCTTGGATGGAAATCGTCGCTGGGCGCGAGAACGAGGGATAGACATAAACATGGGCCACTTAGAAGGTTACAGAACGATAACCAATATTTTGAAGAGCTTTTTTAAGGCTGGAGTTCGCTATCTTAGCATCTATGCCTTATCGTTAGAAAATTATCATAAACGATCTCAAGATGAATTGGCCTACATCTATAAAATGATTAAGCGAGCTGTAGGACAGGTGAAAGAGGAACCGATTATTAAGGAAGAGAAAGTTAAGTTCAATGTAATTGGTCGTTGGCAGCTACTTCCTCAAGATGTTCAAGAGAAGATTAAAGAAGTTAAAGAATATACAAAAAGGCATAACAACGCGTTTATAAATTTATGCTTAATGTATGATGGACAAGCAGAGATTGTGGATGCGGTTAAGAAAATTATTAAAGATGGAGTAAATCCAGAAGCAATCGATAAAAAGTTATTTAAGAAATATCTTTATACTGAAAACTTTCCCGAATTAGACTATATCATAAGAACGGGCATGGAAGATGGAGCGAGAATATCGGGTTTCTTACTCTGGGACGCATCTTACGCAGAATTTAAATTTAGAAATGAGTATTGGCCTGAATACAATGAAACTATGCTGATTGAAGATCTCAAGGAATATTCAAGAAGAAACAGACGAAAAGGAAAATAGTCGATTTAAATTAGAGAATTTTTATAATCAATTAAAAACTCAAACTTACTAAAACTTAAATTTTCTAACCTCAAAATAAAATTAAGAATATTTATTTTTATTAAATAATTTGGTATTTTAAAATTAAATTGGAAATTATCATTAAATATGACTTCGCCAACCAACGATCAAACACTTTCGCTAAACATAACTGAATACCCTCAAAATCTCCTAGTTCCTACAGTTGATAATCTGTTTTCATTTCAAGCAACGTGTTATTTAGACGGAAATCAAGATTTTAAATTCGAGTTTATCGGCGAAAATCTCCAAGTTGATGTCCCTAATGAATTGAGAGAAAATGTAACATTTAACGGAAGGGAAACAAAGGATTATAATTTAAAACTGATTCCCACGGCAGATGGTTACGGAAAATTGACGATAAATATTAATTGGATGAAACTTGTCGAATATACCGTTAAAGTGCAAAAAGTGAGAGATTCAGTATCCTCCAGCGCTCTTCAACGGATCTTTTCTAAAAGACCTCTGAAAGCATCTGGGGTTGTCGATTCCTTTGATCCTAAAGAATATATCATTGAGATGACGGAAGAAGAAATTCAAAGTCTTCTGCAAGAAATTGAAAGCAAAAAGCAAAAATATGAGGAATTTTCCGAAATTTTGCAAGAATGGGAACAAGAGAAAAGGGATTATAAAAAGGCACAACAAGAGAGTCTAAATCCTCAATCTACTATTTCAAATCCGGGACCAAAACCAGTTCGTCAAGTTACCTTGGAAGATATTGATAATTTAATTAAGAAGGTTGCGAAGGCATATCTCTCTCAAAATAAATTGCAAAAGGCTTTAGATATAATTGAAGATGCTTCAGCAGATCTTGATAAGCAAGCATATTCTTATAAACTTATAAGAGCAAATAACTCCATCGATTTGGAAGGAACGCTACATGCTATAGAAAAGCTAAATGACAGTGAAGAGAAACATAAATTAATACGGAAATTAGCGCTTGACAGGGTAAGTATTGATCCCGAACAATCTGGAAGAATTGCAATGTTGATAGAACAGTCAGAATTAAAAGACAAACTATTAAAAGATGTGATCATCAAGTCCCTTTCTTCCCATCCAGGGAAAGCCAAAAAACTGTGCTATTTAATAGAGAATGATGATATTCAAACCACCTTATTGTTTAATATCGCTAAGCACTATCATAATAATGCTGCAGACGCAGAGGCAGCTGATATTTTAAGAGAACTTTCTCAAAAACTTCTTAATTCACCTGCTTTTGACTTATCTGCAAATGATTATTCCAATCCGGACTATGAGCTTTTTAAAGACGCGCTCAATGCAATTGCAGAATTAGCAACGCCTCACACAGCCGATCAGATTATTGAAAGTTTGAGTTCTCAACCTCTAAAAGAAAAAATCGCAATGGACCTCTTCGATACTATTTACAAGATGGTCGATGAGGTAAAGACCAAATTAGAGCCGACAAACATCTTATCTCAATATTATATGTTTAATGTATATAGTTCAGATGTTGGTCAAAACATTAAACGGTTCAGTCTGAATGGAGGCAACCTTAGCAATAACATTTTACTGCAAGATTTTAATTTTAATGTCATATTTGTTTCATTATTTAGTTTTAATTTCAGTATTTTTCCTACCTTTGACAGGATATACATGGATCTTAATCAAAATTCAAATGGTACTTTTGGGTATTTTATCCACCCCTCAGAGAATAATTATGATAAAAACGAATTTCATATTCTTAAATCTACTTTAAACCACTTTATTTTAAAAAATCAGCATCAAATACAAGACGAGGTTTCCCTTTTTAATATTGATTTTATACCATATCTTGGGAAACCCACTGCTATTTTTTCATGTGATGAGTCAACTTTCTCAAGTTTTCAAAAGAAAGTAGCAAACTTAGGAGAAAGCGTCAAAATTTTTAGAGATGACTCGATCTTTAAAGGAGGCGAAATAACGGAAAAGTTAGAATCTATATTTCCATCCCAAAAATTTGATATTACGAATTTAGTGTTTAGCTATGAATTTATTAATAATTATAATATTTTTAAGTCATTTATTCAATCAATTATTTAAAAGGAGTTAAGAAAAGGAGGAACAACTATGGGTTTATTCAGCAGAAAGAAAGATAAGGATAAAGAAGAACCAAAAAGGCGCAGTAAGAATATTTTTGATTTCGGTGACTCAGAAGAAAAAGAAGAAGCTTCACAAGAGAGCAATGCTTCTACCATACCATTTGAAGGAGGAGGAGAAGGAGAAGGAGGTTATGAAGAACCTGAAGTCACAGAAAAGAGAAAAGAAAAACCTACAAAGAGAGAAGTAGAACCCGGATTGCCAGAAGGAGTAGAATTAGGAGAAAAAAAGAGTTGGGAAAATGATAAACTATTTGTCGGAGAAGATTATAGAGAAGTGTTCTCTTGGGAATATGATCGAACTTGGCAAGAAATATTATCTGATACCCAACGATGGAAACCAATGCCTTTTACTTTAGGAATAGAACAAGAACTAATCATAGCTTACGAGGACGGCTCTTATCCTCCAGGAGAAGAAATGGTTTATCGGATGAAGGAAATTGTAAAGGATGCAATGCGGATTATGAAACAAATAGTTAACGGGGAACGTAATGATTTCCTACCGATCCCCAATTATATCAGAGAGAAAGTTAAAAAGATTTACGGAAAGCAAGATAAAGAAAAAGGATATGTAATGGATATTGGCTATAGATTGCCCAACGGTTCTTCAAATTCCCAAGTGGACATCGATACATTCGGAAGGGACGGAAATGTAACTGCAATTACCTATATTTTGGAATTAGTTACCCCTCCTTGCGAATATATTGAAGAATTAGCATATTGGGCAAGTACTCTCTTTTTGTTAGCTAAAAAAACTCTTCCCTCAGATCTGCATATTATCGCGTCAGGGATAAATCCGGCACCAAAGAATTATATGAGAGGCTTAACGCAAGCTGATCATTTTCATATAGATCTGTTCAAGAGTGATACAGAAAAAGCAATGGTCTATTGTATGCTTAGAAATTATATCCCTCATTTAATTGCTCTTTCCGTTAATTCTCCAATTATAAATAATAAGCCAACTGACGTTGTTAAAGTTATCAAGGAGCGAATTGCAGCCCCTAATTGTATTCGTTCTTTACGGTTAAAACATAATGCTAGTATGTTATCTACGAACGTGCCTGATGGATTTCTCCCTTATCTTACAACAACTGGCAAAGAGGGTCAAGAGAAATTTTTGAAGGCAGTTAAAAAAGCTAGTCTGGAAGATGGGCGAATGCAAGACATATTTCCTTTCACTGAATTTGGAACGATTGAATTTCGAGTGTCCGATGCACAAATTTCAATCTGTAGAAGAATTGGAATGGCGATGATAATTCAAGCTCTTGCACTAAAAGCACGTAAATTGTTAAAGAAAGGGAATTGGGTCCCTAATGCTGGTGCAGCCACAATCTCAACAAATAGAAAGCGAGCTTATGAACGGGGGCTAATCTCTTTATTTAGATTTAAAGACATTGATAGGGAATCTTTAGCGCAATATGATCCAGATTTTGCCAAGCAATATATGGGTCCGGAGGAGGATCCTGTTCGGTATATGACGCAAGCAGTCCAGAGGATGTTTATTTATATCCAGCCAGAGTTAAAAGAATTGGGTTTCTTATACTCTCCTTTCTTAAAGCCTTTACTTCAATCGGTCTTTGGAAGCGTAACTTATGCGAAACCGCCCATCACCGAAGCAGAGTATCAATTATCCCTTTATGATTATAAGGTTAAACAAGGAGAAGAACCAAATGTATTGAAAGATCTAATCTATTTTACAGTACAATATTGCCAAGATCCTTTAAATAATCCTTTAACAGGAACACTTACATTACCAAAAGAAATGAGACGGTAATGAATTATATTAATAATGAAAAACCAAATAATTACAAATAAGTAAAATGCTGAGAGCAACTATTGAAAAAAATGGGAAGAAAACAATAGAAGATTTTATTGTAATCGATTCGCACAGCCATTTAGGTCAAGATGAAGATGGGGCTGCAATGATGAATCCGTTGGCGCCAGGGTCTGGAAGTTTTGATTTTTGGAGTAAAATACAAGGAAAATTAAAGACAGAATTAGAAAAACACGATGAAATGTCTTTCTCTACTACTATTGATGGAACTCCGACCAAACTCTCATGGGCCTTTGAAACCTTTCCCTTTTTTAATGAAATTTATGACTCCTTGGAGAATGTTGGGAAAAGACACGCACATCTGAAGGAACAAACAAAATTTAGTTCCTTAGTAGACCAAGCCGTTGTCTTTCCCTTTCAAGATATATTTCGAGCAAAAAACAGCGAAGCGCGTTATAGGGCAAGCAATTTAAACGTGTCGAGATTCACGACGCGATTCCCCTTCTCTACTCGGTTGATTGGCTATTGCAGAGTAGACCCCCAAGAGGGGAAAAAAGCTGTTAATGAAGTAAAATATGCCAGAGAAGTTCTCGGATTAAGGGGATTAAAACTTCACCCTCGTTCTGAAGGGTGGGTAGATAAAGTAACCACCGATTTGGCTGTTGATTGTATGGTTGAAGCGGCAAAACATTCTATGCCCATTATTTTTGATACAAGAGGGAAAAGGACAATAATGGATATTGGAGTTTTAATTTCAAATGCTCGGAATGCCATTAAGCAAAATTATCCCGAGTTCTTGCCTCATCTAAAGGTTATCATTGCTCATTTCGCTCAAGGAAATGTGGGAGATTATGAGGTTTATAATACGATAGTTCAGCCTAATACTTATGGAGACCTTTCTATGCTTCATGGTGAAGGAGCGGGTAATTTTTTCAGTGATTTTCGTGAATGGTTCAAGCAAAATAAGAAAAAACGGGTGGATGGAAGAGATTGGTCCGAATATTTATTATTTGCTACCGATTATCCCTATTTTGGAGCTGTTCATGCTGAAAAACTTCTTATTTATATAATTAATAAGCAATTTTTCGAAACTGGAGGGACTCTAAGGGACACTAAGAATATTCTCGGTTTAAATCAATTAAAGATTTTACCAGAATATAATCTTCCTTTTGAACATAAAAATTCAAAACCATTACCGAGTACTATAGTATCAACTTTGAAAAATCAACAAAAGAAAAAAACTGCGTATAAAATGGCGTTAGATGCCCTTGCTGAAGCTATTGGTGACAATAAAATTGATATTAAGAATTTTAGGTTTCAATTTCGAGAATCTTGGGATAATTTATCCGAGGAAGTTACTCTGACGGCGACTCCAAAAGGATCAGAAGAAGAAATTCCCTTGCAAATAATTAATTTAATCAAGGATAAGATCACATTAGTGGGTTCTCTTAATCCCAACATGAAATGGTCTAAATTTGGCTATAAATATTTCAATCCCGAAGACCGCGCATCATTTGCCTCGTTATTTGATACATGCTACTTGGGAACAGACCAAAACTCAGTTAAGCAAGGTTTAAATCAAATTATTGATAGTTAACCAACCTCTATTGTCAAAGGTAAGGATCCGCATTAGGGAATGTGAAATCCATGCCTTTAGGCGTGAATTTTTTTTTTTTTTTTTTTTCAATCAAAAAAATAAAATAGGTTCAATTAATAATTATTATATCGTAATACAAATTTGAAACAAAATCAATTTTAAAGTGATCTTAGATTGAAAGGAATAATGATTATCGGATTTAACAAATCCCCTGGAGCTTATATTGATTCTCAGCATCCCGATGATATTTCAGAGAGGTTGAATGTGAAAACTTCTGATTTGATGAATATTTATGCACTCCACCGAATGAGAAATATGGAACCAAATTTCATCCAAATGAAGATAAAAAAGGTTAGTGTAGCCAGTTTTTATACGGGCTTTAGTTCTAAGCATTATGTGGGTAAACCAGATTTTGCAATCACGGTGTTTCTTTCGGATGATGAGAATCCCGATAAGGAGTTTGAAGGAATGTTACGGAGAATGGCTAACGAGTTATTACCAGAAAGAGATTCACTGACGTTTGACCAAGATCTTCTCTCTTTTTACGAAGATTTGAAAAGTGAGCGTATTGAACCCTATTGGGAAGAGGTTATCGAAGGAGAAGGGAGCAAAATCGCCACCATCCATGGGGAGAAAGAGGCTCCGGAAAAAGTTTCCGGGAAACCGAAATCTGAGGAAGAAACGTTTGAGTTTGAAGAGTTAGATTTTGATGAACAATTTGAGAATTTTGAGAAAGAGGAATTAAAAGAAGAACTAGAAGAGCTGCAAGAATTGGTTACTCAAAAAAATAAAAAGATAAGAGAACTTACCAAGAAAATCACCGAGGAAATCTCAGAAAAATCAGAACATACTGAAGAAGTGAATATGTTAAAGGAACAGTTAGAAGAGAAAAATAAAAAGATAGAGGAATGGAGTGATAAGTTGGTAGACCTCAATGAGAAAAATACAATACTTCAAGAAACGGTACGTAAACTTACCGAAATGTCCAATCAACAGACTGAAGAGATGGAACAACAAGCTCAAACAATAGGGAAACTGAAAAAGGACCTCAAAAAGAAAGAGGAAAACATCTCAGAGAGGGAATCGACCATCGATGAATTAAATAAAGAATTAGAGAACGCAAAAGCAAGGGCTACGGAGAGAGAGGAACAGAGGGTACAACTCCAAGAAAAGCAAGAGAAAATTAGAGATTTAAGCCAACAATTTGATTCCCTTCAAGAAAAATATGACGAATTAGAGATTGAACGAAATAACCTAAAAGAGCGCTGCGACTCGCTTGAGGAAGATAATGAACTTCACTTGGAGACAATTTCTCATTTAAAATTGGATATTAAGGAATTAAAGGAACAATCCTCCTCAGAAGATGGAGTGTATGACGATCTTGCGGACCAGATTATTGATCTTAAGAAGGATATTAAGGTTCTTCGCCGCGAACGGGATCATTATAAACAAATAGTGAAAGAGAACGATCTGTTATAACTCGGGCTTTTAAAAATCAAACAATAATATTTTTTGCGTCCCTTTTCGGTTTTTTATAGCATTATTCAAAAAAAGACGCTTCTTCCTTTCCTAACGCATATCTCATATTTTTGAGAGGAAGAGTTGTATGTGAAATCCAAACTAATAAATACCTACAATAACATAAATATATTAATAAGAATTATTTATTGAAGATTAAATAGTTTTTATACGATTAAAATTATATATATTATAACAGAATTAGAGTATTTATAAAACAATAAGTTAATATAAAATTCTGAAAAGGTGAATTAAAATTAGTTTAGACACACAAAGCTTCGATGAAATCCTCAGTAAGATTATTAAAAGCGAAAGCGGCATTAAAAAAGTTATTTTGGTCGATAGGACTGGACTTACAATCGCAAGCGTTTCTAAATTTAGTTATTTTCCTGCAGATGTTGATGGGATTGGAGCAATTGCGAGCGCAGTATTCTGTGCTTCCGAAGAACAAGGGAAAAACTTGGAATTAGGGGATTTGGATATTGTCACTAGTGAATTCTCAGGGGGAAAGATTTTTGCAGCCAGCTGTGGTCCAAAAGGTGTGTTATGTTTAATTTCTGATCCCGAGATTAATATTGGATTAATTCGATTAATCCTAAAACGTTCTGGAGAGGAACTCAGAGAAATCTTAGACGAATTTCTCTCAGAAGTACCAGAGACTTTGGATAGTGGGTTAGATCTGTCTGACTTGGACGAGCTTACGCCAGACTGAATAAAAATTAATTTTTTTATCTTCTTTTATTACGCTTAACTCACATCATGAAACTGCTAAGGGGATTCTACATCTCTTAATTAATTTAAAAATGGGCGAACGTGAATGAACTTTTTTTACCACTAGAGTGCGAGAAATCATCGTCTCTTTTTTAATTTAGTTAACAGACGCATTTAAAATGAGGCGAATCTAACCAATTATTTTTTGGGTCGAAAGGCGTTTAAGTAAATTTTAAAGTAAAAGCTAATACTCAATTCTAATGAAAATAAGGGAAGGGAGAGTTATTTATACCCTTTTCGGACCAATATCGTGCCCAGAATCAGTAATGTTGGTGCGCTAAACTTCATAAAGATCCGCGTAAAAGGCAACGCTGCTAAAAGATGCACGACCGTGGGGGCGTCAAATCCGCTCCCGAATACAATAAGAACTAATCCAGCGGTAATTAACAAGGCACGTGTTCTGGCATCTCCCATACTCTGAGAGGCAATATATAAATAAAACACCGCAACGCCAAAGATCATAATAATATAGAGCGGCGCAAGAATATATAAAGGTACTGGCACGGAATAATTCACAATCGATAAAATAATAACCACTATGACAAGAATACTAAAGATATAATGCGTTTGCTTCAAGGTGGTCCGCTCTATGAAAAAATAGAACAAAAATAATCTTTAAGTTTTTGACTGGAGATGGAATAATTCATAATCTTCAGTATAATGTATTATTTTGGTCGAAAGTCCTTTATTAGTTTTGTAGTATTGTGTTCCATTGATTTTTGAACGGCAAATCCCATATAATGAGATTCCATTGCGCTTGAAATGGTGGTCAATCCCGCTTCTTCAGCCGTTTTTTCACCTAATAAGACCGCCGTGAATTGGTCCATTAGGAGAGAATCTGCCCCTCCATGATCCCCCTCTAAACTCGCACCGGATTCATGGACAACTTCCTTATTGCGATATCGAAAATCTGTGATCCATAATTTTTCTCCATAATGCCGAAAATAACCCCTTAAGGTTCCCTTTGTCCCAAAAACGCGTAATTCCCGTCCTTCGTGTTCTGAAAGGCCATGAACTGTTAAAGTACCGGTGGTTCCGGAAGGGAATTGGAAGGTAGCGACTAAATGATCCACGACATTATTTCCGCATTTATAGATACATTTTCCGAATTGTCCTTTGCGGAGTGCTTTCATCTTTCCCTCTGTGGAAAGATCAGCGCCCAAGGCAATTGCGGGAAAATACTGCCAATTCAACACGGTACGGATGCGTGGGATAAAATAGCTCAGAAATTTTACAAATTTCCGGTGTTTTAGGATCAAATTCGCTCCGAATCTTAACAAGGCGGAATCAGATTCGGTGCCAATTCGAATCAGTTCTTCTCCTCTCATATATATTCGCGGAGCATACCAAGGACACTTTTTTGCATGGGGACATCCGTCAGTGCACCGTTCTGGAGCATCTAAAGGCGCATATTCCTCTTTATAGAAGGTTAAATCCCCTGTTGCTTTGACTTCTTGAGGTTTTCCCAAATTCCAGTACATTAAATCAAGATCGTGACAGGATTTTGCTAAGATCAAGGGATTGGATTCTTCTTTCTTTTTGTAAAACCCGCGCACATAAGAATGTCCAAAATGCCAGTATGATACATTCTCAGAATGCTCATAGTGGATAACTTTTCCAATTCGTCCGGATTCAATTACCTCATGTACCTTTTTCCAGAAAGGGTGGAACCGGAGTACATGCCCAACTTGAACAATTGTTCCCATTTCTTTTGCCTTTTTTTCTAAGTCCTGGCATTGTTGGAGGGAGGGTGCTATTGGTTTTTCTAATAAGAGGTGATATCCCAAATCTAATGCTTCCATTGCCGGCTCATAATGAAGCCTATCCCCCATACATACAAATGCGGCATCAGCCATTTTTCCTTGATTTAACAGATCTACCCAAGTATCAAATGCCCGTTCATCTGGAATATTATGCTCTTCTTGAAATTTCTGGCGTTTTTGTATATCGGGTTCTGCAATTCCGATAAAATTTATACGGTCGGGATGGTTTTGTCCGTACATCCCATATGCATGTCGCCCGCGGGTACCGGCACCCATCATAACGGCAGTAACTGGTTTTTTTCCGCTAGTTTGTTCATCCATATAATTTAAAATTTGCAATCATTATTGAGTATTATTATGGATTTAGGATTAATCAATAAAAATGTAGTCGTGCTTGCTTCCAGCAAGGGATTGGGTTTGGCATGTGCAAAGCAGTTATATCGAGAAGGAGCAAATGTCCTTATTTGCAGCCGGTCGGAAGAAAATCTCAAAAATGCGAAGGAAGAGATTAAAAAAGAAGATTCGCTTAGTACGGATAATTCTGTGGAGTATATGGTGGCAAATTTATTGTATGAAAAAGATATTAATAATTTGGTCGAATATTGCCTTGAGCGATTTGAAACTATTGATATCTTGGTACATAACGCGGGAGGTCCTCCTGTGGGACCCGTGGAGGAAATCACCGAAGAGCAATGGACACACTCGATCAATTTAAACCTTCGCTCTTTCATTAGAATCTGTGATCTGCTATTACCTCAAATGCAAGAACAGAAAGGAGGAACTATTATTACTATTGCATCTGTCTCCGTGAAACAGCCGCTGGAAAATCTAGTGCTTTCAAATACAAATCGGTTGGGAGTGGTGGGCTATGCCAAAACGGTTGCAAATGAATACGCATCAGATAATATAAGAGTAAATGTGGTCTGTCCTGGACCCACACTTACAGACCGGATGAAAGAACTTATTCAAAATAATATGGAGCAAACTGGGAAACCAGAAAAAGAAGTTAAGAAACAGTGGACAGACAAAATTCCTATGGGACGATTGGGAAGGCCAGAGGAGTTGGCTAATATGGTAACTTTTCTTGCATCAGACAAATCCAGCTATATCACTGGAACGGTAATTCAAGTAGATGGCGGCTTTGTAAAGGCACCTTTTTAGCAGATAAAAGATCTATTAATAAACTTACCGATTGTTTTTTCTCCTGTCATTGGTCTTAATTAATGAGATTAAAAGAAGTGTGGCTCTTCAATTCCTAAGTAATCTTTGATTAAATTCGTGACCTCCTCCTTCGTGCCCATATATGCCAATAGTTCATGGATGGCTTTTCCGTGTGAGGTGTTGTCGATAGTTTCAAACGGTGCCAATTGAAGTTCTATCTCTCCATATCTTAACTGCGGATCGTTTGGGGATTCGGAATTGTATGATTGAATAACACCAATCTCCTCTCTTGGATGATCTCTTGCCACATCCCAACATTTTTCTTGACTTTCGGGGATATCCTCTGAGCGCTTTACCAGGAAGCCATACTCTTTGGATTCTGGCATTTTTATTACATACCCTATTTTTGATTTTCGACTATAATCTATATCTTCGGGCCGAATAGCGAGTTTATAGATATCCTGCACATCGATTTTATATGCTACATAATTTTCCGTAATATGAAGTCGCTCTTGGGGGATCGTTCGGAAATAGGAGAGCGGTTTTGCTTTTTGCTTGGTTGGAATTAAGACCGTTCCGGGATTTGACACTCCGCCACTGATGACATTAGCTAAGCTCCAGCCATTAATCTTTTGATCTGGCTTATATATCACGCAATCATCGATATATTGAAGTCCGCAATAGTCTAATCCTGTATCTTTAGGATCTGCAATAACAGAAAATTCTCTGGTAATTTCACCTGTTAACGTTTCATCCGTCCTCTGATTTTTTATAAACAGCTTAGTAGAGAGCGTGCACATGTTGTCCCGTTGCCCTAAGACTTGATAATCCGCGGGATCCAATCCTTTCGGGCAAAACCAATTTTTCCAATTCTCGGGGTCTTTATAGAAATAATCTTGTTCTGGACTAATCCAAAATCTATCTCCTCCAATTAATCGACTCTTTGTCTCGATCGCTTTTCGAATATTTGGGTCAATCCAAAGAAGGCTTTTTCCATCTTTCCGAGGGAAAAATCCCAATGGGCGTCCTCCATATTCAGAAATGACAACTTGGCCCCCCTGATCCGAATCCAATTCAATTAATGTGGTACTTTTTCCTATCTTATCAATTAAATCTTGCTTGGAAAAATAGTTCATATTATTATTTAGTATGAAACTTATAATAAAGATTACATAAATAGATCTTAATCATGATTCCGAGCCCTAATAATCTTCTAAATGTCTTCTATCTTATCAATATAAAGAAGATTTTTTATTATAGTTATTCTCTACTCCACGAATAAGATCTCCACAGACCAATTAAGAAGGAACAAGCGGAGGTCCTCTTTTTATATTTTTTATACTCATCCCCAAACTTCTCAACCAATTTCTCCTCTTCTATATATATAGTTAAGCCAAATGCTGCGATGGCTAACCCAGCAAAAACAATTATTTCCACGGACTGATTTGGGAAAATCATTGCAATAGCAATCCACATCCCACCCGTATATTGAGGATGCCGAATAATGCTAAATATTCCGCTATCAACTAATTTTTGCGTGTTTTCATAGAAATCCCCTTCTTTCACATTGCCCTCCTTTCGAAACTTAAAAAAGGGGATTATAATCATTATCATCCCTGGAATCCAAATGAACCAAAATAACATCTCCAGCCACGGAATTGGCAATGCAGAAGAAGGTGGCGAAGTAAACCATAACAATATCATCTCTACAACTAAGAAAATCCCCCACGAGTGAAGTACCAGCTGATTTTCTTTCCACGACATATTTTATCATTCAAAAAATTTTTTAATATTTTCTCTCTGGGAAGAGAATCTCATAATCAAATAAATTCGGAAATATTATGAAAGGTTTTATCATAATATAAGAGATTTATAAATTAAAGTTTTATAAATATCAAACTGTTATCATTATAATCTTTTGCTATAATAATTTATGTGGTAGAAAGGTCTCCCAAAAGAAGGTCAAAAGGATTATGAACTCTAAACTCAGTATTGTGAAAACAGTCCTTGCGAACGGACTATGTATTGTAATATATGTTGTAATCATTTTACTTATAGCGAGAGAAGTTCCCGTCCTTTAGGGCGATGATGTATTTTGATACAAAATCTTTGTAATTCTTCCTACCGAACCTATAGAATCTACTTCTATATAAACTTCGAGAACCAGCTTGATTTCCTTAAATTAAAATAATATGAATCGTCTTTCATGTTTATAAAGAAATTAATATATCGGGAAGATTAAAAATATGTCAAAAAAGAAACTGGTACTTGTTGGTCCTCCAGAAACGGGGAAGACAACTATAAAAAAGGTTATCTTTAGCGGGGCGGATCCAATAAAATTGTTAGAAGAGCCTTTAATACCTACACGAGGTTTGGAACCGTCTCTTCATTCTTGGTTGGATCTGGAGTTGGGGGTTTTTGATTCTCCGGGCCAAGAAATTCGAAAACTGTTAGAAGATGAGAAAGTACAATTAAAAACATTCGGAGATGCGAATGTGGTTATTTATCTTATAGATTTCAAAAGATGGCAGGATAAGGAAGCGGATTTTCTGCAACAAATAAAAATTATCAAACAAATACTAAAAAAAAATACTAAGAATGCAAATCTCGCGATATTCTTTCATAAGATTGATCAGCTTCCAGAAGATTCACGAGAGGATCAGATTGAATCCATTCGCGAGAAAATTTCAGAACAGTTTGAAATTCCCATTTATTTTACTTCAATTTACCCGAATTTAATTTATAATCTCTATTCTGCATTCTACGATGTTTTGGGAAACCTTTCTGAAGATACGGCCAACATTAAAGAGATTTTAGACAAGAAAATTACAGACAAGTCTCAAACGATGATATTTGTTACGAACGAGAAAGACAATATTGTGGTTCAGACAACGAATCGTGATTTCGAATTTGGGTTGATTAATTATATTCATGAAATGATTGGACAATTAACAGGGACATTAAAGGAGATGAAAGCCGATGATGAGATTGAACATTTTACCTTGCAAACGGCAAATGAATTTAATATCATCCTCAAAGATATATCTCATTCAAAGCATAATTTACAGAATGTGGTCTGCATCTCGGGGGATATGAACGCAAATAAACTTATCTTTATGGTGGGAAAACTTTCTCGCGAGATTTACAATTATTACTACAAGAATAAAAAATAAACATAATTCATTTCTTTGCTTTGAAGCAAAAAATATTTAATGATTTATGAATTTAATAACTCATAAAATTAGTTGAAATGGGAATTTTTAAGTTCTACCTACCGATCAATTTCCCATCGAAAATTGGTGCCTCAATAGCTCAGCTGGTAGAGTGTTGCCTTGGTAAGGCAAAGGTCGGGGGATCATAGCAATTCATGAAGCAATTCGCTTCAGTGGGATAAACCCCCTTGAGGCTCTATTCATATATCATGCCGGCGTAGCTTAGCTGGTTATAGCGCCAGACTCATAATCCTTCTGAAAAAAGGGTCAGACAGGATGTAAACGGAAGTCGCTAAGGCTCCCAGATGGACTCTGGAGGTCAGGGGATCATAGGAAATGGAGCATTTCGCTCTCTCCGATTAAACCCCCTCGCCGGCACTTACTTCCAAAATAATTTCAATCAAGGAAAGTCTACCTCCTATTTTGAATATTAATATTCTACAATCACAAAATTCTCTCAAATTTTGAGAGAAATTAGAAATAATTACATATATTAGATAAGCAGTTTTAAATGTAAATTATGAAAGATGATGAAAAACTAAGTTCTTTAGACATTGGGAAATTGGACAAAAATGCAGAGTGGTTGGGTATCCCTCCAACCCATTTAATGGAATGCGCGGGATATTCGTGTGCATCAGAGATCTATGACCGATATCAACTGGAGAAAAATCCCAAGAAAAAGGTCTGCATTTTTTGTGGAACTGGCAATAACGGGGGCGATGGATTTGTTGTGGCGCGGCATCTTGCTGCATTAGGAGTATCAGTTTCTCTTCTTCTTATTGGCAATCCCAAGAAAATTCGGTCGGATGAGGCTAATCTGAACTGGAATATTGTTTCTAATAATTTAACGGACTCTGTATGCTCAGAAATTGCCAAAGATTCCACAGATGTGTTCGAATTTAGAAAGGAAATCGAAGATGATGGGAATTTTGATATAATTGTGGATTCTCTATTAGGGACAGGGATAAGTGGGACTATTCGGGAACCAATTGCAACAGCAATTGAAGTTATTAATGCTTTAAAGGAGGAAGAAGGAGAAGATCTTAAGGTCGTGTCCGTTGATGTTCCTTCTGGCTTAGATCCGGATACGGGTCATGTGAATGATATGGCAATTAAAACTGATCTGGTGATTACTTTTCATAGAATGAAGCAAGGATTCGATCTTGACAATGAATATATCGGTGAAATTGCGGTAAAGAGCATCGGCATTCCACCCGAAGCCTCAAGATATGTGGGAAGCGGAGATGTCCTACCCACGCTTAATCAGCGTGCTCCCTCCAACCATAAAGGGCAATTTGGCAGACTACTTATTATTGGCGGTTCTAAAAACTATTCGGGAGCACCAGCTTACTCCTCACTTACGGGGATAAGTTATGGGATTGACTTAGTCATTACCTATACACCTCAAGTTGTTGCTGATGTGTTGAGAAGTTATTCTCCAAATTTAATCGTCCGTTCCAGTCCAGGAGATTGGCTGACCATGGATTCCTTTGATGAAATTGCTGAATTGGTGGAGTGGGCAAATAGCATAGTTATCGGTCCTGGTCTAGGTGAAGAAGAAAGTACAGAAAAATTATTGGTTTCTTTACTGAAAAAATTCCGGAACGAGAGAAAGTCTTATGTGCTTGATGCAGATGGGCTTAAATTAGTGAAAAATCATATGGATTTAATTAAGGGAGAATCTGCGATCTTAACCCCGCATGAGAGGGAATTGAAAATTATGACTGGAGTCTCTCTTCCACCAGTAGATCAAAAAAAGGAAAGAGGAATAAAAGTTTTTGAACTTGCTCGAGAACTGAACGTAACATTATTAGTCAAAGGGCCTTATGATTATATTGCAAATCCAAAGCGGATGAAATCTAACAAAACGGGATGTCCAGAGATGGCCATCGGGGGAACTGGAGACGTGTTGGCAGGATTATGTGCAAGTCTGATGGCTACTGGAAATGATCCTTTTGAGGCTGCTTGCTCAGCGGCGTTTATTAACGGAAAAGTGGGAGAATTTTGTAAGAAAATTTTCCATCAGCGCTTTACTGCAATGGATATGATCGAGAATCTCGGAGAAGTTCTCGGAGATCTACAATAGGTTTCTTATCTTTATTTTTTTTCTGTATTCACGTTTAAAAAAAGGAGACCCAAAAAGAATATTTAAATCTCTGAATATAAGTATCCAAGCATTCTTCCGAATGACTCAAATTCTTCTCTTTCTTTTATCTGGATGAGTTTTTCTTCTTTAAAATTAAATAGACTTGTTTGGAATAGATGACACAGAGGAGATCTTAACATATCTCCTAAAAACTCGGCTAACTTCTTTTTATAGACTTCTAATCGTTTAAGACTTTCGCATAAGTCGCATTTGTGCAGAAAAATGTATAATTTTGGTTTAGTTGTATAGATGTGATCCAGTTGCTTTAGATACAGATTTTTAATCAAATCCTCCAAATACTCTAAGGATTGAATAAATTTTTCTCTTGGAAGGGGATTAATTACATATAATAACTCATCAAAGCCCGAAAGTTTTTCTAGTTCATTTAACCATCGAATCCGAGATCTGAGCACTCCACTATGATCCCATATATAATAGGTTTTATCATTGATTAAAATTGGAGTAATAGACCTTCCTTGGGTTGCCTTCAGATCTAATACGTTCTGGATAGTTCCACTTTTCATTGCCTTTACCATTCCCGTTTTTCCGGTATTTTGTAATCCCAAAACCAAAATTTTTCTTGTTTTCTGAATGGAAGTGACAATACAAAATTCCTTAGGATTTTTATTCTCTATGGTGCAATCCCAACATTTTTCCAAATTAAAATTATCTTTTTCCTTAATCAATTCAATTATAATTAGTTTTTATTACATTTATAAGGAGTGGTTAATATCAAATGGGAATAACAACCACCACAACAAACTTTCACTTATAAGGTAATTCCACATATACTTATCTTATGGCTTCAAACCCAAAAAGAGAGGTCGCAAAAATAATATAGTTTTTTAAAAAAGCAACTTTAATCATATCGACCCTTAATTCTGAAAAGAAGCGTGATATCTGGATATATATGATTAAAAATTATTATAGCAAAAGATTATACATCGTTTCTTTTATATACCTTCCACACCATAAATGGATTATACATATTTTTCGTCGAAAAGCAATAATCTTTTTAACGATCTGCGAAAGAAGTCCCCATCCCTTTAGGGAGGGGATGAATTTCGTATATTATACAAACATTTTTATATTTGGTTTTTGGTATTATCTTAGTAACCAAGTGAATAGAATGGGATACGAACTTGATAAAGGTGCTCATTCGGTGTATTCATTAAATAAACTACCATTACATCTGTTGTGTAAAATCTCGAAGAAAGATATTCCATACCGATGAAATAATCAATAGATTAAAAGAAATTAATATATCGTTAGCGGAAAAAAATGATATTAAAATTCTTAATCAAGAAACCGATCGGAATAAAAACTAAATAACAAGTAAGATTGTAATAAAATGATATTTATTGTTTAGTTTTCAAAATGAATCGGATTTAAAATGTCGCAAATTAAACCGCTCGTTCTCCAAGCTAAAGCGTTCGTGAAAATGATAAACTGGATGGGGAAATTCGCTAATTTCACTACCATCCCGCAAAGTAATTGGGTTGAGGCAATGGGAATAATTTTTTGCCGAGATACACCAGATAAATATATCATTGTGGATGCTGAAGGGATTACCTCTGGTGATCTCGTTTATGTTGAGACTAGCCCGCAGCAAGTAGCAAAGATCACGCAAATAGAGGCAAAACTCCAAAAGAAAGACGCGGGAATTTATGCAGGCGGCTGGTTTCATTCTCACCCTGGCCATGGCATATTCTATTCTGGCACAGATTTATCCAATCAAGCTTACTGGCAGACGGGAAATCCAAACGGGGTCGGGTTAGTGTTTGATTTAACGAAAGTAACGGAGAATTTCATCGGGTTTAAATTTTTTCGATTGGATGCTCCCCAAGCCCAAACCTATCATGAGGTTGATTATGAACTCCATGGATTTACCGAAGAGACTCTTATGAAAGCATACAAACCGATTGGTATTGATGTCAAAACGATCCACCGGTTAGCGAAAAATCTGGGATTAAAATCAAAGGAAGGCATAGTGGAATTCGAAAAAATTAAACTACCAGAGACAGATAATCCACTCGAAGCTGGGAAAGAAGCGGCTCAGAAAGCGAAAGAAGCCTACTTAGAAGGAAATATTCCCAATGCCCTAAAAAATTACCGCCTTGCAAACATGTTCCTTAAGAAGACGGCTGAGGGAGATTTATATCTCGACTGCACTATTTCTTTGGCGGAATTATGTATCCATTATGATTATCCCGAAACCGTTCATAAACTCATAAAGGAGATTATCTTATTTGCAAAAAAAATGGATATTAGCCCAGATTACTATGTAGGTAAAACGGACATTCTTAAAGGCTACTTTAATGAATTAAAGGGCAATATAGAGAAAGCGCAGACCCAATATCAAAAAGCATATGAGACATTCAAATCAAAAAAGATGTTTTATGAAGCGTTTCAAGGTGCCGAATTAGTGGGTGGCACATCTTGGAAACTAAACAAGCCAAATGAGGCCCTTCCACTTTTTAAGGATGCCCTTTATAATCTTACTATGGCGGAGAAGAAAGATAAAGAAAAACACGAGCCAATTATCTGGAAAACGATCAGGAAGCGGGTATCTTCAAAAATTAAAGATGTTGAACAAGAGCTCGGCGAACAAGGAATTGAAAAAGTTTAAACTTGTAAAGTTCAATCATCATTTTGGACCATATTCGCATTATCTCTCTAGTTCAATTTTTGAGTGATTAGGAGTTTGTCAAACATAGCCTCTGTGTAGTCTCCACTTTCCTTGTTTTTTTTCTTTAGCATGATACTCTTTCATTTAACGATCGTAGGAATCCCCGTCCTTTAGGGCGGGGAGACTTCAATTCCAGTACATTATATCTCACTTAAATTATATTCTTCTTTCCGAAACGTTGAGATTAAAAAGCAATGCCGGGATTTTTTAGTTGGATTTTTACTCTCCCTTAAGATCATGATATTTATAGTCTTTTGCATAAGTTTTTTTACATTTCATAGTTCTGGTTTTTCTAATTTACAAATTTATAATAATATGATTAAAAATTATTATAGCAAAAGACTATATGTTAGGGCTTCTTAATATTTCGTTAGGATATTTATTTATTTATTTATTTATTGCGGTATTGGAACATTCAAATAAGGAAGTATATGGAGGCATATTTCGTGGGAAAACTTATGGTATATTTATCACTTATTCTTCTACTAAAAAAATTTATAATAGATTTTTGATTTTAATAGTTATCTTATTTATTTAAATACAAAACCGTGTTAAGAATAAATAAGAGAATGCAACGGTGCCAAGGTGGCGTAGCCCGGAGTATTCTGGATTAACCCAAATATGGGTAAGAACGCACCAGTATATCTTGGATTTCTAAGATATGGTGAGACTGAAGATCTGGGTATCGAGAAAGCCATTTCATTTCGATTGGTTTCGAAAAGGTTCAAATAATAAGTGCTTTTCGCACTTGCTTGGACGTCCCTCCCTTGGCACTTATTTAAATTTTATTTATGATTTTTTCTGACTGTTTTTTGTTTAAGAAAATTTTTTCCTTCTTTTTTTTTCTTGTATTTTAATCCTTAATCTCCTTAATTTGAAAGAGGTCCTTGTTTTGATTAAAGATTTTCTGGATCAAAGGGGATATTCATATGGGTAGGCGTGAGCTCAAATTCCACGGTGATTGTAGGTATTGTATCTAGATCTATTGTGAGTTCATGCTCCCCTTCCGTAAGTTGTTCGATATATTTCATCTCTAATTTTAACACAACGGTTAATGCATCCCCCAATCCTAACACTCGACCTCCAGCTTTTCCGGAAAGAAAATCATCCAATCTAAATGCATCTCCTTGATGATAGATGGTAAGATTATCCCGAACAAAATTGGTATCCACGTTTTTTCTCGAAATATCGATTGGTTCTCCATCCAAGAGAATTTCACCCCACTCAGATAAATCAAATTCATTGATATCGAAACTCCCTAGATCTATATTTTCAGGGATGGTGAACGGTTGGAATTTGTTAATGGCTTTTAGCTGAATGGCATCTGGAGAGCCATCACTGTTGGTATCTATGGTAGACACTGCTTTCTTAGGGGGGAAAATCTTTTTAATTAAAAAGGGCGGAATTTTAAAAGGCAATTATTATCACGTGTTTTCAGTTTATTTCTTTAATCTATATATATGGTTTATCTATTTGAATAAATAATTTGAGTTAATACAATAAAAACTTATCATTTTGTTATTTCAGAGAGTTGGACGGGTCGATTCTCTTCAAATGATCTTTGAGCGGCTTTTGCCACCACCACATTTTGTAACCCATCCCATCCATCGGGTTTTGGATCTTTATCTTCAAGGATGCAATCGATGAATGACTGTATTTCCGTAGCATACGAGCCCATATATCGTTCGAGAAAGAAATATGGAATTTTATCTTTTTTGGTCTTTTCGGCAGTATATACTTCAACCGTATTTGGTGTATCATTATCCGCCCGTGCACATCCTTTTGAACCGAACACTTCTGCTCTTTGATCATATCCATAGACTGCTTGGCGAGAATTATCGATAATTCCCAATGCTCCATTTTTAAACTTGAGGGTTGCCACAGCGGTGTCGATATCCCCTTCTCTTCCAATTTCTGGATCAATTAATACTGCACCATTGGCATAAACCTCCTCTACCTCACTTTCTGCCAGAAATCGAGCCATATCCCAATCATGGATAGTCATATCTAAAAAGATTCCACCCGATCCTTTAATATAATCTATTGGGGGGGGTTCTGGATCCCGAGCAGTAATTTTTATGATATGCGGCTTGCCTATAGTACCCGAGATGACCGCTTTATGGAGACGCGCAAAATTATGATCGAACCGACGGTTAAAGCCTACCATGAACTTTACATCCTCTTCCTCGATGATATCCAAAGTTTCCTTTATTCGTTCTATATTAGTGTCAATAGGTTTTTCACAGAATACTTGCTTCTTTGCTTTAGCCGCTTTTTGGATAAATTCTGCGTGGGTATCCGTAGAAGATGCAATAAGAATTGCGTCTATCTCTGGATCGTCAAAAATCAGATGCGGATCATCCACTAATTTCGGTACCCCCATTTCGGTACACCAATGCTTTAACTCATCCGTGATCATTACATCTGCGACTACTTCAAGTTGAGCATTTTTGACTTCTTTCAATAAGTTTTCAATATGCACGCGCCCGATTCGGCCCGCCCCAATGATGCCTACACTAATCTCTTTTGACAACCTTATCAACTATATGTTTTTATTCTATTTTATGTTGATCTATATAACATTATTTTGTTTAATTTATTATTTTATGTATAAAATTGTTTCTTGTAAAGTGATTGAAAAATGAAAGTAGTAGAATTAGATGCAGAATGGGCTCCGAAGCCGAGTTATACACTCGGTTCGAAGGACATTGAGGGCGAACTCACCTATTTGGGTTCCAAGGTGTGGAAAGATCCGAAGATTCGGGTCACGGAAAAGGAAAAACCGACCATTAACGACGATGAGGTATTAATTAATGTCAAGCGGTGCGGTATCTGTGGCTCGGATGTTCATATGGCTCAGACCTACGAAGATGGCTTTATTTATTATCCTGGATTGACAGCGTTTCCAGCAGTTCTTGGTCATGAATTTGCGGGAGAGATCGTGGAAGTGGGAGAAAATGCGATAAATAAAAGAACCAGAAAGAAATATGAGGTTGGGGAACCAGTTACTGTGGAAGAAATGGTATGGTGCGGAGAATGCAGACCGTGTTGTGATGGATATCCAAATCACTGTGAATCCCTTCAAGAAATTGGCTTTTCAATCGATGGTGCCTACGCTGAATATATTGCGGTGCCAGCAAAACTCTGCTGGAGCTTAAAAAAGTTGGAGGGAGAGTACGGTGATATTTTTAAAGCCGGAAGTCTGGTTGAGCCGACCTCTGTTGCCTATAATGCCGTAATTGAGCGGGGCGGCGGGATTCGACCTGGTGAGAATGTAGTGATATTAGGTGCCGGTCCTATTGGGATCGCAGCGACTCGAATCCTAAAATTTGCTGGAGCCGCAAATTGTATCGTTTCAGAACCCAATGAACATCGCGCAAAACTGGTCAAACAGATGGGTGCAGACTATATCATCAATCCCGAAGAAGAGGATTTTGTGGAGAAAGTGAAAGAATATACTGGAGATGAAGGAGCAGCTCTCTATCTCGAAGCGACTGGTCTTCCCCACATTGTGATTGAGGATATTCAAAATGCCATATGGGAGTGTAGTGCAGTTAATAGTACGATAGTCGTTGTGGCGCGTGCAGAACAAGATATGGAGATCACTGGAGAATATCTTCAGGTCAGACGGGCACGTATTATTGGGGCGCAAGGTCACAGCGGACATGGGACTTTCCCGAATGTGATTAGTTGCATGGCAGCGGGCATGGATATGACCCCCATGATTACGAAAGAAATAAGTTTAGACGATGTTCCCGAAAATCTGAAATTACTGCAAACAGACCGAAAAAATTGTAAAATTTCTGCGGTTATCGATCAATAATTTTTGGTTTTTTTTCTTTTTTTTGAAAAATTTTAATTTTTATAGCGATCTTAGCCTTTTTTGAGTTGTTGACTAAGCGTTCTATGCCCAATTTTAGGAAATAGAGATATAAACTTATCAATTATGATCTATCTTCCTTTAAAAATCAACTAGATTTAAACGAAAGATTTAAATATGTTTTTTTACTTAATCAATATGAAGTTTGTAAAGTCAATCTTTACAAACCAAAAATTAAGTAAAGTTAAAAAAATAAATTGGAGGTTAGTATTATGTCAGAGGAAGAAAAAGAATCTGAAGAACAAAAGTCGCGAGAAATTGCCGTACGAAGGGAAAACCCATTTTCTCTCTTTCAAGAAATGGATAAATTATTTGATGAATTATCCCGGAACTTTTTTGATTTTCCGAGGAGAAGAAGGTCGTTTGATCTCGGCATACCCGAAGAAGGCCCTATCTTTAGGACACCATTATCAAATATAACGGAAACAGAAGATAACTTTGAAATCTCCGCAGAATTACCGGGACTTGATAGGGAAGACATTGAAGTCACCATCCACGACGGAAATTTGGAAATTAAAGGCGAAACAAAGGAAGAAGAGAAGGAAGAAGAGGAAGGAGAAGTCGTCCGAAGAGAATACAGGAGCTCCAGTTATTACCGGGCGTTTAGCTTACCGGAAAATATTGAAGAGGATGACATCGATGCTCACCTAGAAAAGGGAGTGCTTAAAGTTTCCATTCCGAAGGCGGAACTTCCTGAGAAAGAGAAAAAGAAGATTGAGGTCAAATAGTGACCTTTTATCTCCAATCTAATTTCCAATTTTTTTCCTTTTTTTTTCCCAAGATTTATTCTAATATGAGATAAACTTAAATAGAATCAAAGTTGATTGACATTAATTTTATCGGGAGTTAAGCGAGGTGAATGATAAAAATGATGGCATTTATACAAGAATTTAATGTTTCGTTACTTTTTATTGCCATCCTCGGTCGGTGTTACTCAGTTCTCCGAATGCATTCTTTCAGCTTTGGCATTTCTGATCTACTTTATTTTGAATGATTACGTAAAAATTATCTTTACTATCCAAATGGCGGTGATTATGGTAATTTCAGGTGCCTTTGCGGCTCCTCTTGGTGCTTTGGTGCCAAAAAAATTGAAAGAATCGACGGCGAGAAAAATAGTGGGGATATCTTTGATGACTTTAGGGGTCATTACCCTATTACGCATATTGTTCCTATAACATATAACTCATTTTTTCTTATTCGTTAATTGCTAAGTCTGCGTGAGAATCTTTTTGGAAGTAATCATTACTCCTTTATCTTTATTCTATAAAAGTATTTCTTCATTTTGAATATAAAATTTGATCATTCAAAAAACTTTTTTTATCCCTCGTTCTACTCACGTATCCCAATCTTTTTGAGATGTTCGACCGTCTGCTGGGCCACGTCTTTGAAGGATGGTTTCATAATAGTCTCCACTGAGATATACCCTTCAAATTGGGCGTTTTTGAAAATCTTCAGAAATCTTTTGAAATTGAAACATCCAGTACCTGGCGCCCGTCGGTTGGTATCCGCAAGATGGATATGTCCAACGGAATCCGAATTCTCGTTTAAATAATCCCATACAGTCTCTGGATTTTCTTCCAAATTGGTATGGTAAGTATCGACAAGCAGTTTGATATTGTTGTTATTTATCTCGTTAATCAAAGCAAGGGAATCTTCAAAGGTGTTAAAGGAATCAATTTCAAACTGATTGATGGGCTCAAATAACAAGGTCACTCCAAATTCTTCTGCAATCTCAGAACATTTCCGAAGAGAATTTTTGATATTTTTCCGTTCTATGGCGGGGTCACTTTCATAGGAATATCTGCCTCGAATTAGCCCGATGACCACGTTTGAATCCGTCTGAGCACCAAATTCACAGAATTTTCTGATCCGATTCAACGCTTTTTTCCGCATTTTCTGTTCATGATGCCCCAGTGAATATCCGAACCGAATAAAGGTTCCACCAGTTCCCAATGCAGAGATGTCTAATCCATATGATGACCTTATCTCATTAATTGAATCCACGGGGACTTTTTCGGGCTCTAATAAACCCAATTCCACCGCATCATACCCTAATGAGTCGAGGAGGGTGCAAATATCTTGAAATTTCTCTTCTACTTTTTCTGTTTGGAGGGTCGATTCATTAAGACCCGAAACAATGCTTAATTTCATACTTTAAATGAAGAATAAATCGAAATTAAAGTTTTATCTTAGGATTCAATATTCTATAGTATACTATTTTAATTTTTTATGACAAAAAAGAGATGAGGATAAATGACTGATTGGAAACTTCCTCCAGAAGGAGGACATATGGATTTAGCAGATGGTCTTTATCTGCAAAATATGAGTATAAAACAAATAAAAGAACGTGTGGAAGAGAATGATGTAATTATTATCCCTATAGGCTCTACGGAAAACCATGGTCCTGCTGCGTGTATCGGCGAAGATACGTTTTTAGTCACCCGTATGGCGGAGAAAGTTGCAAAACAAACGGGCTGTACAATAGCACAACCGATATGGTATGGAAGTCATCCTTACCATCACGTGGGGATGCCAGGCTCCATTATTGTCCCCGAAGATATCTTTAAGGGGCAAATACGTGCGGTAATCGCGGGATTATGGAATATTGGCTTTCGAAAGCAAATTCTTTTGAATGGGCACGGACAAGAGTATGTTATTCCTTCGGCTATTCACGAATGGGCTAAAAATTATCAATTACCTGCAGTGTTATGCAACTTTAATTGGTATCATGCAATCCCCGAGCTATGTAAAGATCAAGAGCATGGTGGACCTTTCGAAACACCCTTTATTCATGCCGATGAAGCTGAAACCTCCTTTTCTATGACATTATTCCCGGAGATGGTAAATTTAGAAGATGCGGTAGATAACGAACCAGTAGGTTGGATGCCAGAAGGACATGCAGATAAGGCGGGAAATGTATATCAGCAACCTATTCGATGGTACGGGCAAGTTGGATTCGGTCCAATAGAAGTGGCCGCTTATCCCGAAGGCAATGTAGGAAGTCCAAGTAAGGCCACCCTTGACAAAGGAAAGCCCGGGATTGAAGCCGTCCTCGATTATTTGGAAAAATTGGTAAATGATATTTTAAAAACATTTCCACCAGGAAAACTCCCTCCGATTGAGAAGATTACTCAGAGAGATCCCGAAGAGGTTAAAGAGTATCTTAAAGGACCGCTTAACGGAGGAAAAAGTATCTACGAGCTGCGTTATCCCCCATAAAGGCACTTAAATTTCATTAATTTAATATCTTTTTCTTTTTATTTCTATCAAAATATTTTATTTATTTTATTAAAAAGGAAAAAATAGATTTAATCAATACTGGCGCCGCAAAATTCGCAGAACTTGGCATCTTGTTTCTTTAGTAGTGTTCCACAGCGGGGACAATATTTTGGTTGCGATTCTTCAATTTTTACTTCTTCCTTCTTTGGTTCTTTTTTCAATTTTCCTGTCTTACTTGAAAATTTTCCTTTCAATTCTCCGTTCGCTTTTAAATCGAAAATTGCTGCATGCACGTCCTTTTTAGATATGCCTGTCTTGGTGCTTACTTCTTTAATGGATGCGTTGGGATCTTCCTCAAACTCAGTTTTCACAATATTGCGGATCTTACTTTTATTTGTCAAGGCACGTATTTGCCCCGTTAAGATCGCAATACCTATACTCAGCCAGAGAAACCCAATCCAGTTGAAGCCGTAAAGACCTTCCCTTAATGTACTAATTCCCCAAAACATAAAAGCACCGGCGATAATTAATCCACATATATTGAAACCTTCACTATATTGGTTCTTTTCATATTTCATTTGTTATTATCATCATCTCATAGATTCAATCTTATTATTATTAAAAAATACTTAGTTTAAATTTGTTTTATAGTCCAATTTTCCCTTACGAAAAATTACATTAGGGAGCACGAATCCACCGCCCTTTAGGGCGTGGTAGTTCAAGTGAATACCAAGTGCATAATTATGGAGGATTAGTGGATTTGTTTATAATGCGAAACACTTGTTTCATTTCTACTTGGTCGGTGGTGAGAAGAATAATAATATTTTTAAGTATTTTGACGGAAATGATATAATAATCATCGGAATGGATTAAATTAAAATCAGGATTATGTAGTCCAACTGAATCCGTTATCTCCTCGGCAAGTTCATAAAGTTGTGAAACATTAAGGGATATGGCAGCTTTGTTGAACTCGTCCTCATTGATATAGGATTTTTTTACGACGCCATTCTCTGAACTAATTAAGCAGAAAAAAATCTTTCCTTCTAATTCATTTACTAGGTTGCTTAACAAGTCGCCGAGATTCAAATCAAGATCTGTAACCATTATTTTAATGATAAAAGTTCTATAAATATATAATTTTAGTATTTGATCTTTAATTTTTTTAATATGTAATTTTCCGAAATGAAATGTGAAACTTCTGCTTTAAAAAAGAGGATTGAAAAATACAAGCCATATAGAATTTAAAAGAAATGGAACAATCAGTAAGATGAGTAAGATGGTGGCCTTGGGAGGATTTCCGCGAGAACACGAGAGGTGTCCTTTTTTCGAACCCCCGATAGCCCAGTCCGAAGCCGGGTGCCTTATCCACTAGACTACAAGGCCAAAAGTATTTATTTATGTATATTATATATCAGATTAATAACAACTTTTATTAAAATTAAATATTGAAATAAAAGTTCTATGGTATAATCTATTAAGGATTTCTAAAAAAATTTTTTAAAATTAAATTTCTATTATTATATAATGAAAAAATCGGAAAAAGAATCAGTAAAAGAACATACAGTCGAAATCGCGAACTTCCTTTTACGAGATACAGAATCATTACGCAATGAAATCCAATTTACAAAATTAACAGATATGGTTCATCCACTTACATTTACCTATGATTTGAAAAACCAGGAGCATCTAAATCTTATTCCGGCGGTTTCTTCAAGAAATGAAGAATTTATTAGAAAATTCTTAGATTTGTACAAATAAGTAGAATTCCTTATTTTTTTCTCAACAATTCTTTAATTAATTTAACGCTATAATTGATAAGATTTCGGGCTCTAATCGCATAGGATAAATCTCCTTTTAACTTTATAACTCCTTTCATATATGCTTCAGAAATTGTTATTGTAGAATCATATATTTTTCGTATCGTTTCTTCATCAATAGAAACGCTTAAATCCGGATTGGGATGTTTCCCATGTCCATATGAGATGTGCTGGTTTTTAAGTTCAATCCAAAAATTAATCTCCTGATCCAAAATTTCGATCTGATAGATTTCATTTAATTCTGAAATTTCTTCTTTTATTTCTTCAAGAATATTGAGATAATTGATTATATGCTTAATTAATTTCTCAAACAAGCGACTAATACTTCGTTTTGGGTCTTCTAATGATTTTAATATAGATTCAACTTGTTCAAAATTTCGCATATTTTTCTCATACCCGCTGTTAGGTCTCTAAATATTAGATGGATTTTATAGTATATAAATGATTTTGTTTGAACTACCATGTCCTAAAGGGTGATGGATTCGTAATTCATCGAGAATCGCCGACACAGATAACATAGGTCTTACATCCTTTCCAAATGCCAACCCCGTAGTCCTTACGGTTGGGGATGAACTTGGTTATCGTCTATCAATTACATTATAGTAGAGCTCCTTTATAAATATATATGCGATTCATTACCACCCTTTAGGACGGTGCTTTCTCGCACTCTATGGGTAAATCATTTAGGGTGATTGTAAAAACTCAAATAAATGCTCAAACACATTAATAAAGATCATCATGGTTGTTAAATCCCCTTGAGCTTTAATTAATTCTTTCATTTATGCTACTCTTCCCCGTATTTTCTCAGATAATATTTTTTAATAAAATTCTTTATCTATTTTCACCCTTAAGTCTGTGTTTGGATTTTTTTAAACTTTTCTTTAGTTTTCTGCGTTTTCCTTTAAATTAAGAATTGTTTTCCTTAAATCTCCCATAATAAGAACCTATTTTTTTCTCTCATTTAAATTTCTTTGGATTTGGCTGAAATTTAACGCAAATAGAAGTTGGCGCTACGAACTCTTTAAGGACTCCGCAATATTGCTTTTCTTGTTGATAATTTGCACATTTATTACAACTTAATCTCCGATCTGTAAGCTTATTTTGGAGTGCTAATAGAGCCGTCTTGTATTTCTCCTCATCCAAATCACTTTTGGGTTTTTTCACCCCAATGTCAACAAAATCGGCATATAATTCTATTGCAGAAGGCGGGGTCCAAAACCTTCTCAGTTTCTTGACAGTCCCATTTTCGGTCTTTATTTCTTGGACTTCTCTGTGCTTTTTCTTTCTTTCTAAATTTCTTAAAAACTTCTCCGCCGCAGTCCGAATTTCATGGTCTTCAGAGTCTAAATGTGCTTCCAAAGCCTCCTTAATGTTATCTTGATCAACCTCGGATAAACGGTCAAAAATATTGGGTCCTTCCTTAACATCCAAGGTCTGTTTATAATAATTCATAAGCATATTCCATATTGCAGGATCTTTCATAGAAAAAAACTGCGAAAAGACCCCCTTTGTCCGCTGATAACTAAATTTATCCATTAAATGCTTGATAGCTGATCGCATTTGAATAAATTGCTTTAAAAGCTGCTTGAAAGCTTTCATATTCTCTTTTTTGGTCATTTTATCTAGTCCTTCTGCCATTTTTTTATTGGGTACATTGATTTAACATTTTATCTGATTATGTGATGTAACAATTGATCCCTCTAAATATGTTGCATTTAGCATCGAATGGTGAAAAAGAAATAATGGCGCCCACAGCGGGAATCTCATAAAACGGCGAACTGCTGCTTTTATTTTGAACCCGCGTCGTAGGAGTGACAGTCCCAAATGCTAGTCCGGGGTTTGCCATGTATAGAATTTATACGAATGTCTACACTATGTGGGCAAATGAAAAACCAAGAAAATTTTCTCAAATTATTAAAAGAATTATAACAAATGAAGTTTATGAAAATATAAAAATTTTTTTCTTCTTCACTATTTTCTCTTCTCTCTCATTTATTCCTCCACATTTTTTCCTTTTATATGACTTTTTCCGATTGAAATTAAACATTTGATTGACATTTAATTGTGTCATTTCAGTTGTTTGAGTAGTTCAATTGAGGCGTATGAATTTTAATATCATGAAGGGAACATGAAAATTATCGATAAGAGACAAATTGTTATATTTCTTGTATTTGGGACTCCTATTCGCGAAATTCTTTCGGGGGGGGGGGGGGGAGGGTTTCCACTTACCTACTCGGAGATAAGATTCTTTAAATCTAATGAATATTAGAGTAAGAAAAGGGAATGGAAAAGAGTCTAATCCTTTCATACATTTATCTACTTAAAGAATCCTTTCGATCTTCCCCCGAAAATTGTGTCTCCAACTGACCAAGTAGAATCTCCTTCTTAAGGAAATTATTTCAGGATTCAAATGGTTCCTTAAACTTCTTGTTATAATAATGGTGCAAATAGCCGTGTTTAACTTTTTAGAGAACGAAGGAAAAGGGGTGATTTTATTCTTATCTTCTTACAAAAGATATAACACTTAGTCCGAAAAGAAAAAAAAAAGTATATTGAAAAGTTAGTTTCGTTTCTTTGTTGTTTTGCTTGTTCTGTTTTTTTGTAGGAGATTATATTATTACATTTCGTCAAGAAGATCCTCAAAAGCTTCCATAGCAAGCTCGATAATCTCTTGAAATGCCATGGCGTCTTGGAGGTTTCCTTCAACGGTAATATCTCCGGCCATATAGGCGCTTGTTGCGTCTACTTCACCGAATAACATACCAGCTCCTACTTCCATAGTGCAAGAAAAGGTGAATGAGGCGTTGTCAACTTCTCCTTCGCCAAATTCAATATTTCCTTCTATGGCTTTAATCCAGAACTTTTTATCTTTGTCGGTAATAACCATTTGTACAATGATGTCCATATCTTCTAATTCTTCAGCAAGTTCTTCATTTTCTTGAGAAACTTGTTCGAAGAAATCGAAAACTTTTAAGACATCTGCTGGTTCGGCAGCATCTGCTCCCGCGTCCATTTTTTCTTCTAGTTCTTTTACTACGTCTTCATCAACCATTTTAATAACCTTTGTTTTGATTGTTTGTTGCATTTAGATTTAGTTGATATTATATACAAGATATATAATATTTTGTACATATTTACAAAATCCTTACTTATTTAAAAATCTTATAATCATTTATAAATGAAAGTTCTTTGGCAAAATGTTAAAAAAATTAGATACGAAGGATTTACGTTTGAGCCCTTCTTCTCCTCAACTGCAAGTGGTCTTGACAATGGAAACAGACCTAAATAAGGAGTAACGAGAAATGAAAATGAGAGAAACAAATTCATAAGCCTCAAGAAGGTCTAATATTTTCCGTTCTTGTAAATAATAGCCCGTATATTGTTTCATCAAAAACTGCAAAAGAATCTCCATATTTAGCTCCTCGACATTTGTATGAGGACTTAATGGAACACTCTTACGTTTAATACGTTCATATGAAAAGTTCTTCCCCAAATAAAAAAATTAATAAAAAAATGCAAAATTAAAAAAAAGAAAAAATATTGATAATTTAAATCGTTAAAAAAGACCAAAGAAACTATAGGGGCTAATTTGGAAGAAGATATAAAACAATATTAACCCGATGATAAAGCAGAGTATCGCCCAAAAATAGGTAAGATGTTTTCTATAGTTCTTATAGGTTTTTTCTGGTGTTTCGATTCGATCAACTTGCAGATACGGGCTCGGTCCACGTCGATACCATCCTCGAATTCTGACTTTTTGTCCCACCAGTTTTCGTGCCCCTTTGAGGGCAAAGAAGAAATCTACGAGTCCTATACCAAATTGGTAATCAATATACATGATTCCTGTACCGTCGTCCAAATAGAGGTCTTCGGCAAAGTAATAACCAGGAATTCCTTTTCCCACGATAACCCCCTCAACATAAGCGGGAATTGCACGAATCGGCGATGCTTTCACGCGTGAGACGAGTTCACGGATCTTTTTTGGTTCATATCCGCTTTTATACATAAATTTGGTGCGAATAATAAACCCAAATCCAATGATGTAAAAGCCAATTGCCCAGATAAGGAGTAAATCGATGAGCTCAATTGAGGCAAAGAAGGCAGACAAGAAATCTATTCCGCTAAGTAAATTCACAACACTAAATAACCAAGTAATGGAAAAGCCAACTAAAACTAAAAAGAGAAGTGTTGGAAGGGACTTGATGGTCAAATCTACTAAAAACTCATCAAGTAACGTTTTTCCCGCTTGTTCTTCTTTGATTTCGCGGGATCGGGAAAAATCGATTTCGGGACGAATTCCTTTATCTTTACATTGTTTATTGAGTTTTTGGATTCTTTTCGCCGGTAATGGGTGGGTGCTAAATAATTGGTAATATTTCGCCCACGGGTTGTATAAATCCCACGCTGCTGCCGCGTCAATCGCCTCTTTTGAGTATTTCTCTTTGGATTGAAAGGTCGAGGTACTGATAGCAGCCAGCCCTTGTGCTTTACTTGGATCAAATATACCAAGCCCTCGAAGAGCTCTGACCGCACTTTTTTTTTCTTCTTCTCCAGCACCTTCTCTAACTAATCCGTAAGCAATTTTTACAAGTCCAGTGGATAACGCATTGGGATCTTCTAACAAATCTGCGGAGTGTTCATCCGCATAATATTCCCGTATTCTGGATATAAACAGCGAAATTAGATACCCAATATAATAGGCAACATAGGAGAGGACTGCAACAGCAATGAATACTAATCTCATATAACTTCCTCCCCTTTGAGAGCTTCTTCCTCCGCTGAAAAATGAAGCGTAGTAGGCCCATCGAGCGATTGTTAACAAAAGTAAAGGGATTGCAAAGACTACAGTCATTAAGATAAAGTCATTATGAACCACATGTCCTAATTCATGCGCCATTACGGCTTTCTGTTCCTCTTTATCCAAATAATCGAGAATTCCAGTCGTAATAACAATCCGGGCATTATTTTTCGTGTGTCCAAAGGTAAAGGCATTTGGATTTCCATCCTGGATAACACCGACTCTGGGCATTTTAATTCCCCGCAACTCAACTGCTCTTTTTACCGTATCCGCAAGATGAGGAAATCGCTGTTGATACCGTTCGAAAGGAATCCACTCAATTTTATATGTCCATTGAATAATGTACGGTGATATCAAATACTGGAAAAAGACAATACCAGCTGTTAAACCTATCATGAGCCAGAGACTCCATTGATTCCAAACACCTATCACAAAAACTAATGCGTAGACGAGTCCAAATAACGCTGTGAGTGCTAAAGTTGATCTAAGCTTTAAACCCACTGTGTTTTCACCTTATTTTTTAAATTTTTTTTTATTTTATTATGTTAATATGATAATTAACAATTAAACTAAATCAAGTTTTTGTTAAATAAATTTAATTACTTAGAAATAGTAATTAAAATTATTATTATTAATTTAATTGTTATCATTAGTTAATTTTTGGGTGAAAATATAACGCAGAAAAAGAAGAGAATTATCCGTCTTCATAACGCAACGGAGAATCTAGTCAATCAGCAATTTTACCTCCAAGGAAAAGATATAATCATCGGAAGAACTCCCGAAATTCAAGTGAAAATCCAATATTCAGGGCAAATCATATCAAAATTTAAACATATGTTTAAGGATAATATTAATCTTTTTCTGAATCAAGATTATTTCCAATTTCTAAAAACATTCACTAAAATTCACGGAATTACGGAACCACTTATTAATGAAATATATGAAAATCTAAAAGTAAAATTAGATCAGTTGGAAGAGAACCTTGATGACTCGGATGATAGCTTGATGGTCTTATATACCATTGTTTTAAGTGCTATTATTACAAAAATTCGGGAAATTCATTTTGAGAAGTGTTTACAGGAGATTCGTAAAAAATTGAA
The DNA here is from genome assembly GCA_046483985.1 of Promethearchaeia archaeon. Lineage (GTDB taxonomy): Archaea > Asgardarchaeota > Lokiarchaeia > Sigyniarchaeales > SOKP01 > JAWOCD01. Next base: position 80,791 of record JAWOCD010000016.1, read on the forward strand.
AAAGCAAAATCCAGCTTTTAAGAAAAAAAATATCGAGAAGGAATTAACTTACCTTTTTATGCGGAATAATAAGAATATTTCGATTCTCTATAATCTCTCTTATCTTCGTGCACTTGCCCAAACTTTCAATTATAAAAAGGTTAAACGAGTCTGTAGCATTCAGCGCACTAAATTTATTAACAATACGGTGAAAAAAATAATTTCCCGGTTGAAGTGAGGGTGAATTTAATATATTTTCTCTCGGTCAAAGTCATTGCTTGTGCTAATGATGCTTTAACATTAGAAACCGAAAAAGATGGTAAAAAGTTCCTAACTCACATCGCGATTGAGAAAATAATAACAATCTGGAAACTAGTCTAAACCCTATATTTTATTTAAATTTTTTTACCCTTTTTCTTTTATAATGAAACATCTAAATTTATTACTAACATCCCAATTATATAACTATGGCATTTCATGAATTAAAATTCCAAAGTAACAATTAGAGGAAAAAATTATGCCTTTAAAAACACCAGGAGAGTATGAAGAATCAATTAAAAGAGATGTTAATCTCTATATGTTCGGGGAAAAGGTGAAGGAATTCTGGAAACATCCTATTATTGCTCCCTCGATTAATACGGTAAAAAAAATATATGAATTGGCCCAAGATGATGAATATAAAGATTTGATGACTGCTAAATCTCATATAACGGGAAATACTATTAATAGATTTACTCATATTCATCAATCCGTTGATGATTTAATTAAAAAGGTGAAAATGCAGCGATTACTTGGGCAAAAAGTGGCGTGTTGTTTTCAGCGATGTGTGGGCTTTGATGCCGCAAATGCGTTATATAGCGTGACTTATGAAATCGATCAAAAATATGATACCTGTTATCATGAGCGGTTTAAAAACTATTGGCTCGAAGTACAGAATCAAGATTTAATGGTGGGAGGCACCATGACCGATTCAAAAGGAAATCGAGGTGTGCGTCCCGGAAATCAAAGTGATCCTGACCAATTTCTACACGTAGTAGATGAAAATGATGATGGTATTGTGATCCGGGGGGCAAAAGTGCATCAGACGGGTTTTCTTAATTCGCATCGGGCGATTATCATGCCCACGCTCAATATGCGGCAAGGAGAGGAAGAATATGCGATCAGTTGCGGAGTAGAAACCAATAAAGACGGTATAATCATGATTTACGGAAGACAAGCAAACGATACCCGTAAATTGGAAGAGGGAGGATTAGATGCGGGGAATTATAAGTACGGAGGTCAAGAAATCTTTGTAATATTTGACGATGTCTTTGTTCCTAAGGAAGATGTGTTTATGAATGGGGAAATAGAATTTTGCGGCGATTTGGTGAATCGGTTTGCAGGTTTCCATCGCCAATCCTATGGTGGTTGTAAGGTAGGAGTAGGGGATGCCCTTATTGGAGCAACTTCATTATTGACAGAATATCAAGGTGTTTCCAATTCTTCCCATATACGAGATAAATTAGTAGAAATGGTTCATTTAAATGAAACGCTTTATTCAAGTGGGATTGCGTGCAGTTCTCAAGGGTTTCAGCGGGAGGCTGGCAATTATGAGATGGATATGCTATTGGCAAATGTGTGCAAACAAAATGTGACGCGATTTCCTTATGAGATTTGCAGACTGGCCGATGATCTGGCAGGAGGGATTATTGCAACCCTTCCTTCGGAAGCTGACTTGAATGCAGAAGAAACATATGCCTATCTTCAAAAATATTTAAAAACTGCCGATGATGTTGATGTGAGAGCACGATATAAGCTCCTTAGATTCATTGAAAATATGAGCTTGGGTCTAGCTGGAGTAAGTTATAAGGTTGAATCAATGCATGGGGCGGGCTCGCCTCAAGCACAGAGAATTATGATTAATCGGCAAGCGAACTTTGAAAAAAAGAAAAAACTGATAAAGGACATCTTAGAACTTCCAGATTAATTTTTATTTCTTGAAGAGTAGGATCTTACGTTTTTAAGCCCCTCATGTTCTCATCGCTCAAATTTTCCTCGTCCGCATTCATATTTTACGTTCACGGTGGAATTTTCATCCAGTAATTAATCCACCATTGGCAGCAATTGGGTGTAATCGTGAGTGTTAGCGAGGTAATATTGACTTTTGCTGGGATTTTTTTATCGATCAACACATGGACGCGATAACACAAATATAATTTAGAAAAAGGTTTTAATTCATGGAAAACTAAATATTAAGCAAACCCTTGAAAAAAATAAACATGATTATACAACAAATTCTTTTTTAATAACAATTAAAAAAATTATTGATTAAAAAATGCGAAGATTCTCTAGCATTGATTTCCTCAGAGGTACAGCGATAGTGCTAATGCTTTTCATCCATTCATTTATGTTGGTATTGGATTATGGCACTATAGGGAATATAAACAATCTTCCCTTGATCGCGATGGTTGCATTACTTCTAATCCCCTATATGGGAGCAATGGCCGGGTTTTTCTTATTGGTTTCAGCTATTGGCAATATGATTTCAATGCAACGCCATTTACAAAAAGGAAAATCCGTTAAATCGTTGGCAATCCGGCAAGTCATGGGAGGCATACTTTTGTTAATTTTCGCTGTCCTTACAGAGGCGTGGATTGGATATCATGGAGCTTTAGGAGAAGCAATCAGATTAAATGAACATGCCTTAGAGATAGGCTTTTATAGAGGGTACCATACAGAAACTATCCATACCATCGCGTGGTGTATTATTATAAACGGAATTATCCATGCATACCTCTCCCGTAATGGAAAATGGAAACATACCAATCAGATCGTCAAAAATTATCTAATCCTAATTGTTATTATTGTTGCTTTAACCCTGCCGGTTTGGCTATTGGTTAGACAAATTGTTCCGGGATATCCCTATGCTACTTACAATGGGGCTGACAGAATTGTTCAATATCCTCTCTTGGGAAAAACGACTATTTGGGAGTATATTTATCTCTTTCCTTTGGCGGCAATAGCAGGACACCCCGAACCGATCTTCCCTTATTTGGCGATTTCGTTTGCAGGCTCGATTATTGGAATTTTAATGAGCCAAAAGCGGAAAAAAGTCCCCTTAGACTTCCCGAAAAAGGGAATGTACCTTGGCTTTATCATATTTCTTGTTGGTTTGGCTGGACTCATTGTTACTCTTTTAGATGTAATGATGCGCACATCTTTTACGGGGATGCTTGATGCTTATTTGCATTTATTTGACCATAGGGGTTTTACTCCATATGGACCCGCAAATACGCACTGGTTCGGCTGGTTATTCCAATTCCTTTGCGTAAATGGAGCGGCACTTTGGGTAACGTTATTTATTATCTATTTAGTTGAATTTCGCGGAAAGGGGGAAAAATTTGGTAAAAAAACGACAACAATAAGACGGTATGGATTTGTAGCTTTTACCGTGTATAACAACCAATGGATAATCTATATTGCTCATCTCTTGGTTACGCTGATGCTTGGATTGCCTATATATACAGAATTAGGCTTCGGTGGCGTCTTTATTGTAATGGCAATTACATTTTTAATGACCCAAGTGATGTTAATTTTATGGGAAAAGGTTGACTATGTGGGATCCTTGGAATGGATGATGGGAACCATCGGATTACAGCTTATCCCTGCCAGAAAGAAGGCAGCTGAAGAAAAAGAGGAATCTGTTCCCTCCGAACCCCCGTGTTGGTGGAAAGAAGGTTGTCCCAAGGTGGATGAGGCATTTTATAACCCAGAATGGCTAAACATAGTGGAAGAATCGGAAATAAATCATAAGAATAAATCGGAGTCTCGACTTGCCTTTAAAATTTCGATTATTGGAATATTCTTGTTTCCGTTCGCTATTCTATCCTATAACATCGCTAAAAACTCGTTTGAGACAGAAAATAAAAATAAATACAATAAACGAGCTCGGTTATTTTCTATTATTGGAATTATTATAGGCATTACTTGGGTAACTATCGCGGTAATATTCACTCCCAGCTCTCTCGGTATAAGTATTTGAAATTAAAAACCTTTTTTCTTCTTTTTTCAACTCATTGCTCTCTACGTGAAAATTTTTTAAACTACTAAGAAAAAAAGAAAAAGCAATTTGGTGAAGTATGGCTAACTTTTAGGATACAATGTCAAGTCTTTACCATTGAACCCTTACCAAATTAATTATTTATTTGTTCAAGCATTGTGAATAACTCTTTATTTTCCGGAATATCCTTCATTGAATCCCCGTAATAGGCATACTGAATAATTCCATCTTTATCCACGATAAGGAGTCCCGGTAATCTTCCCAGTTTTAGCAGTTTTACTTCTTGATGTAGCAGTTCGGGCACCTCTTTGTCCGGATCATAATAGACTGGATATTTTCTCGTATATTTTTTCTCCATCTTTTTAGCATTCTCCTCGCTATCTGCTAAAATCGGAAAAAGTACGGTATTTAATTTCCTAAATTTATCCAGACCACGCCGTAAATGTGCGGCATGCCACCGGCAGTAAGGTCAGTGAATACTCCGGAATAATATAATTACCACATTATTACCCTCTAAGTCTCTGATATTTACGGTTTCATTTCTGGAATTCGGTAATGAAAACTCTTGGATTCGCGTACCGACTAAATCAAACTTATCTTTCATCATTCTCATATAAATTATAAGCACCCAAAGTTATTAAAAAAATAGATTATAAAAAAAAGAACGAATAAATTTATTTTTATAGGATGCTTATTGATAAGGACGGGATTATTCCCAACACGCTCAAAACAATCCATATTATCGTTATGACTATTGGAAGAAGTATCAATATAATCCCTCTAATCGAATTTTTCAGCGTGACCTTATTTGAGAACAGTTCCTTTACTTGGAAATCCCTCTGCGTCTCTTCTTTGGGAAAATAAATCTCGAAGGTGTCGGTTTTCTTTCTGGATGCGGGTTGCTGTGCTGGAGTCACTCTGAGATAAGATAGGGGAAATATATAGATTACCCCAATCAGAATAAGGATTCCGACTATCACGATAAAATACAAGATCGTAAAGAGATTCTCCGTGAAGAAATATCCCGGAAAGCTGAAAATATTGTAGAGCGTCCATACAATCTCCATAATTGGAAAGAAAAACCAGACATATTCGAGAAAGTGCGGTGTTCTTGGAGCATATATGGGGTCAATATCGCGTACTTGTGAATAGTACTCCACGGATACCCCAAAGATTCGGTTTTTCCGGACGATTGATAAATTCCCGTCGTTTTGACTTACCTTTTGCTGAGAGAACCATCCATTCTGAACAATACCCACCAGGAAAAAGAATGCCGCCACAATAATGAAATAATCGATGGGAAATGTAAAGCCCATTAGGAAAAAATTGGGAATGAAGTGGGGGAAAAGCACGATCACTAAGAGGACCAGCCCAAACAGAAATGAATTACGAGGGAGATGGGAAAATTCCTTACTCTGAATTTTATCCTTCACCACTTCTGGATATTCTTCGGGTAATTTTCCCTGTTTACTTTCCTTATTCTCTTTCTCACCTTTCAACCGTAAAAACGGATTCATGTAATCTAAAGATATATCATTGTCCATTTTTTTCTCAATTTCAAAATCAACGTAGTCAAATTTTACCAGAGTCTCTGAAGTTTCTATTTTGCACAGTTTTCTCGGGAATAGGGTAAAAGGAAGTAAGATTCCCGCAATATAAAAAATATTTAGCAAGATAAACCAACGCATCGAGTATTCCATCCCAAAAAAGGTGGTTTGAATATCGAATGTTGGGTCGAGAAAGTTCATAAAGTCGCTTAACAAGAACATCACATAGACCATGGTGGCAACCGTGACCCAAATGACAAACCGCTGGTGGCGTTTCCCTAATGAAATGTGCTGGAGTTTATCTTTTATCCGAAAATCGATTTGCGTATCTAATAGGATATTTCCCCCCAATTCCTTAATATATCGTGCTTTGCCACCTTTGTACATGAGCAAGACGATTGCTCTTCCCGTGATAAGTGAGAAAGCAATAAATATTATCCCAATGACTAGGGGTAGGAGCCCAGCCGTTAAATAGAAGGTCAATGACCCTCCGAAGAAAAAGGTTGGCTTTCCCGAAAAATTGAAGGTTATTTGACCTAACTCTGGATTGTAGAGCAATGGGATATTGATAATGGCCAATATAATAAAGAGAATACCGTTTAATATGGTCACTTTATTGAGCCGATGAAATCTTACTGAATATGCTATATCCTCGTCTAAATATTCCTTCTGGTTTTTGCTTTTGTCTGTTTTTTTCATTTATTTCACCTTCTTAGAGAATTTCAAGATATTTGGCCATCCAATAGACGGAAAGATATTCGGGCCCCATGGGTACTTGTGTTGTTCCCGGATTGCTCTCAATCCCTTGGGTAGTTCTCACCGTAAATGAGCGACGCTGCCACATAATATCCTCATCGTCGCGCATATCCACGGGCAGACTCGCGTTCAAGATCCCGTCGTCCTCTATATTTCTTCCTGCCATCCCTAACATGCTGGTAATCAAGTTGTCCGTGTCAGTCGTGGGCTCCCAATACCCGTAGTCAGGATAAGGGGTAATATATCCGCTCAAATTAATGGGTTGCTGATGCACATTCGGAAAGGTGTTCGGTGCAGTTGCAAAATAATAATTCCGATTAGGATATCGCTTCTTCGCATACCTAATCAAGCAATCCTTGATATCTCTTACTATAAAGTCCTTGACATAGTTCTCATCATTTGGCTTCTTGATATTTGCATTTTCCCAGATTTTCATATCTTCATCGTCTAAAGTTATCTGTTCGGGCGCAGCATACTGGTTATCGATATTGAAATCCGATTGACAGAGGAGATAGACAACATCAAAGTTTGCGTTGCGATGAAGTTTTGTAAAATCATGCAGCACGTTGAGCCATTGTTTGATATAAATCTCTTTTAAAACAGGATCCTCTTCCAGTAAAATTAAGGTTGGTGCGTTATTATAGAGAAAGTTACAGCCGTAGTAGGCATCAAATATTTTGGGTGTCAAATCAACGCCCATTCTCATGGTTCGTCCAATACTAAAAGCCATTCCCCTGTCATAGGCGTACTTTTTATAGATTGGGCTCCATTTCTTTGGCTTCACTTGCTTGGCAGCCTGCAGAAAAGTGAGGATAGTCCCTCCCTCTTCCAATGGTCGTCCGGCAAGAAAATCCCCGGATGTATGTTGCATTCCGTCCGTGTCAATGATTCTCCAATTACAATCATACCAGTAACTCACGGTCTTATCAATGATACGTCCTGCTGTCTCCCTCAGCTCTGCATCGTCCACAAACGCATAAGTCATTGACAACCCATAGATGATTCCGATGGACACATCTCGAGAGATATGTCGTGATAAGCTCCAGTTCATTCCCTTGTATTCCTCGATGTAATGGTCCTCGTGAGCCCAATATCCCGGAAATTTTGCTCGTGCTTTTTCTGTATCGGGTAGTGCATAGCGCACCAATGCCGAAGTGTCCGACACATTGCTAAGCAGATCATAGGCTTTTACAATTTTCCAAATCCGATCTTTTGCTGCGGTCATGTTTCCCTCATTTCCATTCCGTTTTGCCCATGCGTATCGGAAGGCTTCTCCGGCGCAATAAACTCCCTCATAGAGGGCGGTATGTGCTCTATCTCCAGTATAGGTCATTAAGCTCTTATTATTATACGGAGAGCTCATGTTTAACGGCTTAAATGTATCTAACAACTGCGAATTGTTATAAAACGCAGCGTCAGGATCCACGGAGGAATAATCCCATGTAATGGATATCGGAGGATAATAATCCCATCCCTCTCCGGTCATATTATAGGGAATATGGTATCGCCCGATTAATTTTTCATAATTTTGGGCTCTACTATCCAAGAAGGAAATGTCAATATACTCCTCATCAATTAATGACGATTCTACGTCAAAGTCATTAAAAAACAAGTCAAATTCGTTCTTTGAGTTCATCATTGTCGTTAAAAACCACCCATAAACCCCGCCGAGTGCTATCACGGTGATGATAAAGATTCCCTTATAGAAACGTTCCCACGTAAAATTCTTATCTTTTCTTTGAAACATATTTCTCTCTCTCTTGTTATTTATATGTTTTAGAGTTCATTTTTTAATGGATTGTACTATTATTAATTTTTGTTAATTTAGTAAATAAATTTTCTAACTTTTCAATCGGTTTTACTTCATCAATAAAAAATTAATATCCGATAATTATCATATAATATAATAATGTCAGAAAAATCAGAAGAAAGATCACGATTGTTGGATAAATACAAGGATAAAGAGGTGTCGCTTACTAAGGCAATTAAAGATTTCATTGACCCTGGCGATCGGATTTTTATTGGGTCGGGATGTGCGGAACCGTTAGAATTGACCAAGAAATTGACGGAACTAGGCCCCCAACTCCCAGACGTGCAAATGATACATTTTCTCAATTTAAGCGATTTGGACTACTATAAAACCGTTGGAAGCGAAAAGGATGTTTTCAGACATAATGTATTCTTTATCGGAGAAAATTTACGTGAACCAATTGAGAAAGGCCAAGCAGATTATACCCCAATGTTATTGTCTGAAATTCCCGGATTATTCAAATCAGGACAAATTCATCTTGATACTGCTCTGGTTAAAGTAAGCTCACCAGACAAATATGGTTTTTGTAGTTTTGGGACGAACGTTGATATTGTGAAACCTATTGCAGAAGAAGCTGAATATGTGGTGGCAGAAATTAATCAAAATATGCCACGTACATTAGGAGACTCTTTTATTCATATGGATGATATTGATGCGTTTGTAAGGACCGATGCTCCTCCCATTGAATTTTCATATGAACCGCCAGGAGGTGTTGCTCAAAAAGTAGGAAAATATGTTGCCTCGTTAATCGAAGATGAATCTACCATCCAAATGGGTATTGGACAGATTCCTAACGCAGTGACAAAGGAGTTGATAGATAAAAAGGATTTAGGGGTTCATACCGAAGTCTTTTCCGAAGGAGTTGTAGATTTGGTGGAGGAGGGAGTTATTACATGCAAGAAAAAGACCCTACATAAAGGAAAAATCATTTGCTCCTTCGTGATGGGTTCCCAGCGATTGTACGATTTTGTTGACGATAATCCAATGGTGGAATTTCATCCCGTAGATTACGTGAATGATGTTACCATAATCAGTCAAAATAAAAAGCAAGTTGCCATTAATGCGGCTTTATCTGTAGATTTAACCGGACAAGTAAACTCAGACTCTATTGGTCATAGATTCTATAGCGGAATCGGTGGCCAAGTTGATTTTGTGAGAGGTGCAGGACGTGCTAAAGAGGGGAAACCAATTATGGTTCTTCCTTCCACGGCAAAATTAAAAGATGGAACAATCGTTTCTCGGATTGTACCGACTCTACAGCCTGGTTCGGGTGTAGTTATCACCCGCGGAGACGTACATTATGTAGTAACAGAATGGGGGATTGCAGATTTATATGGGAAGAGTGTGAGGGAACGAGTTTTGCAATTGATCAATATAGCTCACCCAGATTTCCGAGAAGAATTATTAGAGCATGCGAAAGAATGGAATTATGTGTATCAAGACCAGAAATTGCCGAAATCGATCGAGGGCCGTATCAGCATATACCCTGAGAAATATGAAACCACTATCGAATTAGATAATGAAAAAGAGGTCCTTATCCGTCCTGTAAAACCGACAGACGAAAGAATGCTTCAAGAACTTCATTACTCCTTGGATGATCAAGACCGTTATTATAGATTTTTCCAACCAGTAAAGAAATTTGGACATAAGAAGATTCAGCCTATGGTGAACATCGATTACTCAACCAGTATGATTCTGGTTGCGGTTAACAAAGAGGGAAGTGATAAGCAAATCATTGCGCAAGGAGCATTCTTTAAGACGAATCGCCCCTCGATGGGGGAATTAGCGTTTATCGTGCATAAGGACTGGAGAGGACTAGGAATAACAAAATTCCTTCTTAATTATTTAGTCCAGATTGGAAGAGAACTTGGGTATAAAAAGTTCGGAGGAACTATTCTTTTAGATAATAAACCGATGCTTCATATCATTAATAATGCTCCTTACCCCATGACCTTAAAGAAGATTGAGTCTGGCGTGACTGAATTCCAAATAGATATAACGAAAAAAGAGGAAAAATAACCAAAGGATTTTTAAAAACTTATTCTCTTTTTTTCCATAAAGAAACTAAGATGTGGTGAAGGTATTGGCAACATCACTCAGTGAAATTCCTTTGCTTAGATTATTTTTAATAATCATTAACTTCTTATGTCCATCTAAGTTATCTTTTATATCACATGCTCATTAGTCAATTTCATAATTTTTTTCAAAAAGAAGGATTATCGGAGAAAGTTATTTCCACTTTTCGAGCTATAATTTATGGCTTTTATAGGCGATATGGGAGAGAATTTCCGTTCCGTGAAAAAATAACGCCATACAAGGTCCTCGTGTCAGAAATGATGTTGCAACAGACACAGACAAGTCGAGTCTCAGAAAAGTTTTTAGCCTTTATTGAACTTTTTCCTTCCTTCAAGGATCTTGCTAATGCACCGCTTTCTGATGTATTATGTGCATGGCAAGGATTAGGCTACAATAGACGGGCGAAGGCCTTGAAAAAGATTGCTGAGCGAGTTTTTAAAAAGCATAATGGGGAACTCCCCTTTGATTATGAAACCCTTAAGAGTTTCCCTCATATCGGTAAGGCAACCGCATCTTCCATTCGTGCGTTTGCATTCAATATTCCGAATGCTTTTATAGAAACAAATATCCGCCGAGTTTATTTATACTTCTTTTTTCCAGGAAAACGAAATATAAAAGATGAAGATATTTATCCCATAGTGGAAGCCACACTAGATGAAAAAAATCCCCGGAAATGGTATTATGCATTAATGGATTATGGAGTTATGCTTAAGAAGAAGTTTCCCAACTTAAATAAAAGGAGTGCTAAATACCGAAAGCAAAAATCTTTTAAGGGGTCCAACCGGGAAATCCGTGGAAAATTACTTAAATTTTTTTTGAAAGAACCAAAAGCGACGCTTTCACAGCTAACCAGAAAGTTGGGAACGAAAAAATCGAGATTGGAACAAATTTTGGAAGATCTCTTAAACGAAGGGTTCATAGTAAAAACAGATGATGGCTTTCAGATAAAGCAAGATTAGAATGAACTTACTAAATCAGCCATTATTCTTCTTCCTAAAATATTCAGAGATTTTTAATGCCAACTTCTCTTGCTTCCGCCAGTTTCCGTACAAATTTCCATGATAATTAATATTCTGCAATTTTTTCTTTAGGTTTTTATCTAACTTTGACGCTTTTTTTGTTTCAAAAGGGGTTTGCGGTAAGGGGATAAAAGTATGTGCGTGTATTCGCCCACCAAGTTTGATTAAATCCTCCATTACATGAATGGTTTGTTTAATGTCTTCGGTTTTTTCAGGGGGAAGTCCAAAAATAAAATCAATATTCGCTTGTAACCCCATTTTATTAGTTATTTTAACAGCTTCATAAATATTCTCAACTGTGTGACCACGATTGCATAAATCCAATATTTTCTGGCTTCCAGATTGAGCACCAATTATTATATTATCATTATCACCATATTTTTTAATCAAGGCGAGTGTCTTTTTGCAAACGTGCTCAGGTCGTACTTCTGAAGGGAATGAACCGAAGAATATACGTCCAGATTCTCCGATTATTTTTTTGACTCGTTTCAGCAATTCTTCTACTTTTTCGAGATTTAGTTCTTTCCCGTCCTTGGATCCATAAGCAAATGCGTTTGGGGTGATGAATCGAATGTCTGTAAGATTTTCGTTCTCTAAGATGGTAATGTATTTACAAATCTCTTCGATACTTCTATGCCGTGGTTTTTTCCCACAGAGAAAAGATGTTTGGCAAAAATAGCACATATAGGGGCATCCACGGGTTATTTCTATTGGACCATAATTAGTATGCTCCAATGGAAAAGGAGGATATTTATCCAAATCGAGATATGATCGCTGACCAGTATATATATATCTGTTGTGATCATCAAAAAAACTGATCCCTTTAATTTGATCCTTCTCTTTTCCATTTTTGATGGATTTTATAAGTTCCGGAAAAGTTTTTTCTCCTTCTCCATGAACCACAAAATCAAAACCCATTTCGAGAGTACCCTTCGGATCTCCGGTGGGATGAGATCCTCCGGCGATAGCTATAATTTTATCCCCCACCGTCCTTTTTATTTTCCCAATTAGTTTTTTGACCTCCCATAACTGCGGAGTAAAAAAACTGAAGAGTAAAAAGCTTTCTTGGGAAGTTTTTGTGCATTTTTTTAATGTTTTGATTAGTTTTCCTTTCTTTTCAATTACAAAGAAATTACTCTTCTTAAGTTTCTCATCTTTCTCTGCCGCTGCGATGAGAGCGTTCATACTGTAACGATTTTGGGGACAGTAATAAAAGATCAAGTTCATTTTATTCAATTTTTTATGTTATTAGAAGAAATTTAAATTAATTCTTAAATTTAAAACCAAAAACATATATTGATAGAAATTAATTAAAATTTAATTAAATTATTAAAGTGAATTAAATGACATTATTAAATTGGCTTGTTGCCACCGATATTGACGAAGTTGGCATTAGTGCTTTCGATTTTTACAGCATAGGGCATATATGTTTTGGATTAGGAGCACTTTTGTTTTTCTCCTTGTTCTATTTAATTCCCAAATACCATGAGAACGACCCGATTTTTCCCCTCTGGTTAGTGTTTGTTTTAACCATGACTGTGCTTATCGCTTGGGAATTCTTTGAGAATCTAGTCCTCATAGAGTTAGGACTCAAGTTTGAGAATAGGGCAGATAGTCCCATAAACATTACTACCGATATCATTCTTGGTACCATTGGAGCAGCAGTTAATACAGTTGCTGCGTACGAGGTCGATAAAAAGAACCAGCATTACAAGCTGTATTACTTGGAAGGCTTAATTGCATTTGGAATTTGGGTTGTAGTCTTCGTTATTCTGAGATTTTTCACATATTGGGCTTCTGCTTTCTACTAATCTATTTAACCTCTTTTTTTTCTTATTCGCTTATGTGACTTAGGTTTTTTGTTGTTCACGCATCGTGCATTTACTAAGAAAAATAAGATCATCCCTTATTATGCTTTTGGATTTATTATTATTACTATTTGTTTATCTTCGTTATCCTTCGCTATGCAAGATATTTTGCTGGAACATTTATATAATACGATCTCTTCTCCTTGACATTTCTTGGAAGTTAAAAAAAAATAAAATGAAGAATAAGATTAAGATGTTTCCTCTTCTTCCTTTAGATTTTCAAGATACTTTCGCCGTTTCTTTTGATGGATTTTATGGATCTCTTGTTTTTTTTTTTGCCATTCTTCTCCTTCTAATGGGAAAAAATACAACGCAATTAATCCTATGGTCAAACATAGTGTTGGGATTAGGGTAAAAGCAAAGATTACTCCTGTACCCACGGAAACTGGTTGTTCTGAAGGGGGAGGTGCTGGTATCCCTGCGCCAGGAGACTGCTGAAAGCCAAAAAAGGACATAATGACTAAGAATAAAGCCCTTCCAATTGAAACCGCTGGTTTTGTTATTAGAGCATTTACTCCAGAATAGGTTGTTTCTCTTCTTTTTCCAGTCAAGATTTCATCGTGATCTATACAGTCGCCCATGAGCGGTTGACTTAATAGCATAAATCCTACATACCCAAATACGACAGCTGCTAATGGACCAAATAATATTATAAAAGGCATTTTATTTTTTTGATTTATTCCTAAACCAACTCCCATAACTAAAAGTACGAGAAATCCCACTATCGACACGATTCCCCCCAAAAACATTAATCGTTTTATCCCATATTTTTCAATATTAGAGGTGAGCCACCAGATTGATAACCCTAATATCGCAATCAGAATAAGAAGCGCGATTATATTCACGGAATTAATGACAACTTTTACCACGTAATCAAAAAGAAAGATGAAATACCCTTGTATAACTTGCGTCATTATTGCACTGGCAAAAATTGTAATCTCTGCTATTAGAAAAGGTTTATTCTTAAATGTTTCCGTTATGCTCTCGAAAAACCCCAAGCTCTCTTCCATCACCGTGTACCGGTTTTCTTGAATATAAAAACTTGCCAAATATATTATCAGTCCCGCCGCTATTCCACTAATCACCATCGTGATCCGAAATGCTCCCACGTTCAGAATTTCTCCTTGTAAAAAGATCAAGGGAACTATAATATTGCCGACGGTTCCTAAAGCTCCCAAAGCAGTCGAATATACCATAATTTTCCCTCTTTCTTTTTGAGTTACTGCCATTTCTGCGGGTAACGAATAGAAAATGAGCCCCATCATACTATATACCGTGTCGAAAACATAAAGCATTAACAAGTGATTCCAAAAAAGCAATTGTTGTTGGTTTACGAAGGGAAACCAGATCCAAATAAAGGTAATTACATAGATAATGGATCCGTAGCGAAGATAGGGTATCCGTCTGCCTATATCTGTTTTTGTTTTATCTTGTAGAATACCAATTAAAGGGTCGTTCACCATATTCCACACAATGAATAAAACCCATGATAGTGCCATCAAAGAAGGGTCTGCGCCCAATACTTTGAGATAAAATACATCTATTGCCCCTAACCCAATTCCTGAAAGATACATATGTGCGGAATTTCCAATTCCATATCCCAGCTTTGCGCTTACTGGTACTTCTTCGTCAATAACCAATTCTTGTTCTTTCTTGTCTAGCATCCGTATTGGAGAAATATATAATATTCTAATTAAATTTTGAGAAATAATTTCTTTCTTATGTGGTATGTACTCTTTAAAAAAATTTGCTTCCTCTAAGATGAAATTTAAATCTCCCTAGTAACATTTATTTGCCAGATTCAAAGTTTTTTATCAAAAAAGCAAAAGAAAACTACATCCTTTAGGATGGAAATGAATTCTACGTTTAAATCATTAAATATCGTAAGATCATATTTTTAAATAGGTCAATATCTAACTTATAATTATATTTATTATCGTAATTATAAAAAGAAGCAAAACCGTAATTACGACATTATCGTAATTATAAAAAGAAGCAAAACCGTAATTACGACATTATCGTAATTATAAAAAGAAGCAAAACCGTAATTTACGGTTGGAGAACCAAGCCATATTGTCTAATGTACTAATCACGCATTAGAGATTATAAATCTCACGCTTTTAGGCTTGAGTAATTCAAAGGGTTCAAATATTCTCAAATACAACTATAAAAGAAGATAAATTGAGAAGATATGATTTTTTCTAAAAAAAATAAGGATAAATTTAAAAGTGCTGGCAATATTAAAAAAGTTGAAGAGATTGAGCGAGGTCTCTCCTTAGAGTTTGAAAGCGCAAAAGGGAAGATCCACATCTTTTCTCCAGAACTTCTTCAATTTGTAATGACTTTCAATGAAGAATTTGATCTGAAACATTCTTATGCAGTCATTAAGCCCTTGGAAGAATGGGATAAATGTGAATATGATATTGATATTTCCTCGAAAAGAATTACAATTACCACTGATAGTCTTATATGTACAATCGCACGAAATCCTTATAGCTTACTTATTAATGAAAATAAGCCCAACGAAAAGGTTTTATGCGAAGATCTTAAGAACAGTTTTGGAGCTTGTGTCCATCAAGAGGAGGGTATTGTCCGCTCGTACAAGAAGCTCAAAAAAAAGACTCATTTTTATGGCTTTGGCGAAAAATCAGGTCCTTTAGACAAAAAGGGCGAACATCTAATTATGCACGGACGGGATTCCCCATACAAAGCTAAGGGACCATTATATCAAAATCATCCTTATTTTATACAGATACGGGATGGAATTGCGCATGGACTCTTTTTAGATAATATTTCTAAAACAACCTTTGATATGGGAAATAAGAACTCAGAAGAATACTATTTTGATGTGGATACTGGAGATTTAAATTATTATTTTATCTATGGACCCACTATTGATGATATTTTGAATAGGTATACAGAACTCACCGGAAGAATTGAGATGCCACCTAAATGGAGCATCGGTTATCATCAATGCCGTTATTCTTATGAAAATAAAGAGGAGATAAAAGAAATTACATCGAAATTTCGGGAACACTCCATCCCGTGCGACACCATCTGGTTTGACATCCATTACATGAGAGGTTATCGCACCTTTACCTTCGACCATGACCGTTTTCCCGACCCAGAGGCCATTATGAAAGACCTAAAGCAGAATGGATTTAAACCAGTAGTGATTGTAGATCCTGGTATTAAGGTGGATGAAGATTATCAAATTTATCAAGAATTGATTAAAAATGAATATTATACCCCCAAAGAGAATGGGGAGCCTTCGATAGGTTTAGTCTGG
Organism: Promethearchaeia archaeon; assembly: GCA_046483985.1. GTDB lineage: Archaea > Asgardarchaeota > Lokiarchaeia > Sigyniarchaeales > SOKP01 > JAWOCD01. Next base: position 97,174 of record JAWOCD010000016.1, read on the forward strand.
CCGGGCCTTACGAATTTTCCCGACTTTACACGAGAAGAAGTGCGTGAATGGTGGGCGGATAAGCATAACTTCTATTTCAATCTGGGGGTGGAGGGAATCTGGAATGACATGAATGAACCTGCCTTTAGTATAAACTTCCTTAAATCCAAAATAAGGCGGATAGACCATCAAGATATGTATTTAGACAACCAAGGGCGTCATACTCCCATTGAGGAATGTAAAAACATTTACGCTTTATGTGAATCTATGGCCACATGGAAAGGTTTTAAAAAATATATGCCCGACAAACGTCCATTTATTTTGACCCGATCGGGATTTGCAGGGATCCAACGCTATGCGGCCATATGGACCGGGGACAATTGGACTAACTGGAGTAATATAACATTAGCAACTCGAATGCTTGTTAATCTTAATCTTTCGGCCCAAGTGTTTGTAGGTTCTGATATTGGAGGCTTTGCGGGAATCTTAAAATATGTACTCCACGATAAAAAGCAATTCATTCGATGGATACAATCTGGAGTATTTTATCCCTTCTGCAGAGTGCATACTTGTAATGGCAGTAAAGATCAAGACCCTTTTTCATACGGCGAGAAAGCCCAAGCAATTTCAAAGAGATATATTAAACTGCGATACAAACTGCTTCCCTATTGGTATACACTTTTCTATAACGCTTATGAAGAGGGTTCACCTATTTTAAGGCCCTTGTTTTATCAATCGTTAGAAGATGAACAGTGTTTTGAACAAGAATTTGAAAATCAGTTCTTTGTGGGAAAGGATATGTTGATTATCCCTATCGGTAAGCGCCGTATAGAGAATAAGTTAGTTTATTTACCAGAAGGAGATTGGGTGCATTATTGGAACTTAAAGGAATACGAAGGGGGAAAGACCCATATTATCCCAGTTACCTTAGAAGATATACCAATATTTGTGCGGAAAGGGGCAATTATTACTATGCAAGAATCTGTTGATTATATTGGTCAGAAACCGATTGAAACATTAATTCTGAAGATATTTTTGGGAGATCCCGGAACTTCTACTTCCATTACCGTTTACGAAGACGATGGAAGCTCAATGGAATACGCAAATAAGGATATGTTTTGTACCCTCACCATGAGATGCCAATTTGAGGATAGTTACTGTTCCCTCTTGCTTAATCCTCTTAAGAGTGATTATACCCCTTCTTGGAAGCAAATTAAGTGTGAACTCTATGCTGACGGAGAGAAAAAGAAAGAAGAGATTGTACCATTTGACCGGAGAGGAAAAACAATTGACATTTCCTTTTAGAAATAAAAGATAAAAATCTCTTAATCCTTCTTAACACTTTTTTAAATCAGCTAAATGAGTGTATTTTAGAATTTAAATAATGAATCGAAAATTAAAAATCTATCAACTAAGGGCGACAAAATTTTCATCTATATCACCTTGAGATTTGTCGGAAAAAAAGTGTGCTCAAGAATGATCAAGACTCGCAATTTTCTCATCGAAAATGGACAAAAAAGACGATTTTCCTTCAAAAAACATCATCCCATC
>JAWOCD010000078.1:0-24440 GCA_046483985.1 Promethearchaeia archaeon
ATTGGCAACCAGCCTAATTTTTTATGATCCATTTTTAGCTCTTCCTCCGTTTTTTAGAGCTTTGATAAAATATAATACGTTCCACCGAGATCTAAAAGATAGGACAAACTATCATGCCCATTTTAAAGATGTTTATTGGTAAAAGATCTCTGTTTTCATGAGATAGTTTTAGCTCTAAACATGAAAAGCAATGCTATTTTTGTGTTCTGGTTTATGTTTCATCTTATTTCGTGATCAGATGTTTATGTTTTTAGAAGATTATTGGAAAAAACCTTCCTCTATCAATCAATTTGAATATTGTATTGGTTTAAGAAAATCAATGATCCTTTTATAAATTTTGAGTATTATTTCAAAACTATCTACAAAGCAAATCTTAGAAATAGAGAAGAAAAGTGGGTCTTTTTTAGGGGGTTTGGTTTTTTAATGAAAGATTTAGAAGAAGTATTTACGCACTAGAGTGCGAGAAAGCATTTAATATAATTAGCTTCAGTTTTTTTAAATAACCAAAATCCGATCGTTATTATAAGATTGATTTTTTATTAAAAAAGATATCTACTTAAGAAGAAAATATATTATTATAGCAAGATAGCATGATATACAAATGAAAAATCTAACAAACAGAGAGCGGGTACTTAATACGTTCAAACATAAAGAAGTGGACAGATTAGTCTTTAGCCCCAGAATTTATTATTGGTTCGGGTCTAATAATCAAATATATCGCCCTAAAATGTATCGGACGGAACGGAAAAGAACGATTCCCCCGCAATATAGGACCTTTAACCAATTAAAAATCTACGATTATCTTGATGCAAGCCCCCGCTATACATCGGAAACTATCTATCTTCCTTTAGTTTGGGCTTGCCCTCAAATTTCAAAAGGCTTTTTTATTGCATTTAAAGACGGACCTCATCAAGGAGAAACGACCACATATTATAAAACCCCCGTAGGAACCCTCAGAAAGGTTACCCGAGGTGGGCATATTATTGAATACCCCCTTAAAACCATAGATGATATTGAAATTATGAAATATATCTTAAACCATACAACTTACCATTTTCTCTGGCCTTTCTACGTAATTGCCAACAAGTTGTTTGGAAAGCAGGGGGTGCCCTCGACATATATTTTAAGATCTCCGTATATGAGATTAGTCGTGGATTATATGGGATTTTCTCAAACGGTAATTAATTTACATAAGCACCGAGAAGAGATGGAAGAATTTATGCACTTTTTGGACCGATGGGAAGATAAAAAATTTGAAATTCTTGCCCGTTCTCCCTTAAAAATCATCAATTTCGGAGAAAATATTGATGCAAACCTTTCTCCTCCTCCTTATTTCAAGAAATATTTAATACCTTATTATGAGCGACGTGTAAACCAACTCCATCGAGCGGGGAAATATTGCCATATTCATATGGATGGTTCCTTACGAGATCTATTACCTCTTCTCGATCAACTCCCTTTTGATGGCTTAGAAGCTTTAACCCCCCAACCTCAGGGAGATGTAACCTTAGAGGAGATCCACGATGCTATAGGTCAAAAGATTTATTTGGACGGCATCCCTTCCGTCTTATTTTTACCGCAATATTCTCTCCACTCTGTGAAAAAATTTGTCAGTCGATTATTAGATTTGTTTTCCCCAAATATTATCGTAGGCGTATCCGATGAGATGCCGCCCAACGGTGATATGAGAAAGTTGGAAATTATTGCAAAGATGGTAAAAGAATATAATCCTTATTGAAAAAACACAAGATTTTAACAAATTTATCTAAAGCAGATGTGACATTTTATGGAGAAGCGATTTATGACCGTGCTGGGGAGTCGCACGCTGAAGTGGCCGAATTCAATAACGAGGGTTACGATGATATCCTTATTGGTGCACCCGATAATGATGACGGAGGGAATGCTGCAGGTAAGGTGTTTTTTACCACTTTGACTTCAATACCTTATATATATTTCAAAGCAGTTTTTTACCGGTTCTTTTGGGTTATCCACATCCGTATGAGGAGAAGGACGAACGGGCGTCCCTCTTTTTCCATATGCTTTATTTTTTTCATTCTTATTCTTACTCCATTATTTTTTTTCTATTGTCCTATGTTCATTTCCTCTCGCCTCTTCCATGAAGGTGCGTAATCATGAACCGATAATATTAAATTCAATAATTTAATATATTTTGACATATACTAAATTTTAAAATGAGTTCTAAAAATGTTGGAACAAAGCTCGACTTTTTTAAAAAAAATAAAACATTATCCGTTGTTTCAATCGGATTTCTTGTATGGATAAGCATTCTAATTATTGTAGCTTTAACCACATCCCGGGAAGTACTTTTCTTAGATTACGGAGTAGGGTTCCAAGACGGTCAACCTTCGAATCTTTCTGATAAATATAGTTCGGTGATCCCTCTCCTACGTTATCTCATTGAACCAATTATAGGGATAACATTGGTTTTTGATAGTATGGGTTATGATATTATTATGGGGTTTATCTATTCGATGATTATTCTCAGAATAGGAGGATTTACCCTCAAAAAACTGGGATATTTACAATCGGAAAAAGCAAAACTTCTCTGGTATCCGATAAAGGATTGGATTCGATTTTCTTTTATCGTTATTTCAATTGCAATAATTTCTGGTCTATTATTGATTTTGACAATGTTTTTAACAATTGGGTTTTATTGGGTTAATCTCAATTTTATGATGGTCATTCATTTGTGTATCATTATTTCCGTCTCCTTAATGGTTATAAAAATGCTTATTCTTGTCATCCGATATATTCATCCACATTTGGCGCTAAACTACGGTGAGAAAAAGCGTTATAATTTGCCGGAAACGAGCTCCACCAAAACGAAGATATTTCGCGCTTTTAGAAGGGAATTTGTCTATGTGGTGGGAATAGCTTTCATACTTGTGGGATCAACCATGCTTTTGCAAATGATCCGCTTTCCGATCCATAGAATAGAGGCAGATTTAGATGACGGTGAAGTTCTTCTCGACTTCCACTCACATACGTGTTTATCTGATGGGTGGCTTACTCCCGAAGAGAGAGTTGATTGGTATATCGCTCACGGTATAGATGGTGCTGCCATTTCGGACCACGATAATTTAAGAGGGGCGATAAGAGCTAAAGAATATGTGGAAGGGAATGATCTCGATTTTAAGGTGTATTTAGCACAAGAATGGTCCGGTACCGATCTTCACTTGTTGATTTATGGGTTGGAGGAAGTGATTCTCCCAGAAAGAAGAGATGGGATACCTCAGTTTACGAATGAATTTGATGAGACACCCAAAATAATGAATGCGTCAGAAACAATTACATATGTAAATCAAACAGAAGGAGCTTATACTATAGTAGCACATTATAACGCCTATAATGACACAGAGGCAGAACATATAGGGGAACTCGGCTCTCCTTACACACATATTTCCGAGGTCCGAGAATTAGAGAGTATTGTATCGCGAATGATCTCATTTGTGTTGGGAGCACAGACGTCCACTCGAACGAGGGATTAAATGCGTTCGTTAATGTAAAATTGAATAACACCGATAATTATGATATTGATGATGTATTTGACGCGTTACGGAAGAACGCCCATGAAGTTGTGGCAATAGAAGGAATCGTGGTTCTCTCGCATATTTCACATCACAGTAATTTTCCTGAAATATTCGGTGATCTGGATATGGATTATATCGAAGATTTTGGAGGATACTGGTCCAATTTGGATAAATTCCAAGTGCTTTCATGGATTTTATGGTCAACAGCCCTTTTTGTTTTATTCGTTTTCGTCTATATGCGGGCAAAGAAATCCGATCTCGAAAAACTGAGAGAAACAATCCTTTAACGATCTGCGAAAGAAGTCCCCATCCCTTTATGCAATGATAGAAATCACAATTTCTAAAGGAAAAATAATCGAAGTGGAGAAAGATATTGCCCCACGACCCCAACGTTTTTGGGGTCTTAGATCTCACGGAAGAATAGGTTATCCTTTCGAATTTCACGGTTGCCCATTAAATAATCTGACCGCAATAATTTCCGCCAAAGGGCCGTTTGCTAATTGGTTTTATTACCTTAAATGGCTTCTGATCAATGAGATCCCGTGAAATGTCATATCGATTACAAAATTCCTTGATTAGCGGGCCGATTTGCTCTTTTTCACTTTCGCAAATCTCATAGACTTTTGCCCCTACTCCTAATTTAGCGGATAAATCTTCCTCTGTGCGGAGTATTATTTTTCCTCTGTGAATGCCCGTTCCTAGTTCACCTTCTGTAACGGGATGCGGATTTTCTATCACACTGCCATCTTCCAAAAATTTTAAACCTAAGACTAGAATGATCCCTCCTGCCATATATTCTCCCAAAAATCCTTTTGAGGTCCCTCCGATAACAATCGAGGGATGTTTATGTCGATATTCTTTAATGTGGATGCCCACTCGATATCCCACGTCTTCTTTGACCATGATTTTTCCGCCCCGGGCAGAAAGCCCAATTACATCACCTGCATCACCGTCAATAATAAGTCTACCGTCGTTCATAGTATTTCCCGCTTGGTCTTCGCAATTCCCGTTCACAATTATTTCTGGTCCATCCATGAAGATGCCTAAGTCATTTCCTGGAAGACCGTTGATTATCAATTGGATATCACCCTGCAAAGAGGCACCGATAAATCTCTGTCCGCATACATTATTCAAAATAATTCTCGTATATTGTTCCTCTATAGATCGGTAAACTCGTTCATTTAATTCTTTATAATTAAACGGTTCTCCATTTGGAGCCGCATTGATATATATTTCTTTTCTTTCTTTTATTTTTTGTATTTGCATACTTTATTCATTTCTCTTTCCTGTGAATTTGATTTTTTAATATTTAGTTTGTTATTCTCCTTTCTTTCATGCACCAGCATGTTTTACTCCTAAAATTTCTGCAATTCGAGGGTTCGGCCCAATATACCTGAGTCTATCTCGATTGGATCTTAAAGATTCTACGGAATCGATTCCCATCGCTCCTAGAACTTCTTTTAGTTCTTCATTCCAACTACGGAATAAGTTAATAATGCGGTTTCGGGCAACATCGATATCCAATCTTTTCACTAAATACTCTTGTTGGGTTGCAATTCCCCAAGAACAGAGTCCTCTAAAGCATTGTTGACATACTCTGCATCCCATCGCAATTAATACCGGCATACCGCACATTCCCACATCGGCACCCAAGGCAATTGCCTTTATTAAATCTGCCGAATATCTGATAGAACCTCCCGCAACTAAGGTGACTTCGTCCCTTAAGTTCTCTTGCCGCAACCGTTCATCCACGGAGGCAATTGCTAATTCAATTGGTATCCCTGCATGATCGCGAATAATGCGTGGTGCCGCTCCAGTACTTCCTCGAAATCCATCAATCGTAAGGAAATCTGCTCCGCCTCGCACAATTCCGACTGCGATAGGTGCCACATTATGGACTGCGGCGACTTTTACCCCAATCGGTACTTTATAACGGGTTGCTTCCTTGAGCGCAGCTATTAATTGGGCTAAATCCTCTATTGAATAAATGTCGTGGTGCGGATACGGGCTCAATGCATCACTTCCTTTCGGTATCATACGTGTTTGCGAAATCAAATTGTTTACCTTTTCGCCTGGAAGGTGTCCCCCATGTCCAGGTTTTGCCCCTTGTCCTATCTTAATTTCCAGCCCAGCCGCATTCTTCAAATAATTGATGTCAACCCCAAATCGACCAGATGCAATTTCTGCGATGATGTTCGAACCATATTCATAAAAATCTTCATGAAGGCCGCCTTCTCCCGAACCTGCTAAGATGTTTAACTCTTTCGCCGCTTGATTAATTGCCATTACCGCATTATAGCTAATGGAGCCTAAACTCATATGGCCAACTATAATAGGCATATCAATCTCTAAATTAGGCATAAGCTCAGTTTTGAGGGAAATCTGATTTGGATCATCCTTATTAACACAAAAATTGATTTTTCTCGGTTTTCTCCCAAAAAATATACGTGTTTCGATGGTTTCTCGCAAAGGATCTATGCTAGGGTTTGTCACTTGACATGCATCGAGAAGTAAATCATCAAATATATTGCGAATTGACCGATCATTTCCCGTGGCACTTAACAAAACTCCTCCCTTACCGGATTGAGCCCAAATGATATTTCGAATCCGTCTGTCATAGTTTCCGTGAGGAGGTAGATAAGATTTATTTTCTACTATTTGAATTGCGCCTCCAGGACACATCACCGCACAACGCTGACATGCCACGCATTTGAACTTGTCTGGAACAATTCGTTCCCCGTTAAAACTTAGGGCTCTATAGGAGCAATGATTTGTGCATCGTTTGCATTTTTTACACTTATCCCTATCAATTTTTACTTCGAAATGGGCCGGGACTTCATGATTTATTGACATAGGCTAGCTGACCTCCATGGGTGCTTCAATTTTTAATTCAATTTTCTCAAACGGTGTTTCTGTTCCATCGCGGATTAACCCTCTTCCTACCTGTGCAATTACTACGGTTCCGCTTTTAGGATGCCAGATTTCTTTAAAATCAAATGAGCCATCTGGCTTATCCAATTGCAATCGTCGAAACGATGCTTCTTCGCTGCTCAAAAAGACGGTATTTTCGTCTTCAGATAATGCCGCCACGAGGGGACGCAATTTTTTCCTATCCGATAATCCAATTAATGATGGTACTGGATTTGCCGTGCCCACGATGATCGAAAAAGGTCCGTTTAACATTGCCGAACGATAGGTGGCCCGGAGATTTTTGAGTGTAATCCGATATTCTTCTTTTAATTCTTCGATTTCTTTGAAGAGTGGAGGACTTAAGACCAAGCTCGTAATTGGGAGCGGAATTCTATGTTTTCTGCCCAATAAGTCAAATAAATAGGCAATTACTTCGGTATCCGTATGTAAAGTGCATTTATATCTGAAAGATTCCAAATACCGCATATTCGTTCCATAAGATGTGATTTCTCCATTATGGACAACGGAAGTATTAAGTAGGTTAAAAGGATGCGCTCCACCCCACCAACCGGGAGTGTTTGTAGGGAATCGACTATGGGCGAGCCACATATATGCCTTATATTCCTCGATTTTGTAGATCTCGGCAATCTCGTGCGACCACCCGTTCCCCTTAAAAACGCCCATATTTTTTCCGGATGACATGATGAAAGCCCCTTCAAATTTCTCGTTAATTTCCATTACTAAATTCATAATTTCCTCATCATGGGACAATCCTAATACATTTTTTGGCTCATAAAAGACTCGCCAGGTGATGGGTGGATTTTCAATCTCTTTTGGAGGGCTAGTGGGAATTGGTTCCGAATGAATAATGTACCCTTTCCGTTCCAGAAATTCTATGACATTCTTTTTGCATTTATCATGGTCAAAAAGAAAGTGTAATGCGTAATATTCTTCAAAATTGGGATATATTCCATAGCCGGCAAATCCTGCTCCCAGCCCGTTTTCACGTTCGCTGAGAATACATAACATATCAATAATTTTTTTGCCATTATCTCTGGTTCCGTCTATATTTAAATAGCCTGAGATTCCGCATCCATCAAAAACTTTCTGTTTCTGAAACTCTGGGGGGAGCGCAGTATAATTTTTCCAATTCATTTTAATCAGCTTTTTGTTGTATTTTTTCTTTTTTCTTATCTATTTTCCCTAATAAGGATTTTAAATCATTAATTTCGGGTTCTTCGGCTTCCAATCCGACTCTCTTCCGTGCTGTCCGGGAAAAGTGTGCAACCATTCCAGTATTCTTAAAGGAATCGTATTCTCTCTTAAAGCCTTGAGCAACATATCCCTTTTCCATGGCTAGATTTCTTAACGTGGTAAAGATATCCACTAATCCCACTCGTGAAGGGCAAAGTTCATAACACACATAACAATCCAAACATAACCAGATGGAAGGATTTGAGATGACATCCTTGATTTTTCCGTCAAGCAACCTTCCGGTCAACTCTTTTGGATTGAAATTTAGATGGGAAACCTTACAAACGGGGCAATCATCATTACATGCCCCGCATGAATAACATTCTTTTAAAAAGGACACATCAAAATATTTCTCAATTTTTCTATTTTTCGCTTGAATAATCTCTATCTTTTCATAAATCCTATCTACCGGAGTACGGTGGTATTTTCTAATGATATCATTAATATCGATTCCCACAGCAATACATAATAATTCCGAATAATAGAAGACGGGTATATCATACTCATAATCCAACCGTTTCAAATCCCGTTGGAGGTGATCAAATTGCATAAAACACTGGGGGCATCCCACCACGATGCAATCAGCCCGGCCCTCTTTAATACTTTCCAACTTTGAGTGGATCATTTCAAGGCTGGAATCTGGGTTATCGGCTCTGGTTAGGCTACCTCCGCAACAATCCATCTTTCTATCATATTCAACACTTTTTGCCCCCAAATCAGCGATGAGCTCATCAAAAATGTGAGGTTCCATGGGATCATCCATTTGAATTTTATTACTCGGACGTAAAAAGTGACATCCATAATGAACCGCCACTCTCAGCCCGTTTAATGGATATAGTATACTCTCTTTAATGGTGTCTTTATCTATTTTATGAAAGAATTCTATTAAATGCATCACATCATACTCCCCTGAGACTTGCAAGTTAATGTTTTCAAGATATTTATTCATATTATCTCGAAAATGTCCGTCAACTTTTATTTCACTCCGTATTGCTTTGAGGCTTTCAAAACATCCGTTACAAGGTGTAAGGATATCTTTTTGTTTTTTTTCAGCTAACGCAAGATTTCGAGCCGCCGTGACAGAATAACTCAAATTATCGGAATTTTTTATCCCGTTGGGCTCGGGGCAGCATGAAAACTGATTTGATTCCGCAAAGGGGATCTGGAAATAATTTAATACCTTTCTAATCGAAACTTCAATAAACGGGAGTCGATAGCTTATCATACAACCTGGGAACAAAATGATATCATTATGAATTTTAGGTTTCCTCCATAAAATTTAATCTAAATTTTTCATATATTTTCTTTATTTAGTTATATAATCTCATCAAATATATATTTAACTATATTTACAAAATTAAAAAATCATTTATTCGTATACTTTATTCTACTTCCTCAAAAAGCGTCCCAATTTTATTAATAATTATGATTTTAAAAAATAAGTTGATCTAGTTATACCAACTAAGAGGATATATATTAAGTATATTCAATATATATTAACAAAGTTAGAAGTTAGAAAATCCTGTTTCCGTTCCAATTAAAGAATTAAAAGAAAGGCTGGAAAAAAGGATTAAAACGGGAAAAACGTAAGGGGGAAACTTTTCCAGAGTTAATAAACCGCTTGCTGAAGCAAAAAAAGGACAAAGAAACTAAACTTGAAAGCGTTGCTGGTAGTTTAAAAGATGATGATGAATGGGATGATATTCTGAAAAAATTATATGAGGATAGAGAAAAACCAGCCAGAATCTGAGGATATGATTATGGCAATATTAGATACAGATTTATTAATCTCTTACTTAAGAAAAAAAGAAAAAGCATATGAGATCGTGCAAATTCTAAAGCGAGAAAACGTGCCGTTAAATACAACCATTTTTAACTCCGCAGAATTATATAAAGGAAGTTATAGTGCCAATAATGTTGCTAAAAGCCTCAATAAAGTCCAAACCTTATTAAGTGCACTCAATAAAATACTCGCCTTTAATGAAAAATCAGTCCAAGAATTTGCGAAGATTTCCTCAGATTTAAAGAAACGAGGGGGTCACCATTGGTATTATAGACGAGCTAATCGCGGGTATATGTATTTCAAATAACGAAGAACTTTATACTGGGAATTTTAAAAAGATTCCAGAACTCTCGGTTACAAATTGGAGAACCATAGGGGTTGTTTAAAAATAACTTCCCCTCCCTTAAATACTAATTAGTTTAAATATAGAAATCTAATGTTTGATACCTATTCTTCTTCTTCTTCTTCATGATTTAGCATGATAACTACACCAAGAATAATCAACGCTTCCTCATCAGTGAGATTTTCATCCATTTTTACGCCAAAACTGTTTTTTATGATACTTCCAAAAAATTTTCGATCTATTTCAGCAACTTTATTTTCTTTTTTAAGAACCCTATACTCCCGTCTGAAGATCTTTCCTGCTATTTCAAACATTTCCTCTCCATTTTCATCCTCAAATGTAAATTTTGGTACCCCTGCTAAAATCTTTTTTTTTAATTCTCCAATTAGGTTATCGTCATCCTTTTCCCCTCCTTTATAGAATTTATAAGAGGATTTTAGAGAAATTCTCTTCTCTTTTACCGTTAATAACGGGGTTTCATCTAGGTTGTAAAGTTTATATGTCCTTCCTATATTAAATAGTGATCCTTTAAAGTAACCCAGCTTATTTTTATCAGTATCATATACCGACACTTTATCTCTTAAGAATGTGAAATTCTCTTTTAAAAGAAATTCTCTCGTATTTTTTAATGTCATTGGTTTCATACCATTATTATTTATTTTAGGTTTTAAATATAACAAGTATAGTATTTTGTATTATAAAAACTTTAGAAGAATTTCGCAGAAGCATTTGGTGATGATTGGAGGGATGGTATTCCTACCGAAATTGAGGAAGGCTACAAGACTGCCATGAATGGTTACCAAATAATAATCGCCTTTGAGGTATTCGATTTATTGATAAAAACATAAGATATTTTGGTAATAAAGAGGTTAATAGATTAAGAAGGCTACCTAATAAATATAGACCTCATGTAAATTAAAATTAATGAAAACTAAATTCGTATATATATAAAATATTTTATTCCAGAAGGTTGTATTAAATTAAAATGATTAAGCAAATTCCAGAAAAAGTCTCAAAAAAATGGCAAACCATTGTTAATCTTTTAGCTCAGACAAGTAATGTCCCAGCAGCCCTAATTATGAAACAAAATCCTCCAGAAATTGAAGTATTTAAATCTAGTAATACTCCTCACAATCCATATGAAGCCGGAGACACTGAAAAACTAAATGGTTTATATTGCGAAAGAGTAATTGGTTCTCAAGAGAAGCTCCTTGTCTCAAATGCTTTAAAGGATAAGGAGTGGAAGGATAATCCTGACATTGAATTGGGCATGATTTCCTATCTTGGATATCCGATAAAACTACCAGATGGAGAAATATTTGGCACAATCTGTATCTTAGATACAAAAGAGAATCAATATAATGAAACAACGGAAAACCTTATGGCAGAATTTAAAGAACTCATCGAATCTCATCTCGAGTTAATCGAAAAAAATGAAAAATTAAAACAAGCGCAGAGAAAGCAAAAAAAAGCTCACAAGCGTTCCGAATTGTATAAGAATCTTCTAATGCATGACGTTAATAATATCTTACAGAATATTTCCATGGGCACGGAAATTCTAACTGACAAAATTCAAAATGGTATTAAAAAGGAAGAGAAAATTAATGAGATCTTAGAAATTTTCAACCAAGAAGTCATAAATGGGGAAAACTTAATATCAAATATCCGCCTTTTTTCTGAAATGCAGAATAAGAAAATGATCAGCCACCCCATTAACTTTTTTGAATTATTAGAACGGGCAACTTCAGGGATTTTTAAATTATATTCTACTGATAAAGTTGATATAAAAATTTTCACTGATTTAGAACTGGAAGATATCTCTGTACACGGAAACAAATTACTTTTTAATGTCATAAACAACATACTATTAAATGCAATCAAGCATAATACTCAAGAAATCAAAAAAATAAAAATAAGATGTTCAAAAATCCGAAAGGAAGACCATAAGTATCTTAAAGTCCAATTCATAGATAATGGCATAGGTATTCCAGATAATATGAAAAAAGAGATATTTAATGAGAATTACAATTTGGAACGGAAAGAAAAAGGTTTAGGGATTGGGCTCGCTCTTGTTCAAAAACTTTTAAAAGAATTTGGAGGAAAGATTTGGGTAGAAGATAGGGTTGAGGCAGATTACACCCAAGGAAGTAAATTTATAATTCTCCTACTAATTACCTAAAACCTAAAATTGTTGGATTTAGCCCGCTTAAAATCAGATATTGAATCATATAATGGAATCCATAGAACAAATTGAAGAATATTTGATAAATTGTAAACTATTTTCCTTCTTCGAATACCTCTCTCAGATAATCCCTAATCTCCTTATTTCCTCCCTTAGTTTGGATTTTTCTTTTTATGAACCGTGGGGAATCATATTTAGGTAAGGTCTGATAAGATTGTTTCATATACTTGTAGATCTCTTTCACTAAATAAGACAAAACGTATTAATTTAACAGTATTTAACTCAGCAAGATTATTGAGAACAGTATTTATCGCTATCTTGGTAGCAAGCTCCAGATCCTTTGAGATTCAGAGTTTTCTTATTGAATTATTAAAAATGGCAAGGGCTCAGTTCGATTGGTGTGCCACTTGTAATCTCTTCTTTCTGAAGAGTAAAGATAAGGAAAAATGTCCTAAATGTAATAATAGTAATTATAGTCTAAAAAATAGAATTATAGTCTAAAAAATAGAATTAACTTCTTAAATAGCTTTTTAGGCTTCTACTCACTAGAATCGTGATTCAAATTATGATGGTAGGGTTTTTTCGGCAATAATTTTCTCTCTATATAAATGATTTATTTTTTGTCAAAATAAATCAACACTTGATTAAGATTTATTAATGTTCTTTTTGGTTGAGATTTGAATTTCACAAATTTCAAATTTTATTTATCCTTATTTAAACCACTATGAAAAGTCGGGAACGAGTAAGACGAGCCTTTCATTTTAATCAACCGGATAAAGTACCGATGTCGTGTATCTCTTTAAAAACGGATTTTTTCCCTGTCTCTCCGACTGAACCCCAATCCTGGCAGCCAACAGATCTTCCGCCACACGTCAGAGGAGGGGTAAACACTATTTCGAAGTGGTATTATCGATGGTTTATCTATAATTGGGACAAGGAAATAAGAAAGAAATTAGGTTATCCAAGAGATTGGTGGAAATATCCCCATGAGAGTGTGGATGAATGGGGTGTGATTTGGAAGAATTCCGGAACGGCAAGTGATGATATTACAAAAGGACATCCTTTCCATGGTCCTCTTCAAGATTCATGGGATGCGTTAAAGGAATATAAACCACCCAATGCATCTGATCCGGAAAGATATCGATTAGTTAAATCCCGAATTATGAAATTTATTGGTAGAAACAAATATACAATCGGATCGATGGGAGTTAATGGCTTCTTTAATTTATGTTCACAACTAAGGGGTTTTAATAACTTGCTAGTGGATGTGGCTCGAAATGCGGAGAAAGTAAATAGTTTAATCGAAAAAGTTCTTCCTTTTTATATAACACAAATTAAAAAACTCAAGGAATATTTCCCAAAATTGGATTCAATTATGATTCCCGATGATATGGGCACCCAGAGGAGTCCCTTCATTAGTCCTCGTATTTTTAGAAAAATTTTCAAAGAACCTTATAAAAAAATCATTTCTTTAACCCATGATCTTGACATGGATTTTATCCTCCATTCTTGCGGTCAGATATATGAATTAATGCCAGACATTATTGAAGCAGGGGTAGATGTGTTTGAATTTGACAGCCCGCACATGGTAGGAATAGAAAATATAAAAAAGTTTGCGGATAAACGACAAGTTGCTTTTTGGCTTTCAAGTAATATTCAATCTACCTATGTAAATGGCACTCCAGCAGACGTTGAGCAAGAAATTAAAAACTATATCAAAAATGTGGGAAATAATCAAGGAGGCTTAGCAATTTATGAATACACCAGTAATAATACTTTAGGCACTCCTAAAGAGAATATTAAAGCGCAAAGACAAGCAACCGAGAAATGGGGTCAATATGATGAGAATGGTATGATAGAATGGCTAAGTTAATTTTTTTCAAGCCCTTATTTTTTTCTGACAACGAGGGCACTAATATCCATCTCGGCTTGAAACCTTTAACCGTTTTATTTTTCCTTCACATTGAGGGCAATATTCTCCCTTCTCTCTATGAGGGATAAGGTAGTTCTCTGGTAAGTCCTTTCCATTAATTATTCTTTGGACTGCTTTATTTAAGACATCATGTGTATCTTTGTAGAGACTCTGCAACTTAGAGTCTGATGAATTTATCTTTTTATTTAAAAACCTTTTGTTTAATAATCGCGCGATATCGTCTTGGCTAACCCGCCTAAATCATTTCACCTATTTTTTTTCTTTTTCCGTTGATTACTTTGATTTTCTATATTATTATTGATTTAAATAGACAAGTTAAGAAGAAACACGTGTTTCCCTTGCGGACCGAAATCGGGAGATATTGGAGATCTCATGTAGTTCGATGTTATCCTTATCAATAAATGCGATCACCTCGCGCGGATTTAAAATTTGGAATTGCCAGTATCCCAGTATTCCCGAAATTCCGAGTAAGAATTTTTAAATCATTCTTTTAGTAAAGATCCGCAATTTTTACAATATTTTGCTCTTGAATAGTTCTTCTTTCCGCATTTTTTACAATAGATTCTCTTAGTTCTTTTATAATCCAAGTCTGTTCCACAGACACGGCAAGTTTTATTGGATATTTGGTTTTCCGCATCGCAGACAATACATCTTACTGTCTCATCGCCCTTTTGAGGAGTTCTAGACTTTCCCTCAGCATTTTCAGCATTAACTCCGCCTTTTAGGGCTGATTTCTTTATAGAAGCTTTTAATTGTTCAGCATCAATTTCTTCTATGTCAGTTTTTTCTTTACTTTCTATTTCAGAGGATACCTTTGGTTTTAAATTATGCGAGGCTTTAGAATCATCTTTTATTTTTGGACTGTTTTGAAATGAGAAAATAGACTCCATATTTGGTTCATTTTTTGATATTAACCCGTTTCCTTCGCTGTATTTCTCAGCAGCAACCTCCTCATCAATCGATTTAGTTCGTTCAAATTCATCTTTTTGTCTGATCTTTTCTTTTTTTCTTTTCTCCTTTCTTTTCCCCTCTTTTCTATCTGCTAAATCTTCTTGAGGTTCCTTTCTTTCTTCATCATCATTTTTGGTGTCTAGCACCTCATCTTTGAATTTGATTCGACCTTCTCCACGTGGTGACACCTCTTCTTCTATTACTTTCTCACTTTTTTGATTTTCCTTTTGAAATATAATTGTCTCCTTTTTTATTTTTGCTTCAATTTCGCCAGAAATAATCATCTCTTCAATTAAATCCTCAAGTGTGCCCGTTTTCAATCCAGTTTTTGAGCTTAATTTGCTAAAAGTAATTTCAGTATAGATTTTCGGTAGATTATATATATATTTTACAATTTCAGTTAATCGTTTTTTGTTCTTTTCTTGAACTGGTTTAGTAACCTCTGATTTTTCTTTTCGAGATCTAGATTCTTTTGGATGCCTCGCTAAAGGTTCCTCATTTATAATATCCGAACGTTCTGTTTCAATTACTTTTGTCTCAAGTTCTTTTTTCTGGAATTTTTTTGAGGATCCTTTTTGTCCTCCCTCAGTCATCGGTGATTCCACTAATTTTTTAGACTCTTTATGTTTAATCTCTTTGTGCTCAGACTCCTCCGAAACTAAGTTTTCAGTACGCTCTGAAGCATTTTTAGATACAAATTGAATCTTTTCTCCTTGTTCTTTTACGGGCGACTCTGAATCTATGAACTGATTTTTTTGGGAACTTTTTTGAAAACCTTCTTGAGGTTCTAAGGAGGGGAGAGTTAATTCTTCCTCAGGTTGAGTCTGTTCAGTAGGCGTAGATTCTTCCACTTGCTGAACATCTTCTTGTTCAGTTTCAGCTGTTTTTTTCCTCCTAAAGAAATTAAAAATCTTTTTAAGAAAATTAACTACTTTAGCAATTTTACCTGGTTCATTATATTTGTCTTTCAATTGATTATATTTCTCAAGATCGAAGGTTAAATATTTAATTGAGAGATAAGGGATCACGATTGTAATAGCGATACCAATTTGGATAGCATATACAATTATTTTCCCTAAAGAAGGAGCTTGGAAATCAATTCCAAGGAAACTTGCGGTTTCGTTTATTGAATTAGTGAGAAATGATAAAACAACCACGGAAATGAGATAACCGAAAAAGAGGGAAGAATAGACCATAAATATAACCGCCTCACGAGATTTTTCTCCTTTTTTACCAATAAATTTTGAAATAATTCTTGAACTAAAACTAAAGTTATCTTGATATTCATCCTGAAATCCCGTGAGATTATCTTTTACTTTTTTAATAACTGCCTTAAAAGCAATATATAGATTTAATGAATTAAGTGCCAACTTCTGAGTTGGGGTAAAGCTTTCAGCCGCGGTAATAACCCAGCTAGCAAGGAGAATCCCAAAACTGATCGTAAAAGCGGCAACACATCGGGCTTTCTCTTGTTCTTCCTTTTTTGTGATAACTATTAAGAAAAAACTCAAACCCCAGATCATAGCCACTCCAATAACTCCCACAACAAATGCAGTTCCATTTGCAAGTATAGCTGTTAGTAAATCTGCTCCACTAATCAGTTGGTATATAATTTTGTAACCAATATAGCCTGTTAAAGGTAAAAATGCCATAAACCATAAAAAAATACTCCATTTTTTTCCTTCTGGAATAAATTCTAAATTTTTCATAAATGCCTTATTCATTTCTGAAATAACGACTATAAAAGTAAAGACCCAGAATGCAATCCAAATATAGACAAAACCGATTAAAAAAGCGATCAAAAAGGTAATTGCCGCCCCCATAAAGATAAAAATATAGTATATCAATTTTCTTATAGTGACAAAATGCTTATCTTTCAGGTTATTTAGAAAATTTCTAAATAGCATCACGTTTCCCGTGGAGATTAAAAAAAATCCCGGTATACTAAGAATTGAAAGAATCAAAATAGCTTGCCAAAGAAGCGGTATTTTAAACCCCTCAACGAAAACTACTACTACTGCTATTAAGACCATGGATAATATAAAAAAAGGGACATAAGGTCTCGTTAAAGGATTTTTTAGCTGCTGGCTTATTATATTTGGTTCCTTTTTCGATTGCCCTTGTTTTTCCTTTTGCTTCCTTTGGGTAGGATGCTGAGTTTGGTATCCTTGTCGATAGGGATTTTTTTGATGTAATTGCTTAAATCTCTTTCGATATTTCTTTTTGACCTGTCTCGACACTACAATATCAAGAATTAAGAAAGGAATTGCCCCAAATGCTGTAATAAATACCAATAAAAAATAAAGATTAACTGCAGGATCATTATAAGAATTTATTTCACTAACCTTAACCGAACCATACTCTTGATAACAATATCCCAACATAACAAATGCTAGGAACAGAATAAAAATAAAGACTACCAAGATATAGTGCTTTTTTAGGAATGAGGGCTTTATTTCCTCAGCGTCCCAGTTGTTTGTGGCTCTTTTCGGAGAAGAAGATGTAAATTCTTGAGGAGTTTGTGGGTTTTTTTGCTGAGAATTTGAGGCTGGAGGTGAGGGTAGAGTCGAGCGCTGTTGATACTTTGATTTTTCCTTTTTCTTTTTTGCATTAGCAACAATACTCAAACCACAACAAATAAAAATAAGTATCACTATTCCAATGAGAAATAATGACACTTCATTTCTGAACAAGAATATCCATCTTTCTTCGCATGTATTATTCGAAATATTGTTTCCCTCACACTTCTCTTCTTCTATACATCCCATCATGTTTTGGTCTAGTATGTTCGCCTTAATAATATTATAGTTACTCCGCTCTAAATAGATACCATATTGAAAGTTATCCTTTGCGATATTTTCCGTTAATGTATTATTGTGCGACTCTTTAAGTTCAAAACCGTTATAACAATTATCTGCGGTGTTTCCTTTTAAAGTATTATTGTGCGACTCCTTAAGTATAAAACTGTTATCCTTTGCGATATTTTCCGTTAATGTATTATTGTGCGACTTCTTGAGTTCGAAACCATTTTCATTATCATTCGCGGTATTTCCAGTTAACTCGATCTCATTGGAAGAAACAAGAAGAAATCCAGCAGAAAAAAGTCCATCACTTTCATTAACAAAATTCCCCGTTAACTTAATCTTAAATGAATCAGAAAGTTCAAAACCATGGAGATTATTTTGAGCTGTATTATTTCTTAGTTCTCCGTTCTTTACATTCTCTAAATTAAATCCCACGTTATTCTCACTGGATCCATCTTTCACTTTAACATTTTCAATAATAAAATAAGCATCCGTGTTTTGAATGGTAATTCCGTTACTTTCCATTCCATTAATCTCCAGATCCCTAATAATATAGGGGTTATTTTCCGTTCCATCTCCATCCCAATCATTTTGCTCTGCCTGTTCCGCAAAATCATCATTTCCATCAATAAAAATATTATTATCATAGCCAGATATGCGCGGGCTCTTATTTATTCCATTATTATCGTTGGATCCTCTATTTAAATACCTTTCTTCTGAATGAATGCCGCTAACTATCAAGAAGGAGCCTCCAAAAAATAAGAAAACTACTATTACACACAAAATTAAAGTGATGGGTTGTCTTTTGCTATTCATTTCTCATTACATTTTTTTTCCCTAGTACTAAAATTATGATTTAACTTTTATTTAAAATTTTAATTTTTAATATCTTTTTTCTATCACTGAAATATCTTAGAGAAGTATTAGAGGGAAATGTCGAGATTTGAAGGAAAACATCCCGAGATTAAATGGACTGCTTTGTACAAGCAGATTACTAAGGAACATCTAGAGAAATTAGAAAATCCAGATTCCGTACCAATTAAAGAATTAAGAGAAATCTTGCGATATTTTCAAATCAAAGTAAAAGAAGAAGCTTCTGAAGCCTATATGAAGAAGGGAGGGAATAATGAACTAAATAATCGATTATATCTCAACGATAAGATGTAAAATAAACGAGAACACTATTAAAAATGTACCTAACTAAATTATTTCATTTTTTTTCTGTTGATTATCTTGACTTTCTCTATTATTATTATTATTATTGGTTTATAGGCGGCGGGTTAAGAAGAATCACGTGTTTCCCCTGTACTCTCTAAGGCACAATTATTTTTTAAATCCCAATTTCAATACCGATTGATGCGTATTGTCGGCTTTATTCTCCAAGATAAAATAAAGGAATCGTTTTTTGGAGGAGTTAACCTTATGGGCCGAGAGGTATAAATTGGTCTCTTCCTTTCTGATATCATGTGCCCGCGCCTTATGGGTATTGAGAGATGTCCTGTTTTTAAATTTCCGCTTGCAATAAATACACTCTTGCGGTTCGCCTGTCTTCCTCCTCCTTACTCTGATCTTCTGGGTGAAATACGGTTGTATCTGCTTTTGAATCTGGAAGAGAATTGTATTCAAGGTCTTGTTGGTGAGGTCAGAAAAATTGTTGATGACAATGTCGGGAAGTTCAATTTCCTTTTTGATGGTGAGCGTTATTTTTTTGGGCATTGTTTTTCGTTTTTACCTCCGTTTTTCTTCACGGTGTACTTTTTTGAGGGAGACTTCCGAACCCTTATGAGAAATATTATCCGTTACTTATTAAAGATTTTCCTCATCTGCAATCTGACCGCCACAATTCGGAAAAAATTTCATTGAATAGAGAAGAATTAAAAAGAAGATAAGAATTGATAAACTGAAATTCTCAAAGTATGACACTCGTGAGGAAATAGATAAAGAATATATTGAGGAATTGGCAGAAAGTCTAAAAAAGGATGATTATGGAACCCTATTCTTGTTAAAAGATTAGATAATGGAGATTATGAAGTTAGAGTTTGAGAATCTCTAATGATTTTCCGCAATTAGGACAATAATTTTCAAGATATTTTATATAATCTCCGCAATATGGACAATAAACTTTTTTAAATTTCGGTTGCGATTGATCGGGCTGTTCTAAATCGTCTCCTTTTGCTTGAACCGGTCTCTGTTTGCATTTATTCCGGTAAGGTGGTACAGAAAGATCGCCTCGTGGAGAAGGTGTTGAATGAGTCTTTTTCTTCGCTCTGATGAACAGTAGTATGTTTTTTAAGAGCGAGACAAGATAAAAATGCTTGGAATAATAATCATGGTTTAGTTTCAATTTTTGAGGTTGCTTATTATTTACTATTATTGTAAATTCAATATATTTGTAAGTTCTAGAGCCACTGTAGGCCCCGGAACTTCTTCTCTTTTCTTGCTTCTCTTCAATGGTAATATCCTCGATGTCTTCCCATCTGATCAAGGGACCCCACCCCTTATTCTCCGAGAGCTTCATGCTACAGAGATATAACCCGTTCTCTGTATATCGAATGTCTGGCGGATGTCGCCAGAATTTTTTCATGGTTATGAGGCTAAAGGAAATACATGACAAAATCATTATGAGGAGCATAATAGAAAAAAGCCCCTCCTCCGACCCCACCAAAAAGAGACATAATAGAAAAAAGCCCCCAGCTATTTCTTCAAAGATAAGGAAGATTGTCTTATTAGTGATCCATCCGCCTCCAAAATAATTTAGTTCTTGAAGTAAACCGTGTTTAATCCATCCGTTGGACGTGTTAAGCCGATTCTCCAGCGATTTTCCCCCCTTTAAATAAACCCTATTGACGTAAAGTCGTGTTATCGCATAAATTAGAAGCGTCCCATAAAAGACTGAGGATATAGAAAACCATCGAAAAATGAAATTAAACGCTGCGGCTCCCAAAATGGATATCCACCCTATTAAAAGAGACCGACATGCATTATATTGCATATTTACCCGCTTTTTTTGTCTTTTTTCAAGGCGCGTAACCGATTCGGAGGTTTTAGGTTCTCTTTCCCGATAAAACATTTCTATCCATTTTTCTAAAAACAATTTATTATTTTCCCATAATAGATGACTGTTGGACCATTTCTTTTCAAGTAACTTATTGTGGATCCGATCTTGATGCTCTTGCTTCTGGTGTCTTCCTGATTTAATTATCTTTCGTGTTTTATCTTCTTTCAATTTCTATTTTTTCACGCAATTTTAGATTTCTTACATTAGATAAAAATGAGTTTTCTGTGTATTTAAATTTTTCTTTTCACATGAAAAGAAGGATTCACATGAAAAGAAGAACCCCACCAAGATCATTTCCTCTTCCATCGAGACCGAGATATGGGTATAGTGTTTCATAACCGAGAGACAACTTCTAATTTTATAATAATCAATCCCCGGTTTTATTTGAATAAAAAATGACTTGGGTATCTTTAGAGCTTTCAGTAACTGTTTGAGAAGAAAGAAAAAAGGAAGAATGTTAAGGCTTAATAATAATTAATAACTTGACGGTTATTAGTCTCTAACCCGGTGATTTTGTAATTTAAATGCAGTTTCAATCATTAGAGAATTCACCGGGCCAAATACAATACAGGAAAAAGTGGTCAAAGGGCGTATTAGACACAAATATTTTAGTCTTTGTTTTAGATACTGCCGATAAAGAACGCTTCGATGAGGCAAAGAAAGAACTTTATCGATTGCTAAATAACTTAGATACCCGCGGCGCTCCATTAATTGTGTGCTTCCACAAAATGGATTTGGATGCCGCCCAAGAGAATTTCGAAGAGGCTAAAGATATGCTGGAATTATCGAAGATTGACAAGCGAGAGGGATATTGGTTTAAAACCTCTGTAAAAACAAGAGAAGGCATTGAAGAACTAAAAGAGAAATTGGTTGAAGTCGTGGAAAAATCTCGTTGGGGATAATTTAGTAATAAATCTTAATCTTTATTATGTCCCTAAATTGGGAAAACTTTAATGTTTTGAAATATTTAAATCATAAAAATTTAAAATTTACTCCATTAAAGTATGCAGATCTTTACTATAATTCTAACTATTGTGGGAAGCATCATCGCATTATTACTATTGCTACTTTTATTAATTTATGTTTTCCTCCCGTATTATTTTCTGATATACGCAAAGCGATATGACGGATCATATGATCCAAAAGAGGACCCAATAAAAAAGCATAATTGGGATGTTAAACGCAAAGAAAATTTCGAAACACTGCGCGATATTTCGATTGAATTCGATAAAAAAAGGGGATCATGGAAAATCGCACACAAAAAGAACACCATCATCGATGATATCCATCTTTGGTTTTATTTTAAGGGGCAAAAATACAGTTCCCATTCAAACGAACCAGATTCCATAAGCCTAGCATTAACTAATTATTCCGAAGAAGTAATATCACACCAAACACTGGGAGAGTGTAAAAAATCGCTGGCATCCTGGCAAATCAAAGAAACCAATATCATAGTCACCACGAGTATATCGCTCTGTCAAGACAAAACGTGCATTATATTTCAGATTTCCACGAACCACGAATTAGAAGTCAATGAACGGGTGACAAATCAACCAATTAATTTCGTATTTCCTGCCTTCGAGAATAGAACTAGTTTAAAACGGACTATTTCCTACGATGACACGATCTTCTGTCCCACACAGAGGGATTTTGAATTGACGCACGGACCAGTTTGTTTGTTTAACGATAATAAAGAGAATATCATACTTTCGGCCCTTAATCAATTTCTTATATCTCCGTGGGTCAAGACCGAATCAAATAATTCTCAACAGTTGCAATTCGGAATCCATTCCTCGATAAAAATAGTTCCTCAAGACTTTCAGCATGACGCTATTATGGTCTTCGGCCAGAAAATAAGAAAGAATTTCGTTCAGTGGGCAGATATACTCAGAGCATACAACAAACTGCCAAAAAAGGCGTTAAATCCTGACATCCCGACTACATATCTCGGCTATTATACGGATAACGGATCCTATTATTACTATAATACGGAAAAAGGAATGAAGGCGGGGGAGACATTGATTAAAGTAAAAGAATATGCGGAAAAAAGGGGGATCCCCTATAACCATTATCAAATAGATTCCTGGTGGTACCAAAAAATAACATCTGAATCAAAACAGAGGTGGTTAGGCTGGCTTTCGAGTATTTTTGGGACCTTTTTATATGGCGGAGCGTTGGTCTGGGAGCCAGATCCTGATTTTTTAGAGATGAGTCCTAAAGAATTATCCTCGCATTTGGATGCTCCCTTAACGGCCCATAATAGATGGTTTAACTCCCGCACCCCCTACAAAGAGCAGTACGATTTTATTGAAGAGGATGGATGGGCCATGCCTCATGATAATGCATTTTGGGACCATATCATGAGATATTGCAAAGAAAATAATATTATCGTGCATGAACAGGATTGGATGGTTAATCAAATTAAACATTTCAGCCACTTACGGAATACAATCAATGAGGCTGAAAAATGGCTAGATCAAATGGCGACCAACGCGGAAAAATATGGGATTACCATCCAATATTGCATGGAAACTCCCGCAATGGTCATGCAGTCGATTTTCTATCCCGCAGTCACACATTGTCGGACATCCGATGATTATCACGGGTATACCTTTAAGACGTATGATGTTCCCGGATTTACCCAAGCTTCCCTATTAGCCCATGTCTTAGGGTTGCGCCCCTTTAAAGACGTGTTCAAAACCAAAAAGTATACGCTCCTTAAATACAGAGGTGAGCGGATCGCTGAACTTGAATGTCTAATGGCTTCTCTAAGTACCGGGCCCGTTACTCCGGGCGATAGATACAAAGATATGAATAAGGAACTGATTATGCGATCCTGCAGAAAGGACGGCAAATTGCTGCAACCCACGTTTCCATTAACCGCCATTGATTTGATGTATATCGAGAATCACACTTATTACGTGGCATCCGCCGAACTCCAAACTCGTATCGATAAACAAGACATTATATGGTTCTATGTGCTCACCATAAATCTGTTTCCGAAACGGGTGAAAAACCATGAATATACAGCGGAGGAATTTTATCTTCCAAAGAAACGTTATATTGAATTCGATTGGCATAGTCATAAAACACGAGAGGTTTCCTCCTCTACCTTGATTTCTCAAAAACTTGAGTTCGAAGAGTATAAATATCGAGTATATGCGCCTCTTCTTTTAAACAGCATAGCTCTCATCGGAAATCCCGAAAAATTTACGACCTTTAATACAGTTCAATATAATATTAAAGAGATAAGGGAAAATTCAATACTTATCCAGATAAATGGGCTCAAAGAGGAACTTGTCTCTTTTGTATTGATTAGTCTGCCACAAGTGGAGCCCAGTTTTGAAATAAGGGGTAAAGCAGTAAAAACCGGGGAATCTGCGCAATTCGAGGGATTTAATACCACACTTACAAAAAAGAACAAACAAAACTCTGAAAATCTTACGCTTCTCCAATTTGATTTCAAATTCAACAAAGAAACAACCGCGGACTTACAGATTACGGTTTAGGTTCTTTTTTTTCAAGACCTATTATCTCATATCTTTTTTATTTTATCCCGCCGGCGCCTCGCCTTGAATGCGTCGATGAACCGCGCCCGTGTCGTGTGCATCATGTCAGACGGGCCTAGACAGATGTGCCGCCAACCGCCAACGTCCTCAATCGCCTCCCAG
>JAWOCD010000020.1:0-7043 GCA_046483985.1 Promethearchaeia archaeon
TGGGGACTTGGCTGTGGTTGGGGACTTGGCTGTGGTTGGGGACTTGGCTGTGGTTGTGAACTTGGCTGTGGTTGTGAACTTGGCTGTGGTTGGGGACTCGGCTGTGGTTGTGAACTTGGCTGTGGTTGTGAACTTGGCTGTGGTTGTGAACTTGGCTGTGGTTGTGAACTTGGCTGTGGTTGGGGACTCGGCTGTGGTTGTGAACTTGGCTGTGGTTGGGGACTCGGCTGTGGCTGAGGTGATGGGGCAGCCCCTCCCGCTACAGGTTTTACTATTAATTCAATCCCAGAAAAGTTCAATGTTTGGATAATATCAATCGAGAATTTTCCTGCAAAATCTAAGACTGTCTCTTCTACTTTAACTGAAGCCTTAGTGCTTTGGTTATTATTGGGGTTAACAATTTGTACTTGATCCCCCGTATTCACGCCTAATTTATCTGCATTAGCTTGGCAAATTATCACTTGATTGCTAGACTCGTCTTCTTCTTCAACAAAAATCTTTATTTCAGGCATTTTTAATCTGATATAATTTCCTTTTTTTACATATTATATAGGTAGTATATTACCTTTTTTTCTTTAAATAGTTATGATACCTATTTTTGAACACTTACATTGATAATTTTAGTAATTAAAATAAACGAAATTATAGTTTCTTGAATAATAATATGTTTTAAATATTAAAAAAGATTTACAAATCCTTTAAGAATTAATAAAATTCAGCAATTATTGTTTTTTAATGTCTCTCAATTGTCCCTAATTAGTTGGAAGTAGAAAATTGAAAAAAGGTTTAAGTCGTCTTATTAATTTGAAAAATAATGAGAAACCTACGCTTCTTCTCTGTGAATAATTAAGGATATCTTTTTGCGATTTCCTTCGCGTAATAGCGAAAAACGGTCACAACTTTCCCAAGATCAGCAATATCTCGGGATGCACCCATGAGAAAAAATCTACCCGCAGCACTTAGAATGATAAAGGCATCTTCCCCTCTGAGAACTACTTCCATCAAGTTTGTGTATTTTAACTTATCCACAGCATCTTGACCAGACTGCATTACTACGGCGGACATACTTGAGAAGAGGTCTGGATCGACATCATAGTCGGGGATACATGAAAATGCCAAACGTAAACCTTCTCTTGTAACTAATGCCAAGGCTTCCAATTCGGTATGTTCCGTAATACTGCCTAGAAATTTCGATAAACTTTCAGCTTCTTTTGGAGTAAGGTCACTCATTTTTATTATACCTAATTATAAAATTAAAAATCTATTTCATTCTCATTTTGAATCTAATTAATATTAATATAGATTTAGAAGTTTAAAAAATTAATTTATTGAAATTCGGTTTAATAAAGAGAGAAGAAAAAATATGAACTATTTGTTTCCTTTGAGTTGACTATCTATTTGGTTTTTTAAAATATCCTTTTTACTTTTGGATTCTGCTGGCTTCGTCTTTCCTCCAACTCGTTTGAGAAATTCTATTGCCAATACTTTTCCTCCCTCAGAAAGGACTCGTGGAGAATAATCCTCTGCAAAAAAGACACCTTCCGGAATAGAGCCAACTCGTTCGATTTCCTTTTCTGTTTGCTCTTTGCCAAGGAAACTTTGAGTTTTTTCTACAACAGAATATGCATGATTTCCAATGATAATTAATTCGCGCTCATAGCCTTTTGGCATGGCAATTTCTTCGAGCTTTTGCATAATTTTCTCAAAATTAATTTCTTGTTCATCCTTGACAAATTCACTCATTGATTCGTCACCCTTATATAGTGGGCCGGAATTAGTAGATTCCCTGCTTTTACTTCCCGCTACATCCATACCCTCAGCTGGTTCTGGAGCTTCAAATTCATTCTTTTGTTTTAAAGGATGCCCTCCACCCGCTGATGAAATGTCTTCATGAATTTCTTCTGCGATGCCTCCTTCGGTTCGTCCCCCCATAATGTTCAATAATGTCTCATCTTCGTCACCTTCATCAACTGATATCGTATTGTAATGCATACCTACTTGGCCTCGGATTTCTTGACTTCGCTTTGCGCCGATAAATTTTGATCGTACTTTAGTTTTGCTCCCAATCCACAAGTAGACCTTTCGGTCATCATCTGCCACGATTACATAGCACTCACTCGAATCCATGACATCCTTAATTTCTTGTCCTTCTTCAGTCTCTAATTCAGTAGTCGTTCCATCTGAATTTACCAAAAATATTTGATTACCCAATATAAATCAACTAAATCTATTCTAAAATAATTAATATATAATATTTATATCTTTAATTTTAATAAATTTTTATTTTTTTAATGTTATAAGTAATAATTATTTGTCACGGAATGAAATTAAGTTTCTTTTCCTAAATAGCTCGCTTTTCAATAGAACATGAAGAAACTACAGAGCGCTCACCTAAAAAGAATAGTGGTAAAGTTACTACGTGATCCTACAACGCCCCAAAAAGAAAAATGGTTATGGTCAAAATCTGGATAAGAACTAAGCGGTTCAAAACATATAGATACCAGATTTAAATTCTGGTTGATAATCCCTCAATATATGAATCTTACTGAAACGCTCATGATGGACTTTGGAAATAATACCGCGTTAAATTCTCTCAAATCCCTAAAAAAATATTTATGGACAGATGCATTTGCAGTCTATAATTTTATTGAACTATACAAATGCACTGATAAGAATAAATATAACCAATTGGCATTTGATTTGGTCGATCAAGTACACGGGACCTTAGGAAGCCCCAAGAAGATGATAGGTAGAAAGGGTTGGCTTGCGAGTAAGGTATATCCAACAAAAAGAAGTTTCCGTATCGGAAAGCTATCCCAAAAAGAAAAGAGGATGGACCGTTTAATTAACATCTAGAATTTCATTCCCTTTATCAAATGGATGATTTCCTTGATCAAGTGCTCGTAGATGCGAGCATGTTCCAGTTCTTTAATGAACATAGTCGTAATTTAGTATTCCAGGAATTAAGATTAGCAATTGGGCTGGCAAGCGCTTAAAGAAAAGTTGGTGGACTACTGGAAAGATCATCGTGGCTGGAGCGAACATAGGTATATCAACCAAGTAATGCCCGTGACTAGTATAATTCCTGACGAATTTTTAATGTATAATTAGTTCCCAAAATAAGATCCTCAGCACTAGTTCCGAGAGAAGAGAGATTCCACTTGCAAAAATAAAGTAAAAAAAAGAAAAAATATACTTACTACATTTCTATTCGATTAATTCATTATCTTCGTCTATATCTTCCATTATCCCTTCTATACGCTTTTCCTCTCCTTCTGCAGCTGAATAATCAACATTTACCAAGGCACCTCCCTTCGCAATAAGGATAATCCCAACCACGATTGCTGCTATGCTGGCTATGATTAACAATAACACAATCACATCCATCATTTCTTTGCCAAATACGATTGAAGAAATAAGTGAAATTATTCCGATAAGGGTAATAATGATTCCAGCCATCCTCTTTTTTTCCATCACAAAAACATCACCTATCTATATTTGATAATCCTTATTATGAAATATTTTTTCCTTTTTTATAAAGATAATTCATTAAAGTTAAATATAAAATAAAAATAATTATGCATTACGCTACATGGCAAATCTATGACTTATTTGAAGAAAAGAAGAAAGTAAGTGAATTCTAGGTTTATATAATAATGTTTTTAGAGTTTATAAGGGAAATATTTGCTTTAGAAAAAACACATTAATCGTTTAATAAGCAAATTTATTATCAATTTTATCTAATATTAACTCAAAGAGGTTTCTAAACTTGTTTGATGAATTAATGGATTGTATTGAAGACATACAAAAGAATCTTTCAAAAATGACGCGAAAACTCATGGAAATAGAATCAAAAATGAAAAAGAATTCTCCAGAGGAGCACTCTCCAAAGGAACGACAAAAACCACGAATTAAAAGCCAAGATCAACTCTCGAAATTTAAAATGCTCCTTGGGCGGGTTAAACGGATATTTGCGTTTAACGAAAATAAAGCAATTCTAAGAGAAGATCTTGTTGAGGTCTTGGAGTTGGAAGAATTCACAGATAAAAGATTTATTCAGATGGCTTTAGACCAGTTAATTCAAGAAGGGATATTATATGAACCACGGAAAAATTATCTTAAATTCATCATGGAGAATAAAGAATATAGACATAGACATAAAATTCTGGATGTACGCAACTTTAAACTTTTTCCTGATCGATCAGAGAAGTCGAATAAAGATGGAGACGGAAAAAATTAAAATAAAAAATGAAAAAAATAGAGATTTTAAAGAAATTATTTCTACTTTTTGTTTCTTTCTGATTTTGACTGGTTATTTTGATATTTCATCACATATCGAAATAAGAGGGACATAAAGATGGAGATTCCAAAAAATATAATCAAAAAGATAACTACCGTAATCAAATAACCAGCAAACAAATAAATAAGTTCAAATATAGTAAATAATCCTGCAAAAATAGCCCCTAATATCACTGAAGATAATAGGAATTGAGGGATTTCTTCCTTATCTGATTCTTCTTCAAATCTTATACGTTTTCCCTCCAAAAATGACCAATATTCTCGCAAATAAGTCCATAAGATCATAAAAATCAGAAATAATCCAGTAATGGTCCCGATATCAAAAAAGATTTGAAGGCCCACATCATTCCCTTCAAAGAAAAAACCGATAGTAAAAAGCATTCCAATAAAAAGTGTCGCATTAAACGAGTTTGATAATATTAAATCATCAATTGTGGCACCTTCTTCTAATTTAAGGGTACTATAAACTGCTAACGTGAATGAAAGCCCTCCAATTATTAATCCAAGAATTTTTGCCAATAAATTAGCATAATAATTTCCAATAATCAACGCCGTGCCCGCAATAAACATTATAATGGTGTTTAAAGTATTTTGTAAAGCCATTTTTTTATTTCACCAAATAAGAGATTATAATTGTTTTGAATAATAATATTATAACAATACTATTAAGATTTACTAGACTCACCTCCCTTAATAGGTTGTTGCTCTTGATCTTTTGAGAATTGGTGGATCGTGCGAGAGAACCGCCTTTGGAGGTCTCGTAAGCACTTTTCGGCGCCCTCCTTGGAAATCTTGCACGTCCACCGGTGTTGGGCGAAGTTCTTTTCATTTTCAGCCAAGGTCCGGTAGAACGAGTCAAGATCGACCAAATCCATCAGGTTGCTGACGGACACCTCGTCAATCAAGCCTATTCGCTCGAAGGGCGTTTGTTCGGACGGGTCAAAAATTGTCGTGCCGCCCACGTTCCTGTGTATCCTGATGAGATTGTGATAATTAACGACAGAAACCCCTTGGTGCTCGAGGAAGGTCCAAGAGTCCTTCCTCCCCATGCGCTTCCGAATGGAACGCTTGACATCGTGATTAAAATCCTCAAGGTCGTTATTTGTCCGGGGGATGTTCTCGTCATCGTAGGCGATGTAGAGCTCTCCGTCATACCTTTTAAATCGCTTCTTGAGAATCGTTAAACATTCCTCGAGGGCCGCGTCGTACTCGAGAGAACCTAAATAGGCATCGATCTCGTCCTTGATTTCCTCTCCCGATTTCCCCTCTTGCCCGAGAATCGCTCTCACCTCTCGAAATGACCGGTTCCTCTTTTTCAAGTCCTTGACCAACCCCGCCAACTCGTCATCGCTGATGGTTGACTCAACGATTTCCTTCAAATTCGAGAGGGTCTCTTCCACAAGGCGCTTGATAAATCCAAATTCTTCGCCAATCCCCTCCATTCCCTCCAACATTTGGGTCACGCTTGAGAGCAACTCCAGGAGGCGATCGTGGAGGTCCACTACCTTGAGATAAAAGGGAAACACGTCCTTGGAGGAGCGAGATAAGAGTGCTTCCGTAAATTCTAGCAAGTCATTCAGGCGGTCGAAGGTGTCGCCAAAAACTTGAGCGGGTGCGGGGTTGTCCTCATGGGAGTCCTCCCGCGAGTTCGAGAGATCCCACGTCTCACGAAAATTACGCTTTAGGACCCTTACTTCCTTGAGCGTGTTCTTTCGATCCAGTTTTTTTTTGCGTGGTGGTTGAGGTCTTCCATTAACTCGGCCCCCAAATTATCTAAGAAATGCCGGTAACAATATTGGTAATCAATATCGGCGTGATACTTGCGAACGGCCGCCATTAACCCCGTTTCGGCATCGCCGACCATGCCGTCCGGCTTTCCAAACGCATCAAAAATCTCTTCCATGAACTCGTGCATGGTGTCCGCATCATGCGTATCGAGGAGGGCCGTCCCCAATACGACCCCGGAAACCAACTCGCGAACGACAAAGAGGGTTCTGCTCTTATTTGAGGAGAGTCCATCGATCGTGTATACTATAGAGTCTAACTCCTCTAACCCTTCCCGGATCTTGGAAGGATTGTCCGCCAAGATCGTCTCGCTTAAAGCCAAGCAGATCTTGTTGTAATTGCTCACGCTTGCTTGGCAGATGGAGATTCCGTGCTCTTTTAACAAGTATTCCACGACCTCCTCTTCCGTATAGTTTTCCTCGTGAATAAGGTGCCCTATCAAGAAGCACACGTCTAATCCAAACTTCCTTTTTGGCAAGGCGTAAAGGTCTAACGTGTGGTTATAAAAATCCGTTCCGACACGACACGCCTCACACTCTCCGTTTTCGCACTTTCGATGGACCACGTAAAGTTCAATTTCGCAATTTAACGTGATCAACGTCCTTTTTTTGGACTTGTAGTCGTATTTTAAGGGGTGGCCACATATTATAACCATAGTTGAAGTCTCCCCGCCCTAAAGGACGGGAATTCCTACGAGTCCGCTAAGCGTTAGCTGGTGGGCATATCTTAGGGCTGTGTGTCGTAGAAAATCCGTTCCATTGTTTTAGAAAGGATTCCTCCTTCAAAGAGGGTTGATGCGATAGGTCAGCAGATGTGAGAAACTTTACCATAATATTAACAGCGGAATTTAAGTCTCTATCCATCTTATGACCACATTCACAACTAATATCACGCTCGGACAAATCGCGTTTCGCTTTTCTTCCACATTTTGCACAAGTCCGTGTGGTATAAGACTCGTC
>JAWOCD010000023.1:0-2925 GCA_046483985.1 Promethearchaeia archaeon
AAATTACCCGGTTTTTATTGCAAATGGAATGATAAATCTGATGTATTCGCTTGTTCGACATAAAAAAGAGGGTGATAGAATCAAAGTCAAGAGGAAAAGAATTGAAAGAGGAGAAAAACGGATAGAAACTGTTTAGGATAAGCCCTCGTTGAAATATTTTATAAATGATCCTTCTTTTGTAAAATTAACCGAGTAATGGTAAAAAAAATATTAATTTCGGGAGTTAAGGAATTTTCAGCGGGGAAAACCACCGTAGCTCGCGCGCTCATCAGATATTTTAACGATAAAAGTCAATCAGTTTCGGGATTTAAACCTCGTTCTGGAAATAATATCTGGTATCATTGGAAATTAATAAGAAAAGGATTAAAACGAGGAACAGTGTATTCTAAAGACGCAAAACTAATGTCTAGGGAAATGAATGAGAAGATTTCCATAAATCTCCTCAATCCAGTTCATAGATTATGGACTACCACAAGTGAAACGTCTACATGGAACAGCCTCCCTAATTTCTTATTGGATAGAATTACAATCGACACCCAACAATACGTATTATTAAATAAGCAACAAGATTTTCCGGTCAAAAAAAAATTATTCAAAAAGTTATTCAAGCAAAGTAAGATAATTGAGATCCGTACTCGTGAAGATTTGCAAGAATATTCTGGGCTTTATACTAATGCTACCGCGCAAGCTCATAAAATATTAAGCGAGAAGTTTGATAATTTAGTTTTAGAAAGTTATTCTAATATAGCTGTGCCATTCGAAAAAATTTCAGGATTAGATTATGTCCTTATTGCACATCCGTTTAAAATTGAAGTATATAATGGAGAAAGATATTTACAAGCTTTAGAACTTTTAAGTACTCTCCCAGTAGAACAAAATACAGACCACATACTTGAATCTATTAAGGCAATTAAAACAATCAGTGTTACACCTTTTGAATCGGAGATAATAAAAAGAACAAAAATGCTCTTAAAGCCGTACTTGGATGAAATTTTAGAGTAAAAAAATAAGAAGGCTAAAAAAAATAAGATTTATTTTCATTTCATTTATCTATATAATTCGGAGGGTTCATTTTTTTGAGGGCCTCTTAATTGTTGTTTTCTATACTGAGATGCTTTCTCAGCTAGTTTTTCCATTCTCTCCTTTATCTGTTTTCCTTGTTCTAATAATTTATCAGTATCGAGGTCCATTCCATAAACATCATTTAAAACCTCAATAATACTTGCGGCACCTTCTGGTGTGGGAATCTTATATACTGGAGTAAATAGAACTATGGGGTCAATATTATTTGTTAATGCAACGTTTATAATTGTGGCTTCCGCACCCGTTATTATTCCCTTATCCACTTGTTTAAGATCAAGTTTGTCAAAAGTATCTTGATATTCCTTCTGAGCAGCATATGATACCGGAAATTTTTCAATCATCCCCTTTTGGGGAATTCCTTGGAAAGTAAGGATTTGTTTGGCGTTAACTTCCGACAATGCCCAATTACACAATGTTTTTGCTAAATCATTATATGCAGAGGTAACTTGAAAAGGGACTTCTGAAATCCCCAAGATCACGTTATAGGTCTCCGTATAATAGAGCCTAAATGGATGCATCAGCTCACCTTGATGGAATACAGCAATAGGCGGGAGTAAATCAGAGGCCACGAATCCAATTTCCCGAATGTCCTCGATTTGATCGATCATTGTATTTGCGATGATTGGGCCGATTAATCCTAGACCTGCGAATCCAAAAATTATCGTTGAGTCCTCTTTTATCTCGGTTTTTGCATTATATATTACAAGTTGGCTTTTTTCTCCTTTTTCACATATAAACTTATCTGAAACCATTTTCAATTCACATAATAAAATTTACTTTTAATTAGTTCTACTACATAGATATTCCCAAATAGAATTTAAACTTAAGCTTTATAGATTTTAAATGTATTGAAGATCTATTAGAAGGAGGAAATAATGATAAAGTGGAAGAGGAACAAAAATCGATTTAGAAAAATTATTTCTTATGATAATTTACTGAGAGGTGACGAGGACCCATTTCAGATCTGTAGAGATTGCCAAGCGCTTTCCAATGAGATTTTTAAAAGATATCAAAATTTCGGATTTATTAAAAAAATTTAAACAAGAAAGAATACCATATCCAAAAAAAGAAAAGTAATAATAAAATTATGGTGAATCTAAGTAAGGGATTACACAAAGAAAGACAAAAGGCTCTTCTCCGTCATTTTTATAACCATGCAACTCCTGGGGAGGAACATATAAGACATCTCCTTGAGAAACTTGCATGATATTTTTGTTTTGATCTACTACTTTCCCCTCCCCTTCCAAGATATAGATTTCGTGTTCTTCTGGATGTTGATGCATTCCTATTTCGCCTCCAGGAAGGATTTTAAAACGGCGCATTGTAAAACGAGGAGCTCCATCCTCTCTTGTGATCAGCCATCGAATTGTAGTATGAGCGGAATTTTCTTTCGTAACGGTTTCCTCTTCCACTTCTTTAAAATTTTTCTTTATCATCGTTTTCTCGAAATAAATAATTAATAGTTTTTTAAAAAGTCGAGGTAATTCCTCTTATTTTTATTAATTGGGATTTAAAAGAAAGTTATTCGTTTTTTACTGAATTGAAGTCTCCCCGCCCTAAAGGACGGGGATTCCTACGAGTCCACTAAGCGTTAGCTGGTGGGCATATCTTAGGGCTGTGTGTCGTAGAAAATCCTTTCCATTGCTTTAGGAAGGATTCCTCCTTCAAAGAGGGTTGATGCGATAGGTCAGCAGATGTGAGAAACTTTACCATAATATTAACAGCGGAATTTAAGTCTCTATCCATCTTATGACCACATTCACAACTAATATCACGCTCGGACAAATCGCGTTTCGCTTTTCTTCCACATTTTGCACAAGTCCGTGTGGTATAAGACTCGTC
>JAWOCD010000046.1:0-3452 GCA_046483985.1 Promethearchaeia archaeon
ATAATGGGATCCCCTTCCGCTGCTAACCATATTCTGTTTGCTTTGGTTGCACATAAGGTAGGAAAATTGAAACAATTTAATAAATAAGTTTCTATTATCTGGCACTGGAGGAGAGGTCCTTCAACTTCCGCTATTGGTTCATACCGAAAGATAATTTTCCCGTCATCAATCGCCCGTATTGTTAGATCACATTCCCAATTCGATAGGTATGCCAAAAAGTCATCGGAAAAAGTATCGGTTTCATTAAGATAATTTACGGTTTCCTCATCAAAAGTCATATCCGCAATGTCTTGTAGCGCCTTATTTAATCCGTAACAGATTGCATATACTCCGTCAAACGGAGCTTCTCGAAAAAACATATCAAAAACTGCGGGTTTTTCAGCGATTCCATTAACGATATAACCGTCCGCCATAGTGAGTTCATAAAAGTCAGTAAGGATAGCATATTCATTTTTCACTTCTGAGTTCTCCCTCCCTTACTTCATCTTCAAGATAGTTTGTCTCATTATCTCTTTGTTCGGTACTCTTTAACGAATATTTGCTTTCCATCTCAATTTCCTTTTGTTTGGTTTTTTCAAGCAGTGATTCGTCTTCCTTTAAATAGTCTTGGGCTTTCCTTATCCATGCTTGCGCTTTATCAAAACGAACATTATCTAATGTAATCAGCTCATCCAGATTGGCATCTGCCAGTTGTTCTATTGTTTTTACCCCGATGGTTTCTAATTTTTCAACTTCTTTCACGCCAATATCTTTTAACAATGTTAAATCTTTTGTTGACATTTATATCACCATAATTGCAATAATTTAATACACTTAATTGATGATTCTCTCAAATATTTAAAAATTACATTTTTAAATTATCATTATTATCTCTTTTTAGAATTTAATGATCAAGATTAAATTTACTCAGTGATATCAATAAATTAAGAAGTAAAATGGAAAAAAATGAGACCCCTTTGACCGCTACGTGCCCAGCTTGCGGCTATACTTTCAAAATAAAGATTAAGCCTCCCAATTTACAACACGGTAAAAGTCTAAAGTGTCCTATGTGCGGGTATGAATTTCAGAATCCCCAATTTCCAGAACCCGATAAATTTGACCAAAGGAGGGTTTAGTCTATTTTTTTTAGATATTAACTTTTTATAAGAGAATACAGTTTAAAAAAATGAGAAATAAGATGAACTCTCAGAGTTGATGTAAGATTTTTGCCCAGACAATCTTGGAAGACATAGCTGACTGGTTTGCAAATAATATTTTACCCTTTGGAGTCTCTATCGCAACTGTTTTAATTAGTTATATAATCTACCTTATTATCAAGAATAATATTCAGCTCTTGGCTAAAAAGGAACGTATTGCGGTGACAACCTCTAAAAATCTCATAAGCTTAATGCAAATATTAATTATTACTATAGATCTCGTAGTTATATCCATTCAATTTGCCGAAACTTTCGGGTTTTTAACGGGTATTTTTACGGCTGCGGGAGGTACCATTATTGGTTTTGCTGCGATTAATACGCTCGGTAATCTCATCGCAGGGTTTATCATAATGACCAGCAAACCCTTTGAAGTGGGAGATAAGATCATGTTTATCGGAAGATTAGCCGATATTATTAAAATAAAATTAATGGGGTGGAGACGAATGTTAGTGAAATCATATAATTTGATAAAAAAAAGATTTCAGGATCTATAATACAAAAAGCTCTTCACCGAGAGGGGGAAACACTCCTTGATTTCTACTGGAGAGTCGATTTATGTGAGGTAAAAGAATAAAAGGAGCCAGTTCCTCAACTTTAATATGACAGTACCAAAGTTAAAGGAACAGATGACTCCCATTAAGCTAGAACAAACACCATTAAATAAATTTTACTCTTTTCTCCCCGAGGGCGAGGAACACGAGTTAATCAACGAAATTAACCGGAGGGTGAATTTTTCAACTGAAGAGGGATATCACTTGCGTTTAGAGAGAGATGGCACGGTTGAGATAGTCGAAACCCATTGTCTGAAGTGCGGTACCAGGTTATCTTGTAATGGTTTTAACGATAAACTTGCCATTCTTGATCACGGACTCGGAAGGTATGAATTTAAGCTTCACAGGAAGAGATGTCCGAAATGCGGGAAAATTGAAGTCGATTATTCACAACTTGCGCCAGAGCACGGAAATTACCATGAGAATTACAAGAAAAGGGCGCGGCAGCACTATATGAATGGATTAATGCCCAGTCAAATCGTACGTGTGTTTAAAGTTGACTTCGGAATCGATATTGCCCGCTCCACAATCCAAACCTGGATTGATGAGGCTGCTGAGCCGCTCAGAGAAATACTCAAAGAAACGCCGATACCGTCAAGCGGAAGTTGGGGGTATGATGAGATTCATCTTAAAGTAGGAGGGAAGAAGATGTATGCGCTGAATACAGTAGACATGAATACGGAGTTTATCCCTGCCGCGAAAGTGTCAGACTCGATGGGAAAGGCGGCGGGTCGTGAATTGCTTCGGGAGGCACGGTGCCACGCCGAATTGGAATTAAACGCCCTTATAAAGGATGGGACCGCGAATTTAGGAGCACTTTTTAGGACTCGAAGTTTTAAGGATGTAACCCTTCAGGATTGTCTCACCCATATAAAATGGTCCACTTCGAAGCATATAAAAGCATTTATAGGGCTTCCGACCCAATCAATAAAACCGATTCCGGCGGAATGGCAGTGGCTTGTCAAAAAATTTTATGATGTCATCAATCCCCGCCATGAAACGGATGCCTATATCAAACTAGAGGTTCTTCGAAATACGATTCAGCAGTTAGATGGGGAGAGAATTGACGAACTTTATACGGCCTACAAAACTTTAAAGACAAAGCTCCCAAAAATCATAGCGCATCAGCGAAACTTGCAAATTCCGGCAACAAATAATCTGCTCGAAGGATATCATAAAAAATTCGAATATTATCCCTCGTTTAAGCGCAATATGATGACTCCCGAAGGAGCCCAACGGGTCCTTGATTATATCACCTTCCGGCACAATTTTAAGAAGTTTCCCGCGTATATAGCCATGTATAAGGAGAAATATAACCGATGGAGGGCAAAATTACGGGAAGGTAGAGTAAGCAATTTTGTTAAAGGGCAGGGAAACCACTTTCGATGGAAATTCATTAAACTCAAGGCGTGGTATGAGAAGTATCTAACTGTATGGGATAAATATTTCAAGGTGCTTTAAAGATGAGTTTAAACCAAACAGTTATTATCCATCACTAACATTTGACACTACCCAAAATCCTCGGTCTTGTGTTATTAGGAAAATATTGTTAAGCGATCCTAATTTAACAAAAATCCAAATTCTTGAGATTAAACCAAAACTTGAAGATCAAATCGTAGCCATCGTTCCGAGCACGATCGGTTATATTTCTTAGCGGGCTAAAGGTCTCAAGGGAGCTAAAGGTAACCCAAAAAGGAATTTTTCC
>JAWOCD010000085.1:0-78652 GCA_046483985.1 Promethearchaeia archaeon
TTACCCCTTATATATCATAATTTTATCCCCAATGAAATATTACGTGCCGATTTATTTCCATTACCTTTAGGTATAATTGATGGAATATTGATATTTTTTTTTCTTTATTTCACCTTTATGTCACAAGGAACTCTAATATTTTCTTTAATGATGATATTATTAATATTACCGTATTCTTATTTTACTCTCAAGGAAAAGTCCTTTAAGTTTAGGATTAAGTATGTAATAGGGATAATTATTTTTCTTTTAACTATGTTAGTTTTTATTATCCTTTTTCTTCCTTTGCATAAGTTTTTTTACATTTCATAGTTCTGGTTTTTCTAATTTACAGCAACTTTACTCATATCTACCCTTAATTCTGAAAAGAAGCGTGATATCTGGATCTATATGATTAAAAATTATTATAGCAAAAGGCTATACCTATTAATTTTACTTTTTATTTAATCGTTATACCATTTCGGTTTGACCAACCTTAAATACGCTGTTTTTTCTGCGTCTCGACTTATAGTTAAGGGATTTATCTTTTCCTTCAGCGCTAATAAGGTCGACGTAATAATTTGTTTGATAAACCACCAATAATTCCATCTTCTTATCGGATTTTTACTGAATAATCCTTTTACAAACCATAAGGGATTCCTAATAAATCTTGCATTGGTAAGCATCGTATATTTAGCTACCTCCTCAGTATCCAAATATTTGGTTGGCATTATCGGTGTAAACCAAGAATAACGGGAAAAATCGCGAAATTCTATCCTTCCTTTTTTTTCCGCTTCATCCCATAATTCCGTACCTGGATGAGGGGTAAGACAATGAAATGAAGGATAATCGACTCCTATTTTTTTGGCATAATCGGCTTGAGCGAGGATACTTTCTTTATCATCTTCCCAAATCCCATTTACAAATGTCCCTTGTCTAAACACTTGAGGATAATGCTTAAGTATTTGAAAAGCGAGATAACTTTTATTTGAAGTATATCCTTTTTTGTTAAATTTTTGTATTTCCTCGGTAGATGCCCTTTCCACTCCGATTATAGTGTGGGCTAATCCAGATTCCACTAATTTTTCAAAAATCCCTGCTTTAAAGTCCCGAAGGATAAAATCAGTCCTCATAAACGCGAACCATTTACTGTCAAGTCCCCATTCTATTTTTTTTTCCGCAAA
Source organism: Promethearchaeia archaeon (assembly GCA_046483985.1). GTDB lineage: Archaea > Asgardarchaeota > Lokiarchaeia > Sigyniarchaeales > SOKP01 > JAWOCD01. Next base: position 1,161 of record JAWOCD010000085.1, read on the forward strand.
TTCTTCATTCCACTTTTTATTAACATTCCATGTATCATCCACAAAAATCATAAAATCCCTGTTATATTTATCTTCTAAAAGTTTTATCTCTTCTAATGTTTTTTCTACGCTTTTCGTCCTCCAATAGCAATTTAATTCCAGTTCTCCATTCACTAGTTCCTTTTTGGCCATGGGAAGCCAACAACTGCAAAAACTACATTCACTGATACATCCTCGACTGTGATATATGGTCGACCCGCCTTTCCAAAGTGCATTTTTGCGTTCATATCTTTCCATCGGGATAAGGTGATAGGCTGGAAAAGGCAAATCGTCCAAGTTTTTAATTAAGGGACGTGGTTTAGTGGTAATAATATTATCCTTCTTTCTAAACATTATCCCCCTTATTTCCTTTAGATTTTTTTTAAAATCTCTGTTTTTATGCTTTTTAACGATTTCTAATAAGGTTTTTTCTCCTTCTCCATAAACTATTATATCTAAAGGAGATTCTTCCGTTAAATAATATTCTGGTATATTAAAATAATGAGGTCCGCCAGCTAAGGTTAAGATATCCTCATTAACTTCCTTTGCTAGTTTTAAAACTCGTATCCCCTCATCCGCCCATGTGATTGGCTCTCCAACGCCCACTATAGTTGGATCAATAAGTTCGATGGCTCTTTTAGTTTTTTTCCATCCCCATTTATTTATACAAGAATCAACAATTTTAACCTCTATTCCGTTCTCTTCCAAATAAGCCGCTAAACATAATAGATTTTGGGGAGGCAAAAAATTATCCCAATAATTCACCATAGGCCATAATCTTTTAGGTCCTCTTATTAAAAGTACACTCATTTTACGGGTTAATTTCCTCACATTTACTCAAATGTCATGTAAAAAAAGAAATTTAGAATTAATATATATATTCTTAGAAATTTATTTGAAAAACAAGATGGTCGCAGAAGGCTCTTTTATTTTCTCTTCGCTGTCTGCCTTGTCCTCTATCTCTAATTCTTCTGGACCGCTTTTTATTTCAAGATTTTCAATTCGTATGGTATTACTAATGTCTTGCTTCACCAGTTCGAGTTCTTTTTTGTATTTTTGATCCGTCTTAATTATTACTCGCGAGACCTCTTGATTTAATGCGATCTGCAAGTTTGATTTCATTGTTCGCAATTTTTTAATTATTTGAATTGCCATTTTTCCACGTTTTGCCAATACCTCTGGAATTCCTTCGATTTTTGTCGGCCAATTTTCCAAATGAATGGATTTCTTGTCCTTATACTTTTTATAAATGATGGAGTAGATCTCCTCCGAAATAAAAGGCATGATAAAGGAAACCATTTTAAGCATTTTGTAGAATAGAATTAAAGCATTTTTTACAGCCGTGTGTTGAGTTTTTGGTTTTTCTGAATAGAACTTGTATTTTATCGCTTCGATATAATTATCACAGAGTTCATACCAGAAGAATGGGCGTAATATGGCAAAACCCTCGTGCCAATTATATCCATCAAAATTTTCTGTGATGTTCTGGAGTTTGGTATTGAATTCTGAATAGAAGTAACAATCTATCGGAGAGAGATCACCAAGGTCCAATTCTAAATTGTCCAAATCAATTTTCTCGATATTTAAATACAAGAACCGATAGGCATTCCAGATTTTCGTTAGAAAACGTGATGCGCCAGTTAATTGTTCAAATTTTCTCCTATATCTCTTAAAAAACTTATCTTCCGGCATTTCCTCCATTTCTTTCTTAATTTTTTCATCTGACACAGGTTGCTTCGTTTGAAGGTGATACCACGAATATTCAAAGGGATAATCATCTCCTAAAGATCCCATCGCCGCCCATTGCCGAATTGCATCTGCGCCAAATCGTGGCATAACTTCATCGGGAGATATATAATTTCCGGTACTTTTGGACATTTTTGCTCCGGATGGACCTGCAACCATTCCGTTAATCATGGTTTCATCAAAGGGCGCTTTTCCGGTTAATTTTTTACACCGAAATAACGTATAAAATAACCATGTTCGAATGATTTCGTATCCTTGAGGGCGATGCACGGTGGCATCCATGTAGGTTTTTTGGAAAAACTCATTATCTTCGAGCCATTTGCTTATCGCTAGCGGGGTAATACTTGAATCAATCCAACAATCGCACACGTCTTTTTCCGGTTCAATTTTGGTGCTTCCACATTCGGGACATTTTCCTACCGGTGATTCTGCTTGCACAGGGTCCAAAGGTAAATCTTCTTTTCTTGCGGGAATAATTTCTCCGCACTTTTGACAAGACCAGAAGGGAATTGGGGTTCCAAACACCCGTTGCCGGGAAATTACCCAGTTCCAATCCAAACCTTCCGCCCAATCAATCAACCTTTGCTTATGCTTCTCGGGGTACCATTCCATTTGTTCGGCAGATTCGATTATTTCATCGGTAAAATCCTTTACATTAACGAACCATTGATCAACTGGGAGATATTCAATCGGTTGCCGACATGAGGATCGTTCGGAATGGATGATTGTACTATGCTCATAATCTTCGATTTTAGTCAATAACCCCATTTCATCCAAATCTTCGACAATCTGCTCTCGGGCCTCTTCAATAGTCATTCCTTCGTATTTGGAGTTTTCATTCATATGTCCATCCTTTGTGAAAATCTGAATTTCATCCAAATCATGTTTCAATTTCCACTTTATATCCATCTCATCGCCATAAGTACAACAGTATACCACGCCAGTTCCGAAATGCATATCAACATCTTTCTCCATATGAATTCTTACTTTTCGATCGGCGATGGGAAGTTTAACCTCTGCGGCAGATAAATCATAATATCTATCATCTCGGGGATTAATGAACACGCCTACACATGCTTCCATATATTCTGGACGCGTAGTTGCAATTTCTACATATTCTCCTTCGCGTCCAACCAGTGGAAGTTTTATATACCATAGTTTTCCCTCCTCTTCTTGGTATCCCACCTCTGCTTTTGCGACAGAGGTTTCACAATTTACACAAAAATGGGTTGGAAATTTCTCGCGATACAACCAACCCTTCTCATAAAAATCCAAAAGAGAATACTGTACTTTATACTTATAATCATCATTCATGGTCCGATATGTGTAATCCCAATCGGTGGAATATCCCAAGTCATTGAATTGTTTGGTCATACTCTCGATGTTATCGTCCACCCATTCAATACATTTTTCCAAAAACTTTTCCCTATTGTCTTTTGAAATTCCATAGTTTTTCGTCACTGCAAGCTCGACCGGAAGCCCGTGACAATCAAAGCCCTGGGGAAAATATACATTGTCACCCTTTAATCGATGATATCGTCCCACGAAATCGATCCAAGCATGATTTAAAATATGACCGAGATGTAGCGTTCCTGACACGAATGGTGGAGGAGTATCAATTGAAAAAATCTGTCCATCATCCTTTATATCAAATTGATAAATATCCTCGTCTTCCCAAAATTGAGTCCATTTCTTTTCGATTTTTTTGAATTTATACCGTCTGGGATAAGTTTTTTTATTGCTCATTTTCATTCATTAAATATCTTGATTAGTAATCTATTTGATAATTAAGATGTAACCTTCTTCTAATTTTTCTTTTTTATTTCCATTTTTTCATTTAAAGCCTATATTTCCAAAAAAAGTGGACCTGACGGGAGTTGAACCCGTGACCTCTTGAATGCGAATCAAGCGTTGCAGGCAAGGGTAGATTTGTAGCCCGTACCATCTGCCACTGATCTACAGGCCCATTTTCTTGTAAAATTTTATATGTACTAGAAATTAGGACAATTAATATCTTTTATCTTTTGAAATTAGATTAAAGATAAAATTCAGAGTTCCGATAATCTGCTTCCGTGTACAATAGTCAGAATCCCAATTAAATCGCTCTTAATCCAATAAATGATTCGATATCCTTGAAAAATGAATTCTTTTATGTGAAGATCGACAATCTCTGGAACAATACGTCCAATTTTAGGGCTTCGTCATAGATCTTTTTAGAAAACGAGCAAGCATAATTTATTGAATCCCGAGCAATATTATTTTTTATTGCTTTTAGATCTTTTAATGCTTGTTCATTTCATTCTATTCGAACCATTTTTCGATGATGGGCTTTGCTTTTCATTGGAGAGATTTTCTCTTTCATCAGCATCCTTTATTCCGCGAAACATTTTTTCTCGGACATATAAATGATACATGATGTCTTCTACGTGTCTATCATCTGGGAGAGTTTTTAAAAACGAGCTGATTTACTCCTTTACGTTTTCAGAAGTCATACTAATTATAAAATATTAAATTAAGTATCTCGGAAAGAAAAAATGTCTTAATGGATTTTCAGAATAATTTCGTATGCGGCAATTTGCGAGAGATTCGCTAAAATGATTATATCTAATAATGCCGAGATTTAAGTTTTAGACTTTCTTTTTGATTAATATATGATTAGAAAAGAGAAATTTAGAAAATTATTCGAACAGAGATTAATAAAGGATAGTGCGGAAGAGGAGATTGATATTGTACTCAGTGGGCAATACGGAAAGGCGTTAGATCTTTTGCGAGATGCGGAAGCGACTGGACTATTTCCCGCATTGGTCGGTCCTCCGGGGGTTGGAAAGACAACTTTATGCAGGTATTTCGCTAGCCTAAGAGCGAAAGAGGATAAGAACAAAAATTTTTATTGGCTCACCATGGATGAAAGTATAAAACCTGCAAACTTTATTGGCAGTTTTGACCCTGCTATTACTCTTAAGAAAGGCTTTTGTTTGGAGGCATTTAATCCGGGCCCTCTTTTAAGCGCGATGCTCCAAGGGGGAACTTTTTTAGCAAATGAAATTAACAGAGCGACGGAATATTCTCAAAATACATTATTAGAACCGCTAGAAGAAGCTTCTATTGATATTCCACATTTAGGACGAATTAAAGCGGATGAGAGTTTCTTTTTCATATGCGCGATGAATCCCGAAGAATTATCGGGAACGCACCGACTCTCCGATGCCCTTAAAGACAGGATTAAAGTATGGATAAAATTAACTTATCCAGAAAAACCAACAGAGTTAGATATCATAAGAATTAATTTGCCAGAACACTTTACGATATCAGAATCCGAATTAGAATTAATCTATTCTATAGTTGATGAAAGCCGAAGAAATAAAATTGATATCGAAGTTCCCGCGTCCATAAGAGCTGGGATTGCCATGGCTAAATTACTGGGCCGTCGAAGATATTTAGAAAAAGAAAATGATAAAGAGAAGAGTTCTGTGTACACAACCCTCTCTGATATTGCTAAACATGTTCTTTTAGGAAGCATTAAACCCAAGCCCGGTGTAAAAGTTGAGAATATTATAGAAAAGATCCTTCAGAAGACGTTAGGAGCGTGAATTAGAGATGAGGATTTTTCCTGAGAATCCATGCAATTTTGCGGTAGACTTTATTAGAAGAATGAGAAAGCATCCCGATATAGTACAAGCTCCCTCTTCTCGACAAGTTTTATCGATTCCACGCTTAATATTAGCACGTTATTATAGAAAAGGAAAAATTACTCCAAATGATTTTATAGAGATCGCTTCTGTAAGTTCTTTTCCCGAGAACCAAAAGCTGGCAAAAGATATCGCTTTCAAAGTTCTATTTCCAAATTACCAGAAGGATATAACGGATCCTTTTTTTGAAGCGAGCGGGGTAGATCAATTTGAGGAAGAAGATTTTTTAAATGAACAAATGGAATCAGAATTAGACGATTTACAAGAGATGGTCGAAGAAATTGAATATTCAGACTCAATCGATACGGAATTAATTCAACAACTTGAAAATTTTATGGATGAAGTTAATCAAAACCGAGATCAAGAGCCGTATAAGTCAGCTCTTCAATTTTTTAACGATGATTCGGAATTATTTGAAGAGAAAATATCCTCTTTAGATTCTTTATTGGATGAGGCAGAAAAGAGATTACAGCAGAAGATAAATTCTCTTAATCCGAAGGATTTGAAAGCCGGATCGGAATTAGGATTAAACGATGTCATCGAGGAGAATTCCGTTCGGGATTGGGAAAAGATTACCAGTAAAGCTTTGAATGATAAAGATATTTCAAAGGATCTAAAGGGTTTGTTTCAGAAGGGAGATATCCAAGATTTAATGGAAACTTACAAATTTCTAAATGAAAGTGCTCCGGAATCTTATCAGAGAGAAAAGAACGAGATCCTAGATCAAGTAGAACATGAATTAAGTAACTTAGACGAACTTTTTCAAGCATCTAAAAAATTAGGAAAAAATCCAAGCTTTAATCAGGGAAAGGTTCTACGGAATTCCATCGAGGAAAATTCTTTTGCACATAATTTTAATTTAGCAGACTCATTAGACCAATTTTTTGGCACTGATCTACGTAAACCCTTGCTTGATGACTACAAAGAATCTCTTGAAAATCGAGGTAAAAACTTACCACTCGAAACACTTGCGAATCATCCGCTTGCCAGTAAATCTTGGAAAGATTTATTCAATAAGACCTTGCAAAATGAAGTCCAAAAAGCAATGAACAAAAAAAAGTCGAATGAATCGTTAAAATCCCTTTCTCATCAACTGCAACAATTAATGAACTCATGTACCAATATGCATTGCAGTCAAAAGATGAAAGAACGAATCCCAGATATCGTTAGAAAAACAATTGAATCAAGTAAAGATCCTCAACAATTGAAGTCAAGTGTTGAATTCCTGAGGAATATTGATTTATCTCCAGAAGCAGAGGATATTAAGAAAAAAGGCAAGGAATTAAAGATGCCGGATGAGGAAATCTATGAGTTAATTGAACCGAATTATCAACTGCTAAAGAAACTGATAGACAATCAAAAAGGGGATTTTCATAGATTATCCAATTTAATGCAAAAGTTAAGAGATCAATTAACTCACGACAGGGTTAAGGAACTTACCCAATCGGCATTGGACACAGATAATTTAGAGGCACTGGGAGCTCTCGGCCATTTTGATTTAAATGAAGCACTAAAATCGGCCCAAGAAACTCAGGGAAAGGAGGGAATGGAAAAAATGACGGGAGCCCTTACCGCGGGTAATGGAGAAAACCTCTTGAAACAATGGTTTATCCATCGTGATGAGATTCCCGTTTCAATCAAGCCAAAAGTAAAGGAGTTGGCTAAGAAAATGCTCATTGATTTAGGCATTTATTATTCAAGGTCTCATTTGGGGAGCGCAACAACGGGCCCGATACCGATTAATATTGTAAGACCCTATCGAATTGGTGATGATTTCGATAATATTGACTTGGAAGAGACCCTTTTCAATCTTCTTCAAAAAGGTAAGAAGTTGGACTATATTGGATATGATGATTTTTATGTATATGAAACCGCACAGGGTTTGCGATCTGCAGCATTAGAGCTAGATATAAGTGGTTCAATGTCCGGTGATAAATTGACATATACAGCTATATGTGCAGCTATGTTATTATACGGACTCCGAGAAGACGAAATTGCCATCTCCTTTTTTGAATCCGATGCTCATGTAATCAAAAATATGGACGATGAGAAGGACTTAGAAAAAATCGCCGAGGAAATACTTACCCTTAAAGCAAAAGGGGGAACTCGGCTCCAAAGAGCTCTTGTTTGGGCCAACCGACAATTTAAAGAAAAAACAAAATCTCGTGAGAAGTTAAACGTGTTGTTTACGGATGCGGAAATCTTTGATTTTAAAGAAGCGGTAGAGGAAATAAAAGTGATGAAATCCTTAAATGTAGATTTCATTGTTGTTGTACCAGAAGAACAATTTAACCTCCAAGATGCGGAAAAAATGGTGAAGATCGCAGGAGGAGAATTACTAACCATAAATGATTGGGAAGAATTTCCAAAGCTTATCAGTGATATATTAAAATCTAGATTTTAGATTCTAAGAAAAAAATGACAGAAAAAACTCTTTCAAAAAGGCTTATAAGAATATTTGGAGAAAAGAAGTATGAAAAAGCCGAGAGTTTTTCAAAAAATAAAATTAATATTATCAAGTCCCAAAAAAGCCCATTAGAAATCAGGGTCATCATCTTAGAAAATGAGCGAGAACTTCATTTAATTATTGATGAAAAAGCAAGCGAAATTTATCATGATTGCCCCGATTTTCTTATTCATAAGGACCCTCACGATAAAATCTGCCCACATTTTTTAAAATTATTACTTGTCTTGGATCCCCCTGTATCATTTTCCATATTAGAAAATTTAGATAATTATCGTCTTACTTCTGCGGATCCTGGGTCCTTTAAAAAAAGCCAAAATTATCTTCTTGGGGCAAATTCTTGTTTCCGTGAAGATAATCCAGTAGAAGGCTTAAATTTTCTTCAAAAAGCAATAATTAATAAAAATGAATCCCAGGAAATAATAGAGACTTATTTTAAAAAATCTATTGAGAATCATCTTTACCTTGAATTTTTTGAATTTCTAAATTTTTGCGTAGAAAGCGGATTAGGGGATATCTTTTCTTTATATTCGGAACAAATTTATCGCGCTTTTTCTATGCTACTTGATTCCCTAAATGACTACTCTTTTTATAACATTGTAAAAATTTTAGATTCTATGGAATTTATTCCCTATTTAGAGGAAAATACACAGCTTTTTTCAATGCTTTTAGAGAAATGTTCACAAATATTGGCAAATGAAAATTTTAAAGAAACATATTTTGCAATTTGTTTTATTAAGAAGAACTATGATTTTTTGACTGCTTTAGACCGAGGCTTTAAAGATATAATCACCGAGGAAAGGTTAAGCTCTTTTCAAGAAAAGGTACTTATATACTTTAAAGAGGAAATAGAAAGTTTTTCCATCTTTGAAAAGATAAAATTGTTAAAAAACCAATTTCCGCTTTTAGGAATTGATAAAAAGAAGTATATCGATGATTATGAGGCATATAAACAAGAAATCCAGCAACTTGAACGAAAGGTTCTCAAAAAGAAATTTTCCTTCCTAAAGCTTTTAATCAAAAAGTATAAACTAAAGAAAGTAAAAGCGAAAATAAGAAAAAAAAGGAACTTTTATGTCATTACCCATGATAAGGAAAATCTGAAAAAACCCGTCTATCACTACATTATTGAGCACTTGAGCTTCTATGGACCCAAAAAAGAATACATTAAATCAAACAAATTAGGCGAGAACTTTTTTATCATGAAGGAACTATTTTCAAATGATTTAACTCAATTTCCAGACATTTTATATTATAAAAACCAATATTGGGGGGAGAATCAAGAGATAGAGCTTAAATCCGCTGAGGGCTATGATCTCATTAATAAAGACATAAATTATAATTATAAAGATTATCCCTTCTATAAAAATCAAGACGAGATAATAATCATCGAATGGGACTTAATCAAAATACCAAGACAAGCAAATATTGTTTCCGCCTATAGTACTCAGATCATAGTCCCGGATCAAAATAATTCGCTTTTTCATGATTTAAAGCCCTTTGATCTCTGCATTTGCAAGAAAACTCCAATTAGTATTGAAAGCAACATTATAAAAAAAATACAAGTATTAAATAAGTGCACATTTGAAGAGGCAATTCAGTTAGTGGCAGAAGGAGTAAAATTTATAGAAGGATATTATCCATTATCACTTATCCACAAAGTAAAGGAAAAAGAAATTAACCCTTTCGATGCGTTTAATCAAATCATGAAAAACCCAGATAGGCAGTTCATACCGAACTATAAACTATTTGTTTCCTCTTTTAAGAACTTCTTGACCGCATTTATAGATAATGAGCGAAAATATGTTTTTGAGCGAATTATAAAAGATCCCGAAAAATACGCCAAACAGATACTCCTAGTTTCAAATTTGTATCATGACATAAGGGGGATTGATATGGACTTCACAGAGATCATTACCCAAATTTTAGCTCATAAGAAAATGGATATAAGTACCTTCAGACGGCAATTTATTGATCAAGTAAAGGACGTTATTTCTACTCGCTTATCAAACAAGAGAATCGGTTCCACGGCTATTTTTAATCTCAAAAAAATGAAAAATACTCCCTTTTCAAAATATTTTGACGAAATCATAGAAGTAAGAAGGAAGGAGTTTGAAGATGCTCAGATTAAAAAAGTTGAGAACCGATATAACATCTCAGAAGTATTAGAAACATATTACGGACAGAAATTTAGCAAAATTCTGGATTTAGGATTGAAAAAAGTTATCACCCCTCCTGAATTTGTAAAAATGGAAAAATATGCTCAGAAACTTGGTTTAAAACTTAATATCCAATAAAAGAAACATTCTGACTATTTAATTCCCTATTTTTTATTTTTTCTTTTGTAGAGATCGATTAATTTTCCGAAAAACTTTTGATAGATCTCAATAGTCTTTAAATAATCTGAAATCTCAATGTATTCATCTTTAGTATGCTCTAGTTTTGGATCTCCTGGTCCGTAGGTTATTGAGGGTATATTTAGAGCGGCCCCAATTTTATTTATAAAGGTGGTCCCGGTTTTTTTAATTAGGGTTGGTTTTTCGTGTAGTGTTTTGAAAATCGCCCATCGGAGGGCTCCAATGACCAAGTTTTTACCTTCTATCTCGAATCCTTCGATTTTGCTTAAAATTTCAAGGGTGACCTTAGCTTTCCCTCCCGATTTTAATACCCTCTCTTTATAATGTGCCAGTACTTCTCTAATAGACTCTAAAATCTCTTTTACCTTAATAGTTGGCGGAAAACGGATATCGATACTCAAACTACAGTTTGACGGGACACAATTGTTTATGTCCCCTCCGTTAATAACAGTTAGATTAGGAATAATTTGATTAAAATAACGGGTATTTTTATTTAGAATTTCAATCTTTTTATTTAACTTTTTACAAGTTTGCTGGATATCTTCCCAGATATTCAAACCCATCTCGATGGCGTTGAGATATTCCCAAGAAGAAGCAACGTGTCCTTTCTGGGTTTTAATTTGTATTTCAAAACATATTCTTCCCTTATACCCTATACAAATTTGGTCGATCTTGGTAGGCTCTCCGAAGATTGCATAATCTGGTCTTATTTTCGATTCTAAAAAAGTATCTATTCCAATGAGACTATCTTCTTCTCGCACGATTCCGGCAAACGTGATTTTTCCCTCTTCAGCAAATTTGAATTCCTTTATTGCGTAGACCATTGCTGCTAAAGCCGGTTTACAATCTACGGCTCCTCTTCCGAATATCTTCCCTTCTTTTTTAATCACGGGTAATTTCCCGGGGATGGTATCCATGTGAGAAACTAACAAAAGATGAGGCTTTCCTTTCCCTTTTTCTGCGATTAAATTTCCAACCTTATCAAAATGAGTTCGAAACCCACCATTTTTCAAAAAATCTTCCAAGAATTGTGCGTAATGTTCTTCCTTCCCCGAAGGGCTATACAGTTCTATGCACTGTTTTAGAAATTTAACGGCTTTTTTATTCATTTTCAATCACCGTCCCAGCTCCTTTTTCTAATGCATCAGATACCGGATTTTTCCTCAATCCGGAACAGATTATTATTTTATTAATCCCTTTTTCAAAGGCCTCTAACGCAGCGTAAGCTTTTTTCTTCATCCCTCCTTTTAGATCTTCCATCAATTCTTCTAATTGAGACGGTTTTAATGATTTAATCAAGCTCTCTTTCTCCTCAATATCGCGATAGACACCCTTCACATCGGTTAAACTAATCAATATATCTGCATCTATTGCCTCTGCAATACTACTTGCGGCCCGATCACCATCGGTATTTACAATAGTCCCATTTTCACTTTTTGCTAAGGAACTCACAATGGGCATATAGTTTTTCTTAATTAACATCTTTATAATTTCGGGATTTACTTTGTATACTTTTCCGGAGAATTCTCCTCTCTTTATTATTCGTTTTCCTTTAATTAATACCAGAATTTTCTCCTTTCTTTTAGCTTCTAATGTTCCTCCGTCTGTTCCCGAAAAACCAAAGGCATTTACCCCCTCTTGTTGCAGAGCTTCTACCAATCGTTTATTATTTAGTCCTCCTAATGCCATTATTGCTGCCTCAATAGCCTCATCATTTGTATACCTTGTTCTAAAACCGGAAGGAGTCTGAAAATAAATGGGCTCTTTTCCCATTTTCTTTAGGGTTTCGTTGATTTGCGCCCCACCTCCATGCACGATAACTAAAGTATATTTTTCCCCATAGTTGTGATAAATATTTGCAATATCTTTGACTACGTTTTGAAAGTTTTCCGCGATTAACGATCCTCCAATTTTTAAAACCACAATCATTTCTTTTTGATCAACCTTTATTTGATTCACATTCGTCTACTATATATTCCACAATTTTCTCTGCAATGTTGACATCAGAAGCTTTTGAAATACCTCGGAATTGGGGCGTCCCATTTATTTCTATCACCTTGAGTGAATCGCCGTCATCTATTAAATCAACTCCAACAATCTCTCCGTCTACTGCCGCTGCAGCTTGGGTACATATTTCTCGGATTTGAGGAGTTATGGGTAGAGGTTTTGCCGATCCGCCTATAGCAATATTACTCCTAAAATCATCACTGGGACTATAACGCTCCATCCCCGCTACACATTCTCCATCAATCACAAAAACACGTAAGTCTGTCTGTCCTTCCTTACTCTTATCTTTGACTTTTATAAAATCTTGGATATAATAAATCTTCTGTAAGATATCCCCCATGGTCTCCCGGCATTCTAAATTGGATTGAGCGGCATTATAATCATCTAATTTAGCTACTAATCTCCCCCACGATCCGATGAGGGGTTTGATAATTGCGGGGTAATTAAATTTTTCTTCGATTAAGTCCATAGCGGTATCTTTTTTAAATGCCACTCCCGATTTAGGGGTGGGAATTTCTTGCTTAATCAATTCTAAGCTTGTTAATAATTTATTGCCGGTTATATTTAAACAGTTAAAATTATTAATGGTATCATATCCTTTTGTTTCTAATATTGAACTTGTGTAGAGTCCTCGGAAATAACTTAGCGATCTTTCCAAGAAAATAGTGTAATCTTTCGGTAAATCTTTCTTATTTGTCAGTTCAAAATAGAATTTTTGATTATTTAATAGATCATATTTTATCTGTTTTGCTTCTAATTCTTTAATGATTTGCTTTATTTCCCAGGTAACTCTATTCATTAGGATGCCAATTAACAACTTTAACAACTCTTTCTTTCTAACTTAAGTTAATAATTGAAATAAATGGAACTTTATTAAATATTTCATTCAGAGTATGCCAGTTAGAATACGACAAAAAACTCAAATTTAATTATATAGATTTATTTTATTTTTATATAAAAATAATTGTTAAATGTGAAGAAAAGTGTCAAATAAAAAGATTGGTGCTGTAAAAATCGATTTTCTTAATTCCAGAATAGAAATGAGCCCTAATATGAAAATTTTAAAGAAAAAGGCTCAATCTATTACTGATTCCGATGAGAACGAGGAAGTAACTATTTTCTTTGAAATTGAGGATAACGACTTGACTAAAACAGAGTATAAAGCATATTCTTTATTTAAGGATGAAATTGACGATGACGAGCCTTTTGATCTGGAGAATCCGTGGTATAAAGATGAATCTGTCGCGGTTCCAAATTCCGGCAACGCTTCCACACCTAAAAAAGAGCCAGAACCCCAACCAGAACCTAAAAAAGAGCCAGAACCCCAACCAGAACCAACATCTCCGGAAATACAAAAGCTCCAAGCGAAATTAACTAAAATTAAAAATATGATCACCGAGTTAGATCAGAAATTTAAAGAAGGAAAAATTGAACAGAAAGCATTTTTAAAGAAAAAAGATTATCTATCCCAGAAAGCTGGGTCTCTAATGGGGCAGATTGAAAAATTAAAAGGATAAAATCTAATTTAAAGTGTAGTTAATTATGGAAAACAATAGAATTCACCCTTCAAAAGATATTAAAAGTTCAAAGGGGAATTTATTATACGGAAAAAACATCTATCTTTGTATAACTGGATCCGTTGCCTCAATTACTTCGCCTATTATAGCACGTGAGTTAATGAGATATGGGGCAGAGGTTTACCCTGTGATGTCTCCAGCAGCGACCAAATTAATTACTCCTCGATTAATGGAGTGGGCAACCGGTAATGAGACTTTAATTAATATAGGGGGAAAGGTAGAGCATGTCGAAATTAGCGCCGAAAGACCCGGGAATGCCCCCCATGCAGATTTAATCCTTTTATGTCCGGCTACTGCGAATAGTATATCCAAGATTGCATCTGGAATTACTGATACTCCTCCAACATTAATAACTTATACTGCTCTCTCTACAAATGTACCGATTCTTGTAGTACCAGCTATGCATATTTCTATGTATAATTCTATTTTAGAATCAAATATCCAAAAACTAAAAAAGCTCGGGGTTGAGATTATAGGACCTCGTCTTACGGAAGGCAAAGCCAAAGTTCCCCATGTGGATGATATTGTGGATCGCACCATAGATATAATTGCAGCAGAAAAGGACCTCAAAGGCTATAAGTTTCTTATTACGGGGGGACCTACGCGTCAGTACATCGATGAAATCAGATTCATTAGCAACGATTCTACTGGGAAAATGGGGATTGAATTAGCAAAAGAAGTAAGAGCGAGGGGGGGAGAGGTGTTATTATTGAACGGAAAATCTAGTGCTTCGGTCCCGGATTACATCGATCAAATTTCTTGTACTTCAACGGAGGATTTTGTTCGCGTAGTTTCAAAAGAACTCTCCGAAAATAAGTGGGACTTTTTTATATCCGCAGCAGCAATGTCAGATTATACTCCTACCGAAGAATGTGTATCAGATGGAAAAATCTCCAGTGATAAAGTCAAAGAACTAAATATTTCGTTAAGACTCACTCCAAAATTAATCAACCGCGCGGCAAAAATTAACCACAATACTTTTATTATCGGCTTTAAGGCGGAAACAAATGTCTCTAAAAGTGTATTGATTGACCGGGGATATGAAAGATTGAAAACTTCTGGCATTGATCTTATCGTCTGTAACGATGTTTCTCGGGAGGATATCGGATTTGAAAGCAACTATAATGAAGTCTACATTGTCAATAAAGATAAACGAATTGTTCATGTTCCCAAGCGAACAAAAAGGTATGTCGCCTCAAGAATTGTTGATGTGGCGCTTGAAAATTACCGCCTCAAGCAAGAAAAACAATAGATTTTTATATTCATTCTCCTACCTAATTTTTAAAAATTCTCTTATAAATTTTTACCTAAGAAAAACTTTAAATAAGAATTAAATTTTAGTCTTTAATGAAGTAGGAATAGTTACTCAAAAATTAGGTATATAAGACGTGAGATATTGATTTTTACTTCATATTATATTAATTATGATATTGCTATATATGACAGAAGGTATAAATTATAACTTTAAAAAAAGGACATGACTACAGAAGACGAAGCTAAGATCAAGCAAGGGAGTATAGCCCAGTTCATGCGTAAGCGTACGCAATTGGTAGGTTTTGATATGGGATACTGGAAGCATGTACAATATGCTGCCGAGTTTCTTGATAATGCGCTCGATGCCATTGAAGCATACCAATGGAGACAATTAAAAGAGGATTCTAAATACCAATATTCGCTCGATCAAGAAATCTATTTGGAAAATCTTTCCATTATTCAAGAAGAAAAGAAGGATCAGAATTCTCAAGACCTCGATAAAGAAGCAAAAGATACCTTAATGCAAGAAGTAGGCATTAAACCCGTTGATGAAGAAGAGGCTCAAAAGCAACCAGAAAAAACTGAGGAGGGGGAGGGTATGGTCGTGGAAATGCAAGACGAGATAGAGATCGAGCAAGAGGTGGAAAATATCATTAAGGATATGGAAAGCCTTATCCAGCCCGTTGAAAACGTAAACCTCATAGATAAAGAGCCAATTGTGATTATCAGGATGACTGAGTCGGAAGCTGCTTCCTTCCTTACAGCAGAAATGAGTACGAAAAACGTGATGTCCTATAAATTTGAGGTGTTTGATAATGGTGCAGGGATGCCCGAGATTGATTTGGAGAAATTTGGAAAATACCTTGCCTCCTCGAAATCGTTTCAGCTTAAACAAACCAGAGGCTCTCAAGGTTTTGGAGCGCCGAGTGCATTCAGTGATGCTCAAAATACCACAGGAAAACCCGTTGTAACTGTATCAAAGTCATTGAATCAAATATACGGGATTATCTCGGAGTTTTTTACTACCTCAAAAAATGAGAAAAAATATTTAATCCCTCCCACCGAAATTGATGCACCTTTTCTTCATGGAACCTATGTGAAGCTTGAGTTTTTGAATATCAAATATGTGAGGGGGTATGTGGATACATATGTTAAGGAAACTGCCTTAATGAACCCGCATGTGACTCTTGTCTATATTGACCCCTATGGGGATGAATACATATTTCCCAGAAAGACCGAATCATTTCCGGACAAGCCAAAATATGCTAAGCCACATCCTTCTTCTACCAACATTGGAGACCTCCAAGATCTTTTAGCAAAATCAGATAATTTAACAATTTCAGCTTTTCTTCAAGATAATTTTGTCAGAATAAGTAATAATACTGCAAAGGAAATATTAGATTTAGCAGAGCGGGATTTACAAGATAAATTAAATTTTCTTTTATTAGACGATGGATATATTGTAAAGGCAGAAAAGAAGGGAGAAGATATTTATTACGCCCGGGTTGAAAAACGAGTTTATGGAAGATCTAAACGAAAAAGAGATAAATTAATCATATATCAAGTTACTTCAGATTCATTATTGGAACTGTATTGGGAAACTATAGACCAATATGATAAATTTAATAAAGAGATTGATAAGATTAAAGAACAGATTAAAAAGAAAAACACAAAAATTGAAGAGGCCGATACCAAAAAGGCAGCCAGAAAGATTAGAAAAAAGAAGAAAAAATTATTAAAAGAGATAGATGGTATTCGGGACAAGAAAGACAAATTACGCGCAGATATGAATGAGATTTTTAAGGGCTTGGATGAGGGGATAAAAGAGATCAAAAACAAATCTGAAGTGAATGAAATTTCCGATTTAGTATCGGAAGTAGAGATAACAGAAACAAGACCCCAAGAATTAAGCAGTGACCAATTTAATTCCTTATTTAGAGCATTTAAATCAGTGAAATACATGTCACCGCCAACGGACACCGTAGTCCCTGTAGGTGCCACGATTTTGGAAAATACGATGATTAAGGAATTAGGACTTAAAGTATCTGACAATACTGAAGATTTTGGTCGACCTGTCGAGGAGGTCCATCCAATTGAAGAAAATATTTTAAAATTCAAAAAAAAGAAATTAAAACGAGAAGATCCGAATTTAACTGAAGATGAATTGGGGGAACTCTCTGTCGACCATGGAGAAATAGAGAGTTTAAGTACCCAAATTTTGGACTCCTTTTATGAGTTAGAGAATGGGGCTGAAAATGGAGGAAAGGATTTTGGTTCTTCATTAACATATTTAATGGATTCCGCAGAAATTGAGGAAAGAGAAAATTATAAGGAAGTTTTTCAATTCTTTACGGAAACTTATACTATGGATGACGATTTTGTAGGTGGAGAAACGAGAAAACCCACCAGCGGAAAAGGACTTGCTTTTGTTGTGGAAGGGGTTTTAGCTTATTCAAAAAAGAATATTGAGACTCCAAATCGCTCTCGTGATGTACTTTCAAGATTTGTAAACCGGACACCAAAACTCCGGGATAGTGCTGATTGTGCAATAACTAAGGCTGTGCAGAGCGTGAATTGGAAAAATTATAACTTGGATTCCTTTGATAATGGATTACCTAAAGGTCCAATCAAACTCCTGGTAAATGTGTCTGGTCCGTTTGTTCACCTGATGTTTAAATCTCAATCAAAAAATTCTTTGGCAGAAGACGAAAACTTGATGAGTGAAATCAAGTATTGTCTGGAAGCGATTGGAAGGAGATTAAGAGTCTATCTTAACAGAAGAGCGGAAATTAAGAAAAAGGAAAAACGCGCGAATTTAATTGAAAAATATATTCCCAAATTCGTAGAAAGCATTTATAACATAGCGGAAACAGGCAACAGTAAATTCACTGAAAAGTTTTCTGAAGAAGATCTCAAAGCCTTGATGAGAAAGGGAATCGGAGGGAAATCCAAACCGGAGAAAGAAGAAGGATTGAAAAAGAAAACCAAAGAAAAAGTTAAAAGACCCAAAAAGAAAGGTAAGGTTGATTTAGATAATTTAGAGGATCTCACCGTGAAGGAGCTTCGAGCATTGGGGGATAAACATGATATAAGGCTGAAATCACGACTTCGGAAGGACGAAATTATAGAAAAGATTCAAAAAGAACTCGGTAAACCAGCTAAGGAGGAGAAAGAAAAGAAGGAGGCGGAGAGGAAACCTAAGAAAGAGGCGAGGAAAGCCAAGGAGGCCGAAGAGAAGGAAGTTAAAGTTGATTTAGATAATTTAGAGGATCTCACCGTGAAGGAGCTTCGAACATTGGGGGATAAACATGATATAAGGCTGAAATCACGACTTCGGAAGGACGAAATTATAGAAAAGATTCAAAAAGAACTCGGTAAACCAGCTAAGGAGGAGAAAGAAAAGAAAAAGAAAAGGAAACGGGAACCCGTAGAAGTGGTACCCGAAGAAATTAAGAAGGCAAAAGATCGTCTCAAAAGAATGAAAGGAAAAGCACCAAAAGAGAAACCAAAAAAGAAACCAAAAAAGAAAGAACCAATTAAACCTCCAAAACCTTCCAAGACCAAACAGACCAAATTGCCGGCGATAACAGATGAAAAGATACTCTCTGTTCTGAATAACGAGGAGTGGCAAACAATAAAGCATTTAATCTTTAAATTGAAAATCCGGGACATGATGGATGCCC
Organism: Promethearchaeia archaeon; assembly: GCA_046483985.1. Lineage (GTDB taxonomy): Archaea > Asgardarchaeota > Lokiarchaeia > Sigyniarchaeales > SOKP01 > JAWOCD01. Next base: position 19,956 of record JAWOCD010000085.1, read on the forward strand.
GTTATCTGCAAATTAAACTAAGAGAGTTAACTCGTAAAGGAAAAGCTTTAGTGGATATTAAGAAAGGAAAAAAACATTGGAAACTAAAATAGTTAAATTATTGAGGTGTAATGATTATGGCTAAAAAGAAGAATATGGAAAAGTGGGACTTAGAGGCAACTAAAGAACTATTAAAGGAAAAACTGGAGGGAGATGAAGAAAAAGATGTAAATCTTCCCGAAAATACCGTAAAAATAGATGATCTTAACAGAGAACAAGCGTTAGAGCGTTTATATTCCATCGTAGATGAATTAATAAAACAAATATATAAACACGGCAGACCAACCGTAAAATTACCATCAAGATCAAGTTCTAATATTATTTGGGATGAAGAGAATGACTTGTTATTACTTGGACAACAGATGAAGAAAAAGCATTTTCATTCTCTTACCAGTGTAGAAGATATTACGAGATTGATACGTGTACTAGAAATTATTGATGAATTGTTAGAAAAAGATATGCACGCGACAAAGCGTGAAATTTATTATTCAGACGTAAAATTATTCAAAGATCAAAAGAACAGCGATAGAAGTATAGAGGATGTAGCAACTATGCTCTATACTACCAGAAATTCTACCCATGTAGTTGCATCAGCTCGTGGTTCATGTGTGGGACGATTACGGATTCGGGATAAAAATGATATTATCGATTTAGAGCGTCTAGGTAGTGGAGGGTGGAGTATAAGCCCGATGTTAGATAATATTGAAATCATTGAATCGGATGCGGAATTCATACTTGTTGTGGAGAAAGATGCGGCTATGATGCGATTAGCTGAAGCTCGCTTTTGGCGGGATTATCCTTGTATTATCCTCACCGCTCAAGGGGTGGGAAATGTGGCAGTTCGTATGTTTCTAAAAAGATTAAGTAAAGAACTTAAGCTTCCCGTATTCAGCTTGGTTGATAGTGATCCATATGGGCATTACATCCATAGTGTATATATGAGAGGATCAAAACGGTTAAGTTATGAAACTCCTTTTTTAGCAACCCCTGATATCAAATTGCTGGGCGTTTTAACCAGAGACTTAGATAAATATAACATTCCAGATAATTGTAGATTAAAAATGAATAAAAAAGACCTCAAAAGGACCAGAGAAATGCTTGAAGAAGACTTTGTGAAGAATAATGAGAAATGGCAAAAAGATTTAAAATTGGCTTTAGACCTAAAAGTAAAAGCTGAGATTCAAGCACTCTCAAATCATGGATTTGAATTTTTAACGGAAGAATATCTCCCCGAAAAACTAACAACGGGTGATTGGATATGAGAACATTCCATAAGAAAGACGGAGGCATAGTTCAACTTATTGGAAAAGAAAAAATGGAATCTTGGTCCGTTGAATTACCGCTGATATTTATTGAATATATTCGAAGCAATAAGCTTGAATCATATGATGATGTTAAAAAAGATGTAGAGGCATACCTAGATGAGATTTTGGAAGATGTGGCAATACCGAGATTGATTGAAATATTAGAAGGAGATGATAATGAAGAAATTATTGCCGCTCTGGAGAGAATTAAGAATATTGCTGATGAAAACTTGGATATGACAAAACCGATTAAACCTTATCTTGAAGATCTTAAGAATAACCAAAACAAAGAAATTAAGGGTATTACTAATGATATCTTAAAGCTATTTGAAAGGGAAAAGCGGCGTAAAGAACTAAATAAGCGAAGAAAAGTTATGAAGAAAAAGGAACAACAATTTATGGACGGTAAAATTAGTGCTGAGGAATATGCAAAAGCACGGAAGGATTATATCGAATTTAGAGATAATCGATAGGTAATTAATGAAAATGGAATGGAACCAAGACAGATTTGACCAATTTATCATCGAACACCAGGTTATTGGGTTTTTTTCAGAATCGATTACCTTAAAATCTGGGAGAGAATCGCATTGGTATGTCAATTGGCGAGATATTGCTGAAGATGTTTATCTGTTAGACAAATTATCTGATTTTGTCATATCCTATATTCAGCACAAGGATTTTGATCCCGATTGTTTTTTTGGAGTTCCCGAAGGCGCAACCAAGTTAGGAATTCTCTGTCAGTATAAATGGGCAACCTCGAAAGCAGATTACCAAGAAGGGAGGTATGTATTAGCCATGGGAAGAGGTAAGCCAAAGGCACATGGAGAATTAAAGGATCAAAATTACTTGGGGATTCCCAGAGGGAAAATCGTAGTTATAGAAGATGTAACCACGACAGGAGGATCTATGTTTTCTACAGTTCAAAATTTATTGGAATTTGACATAAATATTATTGCTGCAGTCGGACTCACCAATCGAAATGAAATAAGAAGGGATGGAAAATCGGTCAAAGAATTATTCGATGATATTGGCATAGATTATTACGCAATGAGCAATGCTATTGACTTGTTACCCAAATTAAATCCCCAACAATCAATAGCTAAAAAGGTTCAAGCTTATTTTGAACAATACGGGACAGAGGGAATTGATTTTCATCTCTAACAAAGTTTTATTAATTTCCTAATTAAAATGTTATTATGTTTCTTGCCCTCACTAATTTAAATAAAACCACATTTGAAGATTTTAACGTTAAACTCGTTCCATCACCTCTACATATTGCTGAGGTTCATTCTTATTCTTTACAGATCTCCGAAAACTCTCAGTTCATTTCTTCTCTTTCCGAGAATTATCCTTATTTTATTGAGATCCTTAATAGTTATCTTGAACGAAGTTCGTTACAAGCCCACCTTTCTCTTAAAAAAGTGACATATGAAAGGGATTTTTCTCAATATGAATCACTTATCGAAACGTGTGAGAACAGTTTTCCAGAGGTAAATCTTGATAAAATATCTAGAAGGGATAATTTCAAAGAACAAGGATATCTTCTCGTAGCTCATGAAGATTCTATCCTTGTGCAAGCTTTTGAAGCACAAGGACTATTTTATGGTATTCAAACTCTAATTCAAATTCTGCGTTCTTCTCCGGGCGGTATAACTATAAATCCTATTCGAATTATAGATTATCCTTTATTGAAAATAAGGGGGGTGTCTGATGATATTTCTCGAGGACAAGCCGCCACTAAGGAGAACTTGAAAAAATTCATCAAAACCTTGAGCCATTTTAAGATTAACCAATATTATCTCGTTTATATGCAAGACATGTTCCAGTATTCCAATCATCCGCAAATCGGGAAGAGACGAGGAGCCTACGCTAAAGAAGATATAGAGGAGTTAGTTAAGTATGCCAAAAAGCATTTTGTGGAATTAATTCCCATTTTTAATGCGAACGGACATTGGGATAATATTCTTTTTTTTCCGGAATATTGGAAATACGGTGAGTTCCCCGCATCTAATAGTTTAAATATCGCGAACGATCAAATCTATAAGTTATTGGATGAAATGATTGGCGAACTGAGTCAAGTGTTTACTTCCCCCTATTTTCATATGGGCTCTGACGAAAGTTGGGACGTCGGACAAGGCAGCTCAAAAGATTATGTTGATCAGTTAGGAATTGCCCAAGCCTATTTAAAACATTACAAGCGCATTTATCAGATCATCAAAAAACACGGATATGACAAGATAATTATCTATCACGACATTCTTCATAAATATAAAGATGTGTTAGAGAATTTACCGGAGGATATGATTATCATGTATTGGAGATATACCACTTCCAGGAAACATAAAACCATTGATCATATAAAATCTTATGAGTTTCCCGTTATTGTGAGCCCTTCGATAATGGACTATAATCGTCCCTTTCCTGCTTTAACAAAGTCAATGCATAATATTCGAAACTTAATTAACTACGGATGGCAAAAAGGAATAATCGGAGAAATTACCTCTGGCTGGGGCGATTATCATAATAAGGAACTACGAGAAAATAGAATTTATGGTTTTCTCTTTTCCTCAGAATTTGGGTGGAAACCGGATTCAAATAAAAATTTTTCGACATTATGGAATTATATTTTCCTGCATTTTTTTGGCATAGATGATAATAGAATTCTACAGATTTTTGACGCTTTTCGAGAGATTCAAGATAAAAAACGGTTAAATGTAACTCCCTCCTTGTTCTATAATCATTTCTTTAGCCATCCATACGCAAAAAATACATTAATGTATAAAATAACCCGGAAAACTAAGGGATTTGATAAGTTAATAGCAGACCTTAGGAATATTATAAACACTTGTGATAAACTTGAACAAAAAGTAAAGAAAAATAAAATAAATCTTAGATATCTTGCATTTGTTGCGGAACAAATGAAATTATATTGTAAAAAGAGGATGAATTCTAAAAATCTTACCAGAATTAAGCCAGAAAAATTATCAGAAAAAGAGATACGGGATAAAATAAAGGAGATTAGACGGTTAAAAGCAGATTTACTTGATTTAACTCAGAATTATGAAGACTTATGGAAATTATGTGCTCGAAAACAGGGATTAGACCCAATTTTACGAAAATTTTTCCGGTTATCCCGATTTTATCAGCAAAAAATAATCGCCTTAAGAAAAAAAGATCCGTGGAAAAAGCCGTATATTCCCAGCGAAACTATTTATTTAAATGCTAGAAAGATAGATCGAATCCATACTACCTATTACTGTAAAGTTATTAACATCCCTCATGATGTAAAAAGTGCGTATATTCAAGTAATGGGGGGTATATTCGCAGAAATTTATGTAAATAAAGAGAAAATTGGGCATGTGATTACCCGTAATACTTTAAATTACGTCATTTTAGAGCATAACTTGAAACTCTTTTCCATTAAAGAAAATCTTTCAGGGGGTTCGAACATTATATTGATTAAAAATACTGATTTTATTGGGGGTGTCGCCCCCATCAATTTGTATGGAGAAATAATTTTTAATAATGGAAAGAGAGAGATAATTAAAACAGATTTAACATGGAAAGCAACCCGAAATCTTCAATCCCTTGAAAATCTTACTTCTTTATCTTTGAATTCTTGGAATAGGGTCCATTCATTCGGTAAACCACCTAAAGCTACTGGTGGATTAACTTATCCACATTTTGAAAAAAAGATCCGTTCCCATCATAGCGATCTAATGCCCCTCTTAAATTCTGTGATTGCCTCACTTCCTCGGTTCTTATTTCCTTTCCTTAAACTCGGTGTGAAGATTGTCAATTTTTTCGACATTATTGAGTGAAAGGAAATAAGATATAATATCTCATTATTTATATCAGATTACGCAAAAATTTAAAATTATTTAGATTAATATTATGATAAGAGTAAATTTTGAAATTTTTAGGTGATTTTGATTTTTAAGAAAAAGAAGGATGATTTCGAAAAAGAGAAGGAAAAAGCAAGAGCGAAGCTCCGGAAAAAAGCAGAAAAAATTCAAGCAAAAAAGGAAAAAAAACGCAAAGAAGCGGAAAAGATCTTAGATGAGGAATATGTAGATCGGAGATTAGAGTTTGAGCGTAAGCGAGATAAACAGTTTCAAACAAAAAGAGATTCTAAAATAAAAGAAATTCGTGAAGAAGTGTTAGCCGATGAAAAAGATACCTTTGAATGTAAAGTATGCGGTCGTGAAATTGGATTAGGAAATATGCAATGTCCCAATTGCGGTCAAATGTATTGCCCCTTTTGTGGAGCTTTTCTAGATGACGAAGACTTTAGTGGAAAATGTCCTCGCTGTGGAGGATTTGTTGCAGGCGGAGTGACTCCCGCCGAATTAGTACAGACCCGTGTTGAGGATATTCCAGAAGGGGACCGATTTTGGGAAGGATTACAGAATTGCCCCAAATGTGGAGCTTCTACTCAACCCGATTGGGATGAATGTCCCATCTGTGGAGCGAAATTAGAGAAAAAAGTTAAAAAGAAAGAAGAAGAACCAAAAGAAGAAAAATCAATCAAATCAATAAAGGAAAAGCGAAAAGAAGAATTAAAGAAAAGGAGAAGAAGGAAAAAATCGGGACCTAAACGAGGTATATAATTTTTCTCTTTGGTTTGATCATTTTTTCTTAGCAAGAGGTTTGATACAATTAACCCGTCCGTGGTATTTTTATTTCTTAGGAAATCTCCTTATAGATCTAAAAAAAATTTACGCCAAGAATTTATTAATTTAAATATATTTTTATTCAAAAGTTTCTCTGCATCAGTTAGATTTTTCTCATCTGCGGGAGATAACTCTGAACGTGAGAGTTTTAATAATTTTAACAGACGGGAATCGACGAGGTTTGACAAATAGGAATTGTATCGATTTAAATTTGTTTGAGGAATGACGTTTTCATTTACCTTCTTTACTAAAAATTGTCTAAATTCTCTTATCTTATTGAGCAAAAATTTGTCCTTCTGATTAACAATCCGCTGATCGTCCCTTTCCTTGATGGCAAGTCTCTGAACGTCCATGTTATCACATTTTTCTTCCGGAATTACCTCTAAAATCCCCCTTTTAATAAAGGGAGTTGCGATGAATTGTTTCATTTTATATCTCTTTCCTTTCTTAAACGGTCCTATCCGATGACCTAATAAAGAAAATCCATCAAAACCCTTAATACATTTTGTTACAATTGGATTATTCTTATAAATGAAATTAATTCTCTTTAAATCATTCCCAAAATCGGTTTCAAGTTTTAAATCCATCAATTCTTAAGTACACTTGGATAGTTTTAATAAATTAGATTAATTCTATAATATTAACTTTTATTATTAATCTGGAAATTAAAGCTTATAATTTTTGGAGATTATCTTGATTTTTGAAAGAGCCTATTTCCCACAAGATCTCAATATGTTTAATAATACTACGTCCATTGTCCTATTTATTATCTTTTTAGCGGCGTTTGCATCTGGGTTCTTTTTAATTTATCGCCAAGTAGCCCTAGTGAAGAAGGGAGAATTTGAAATCCTAGATACATTGCAGTGTGTATTATACGGATTTATTTTCAGTATGGCTATAATGGTTGTGATGGGCATGGCTTTTATTTTTGCCGTTAATACTCAAAGCTTTTGGGAACCTACTCCTTTGAATCCCAACCCTCCTACCCCTCCCGAGATTAACCCCCTATGGTTAATCTTTCCAGTCTTCTTTTGCTTAGCTTATCTTACTTTTTATCCCCTAATTGATTTTCTTTTTATTGCCTTAAGTAAGGAATCCGACAAAGGATTAACAATATTTCATAGATATATTGGAAATTATATAATCAATACAACGGATAGTAAAATTTTTTCTGTAATTTCTGCAATATGCTTCTATTTGGGGGTATTTATTTTGCCGCCATATCTTCTTTATTTATTTCTTGATTTACCCTTACTTGTAATCTTTATTACATGGATATTAGGATATCCCTTGATGGTTTTAACGTTTTATGGAGCAAAAGGCTGGGTTGCGGGATTTTCCAATACAATATTTCATATTGAACAGCGTTCATTTTTTCTAGGGTTTGAAGATCCTGAGAGAGTGATGGAAGAGGCAAAAGATTTTCCGAACGTTACGGGCCCCCGGATTTTAATGGGAATGATGCTTTTTGTTTTTGTCTGGATTTGGATTTCAATGTTCCAAACTTTATCATTTTATTTTTCGGGAGATATGCCAATTTCTCCCTACTCCTTTGCTGGACTTGTGTTTGTAACGTTAATATTTGGAGTTATTGGATATTTTACTCGTTATTGGAGTAGACAGATAAAATATCGTAGTATAGACATTTCATTTGCGGGGTATTTGATGGCATGTATTGGAATTAATGTATTAGCAAATTTTCTTATAGTTAATGCCAATAAATTGGAAAGCTCTTTTAATTATACTATTATTGGACTATATGAGTTAGTCCCTAATTATCTCTCACTTGCTTTTGCTGCAGTAATTGAAGAAGTTTTTCTGGTCACTTTTATTTGTTATTTTCTCTTTGCCAAGACAGATTTTACCCAAAATTTGAAATATTCCAAGATAAATGAATGTGGGCAGATCTTTGATCCCATCCCATTGTTTAATTTTCTTAGAAGTAATGATCCAAAAATTAGAAAGCAAGCTGAAGAAACCGTATTGTTAATGTTCGAACGAATTCCTTTAAAAGAAGATGTTGATCTGAATAAAAACATTTTTAAAAATACTCTTATTGACGGCTTATGTGATCTGAACCCATACGCTCAGAAAGTAAGTTACCAAATTTTAACCCAATTGGAGAGAGATGTACCTGATCTTGTTTTACCGTGGATAATTGAGAATTTAGAATCTCCAAATTATGACAAAAGTATTCCCTTTGCACGTTCTTTAACAACTGCAGATATCGATCTTGTTAAAAAAGTACCGCCAGAGATCATATTCAATCTTATCCAAGATTTAGAATGGAGGCTTAAATTGATTGGGCTGGATATTTTATCCCGTTTAGCAAAAGTAGAAGATGAAATTGTTTTAACGCTTTTGATGAAAAAGCATTTATTAAACGATCTTGTAAATGATCCCGATGGAGAGGTTCAAGTTAAGATATTAAATATTCTTGCTGACACAGAGGTGGTGCTTCCTCTTACTTCCATAATTGATAGATTGGATGACTCTAATTCCCAGATAAAAGCCGCCGCCATCAGAAATATTAAAAATATTAAAGAGGAAAATCTTGACTCACAAGTGGTCTCTAAACTGATCCCACTCATGAGAGATCCTTCAAGTGAAGTAAGAGCTTCTGTATTTGAAGTTCTTGCTAAAATTGGTCATTTTCAGAAATATTTTATACCAAATCTTCCTTTCTTGGAAGGCTTAACAGATCTCAATAAAGAGGTAAGGAAGGCCTCTATCATCGCACTTGAACGATATTTTGATGAACAACCCGAATCCCTTGATTTAGATATGATAATTAATAGAATTGATCCCAATAATGAAGAAATCGTAAATAGTGCGTTAACTCTCCTTGGGAGATTATGGGATAAAAACCCAGAAAAGATTCTCACCACCTTACTTGGATTTATAAAATTGGAGAATCAATCGCTCAAAGAAAATATTTCTAATATATTGGTTGAGAGATATGAGTCAAATCCAGATTTAATTATAGATAATCTCATAGAAATACCAGATGTATCGAAATTTATCACAAAAGGAATAATTACAAAGACTCTTATTAAAATTGGCGAGTTAGACCCTCACAATGTAATTCCAAAATTGGTTTCCTTTTTAAATTCGAAAAATAAGGATACTAAATTAAATGCGATAAGAGCTTTAGAGGAATTAGTCAGTAATTTTCCCGATAAGGTTAAATTAAAACCATTTTTAGTCATTCTGCGGCAAGAAAAAAATAAAAAAATAAAAAAAGAGGCAGCCAAAGTAATATCTAAAGTCGCCCAAGTGGAACCAAATGCTTTAAAACCGCTTGTTTCCGTGATTTTGCAAGCAATGCATGAACAAGAAAATTCAGTTAAACTAGTTTTGGGAAAATCATTATTACAGATCTCTCAAGAATCCCCTGAAATCCTTCCCGTCCGTCCCATTATAAATTTATACAATGATGAAGATTCATTTATTCGGGAAACGGCTGCAAAAACTCTCGGAAATATAGGATACAAAGCACCTCGAGAATGTATTAGAGCCTTATTAGACAAAGGATTAAAAGATGAGGAATGGAATGTAAGAGAAGCTTCTGTTACTAGTTTAGGGGATCTAATAGAATATGTAGATAATAAAGAGATGCTCATATCGAGTTTAGTGAAACTTCTTTCTGATGAACAAATGTGGGTGCGACGCTCTGCCTTAAATATTTTAGCCGATCTTAAAAATTTGGGTCCAAAAGATTTGCCATTTACTACACTAAAAGAGATAATTAAAACTTCAGATGATAAGGTCAAAGCTGCGGGGACAAAATTGTTGAAAATCTATAGAGACAAAATTGATCAAGTTTTTATGCTAGCTATTGAATTATTAGATCATGAGAATGAAATTGTAAGAGATAGCATGATGAATTCGTTGACCGAAATAATTCAAGATATGGGATTGGACCTCCTAATTCCAAAACTTCTCAAGAATCTTAGTGATGAGCACTCACTTACTTTACAACGCTCCATTGCTCGAATCTTGGGAAGGACTGTAAAATATGAAAATGAGAAACTCAAAAAACGAGTCATTTCGCTCTTGAAAATTCGCTGCGAAATGAGTCAAGATCCGGTCATTTGTAAAATTTTAAATGAATTAAGGGAAAGCTAAGATTGGATTATTACTAAATTCTTACCCCTTCTCTCGTTATATATTCTCTTTTATCTATCATTTAATAAAATTCTTAATTATTTTTAGTCTAATATCAGAATTTTAAAACCATCCGACAATAATTTTTGTTATAATCTATCTTAAAGTGATAAAATATGACGACTCCAAGTTCTAAACCCACGAAGCCTATGAATCCCACCCAAGAATTTGAGGACTTTTTCCGGTATTATTTAGAGAAGCCTGGGGTTTATAAGTATCATGAACAGATCAAACGGATTGATTCTAAAGGTGAAAATACCCTTGTGATCTTATATGAAGATCTCTTGAATCATAAATATAAACTTGCAAAAATGTTGGAAGAAGATCCGGAAAATATGCTGGAACACGCAGTTAAAGCTTTCAAAAATCTTCTTAAGTTTGAATCCGGGGGAAAGTTAAACCATGAACGATATTTTGTCAGGGTGGCCACCAAAGACGATAAAAGTCCGTTAACGGTTCCAATCCGACAAATGCGCGCCGAAAACATAGATAACTTGGTTTGGTTTAAAGGAATACTGATTCGCAGCTCAAAAATTCGTCCAAAATTGACAAAAGCCTCTTTTGAATGCCTCTTATGCGGGACGCAATTCGAAGTGGTGCAGTTAACTTCAAAAATTAAATGGCCAAAATTCTGTATCAATAAACAATGTAAAGCGAAGGCGCAAAATGATTTTAAATTAATTACAAGAGATTCCGAGTTTATAGATTGGCAGAGTATTACCATCCAAGAGATTCCAGAAGACTTACCCGCTGGCCGCATCCCACGCTCGGTCCAAGCAATCCTTACTCATGATCTAGTGGATTATGTCAAACCGGGTGATCGAGTATCGATAATGGGAATCTATAAATCCGTTATTGCGGGCTCCATTCGAAGCAACAATTCTAATCTGTTTAAAACGTATATCAAGGTTAATTACGTTGATCCAGAAGATAAAAGCGATTTAGATATTGACATTTCCAAAGACGACAAAAAAGCCATTCAACAACTTTCACAGGAACCGATGGTTCAAAGAAAGATCTCACGCTCAATCGCACCTCAAATATTTGGAAGAGAGCAACTTAAAATGGCTTGCGCATTAAGTTTGTTTGGAGGTACCAAGAAAAAAAAACCAGGAGGGGGGTGGAAACGGGGGGATATTCATGTATTATTCGTTGGTGACCCAGGAACCGGAAAGAGTGAAATCATTAAATCGGCAGTCGAAGTTTCACCACGGGGGTTATATACCTCTGGAAAAGGAGCTTCCGCAGTAGGTCTGACCGCTGCAGTTATCAAAGATGCGGATACGGGACAGATGAATTTGGAGGCCGGCGCCATTGTATTAGCTAACGGAGGAGTTGCAGCTATTGACGAGTTTGATAAAATGGATAAAGCAGACAGGTCCGCGCTCCATGAGGCGATGGAACAACAGTCCTATCATTACGACACGGAAATATTAGATGTGAACGGGAAAAAAATCAAAATCGGGAAATATGTTGATGATTTGTTGGAAAACAATGCTGACGATGTAGTTAAAGGCGTTAATTGTGAAATCCTCCCTCATGAAGATATAGGCCTTTATACAACAGATTTTCAAAAAATTTATAAAACTAAGATACACCGTGTGAGTCGCCATAAATCTCCAGATAGATTTTACCAAATCAAATTTTCAAACGGAAGAACTATCAAGGTTACCCCTGAACATCCTATTTTCGTATTTAGAAATGGAAAACTTGCCACAGTAGATGCTAAGGATTGTAAAGTAAATGATTTTATCCCAATTCCTGAATATCTTCCAAATTCATCTCAGCCGATCATGCTAGGTTCTACTCGTTTTAAACCGCGCCCTACCGCTGAGGAAATCGTATTTCCCGAGGTATTGACTCCTAATTTAGCCCGTATATTGGGTTATCTTATTGCCGAGGGGCATTCTTATGTTGGCTCATCAACAGAAATAGGATTTACCACTAGGGATGAGAAATTACTGGATGAGTTTTACAACCTAATGGAACAAGTTTTCCAAATCTTGCCGAACATTAATCGACGAGATGATGGTAGATGTACTTTGAGATATACCTCTGTAGAGTTATATAAATGGTTTAAACTCAATTTCCCCGAAATAATGGTTAAATCGATTCATAAAAGGATTCCTAAAAAAATTATGGGCGCATCGAAGGAAATTGCTGAAGAATTCATAAAGACTTCATTTAAAGGGGATGGAAGTGTTGAATCAACATCTATCTGCTATAAAACGGCATGTAAAGGATTTTCCGAGGATTATCAAGACTTATTACTAAAATTAGGAATTCAATCTCGCATTATAGTTGATTCTAATAATGATTCATTCAATGTTTATATAAGAGGACAATCTCTAATTGATTTTTTTCATATAATAGTGGAAAAAGACGATAGGCGATACAAACAAATCAAGAACATAATTAAACTCAACAAAACAGAAACTAATCACCATGATATCTTTCCCACCTCAATTATTGAGGAAATACTACAAATTAAAAAAGCACTTTCAATGAAGATTACAAGACCTTATTGGCGATACTCAAAAAAAGGAGAGGGAATCACTCGTAATAACTTAATTAAACAGATCCGCAAGATAGAATCCCGGATCGGGAAAATCAAAGATTATATTGGTAAGGAAAAAACCATAAAGGCTATTAAAAAGTCGGGCTTTTCCCAGCAAAAAATATCTGAAATAGCCTCGGTAACCCGTTCTAATATCGATTACTATGGAAAAGGAGGTTACGATAAATTTAAAGGAAATGAACTGAACCGAAAGGTGGTATTTTCCGTATTAGACCATTTTGAGGATTTAGAAAAGCGAATTCAGAGAATAAAAAACTTGGTAAGTTCGGAAATATTATGGGATAGGATAAAAAGTATAAAAGTAATAAAAAATAAAGGAGAGAATTATAGACCCTACGTTTACGACCTCACTGTAGAGCCCACTCACACATTCATCAGTAACGGATTAGTTCTGCATAATACAGTTAGCATAGCCAAGGCGGGCATTGTAGCCACTTTAAAAGCGGAAACTGCGGTGGTGGCGGCAGCAAACCCTCATTTTGGGAGATATGACAGTTATAAGACTCCCACGCAAAATATCAGGATGCCACCTTCCTTGCTCTCCAGATTTGATTTGATCTTTGTGGTAAAGGATAAACCTGATAAGTCCTACGATGCCCAACTTGCTGAATTTATCTTAAAAAATGCAATGGGAAAATTTGGAGAAGATGAAGATGGTAAAGGAAAAAGCGAGTCACCAATCCAACATGAGCTCTTGAAGAAGTATATTAAGCATGCAAGGCGTAATTGCAAACCGATTCTGACTCATGATGCAAAGGAACGGATAAAAGAGTATTATTTGGATCTTCGGGGAAAATCTGACAGCGAAGAGGCGATTATTTCGATTTTAGCCAGAAATCTTGATGCGCTTATCCGGATGAGCGAAGCATATGCCAAAATGGCGTTGAGAGAAAAAGTTCTTGAGGATGATGTGAAGGAAGTGATTAAACTGTTTGATAGGTTTCTCACAGATACAGGATATGACGAGGCGACAGGTAAGATAGATGTAGATAGGATTGTTGCGGGCGAATCGCGAAGTAAATTAAATAAGCTTGAAAATCTATTAGATCGGATGAAGGAAATGTTTTCGGAGAATAATTGGCAAGAACTTCAAAGGAAAGATATCATTCAAAGCTTAGAATTAGAGGAGGATTTGGATAAGAAATTTGTCCAAGATGCACTTGAAAATTTGATAAGAGACGGAGATATTTATGAGCCTAAGCCCGGCTATATCAAGTTTACAAGAAAACAAACGTAATCTCTTTCATTTTAAAAGTATATATTTCATAAAAACAAGATTCAAATTCCTTCTTATTTTAGTTTCTGTAGAGATGAATATTTTAATTCAAAATTTAAAAGATGCTATTGTTGGTGAAACTAAAGCAAATCTGAAATACAATCTATTTGCAGAGCGGGCTCGACAAGAAAACCTTCCCGAAGTTGCAGAATTGTTCAAAGCAGTCGCATTTGCCGAAACGATTCATATTAAAAACCATACAAGGGCTTTATCAGTGCTGACCGATTCTGAAGTAGAAACTTCGGAGTTTGTACATATTGACGATGAGCAAATAAGAGAGCAAGTAAAAAGTACCAAAGAGAATCTTGAAAACGCAATTGACGGAGAAATCTACGAGACAAAAACAATGTATAAAAATTATGTAAAAAATGCCGATGATCAGAATGAAATTACCGTGAGATTGTCGTTTTCTCTGGCCAGAGAAGCGGAAAAGATTCATGCAAAATTATACAAGAAATATCTAAAAAGGGTAGAAAAAGGAAAACCGATTGAGGGGAGAGATATCTATGTATGTAAAATCTGCGGAAACGTTGAATTTGATGAAGCAACAGAGAATTGTCCGCTCTGTGATCACAGTCAACAATTTTTTGAAAAGGTCTCTTAGGATTTCTTCCATCTTGAAAGATTCAAATCCATTTGCATTGAGTAATACCGGCATCTTTTAAAAATCCGATCCTGCTCCAGTGATCTATTAACTGGTTTATAAATCGTTCTGGAGGGATTTTCACCAATTCATAGTCCTGTGTAAGATTTTTTATGGTTCTAATCAGAGAAGCTACCATACAAAAGAATTTAAGGGGGCCAAGTATTAAACATTTTAGTGAGGAGGCTTTTTATATTTTTGTAAAAAAAATTTGGTTATCCGACCTCACGAAAAATTTAGGGATGGGTATAAACATTATTTTAATGAAAAATTGCTGAGTATCTTTACTTCTCGGGCTTATTCTAAACGAGTTTCAACGGTTCTTGGTAAACTTGAGAAGGACGGATCGGTTGACATCTTAAAAATATAATAGGAAAAATAAAAACACAGATTTTTAAGGTTCTAAATAGACCCCGATAAAATAGGACGCTAGAAACGCAATTAATCCAACAATTATCATTTCAATTCCGGATTTGATTGGAGGTTCTCCCGTAATTTTACTTTTCAACGACCCGGCGATAAAAAGCACGGAAAAAGATATCACAGACGATAAGATTAATGAAATTAAGCCTAAATCCAAAAGATAAGGAAAAATCGAAATAAACGCTCCTAATATAAACGCGAAGAAAGTTAAAATTGCCCCTCTTGCCGGACTTTCGGGTTCCTCTAACCCTAATTCGCTGCTAATGAGAAAATCTTGCCAAGTTTCTTTGTCCGAAGTAATTTCCTCAACGGAAGACTCCAGAAGCTCCCCCTCAAACCCCATATCTTTAAAGATTTCCCGAACTTCCATCTTCTCTTCTTCTGGAAGCAATTCAATTTCTGCTCTCTCTCTTTCCATTTCATTTTGGATATATTTGGCCTCAGATTTACTGGATATGTATTCCCCAAGTCCCATACTAAATGCGCCGGAAACCATAGCGGCAAGACCCGTCAAGACCACGTAAAAATTATCTCCAGTGGAAAGATATGTTGCAGTAGCAACTCCGATTAATAATGTAAACACAGAAATTAAGCCGTCGTTGAGCCCTAATATGATACTCCGTATTTTCCCTCCCCCAGCAATATGTTCCTCGGAAAATTTCTCTTTGAAAGCCATAATTATATTAAAATTTCATAGCACTAAAAAATTATTTAATGTAAAAAATTATCTAAATCTAATTCTTTAAGTTTTGAATTATTTGGTTTTCCCGTTTCGGGGTTCCAATCTCTTATATCGTAATAATAACGTTTTAATTTCCGAAAATTAGGTGATTTTCCTCTCACCACCCCTTCATGTAACTCTTTTAAAAGAATTTCAGGGAGTCGATCATTTGACGGCGTTAACCCCATTTTAATATTAAACAAGCGTTTCATGGTAAATATCCGTTCACCTAGTACTTTTATGCCTTCCACATCGATATCAAAACCTAATAACGAGTTAATCATTTCAGCCATATAGGAGGGGGGCGGGTTCGAGAAAATACATGCAATTAAGCTGGAATACAATGCTCTATAATCTTGAAGCAAGGTGGTTGCTTTTGCCATTTCCTTACTGCTGGAATGCATATCTATTTTTTTAATCTTAAGCTCGGAAAAATCAATTTCGTTGGTTTTTCTAGACGCTTTATATACATCTGCTGTGGTGTGACATGCTCCGCGATGGCTAAATGCATACGTTAAAGCCATTCCAAAGCAAGATCGCGGATCGTGATAAGGCACTTCCAGTTGATTGACCGTTGCGATTTCTTCTGGACTGATACCGAATTTTTTCCCAACCGCGTTAGATCCTTCAGCTAGTAAATCTCCAATCCCCTCTCGATGGGCGATTTTCTCGATCAAAGTTAGCATCGCCTTGTAGTTCCCCCACTCTAACTCTAACCCTTCAACCTCATTTTTATCAATTTTACCTTCATTATAGAGCTTAAACATTAATGCGATTGTACCACTGGTACTGATTGTATCTAGACCGTACTTATTGCATATATCATTGGCAACAGCGATTGAATCCAAATTATTGTTGAGAATCATTGAACCAAACCCAGCGATAGTTTCATACTCTGGTCCCTCTACTTCTTTAGCCCTATATTTATCACTCTCGATATTGACGATTCTTCCGCATCCGATGGGACATCCGTAACAAGCTTTGGCCTTCAAGAATAAATCCTCTTTATATTCTTCTGCTGAAATATCCATGACGTCTTCCCACTTTCCCTTAGACCAATATTTAATCGGCAAATCTCCCACCGCATATGCGCCTAAAACTCCAGAGCTTGTCCCATATGAGCGCATAATCTGAGTAGTATCAGTATCCAATATGAATTTCAGTGTTTTTTTAACACTCTCATCGAACTTTTCAGGATGGGCAATTTTCGGTTTTGAATCCTTTCCTCGTACTACGATTCCTTTGAGGTTTTTTGATCCTAAAACTGCCCCCATTCCCGTCCTTCCAGCAGATCTTCCCTCTGCGTTGATATTTGCATATTTAACTAAATTTTCGCCCGCTTGACCAATGCATAACACTTTAGCGTGATCATCATTTACCCTTTCCTTCAAAATCTTGCGGGTCTCTTTAATATTTTTTCCCCAAAGGCTTTTATCTGTTACAATTTTGATATTTGTATCTTCAATCTTTATATATACTGGGTCCTCTGCTTTTCCCTTTATCAGTATTCCATCAAAGCCAGCTTTCCTTAATTCTGGACCGAAAGTCCCCCCACAATTAGCTTCCCCCCACAATTGAGTATATGGCGATTTGGCACAAATGACAAACCTCCCGAAGCATGGGGCTTTTGTGGCAGAAAATGGTCCGTTCATAATCATCATGATATTATCTCGCCCTAAGGCATCAGTATCCTTCCCTATATATTCATATAAATATCTACACACAAATCCAGCACCGCCCATAAACTTCTTTGCATATTTCTTATTTAAGGCTGTTACGGAAGCCTTAAGATCGGTAAGATCGACCTCGATCAGCTTCCCAGAAAAGCCATAGTATTTGTTTTTCACGCTTTCTTTCATCTTTACCCAAAAATTATTATCCTAAATTTATCTACAAATCAAATATAGTATGTAGGTAAAAATTATAATAACAATAAATTTTATCATTATTCAACCATAAAAAAGTAAAAATATGATTTTAAAAAATAGTGAAAAGGATGAGAGCGGCAGTTTTTGAGGATGTTCGAAAAATTTCCTATGAAGAAGATTATCCCAAGCCAGAAATCACTCCCGACCAAGTGTTGGTCAAGGTCGCTTATTGTGCTATCTGTGGCACTGATGTGACTAATTATAAAAAGAAATTATATCAAACTCCAGTGGTGATGGGTCATGAATTTTCAGGTACCATTGATAAGATAGGAAAAAATGTGCAAGGATTTCAAGTAGGGGATAAAGTCGTGGGTATTAATGTTTTATTGGAGATTGGGCGTTCAGATTCTGGAGGGATGGGCATTTTCAAAGATGGAGGGTTTGCAGAATATGTGGCGGTTCATAAAAACGATTTGTTTCATGTTCCCTCGCCCAATTCGCTAAAAGAGTGTTCCATGATAGAATCATTTGCTGTCTCCGTCCGGGCATTCAAACGATGTAATATGTCTAAACATCAGAAGATTGTAATTATAGGCGGTGGAAATATAGGGCTAGGGGCACTTAATATTCTAAAGAACCAATATGATCCGGAATATGCAGTGGTGGTTGAAATCTATGAACCTTTAAGAAAAAAAGCGAAAGAATTGGGTGCAGATGATACTCTTCCTCCCAGCAAGGCGAAATTAAGGAGATATTTCAGAAAAAACGGAGAACCCGATTATATCCTTGATTGTGCGGGAAACGACAAGACATTCGATCTGGCTATTAATACGATAAAAAGGGGGGGAACGATTGTGTTAGAAGGAATCTATAAAGGCAATGTCGAATTCCCTCTATTTTTAATGAATAATAAGGAAATCACGCTTATTGGCACTTTATCTCATGACCGAGAAGACGTACAAGATACAATTGATCTCTTTACTAGTGGAAATGTTCAACCTGCCAAATTAATCTCTGATGTTATTCCTTTATCCGAAATACAAGAAGAAGGGTTCGAGCGCTATATGACTGATCAAGAAAGAGATTTTATCAAAATATTAGTGGAAATCTAAATTTTTTCAGATCTTTCAATTACCTTTTTGCTCATCAATCTAAATGCAGTTTCTACATTATTTCCTGTCTTTGCGGAAGTAATTATTGTTTCCAAAGCGTTGATTTCCTCACCTAAAGAATCCAATTTCTCTTGGTTTACCTTTCTGGGGAGATCTGCCTTATTTCCAACTAAAATGAGGGGAATTTCATCATTACAGTGTTCCATCAAATCGGGAAACCAGAATGTTTCTATCTCTTCAAACGTCTTTTCTCGAGTAAGGTCCCCGATAATTAATGCACCTTGAGCCCCACCATAGTAAAGATGTCTAGTTTTCTTCCACCGTTCGTGCCCAGCAATATCCCATAATTGAATATCTACATGGTGATCTTTATCCTTTTCAACGGGGATGTCCATATTTCCTAATTCTAATTTTTTCACATACATATTGACCCCGATGCTTGCTCTATAATCATTCAGAAAATGTCCCGAAACGAAACGTTCGGCTAAACTGGTTTTTCCAACGCCCGGTTCACCAGTTATAACAACCTTAAACACCCAATATCGTTCAGAAATTGTTCTATTTTCACTTTTCAAGATTTCATTCACCTAAGGAGAAAAATACTTCAGATATGATTTACATAAAGAATAGATTCTCATATTTTATCAAGATTTGTTTAAAAAAATAAAGATTAGATTGAAATATTTTTATTATTTCTGGATATTATATATTATTAATAAATTAAGTATTAGTGTGATTTTGAAAAATGACAACCGGAATAATTTACGATGATATCTACCTTGAGCACCGCATCGGAACCCATGTGGAGAGCCACAAACGGCTTATCGGAATTATGGATTTATTACGAAATAGAGGCTTATTAGATAATCCGGATTATCAAGTTATCAAACCGTATAAGGCAACCCTGGATCAAATCAAATATGTACACAATGTAGAATTAATCAAAGAAGTAAAAGAAATTAGCAAATTAGCCGAGAAAACTGGGCATATCCAACAGCTTGATATGGACACCTCCGTTTCTGCAAAAACTTATGAAGCGTCCCTTTATTCTGTGGGAGGAAACTTGAAAGCTATCGATGAAATCCTCAATGGAAACATCAAAAACGGATTTGCTTTAGTAAGACCCCCCGGTCATCACACGAATGCGTATAAATGTTCTGGATTCTGTTTTTTTAATAACATAGCAATTGCAACGGAGTACTTATTAAGAGATAAAGATATTGATCGGGTCGCAATTATTGATTGGGATTGTCACCACGGCAACGGCACTCAAGATATTTTTTATAAAGGCTCACCTTCGGGTGAAGGCGAGGTTGTCTTTTTTAGTTCTCATCAAGATGGGAGGACCCTGTATCCAGGAAGCGGGTTTGAAAATGAGATTGGAGAGGGAAACGGAAAGGGCCATATCATTAATTTTCCCATGCCACCTAACTCTGCCGACGATGCGATTATGGAATTCTTTCATGAAATAGTATCACCTCTCTTAAACGAATATGCTCCCCAATTTATCTTGATCTCTGCAGGATTTGATACCCACTACACAGATCGCCTCACAGGGATGGGTTGGACTTACCAAGCTCCGGCCAATTATCTCAAATTAATTAAAGCCATTGCACATGAATATGCAAACGATAGAATATTAATTACCTTAGAAGGGGGATATGATATAGATAAACAAGCACGGGCGGTATATAATTGCCTCAAGGTACTTAATGATGAGGAGGACTTAATCACGGAAAAGCCCAGAACGTCCGACTCCGAACTGTTGACATACTTAGATGGGAAATTGTTTCCGAAATTAAAGGAAAATCTGGCGCCATTTTGGGAATGCTTTTAACAATTTGAATTTTTCTAAATTTTTTTCTTTTCCTTTTCTTTTTCCTTCAATTTATGAGAAAAGAGTGATCTCCTCTATCGGTTGTTCTAAATTTCTTTCACGAAATAAAAAATAATGAAAAATATTAAAAATCAAAACTATTTTAATCTTAATATTCAATATATTACTAGGAACTAATTTATTCTTAATAAAAAACACCAAGGTATCTAAATATGTCGGACGAGAATGAAAAAAAAGAAGATAAAGATGATGATCTTGATTTAGATTTTGACTTACCGGATTTGGGCTTAGAAGATGAGGAGGAACCATCAATGCCTCCACCGACCGAAGCTCCCCCCTCACCGGCACCGACAGAACCATCAGCACCGACAGAACCATCAGCACCGACAGAACCATCAACTATGAAAGCACCAGAACCCACCTCTTCATCCCCTTCCCCTGAATCCACACCCTCGCCCACACCAACTACCGAATCTATGTCCGCACCACCTTCGCCTACACCCTCAACCGAACCAGAATCAACTGCTCCCTCTCAAAATGAATTGGATAATATGCAACAACAAGTAAGCGCGAAGGACCAAAAGATAAATGAACTTCAAAACAAAATAAATGAATTGAACAACCAACTGAGTCAAGCAAGCGGAGAAACATCCAACCTTCAATCCCAATTGACCCAAAAGGAGAACCAGATCAACCAACTGAATAATGAATTGCAAAATACAAAAAATTCGATGCAACAGTTACAATCGCAAGTTAATCAATTACAATCCGAAAAAGAACAACTCCAAGATCAAATTCCGAACTTGCAACAGCAAATACAACAGCTACAGCAAGAGAAAGCTAATTTGCAAGGTCAGATCCAACCTCTCCAACAAAAAATACAGCAATTGGAGCAAGATGTTGCGTATAAGGATAAACGTATCAAAGAATTGAAGGAACCAAAGGCAGTTATGGGCTCGTCTCTCTCTCAAGAACAACCAAGCTCTCCAGGAGCTTCTCAAAGCAGTAGTTCATTTGGAAGCTCCTCTTCCAGCGTAATGGGGGGCGGCGGACAAACAGGAACATCTGGCACTACTGGAGGCGGTACGGGAGGCGGTACGGGAGGCGGTACGGGAGGCACTACTGGAGGCGGTACGGAACAGACTCCCTCGGTGGACGTAGGAGGCACTCGAACAAAGTGTCCAAATTGTGGAGCAACCGGTCAAGCCATTAAGGAAGTTGAAGATAAAAGTAAAGTCATCAGCTATATCCCCAAACCAATTTATGCCAAGAAGTATGTGTGCACTAAGTGTGGATATGAATTCTCATAAAAACCTAGTTGCTCTATTAATTGAGGAAAAATAATATACTCTAATTTCCCACTAAAGTGCGAGAAAGTCCTGTCCTTTAGGCGGGGATGAAGTGCGATAGGAAAATTTAATTAAATTTCTCTTTTTTTCTTATTTCACTATATTTGATGCTTTTAAGTAAACATAAAAATATTCCTAAAATTATATATATTATAATTTTATTTAATATTCTAAATTGGTTTACCTTAAATATTCCATTATCTTTATTTTGGTTTCGTTAGAGTAAAATGTCGTTAGAGAGAGAACTCTTAGAGCCGCAAATTAACAAAAAACGTGCTGCTGCCGTTTTTTTAATTGCTATCCTCTTAATCGCTTTTTTTTCACTCTCTACTGTATTATTCAACTTTTTATTGGGTTCACAACGTATAAATCCCAATGAAAAGCTTGATGATGCGGATTTTGAGGATGTTACCTTAAATATGCCCGACATTCCCTTTGATCTGGAAGATCTTATTGATGCGTTGGATCCGGAAGATTTGGAAGATTTAGACCTAACTGAAGAGGATATCGATGAACTCTTCCAAGAAATGTACGATGGCGATATCGATAATATGGACTTAAGCACGATGGGAGCAGCAATGGCAGCTCTCCTCGGGTCCGATGAGGAGGTATTTCGAATTTTTGATTACGACAATTTTGACAATTTGTCCGATAAGCTCTGGCGCTATGAATGTTTTGAAGAGTATAACGGAACCAGCTGGAAATCTTCGGCAAGTAAACAAATAT
The DNA here is from genome assembly GCA_046483985.1 of Promethearchaeia archaeon. Taxonomy (GTDB): domain Archaea; phylum Asgardarchaeota; class Lokiarchaeia; order Sigyniarchaeales; family SOKP01; genus JAWOCD01. The sequence goes on from JAWOCD010000085.1 coordinate 42,672, forward strand.
TCGATTTTTATTCGTATGGGGATTTAGAGGGAAGCGAAGACATTTTGAGGTTAAAGAGGGCCATGAATCCCTCATCAGATCAGAACTCATTTGTGGCTCCCGCTCTTTTTCCGAATCCTAATATTATGGAAGGGAGCGTGAGCGGAGATACCTTGGATGAGAGTTCTGCAACACTTTACAAGGATGATTATAATTGCACCACCATGGATGCAACCTTTACCAGCGATCAAGAAACCAATATGTCGTATGAATTATTTGGAACGCCCCAACCCAGCCCCGAAGATTTAAATTCGAGCCAAGTTGACGAGTCCTTTACTCCATCCGCAATTAGAGACCTCTATTTACAACTCCCGCCCTCAATCTCCACTTACAGGGCCAATCATGATGACTTTGACAGGCATTGCGACAACTTAGAGGTCATCATTAAGGAAGACGATGGGGCATATACAGTCGCAAATAAGATACGGAACTATTTGCAAGCGAATTTTACCGATCCCTACAGTGGAGGAGCAGAGATTTATACGGATGATGGCCCCGCAGAAGGAGAGGATGAAATAGAATGGTTCTGTGAAAAGGAGGGGGGGTTATGGTCTCATTTCGCTTCAGCTTTTACTGCATTTACCCGGGTATTCGGTGTTTCTAGCAGATATGTTAACGGATTTAATAGTCGGGCCCTCGATGAGGTCTCTGACCCTCAAGAAGGAGAAGATGCGGCGGTGGTCCGATATAAAAATTTGTATAATTGGGCAGAAATCTATGTTCCTACAGATACCTCTGGAAATGGACGTTGGGTGGAGATGGATATTAATTTCGAGACCTTTGGAAGTGGAGGAATGACCGCGCCAGAAGGGGAATATAATATTACGCTTACTTCTAATGTTACTGGACCGATAAATCGTGGAAATATTGCAGAACTGAATGCCTCACTGAGTTCAGATACGGGAGATGTAGAGGATAAGGAAATAAAGTTCTATGATCATAATAATCCTGAGACACCATTAGGTTCTGCAATTACTAATGCCAATGGAAATGCCACTCTACTCGTTGATATTAATGATACACAAGTTGTGGGCCCTCATAATATTTATGCTACTTATTACACCTCCTATTCAAATCCGATAACTTATTTAATTAACGATGATATTGTCGTTCATTTATCCAGGGTTAATCCGCAAGAAGTTAATAGATCGGATTCTAATCCCGATGAGACAACTATTAAAGGTAATGTCTATGATCCTGCAAATAATGAAGGGGTGCGGGATGCTGATATTGAATATGTATTGTTAGAAAAAGGAACCAATAACAAATATAATAGTGCATTTACTCCAAATTGCTCACAAACAAATAGCACGGGAGATTTTGAAGATACTATTTCTGTTAATGCCCCACCAGCAGCACCTTATGGAACATTTGATATAAGAGTTGATTTTAATGGAACGTGGAATGATGGTCTTTATGTATCTGAGCTCATGGAAAATTCCAGTAATCGCATCGAGTTTAATCATACGAGTACTCATAGTGTTAACTTTTACATAAACAACACTGATTCAACCAATTATGAAAATCCCACGGTAAATAGAACCGATTCGTTACATTTAAAAGCGAAAGTCGTTGCTTCCGATGGTTCGACAATTCCAGATAAGGATGTGCAATTTATTAATGCCGATAACAATTCTACACTTTTCACAAATACTACAAATGCTGATGGACTTGCCACCTATACCTTTGATTTAAATTCCTCTGTTTTGGCGGGTCCAAACTTACTCTGTGCTCAAGTGGGATATGTCACCAATTATTCCTATTTTGTTTTGGAAGAGAAACCAACCATTCATATAAATTCTGGACCAACTCCCAGAGAGATAAATAGAACAGGTTCAGGAATTAAAGAATTTTCTATTCCTGGCAGCATTAATGATACTAATGGCAATCCAATTCCATATGCCGAAATTGGATTGAGGATATTTAGAAATTCAACAGATTTCTCCGAGTATTTAAGTCCCCCTGATCCTCCCAAGGTTAATTCTGACGGAAAATTTAATTTTACCTACGGAGTTTCTGAAAATATTCCATACGGAAATTATACATTACGGATGGACTTTAACGGCACAGTGGATCGGTCAGACGATTCAGATTATCCTCATTATTTTGAATTGTCCGAGATGGATAACTCAACCATTCTTACAGATGAGTTAAAGGTTGAGGCACCTGATGAGTTCACAATGGATTTTTTCATTGATGGATACAGCAATGATGATTTTTATTCGCCTAATATTACCCGAAATGATGAAGTAAACTTATCGGTTGAAATCCAATGGGGTATGGATCTTGCAAAGGACGGAGATATCGTTACCTTCAGGGACCATACTCAAGATCTCGTTATCGCCGAGAAAGAACTTAGTAACGGTCAAGCGAGTGTTAGTTATGAAATGAATGATACTATTGTGGCAGGACCCCACCTTATTTCCGCAAGCTATGATAGAGCTGGAGCTGGAGAAAAAAATCATTCTTATTTCATTTTGGATGCTCCTATTGATATTGACCTGGATTTTGTCCCGCAAACAATTAATAGTACCGGGAACATCGGTAGGAATTTTGTTGTTCGCGGTTCTTTGAAAGATCCTTCAAACAGTAAATCTGTTAAATATGGGCAAATTTCAGTCCATATGCTTGATGGTAATGACGACGTTTCTTTCTATCTCAATCAAGAAGCGGGGGATTTGGCTCTAAATGAGACAGGGGAGATTTATGCCGAATTTAGCGTTAGCGAGAGTACACCTCCAAAAAATTATACAATAGAGACTCGTTTTAACGGCACCTTTTTGTACACCAATTCTGAAGAAGATTACCAATATGATTATTTCTTGCCCGAATGGAGCAATTTCTCGGCGGCGAACGAAAGTGAAAATGAACTAGAAGTAATTAACCCTGAAGAATTATCTATTACATTTAAAATCGGAGGAGAACATACAAGACCAACCTATGATAATAGTAATCCACCTGCAACATATCAAAAAGGAGAGAATGCCACCTTTGAGGTCTGGGTCAATCATACGACAACGGATGAAGGAACTGTCCGGCTTATGGACAATTACACCGGAACTGAATTGGATTCTGCCGAAGTTAATATAACTGAGGGGGGATATCATGAATTTAGTATAAATACCACCGATTTGCACGCTGGATTACATAGAATAATTGTTACTTATGAGGATTTCAACACGATTAATGATACATATATAGTAATAAACGAGAGTGTAGATATCTCCAGTGAACTAAGTGTGGAAAAAGTAAGGAGAAATCAAAATGGATTTTCGGTAGAGGGAAATGTCACCGATGAGGGTGAACCCTTAAGAGCCTTAAATCTTAGCATTAATTTCTATGATTCCTCAATGCAAGATGCTTCGGATTATTTCAATTTAGAAGGATCTTCGTCCATAATAGTTCAAGAAGATGGGACATATTGTTTTAATATCAGCTACGTGGATCTGGAGGCTCCTCAAGGGCAGTATTATGTGCAGATTAATTTCACGGGCGATATAATTGAATTACCGGATGTTCATCTCACCGATTATATGGTCCATAGCAACAGTAGTTGTATGACCTTGAATGTAACGGCGGGTACTACTATTACCGAAGGAGATTCTTATACTTTAAATGAAAAAGAAGAAAAATGGTATAATGATGATATTCTATACGTTACCGGTAATTTAACGTGGGATAACGGAAGCGCAATGGAAGGGTATAATGTGAATGTGACCATAGAGGATGAAAACGGAAACGTTATAGCATTCAATGATACGGTGACCGTCGATTCCAGCGGCTTTTTCAACGGCTCGCTTACTGTTGACTCGAATTGGCCAACCTATCAAGAAGATACAAGTATTAAGGTCGAGTTTAATCCCTTTGATGAGCATAATTTTGACATGACAGATGGTTATTATGTTGAAGGTTCTAGTCAAGAATATACTTAATATAATCAAGAAGGTCAAATGTAAATGGTGGGATTGAAAAGAAAAAAGAGCAGAAATAAACCCCGCATAAAAATATTAATTATCCTTTCCCTTTTCATTTTGATAATCTTTTTAAGGGGAAGGGACAATTTACCAGATATCAGCGATTATTCAAGTATGCAAGATATCAAAGATAGGGACCGTTCTCAAGATTTGAAGCTTTCTTCTATTGAAGCTAATTTAACTTTAACAAATGCGGAAATGATTAATAATTCAAGGTTTTCTCATTATCAAAACATTCCAATCAATGGAAATCTTATTCATGCTATATCTGGTGATCCATATCCGAATTATAGTGTTTCTGTTAAAGTTAATGGTGAATTATTTCCTCGCTATAATGCCACAACAGACGAGGACGGTAATTTTACCATCAATTATAATATCTCAGATTCACTTAATATTTATACTTCTCATAAAATCGAGGCCGAAGTTCTTAATGATACGGAAAGTGATATAGATTATCTCAATCATTATATTATCTTTTTAAATACGACTTCTGAATTTGATATAGATGAGGGTGATTGGTCAGATACCGATATTCCTTATCTGACCGGAGAGCCTTTTAACACAAACGGATATTTAAGATATGTTAATGGGACGGGAATTGCAGGGGGGATAGTAAATTTTTATTGGTATCATGATGGAGAAGTGCTTGATTCTGGAACGACATCAACTAATAATAATGGGGAGATAAATTCCTTGCCAATCCCAGAAACTGAATTGGAAGAACTATCATTAAAATTAAACTTCTCCGATTTCCCTTATGTGAATTATTCGGAATGGATTCTTCCAGAAACAATTGAAGTTTTTTCCAATATTTCGTGTCAGTGGGATGTAGAAAGCACCTCTACGGAATTTGAGGATTTTACCATTCAAGGTACCCTTGTATCGTCAGCCAATAGTAGCTTTTTTATTAATGATCGCCAGATTGCACTTTTATATAATGGAGAACTGGTTGGCCAGGTGAGCACTAATAGTGATGGTTCGTTTTCCTATACATATAATATCCCTGAAGGAACGGGAGCCAATAATTTACAAATAAGATTGATTAATGATGCGGGAAAAATTGAAACGTCTAATAGTTACACTATTGAGGTGTATGAAGGAGAAGAGGAAGCAGTCGTTCCACCCGACGATACAGAAGATGATACGCCAGCCCCGTTTGTAAACTTTTTTATTTATTTTATTCCGATTGTAGCGGGGATTATTGTAGCCTTAACACTACTGGGGTATAAATACCTACGACAACAAGAGGAGGCTTCAAGAACGGTCAAAGTACCTTTGGGAGACAAATTACTTAATTTAAAAATGCTGAAAGAGTCAGGAAGATTAGAAGAAGCATTATCTTATCTTTTTAATGCGATATATATGGATTTAATTAACGCAAAATTTGGTCGCAGCAAAAAAGCGTCTGAGACCATCAGGGATATTGCGATTGTGTCGGTAAAAGATCTAAAACTTCCGCCGGAAAAAATATATCCCTTCATCACGAAGATCGAAGAAGTTATTTATGCTCGGCCACATAAAATAACCGAAGAGGATTTTAAAAAGGCGCTTGCGCTATTTTCACCGGTCTACTATGAATTGACGAGTCAAAAATTTAATTTAAAAATTTAACCGTTTCACCAGACAAGTTATAAAAAAAATGTGTGAATTAAAAAATCAAAATTTAAATCAAAAAACCATTATAAATTATATATATTGAAAATAAAACATCTTAGGTGGGAAAAATAGGATTATTCTCAAAAGAGGAACAAAAAAAGTTTGATATCGAGGATAAATTCGAGAATGTTCAAATTTTAGTCGATAGCGACAGATCGAAGGAGGCGATCGCATATATTTATTTAATTTACAATGATCTCATGAAACATGAATACGATAAACCACGACTTGCCCATCAAACTATTCGGGAATATGCGATAAAATGTGTTAATGACCTAGATCAAAATCCTGGCTCCGTATATACTTTTATTAAAAAGATTGAAGATATTATTTATGGGGGCGTTGAGCCAACCATTCCAGAAATAAATAAGACGATAAATCTCTTTTCGTCCTTATACCAAGAAATCACCAATAAGAGTTTCTCTTATAATATTAAATAATCTTTTCATTATAATTAAAAAAGAAATTATAAAATTTAATCAAAACTGACTTTTGAGTGAACGATGGCTATATTTAGTGGAAAACCTTCAGAAAAGAGTATTAATATTTCAAAGGGTATATTATATGGGTTCTTTACCTTTTTTCTTGTCTTTTACGGGGTTATTCTTACCGTTTTCATTCAAGAGTTTGGAAGACAACATCCGGGAATTTTTCCCTATTTTGTGAACTATTTCCCGCTTGTATGCTATATCGCCGCTATTTTCATGGGTCTCCGCTTTTTAATTTTTATTCGAAACAAAAGGACCAGGAAGGTCAGAGAAAAGCGTTCTCGAAAAAAACTCAAAAAGGGGTCTGTCTATCGAAAGGCGTTATTTTTAATTATTTTTATCTTTTCCTTTGTACCTCTCTTATCTCCGGTAATTGATCAAGGCAAGAACGACCATAATTTTTCTGCTTATAACGAGGGTTGGAACGGCGGTTCAGATTTTAAAGCCTTGGTAGAAGATGAGGGATATGAGACCTATAATGTTCAATCGAGTCTGAGTGCCACTCAACGTCTCAATAAATCAATGCTGTTAGTCTTATTTGGTCCCAATCAATTTTATAATCCAATCTATGAGATTCCGTTTTTTATAAATTTTTTCGAAAATAATAATTCGCTCTTGCTCTTACACGATTTCGGGTCCACTAGTGCGCTGTTGTGGGAAATTTTTGCCGCAAACTTGGCAGATCCGAACGTAAAAGATAAAACTCCTGTAACTATCTTTCCAGATGGGGTTCTACGAGACAATGAATCATGTTTAGTGAACGAGGAAGGAAAAAAAGATCCCCAATTCCCGGTCGTAACGAACTTTCAATCGCATCCTACAACTGAGGGGGTGAATAATGTTCTTCTTGCTCGAGCATCCGCTGCCTTGGGGGGACCTTTTCTTGAGTACTTCGGCTGGAATCCGATTGCTTATACCAGCATGTATAGTTTTATTGATAAAAATGAAGATGGAGTATATAACATAGAAGACGATAATATTGATCTAAGTTTCATTGATAATGTGATAGGGGAAGACTTTCCATTAGATCTGAGTAAATTCCCTCTGGGGGGGTATCCGCAAACTCCGTTTATGAGTAAACAAGCGGATAACGTAAGACTTTTTGTCTCGGGGGATGCGAGTCTTTTCAATAATGATCTTTTGAACCGAGAAGAATTTGACAATGCACGGTTTGCTCGGAATATAATAAATTGGTTAACCTATGAAAATGGAGAGGATTGGATAGTTGTATTTGATGAAGCACATATTAGGCCTGAATATTCCCGAGATTTGAGTTCTGCCGGCATTTTTGGGTTTATTATTCAATATGTGGTGCATTTATCTACTAATCCGATTACGGCATGGATTTATCCGCTGCTGGCCATTTATCTTTTACGAAAGTATCTTCCTAAAAAAAAGGAGAAGGAAAGGGAAGAAAAGGAGAAACAAGAAGAAGAGAAGAGAAAATTTAGGACATCCTCCTTTTTTGCACGTAAAATTAAATGGTATCGTTCAAACCAAAAATTCGATAAAGCTCTCTTGCTTTTATACAGGCGTTTAGAGCGAAAACTTAATGCCCAATTGGGAGGGAAAAATATCACCACTGAAAATGTGATTAACATGGTTTCTGCAAAGGTTCCAAATATATCAAAACAGAAGTTGAAACGAATTGGTAAATTTATGAATAAAATATTAGCAATAAAGAAAAACGAACTGGATGTTCAAGACCAGAAGGATTTTGAGAATTTATTCTTCGAAATGGAATGGGTTATGGAAAACATCTAAGGTTTTCTAAAATTTCTTTTTCTTTTTTATTTTTACTTCTAAAAGTATAAACTAATCTCTCTTTTTTTTTAGCCACATAGATTTATAACGCAAAATTACCAAATAGACCAAGTTGATTGATTATGAACAATATCAAAAATGGGAGGAATAAAAAAATATTTAAATCGGAACAGGAATTTCCTCTAAGATACTATTAATTACTCCCTTAACATCTAAACCCTCTAATTCCGCTTCGGGTTTTAGTAAAATACGATGATTTAAGGCGGGGATTGTTAAGGCTCGTACATCATCAGGGGTTACATAATTCCTGCCAAGAATCGCTGCGCGCGCTTTTGAACATTTCATTAACACAAGCGATGCTCTTGGGCCTGCTCCCATATAAATCTGCGGATGATTTCGAGTCTTTAATGAGATGTCCCGGATATATTTAAGAATTCGTTGGTCAATATAGACTAAATTCATAAGATCTTGAGCTGCCAACAGCTCTTCAGCATCAGTTACTGGTTCAATTGAAGGTAAATGACCGCTGAGTTGCCTTGACATGATTTCAACCTCTTCATCTTGTTCTGGATAGTCTAACCAAAGCTTGAAAAGAAATCGGTCAACTTGTGCTTCGGGGAGGGGGTATGTCCCTTCCATTTCCACGGGGTTCTCAGTTGCTACCACTAGAAAAGGTTTTTCTAGTTCTAATGTTTTCCCTTCAATGGTTACTTGTCGTTCTGCCATCGCTTCGAGAAGTGCAGCTTGCGTTTTAGGGGCGCTCCGATTAATTTCATCCGCTAAGACTAAATTAGCAAACACTGGCCCCTTTTGAAGAACAAAACCTCCCTCATTTTGATCAAAGATTTTTGTACCAGTAATATCGGCCGGTAAGAGATCGGGGGTAAATTGAATTCTGGAAAATGAGATTCCAAGCGTTTTAGCAAAAGTTTTTGCCATCACCGTTTTACCGAGTCCAGGGACTCCTTCCAGTAACACATGACCATTAACTAAAAGGGCAATAAATAATTGCTGCAAGATTTCCCCATTTCCAACAATAACTCGGCTAACTTCACTTAAAACTTCTTGAGCAATTTCACGAATCGGTGAAACATCTAATTCCTCTTGTTGTTCATAATATTGGGCTTTTTCAGCCATTGAGAATTCACTTCTTTAAATCTTTACTTATCAATAAAAGATATTGATTTAATTTATATAATTATAAGATAAATCAATTTTATATTTTTATTTTTTCGCGTTCGATTTCTTCAACAATCTATGCGCAATTCATAAAAAGTAAAAATATATAATTTATAATTATTATTATAATTAAAAATAGAATTTCTCACAGTGAGAATAAAAAATATAAACCCATTTTTTTTAGGAACGGTGAAGTGATATTTTAGGTGGAAAAGGGCGCTTATTGGTCATGTTTTCCATATTCTTTTTATGTGCGGGATTTGCATTTATCAATTATTTTTTGATCTTCTTTGCCATTTTATTATTATTCAGTACTATTATCAGTTTGCCCGTGTTTTATTATCAAACAAACATTGAAGAACTCAAAGTCCATCGCGAGCTTGAAAAGAAAAAGATTTTTAAAGACGATTTCGTCCATATTAAAGTAACCATAGAGAATATAGGAAATAGCAGTTTCGATTTTATAGAAATTCGTGATCAATTTAATCCAGAATTGTTTCGCCTTGTTTTGGGAGAAAATTTCATATCAACCCGAATTGGAAGAAAGAGCACGATAAAATTTTCTTATGTGCTTGAACCGAAAGTGAGAGGAGAATATCCTTTAGGTCCACTCTCTGTAACGGTAAAAGATCGTTTGGGGTTTAACTCACTTGAGAGAGTTGTACCAGATAGTGTGACGGATATTTTGATTTATCCTCCTTATGAAGATATAAAACGGATTGAAATTCTTGGATCAAAACGGTCATTGCAACTGAACTATGGAGCACAACGCTCCAAGCAGAAAGGTCTCGGAAGCGAGTTTTACGGAATGCGGAAATATGTTTTTGGTGATCAATTTCGCCTAATCGACTGGAAAGCATCTGTACGGACACAAAAACTAATTGTCAAAGAATTTGAATCAGAAAGAGATATCACCTGTATGATTTTGGTGGATTCTTCAAACAGTATGGCAGGTGGGGCAATAGATAATACTAAATTCGAATATGCCATACGTGCATGTATGTTATTAACAAAGGTGGCATTAACAAGAAGAGACCAAGTGGGCGTATTTACCTTTTCAAATAATAAAAATATGAATCTTTCTGAGCCGAAGGGAGGAGAAGACCAGTTCTATCAAGTTTTAGATGCAATTGCCAAGGTAAAACCAGAAGGACAGTGTAAATTTAGAGAATCTATGGACTATTTCACAAAACGCCACCAAAAACGGAGTTTAATTTTTATTATCTCTGATCTAGAACCAGATGTAAAAGACATCGTGGAGGGAGTCCGAAAACTTATTCCCTTTGACCATACCATAATAATGATTAATCCGTTTAGCCCATGGTTTGAGATTCATGAGACGGATTTATCTTCCACGGATAAAGCCCTTGCAGAGGCGATCTCCGAGGAGATGATGGAACATGTATTACATATAAAACAAGAGGTACGAAATTTGGGAGTCAGTTTAATTCATGTAGGGCCAGACGATATGATGCAAAATACATTAACCAAGTATTTAGAGGCAAAAAAAAAGGGGAGGGCCTTCTGATTATGGCGAGATATTATTTAACCGTCTTGAATATTATAAACGCCTTAATTTTTATTTGGATTATTGTTCTTTTTAATTCTATTTTCAATTTCGATCTAGTCATCACCACCGCTGAAAACGAGTTAGTATTTTGGGATGTACTCATCGCCTTGCGAAATATTCTTACATATGGGGCATATTTATTTCTCTATATTGTGGCATATTTTACTGCGCTAATTGTAAGCGGAGTATTTAGCTCTTTTGCTTATTTTGAGACCAATTTTATGTTTAATTTTATCGGTTTCTTCTTTAAATTTTATTTAGAATCGTGGTTTAATTTTCCAGGGGGAGAAACTCCCTCATTGATCAGGATTCCCGCATTAATGGCACAAGAAGCATCGGTATTTACTAATAATTTATATTTGCTAATCTTCCAGATTTTATTTGTAATATCTGTATTCTATGCGATTCGCGCCATTTTTAAAAACGACGTGAAATATAATTTTATAGCAATTGGAAGTTTAGTTCTCATGATTGTTATGCCTTTAATGATTTTTGGATTTCGGGATATGTTACGCTTATTTACCTTAAAGGTTCCTTTTCTTGAAAATCTGGAAAATCCAGTAGATCCAAGCCTCACTGAATTACCGCTTAATGATTTCTTTGGATTTATATTTAGTTCGATTTTCTTATTTGCCATAATCAGCTATATTTATTTGGAAATGGCTTTTCAGATTAGTTATATTGATACAGTCACCAAACCCAGTCTTGAGAGAGAAGACCGATTAGAGGCTCAAATTGATCTTCTACGCAAAGAATCTGCTCATATTACAGCTAATGTTGATAAAATACGGGAGGAAGCACAACAAAGAAAAGAAGAGCTTGGCATTGAAAAAAAAGAATCTGTAAGAGAATTTTTTACCCAGAAAGAAGAAAGGTTTTCCTATGTAAAAGAGATGGTACGGCGTAAAAAATTGGAGGAAGAAGAGAAAAAATTGGTGACCGCAGCTTCCAAAACTCGCAGATTAGGTAGATATATTGATCGATTATTCCGTGAAGATCCGGAAGCTGAAGATGCCATCACAGCAAAGTCATCAGCGCCCACTCCCAAGAGTCTTGCATCGTCTACTGGTCTCAATTTTGCATTTCGATTAATTCTATTAATCTTTCTCAGTTATATTATTATTCATCCTCATTGGTTTTTTAAGGAAGTATTTAATTTACCACCCTCTATTATTGAAAGTGTTTCAATGTATTCTCCCGAGGTTATCATTACTTTAATGATACCATTTGTTCTTTTATTTCCGGTAATTTCAAAGGTAATTTCCTATATTAAACATCGTAATCTAATCATTCGTTTGAAACAAGAAGGAAGAATCAAAGAGATTTTGGCTTCAGTCGGAGACTATGTAAAAAAAATGGAGGAAGGAGAAGAAATAGCTCAAGAAGAAGATCTAGAGGAAGAAAGCGAAGAATAATCCATAATTTCTTAACGTCTTAATTTGATGTCGCTATAAATCTAAAATAAATTGCGCTAATTTTTTCTTTTTTTCCATATTAGTCATTAAGGTATCATAGCATGAGACTTTCATTCCTTTCTCTTTGATATTCGATTTTTGTTCGCGATCCTTTTCATCGATTACGAAGTGCCCTACAATATCGGCATAGTATTTTGCAACCCCCCCACAAGTTGCATCGTAACCCATCGCTTTCATCAATTTATCGGCGGGTCCCTTTATTGTCCCCCCTTGTATAATCGGACTAACGGCATAGACTTTATTTTTAAATTCCCTTAGTTTATACCTTACTTCGCCAACCTGCAGTATGGTTCCTATTGATACAATAGGGTTCGACGGAGAGATTATAATCTTCGTTGCATTTTCCAAATATCTCATTACTTTCTCTTCTGGTTTAGCGTCGTTCATGCCCTTAAATTCCACATTAAGGATTTCGGGTTTACATTTATATTTAATATAATACTCCTCGAAATGCATCTTTCCTTTGGGAGTATCGATAAACGTCTGAACGTTTTCATTACACATAGGGATAAGTTCGGCTGAGATATTTAATTTCTTACAAATTTTCTTAGTTACCTCTGCCTTGGTAAATCCTTTTTGTAACATATCTGTTCGATATATATGCGTTGCTAAGTCTTTATCGCCGAGATTGAACCATCCTAAGTCATAATACTTCTTTAAGATTGAGAGACAATTAAAAGATTCGCCTTGAAACCCCCATCCTTTATCTTTATCTACAAGGTTTGCTAAAGTATAAGTAATGATATCCAAATCAGGACATATTTTCAATCCAAATAACTCAATATCATCTCCTGTATTAATAATGATTTTGAGTTTTTTAGGATCACAGACATGCCGCAATCCATCAAGAAATTTTGCCGCTCCGACTCCGCCTGCTAAGATTACATAAAATTTATCTTCCATAAAATTCATTTCTCGTTATTTAATTTATAAATAATTTCATTTAGATCCTTGCGATAAGGGGGTTTAATTTGTTTACGAGGACGTCCCACAGTGATAAAAGCCATGGGCTGAAAACTGGGAGGCAGATCTAAAAACTTTTTGACAATTTCCTTAGCAAATAAAGGAGCACAATACCAACAAGATGCAAGACCCCTTGATTGGAGAGCAATCAGAAAATAAATTGCTGATGCGCTAACAGATTGTACTCCTAATAAAAATTCGTTCTCATTTCGTTTCTCATCGGGATATGTTTCGAGGTCTCTTTCATCTAAAGAGAGTAAGATTAAATAAGGTGCAGCCAAAAAACGTGCCCGGGTTTTTTCAATTTTTTTAGAGATGAACTTCTCCTCCCTTCCGTCTGCTCTAAGATCCTTCCTTAGTTTCTCATTCATTCGATTTATTAATTGTTCCCGTAGTTTGCTCTTTTTTTTTAAGATGCTGTATCTCCAGAATTGGCCATTATGAGCGCTGGGAGCCCAACGAGCGATTTCTATACATTCCTCTATTAGGGCTTTATCCACTTCTTTTTGAGAAAAGGGTAATTTATAGCTCCTTCTTCTTTTTAATACCTTTTCGACTATGTCTTCTTGATTTTCTGGTCTAAAAAGATCTGATGATTTATCTCTGAGGATTGAGTTAATAGATACATCTTCATCATACTTATATCTATATCCTCTAACGAGTACAACGGGATTTCCTTGGTCTCCTTCTCCCATGATTAACTGAGCTGCAGAGGCTAAATTATCCGCTTGCGCCACAATTGTACTCTTCAACTTATTTCCGTATAAATCTTTCTTTCCCCTCTCATCCTTTAGTGGACTAATCCCAGATATCCCTATTGCGACTCCAACAGAACCAACTCGAAAGGGTCTTCCAAAAGAATCGGTAATAATCACGGAAATAGACTTATGAGTTTTTTGTTCTAATTTTTTTCGGATTTTATTTGCAATTTGATCAGAATTTGAGGGTAGGATAGTAACGAAGTCCTTCCCTTCAATATTTGATGCATCGATTCCTGCATTTGCACAGATAAACCCTTGCTCTGTCTCTGTTATAATTACATGTTCATATTTTAATACGTTTTTGCTTTCTTGTAAAATAAGTTCAATTAATTGGGGAGATTTAATTGGAAGGTCCCTTTTTTGCGCTTTTTCTTTTACTTTCTTATAGATTTTAAGAGCTTGCTGACTTGGATCTACTTTACTTAAATCTCGAGTATAATTCTCCGCTTTAGAAATAATAGATTGGGCAATTAATAAAATATCTCCATCTTCTAAATTTCCATTCATTCCCTCTAAACTTTTTAAAATATGAGATACGATATTATTTCCGGATTTGACCAATGGAAAGTTTTCCAATCCAATTAATTTAATTTTATTCTTCATTTTGCTCTAATTTTATTTTTCTCCGACTTCTGGGGCGGAGTGGTAATTAATTTTACAATCTAAAGCAACGCTGATATTATTTTGATTGTTCCCTATTACGGAAAAGGCTGCATCTGCAAGCGAATATATGGCACCACCATAGGGAGTTTTCTGGAAGTTAAGCCTATCCTCTCTTACTTTATCTTTTGTAAAGTTATCAAGTTTTATTCCAAATTGCTTAGCGTAGTTATCTTGCTTGAATTTTTCCTTTATTATGTCTAAACTCTCCATGGTAATTTTACTCCTTCTTTTTATATTAAAGTCTTAAATAATTCAAATATTTTGGATTTTTTGTTAATGCAACTTCTTCGTATTTTCCGGGTAATGCACAACAAGCTGTATATACATCAAATTTTATATCATCGTCATAGTTTTTAATCCGTTTCAACGTCTTCGGTGAAGGCATTTCAATTCTGGTAATACCGCTTTTGATTGTGTTAAGTTCTATATCAACTCTTTTTCTGGCTCGAGGCCGCATACACCCTAGGCTAATTTCGGAGTATGGGAAGGAAAGTCTACTCACTGTGGCAATTTTTGCAATATCGTAAGGTTTTGGGGCTTTGAATTTAGTTCTTTTCCCTTCTGGGGGGATTAATGCAATTAATACAAGTACGGAAGGATTAATATTGACCTTTTTTATAAACTTGAGCCCATCCAGCTCTTTGTGAACTTCTCCATAATGTAATCCGATGCAAATATGGGGGATCACATTAAGATTATATTTTTTGAGGATTTCTATTGCATTTTTATAATCTTTTACGGCTTTATCTAAATGATAGATATTTTTAATAATCTCTTTATCAAGGTTAATATCAAAAGAAACAATATCAACTTTTGCCGATGCTAACTTTCGTGCTGTTTCTTCGTCTAAAAGTCCGGTATGGACATTAACTATTAAATTGCTTTGAGTTTTAATTTTCTCAACGGTATCGAGAAATCTTTTTAAGGGAACTGCCCCTTCTGGATCACATCCTCCCGAAAGTAATACACCTACTCCGCCTTTTTCGATATGCTTTGTTAAAAACCCTTCCAACTCATCAATAGAAAGAATAGATTTCATTCCATTAAGATATTTCTTATTACAGTGATCACAGTTTAATGCACATTTATTTCCTGTGAGACTTACCGCTGGAAACTTTTTATCGGGAAAATATATCTTTAGATTATTCCCAAAATTCTCTTTCTTAACCTTATATGCCTCTGAAAAAACCAGTTGGAGCTCCTTCTTGTCTGTTAAGTCTAAGATTTGTTGGTAATCCCTCCATGACGTATTTCGAGCCCTTATACGGTCTATTAATGAACTAAGATCACTCATATCTTTTTAACCATCTTTCTTGTTTATATTTGTTTGAAGCTAAATCTTGTGCCAAATTATATTCATATTCTGACAAATCCTTCGTTTCCATGTCAATTTTTAACACTTCAGAGAACCCTTGCTTTAAACACGAGATAAATCTTTTTTCCTCATAATTTTCCAGCTTTTCTTTAATTCCAATACATTTTGCATAAACCGATTCCACCATATGGGTGGTGCTTACATTATTGGGCGCTTTCAATACAGAATACATTAATTCTGGATTGATATCCAGCAAGATTGTTCCATGTTGGAGGATATAGCCTTGTTTCTTGATTTGTGCATTTCCCGAGAACTTTTTTCCATCTAAAAAGAGTGCCGGACAGTGGATCACACCTTTGTCCGTATTTAAGCCAAATAGAGATAATGCTTTACTAATGGATGAAGTAATGAGTTCAAATTGCTCTAAAACCTTGTGTGCACCTAAATTTCGTAAAAATTTATTGGAGCATACAATTGAATATGTAATTTCACCTTCCTTATCATGAAAGACTGCACCGCCCCCTGTAATACGCCGTACAACATTAAAACCTTCCTCTCGGGCAACTTTCGTGTCTACTTCGTGCGTTAGACTCTGATTTCGTCCTATACTCACGGTTGAGGGATCCCACTTATAAAAGCGTAAGGTAAACTCTGCTTTTTTCTCAATGACTGCTTGGAGAATTGCCTCATCTATGCCCATATTCCAGTATCCATTATTCGTTTCTAATCCTAAAAAGCGCCATTTATTCATACAATCACGCAGTATTTCTTTTTACCTCACAAACGGGGTAAGATTTTGATAAATTCTTTTCTTTTCTTTTTCGTGTAAAGGACGGGGATAATTATATATCGGTCCACTCGGTCTTGACGTATAAAAGGGTCGATTGCAGTCAGGGCATCCAGATGTCATGAATGCTTCCTTTTCCTCATCAATTACTCTCCATAGTCGATTTTTATTTATATTGAAATTTATTAAATCCTCCTTGGAGTTAAATGTAAAATCTTTTGCATGTTTGTTTTCATGAAGAATGAGATGCCTCGCCAATTGAATTTTTCGAAATCGTAATTCTGGGGGTTGCTGTAAGTTTGCCAACTTTGTTCCTTTTACTGGCGTAAAGGCAAATAATGCAGAAGTAATACACATTTTGTGCAACTTATCCAGAAGTGTGATTATTTCCTTGGTGGTCTCTCCCAATCCTACAATTAAATGGGTACTCACATTTCCTTTGCGAAAGACCTCCAAAGCCTCTTTAAGGGAATCGAAATGCCTACTCCACGAATAAGGTCCGTTTACACCATCTCCTTTTACTCTTTCGAATAATTCTTCTGTCGCCCCGTCCAAGGCAATACCTACCCGTTGTACTCCAATTAATTTGAGATGTTCCAACTGATCTTTATCCATTGGAGGGATGGCAATTGAAATGGGGATATCGCTTACTTCCCTAATCCTTGACACAATTTCTTTTAAATCCTCAAAATTTTGGGGATACTTTAATGTCTGAATACAAATGCGTTTAAACTTTTTTAAGGCAGATAGATATTTTAATTTCATTAGAAATGTCTTGAAGTCAAATATTGGCCAGTTAATTCTCGATAATTTTTCAGCAGATGTTTTCGATGACCGAGATTGGGGACAGAAGCCACAGTTAGCACTACAATATCCCTTTTTATACGTCATGATATAACATGTGGTTGGAGCAACATCGGATTTGGTATTCCTTAACCCTAAAGCTGAAGCACTACCGATAGAAACTCGAATATTTTCTAGTACCATCAATTAATTAAGTTTCTATGATAAGTTAAATTTTTTTCTTACAAACCATAAAAATACATAATGAACATTATTTTCATTGTAATTTTTCAAATTTATAAGAATAAAACCAGTACCAGCACTATCGGTGGGATAGAGACTAATACTAAGGATGTAATTAATGGCCTGAGAAACCGGGGACATCGCGTTTGGAATACGGGAAACCGACCTATTGAGCCAGAGTGGGTGAAGGAAGGGAATATTGATATTATCGCCACCTCTACTTTTGATCCATTAACTTATTTTAAAATTATCAAATTCAAACATAGATTTCCAGACTCCGCGGTAGTTATCCACGGACACACTTCTGTTGAAGATCTCAAGGGAAATATCGTTCCGGATATTCCCTTTTTTAATTTAATTTTGAAAACGTGGTTAAGAATTATGTACGCGGCTTGTGATTTACTAATTACGCCCAGTAATTATTCGAAAAAATGCATTGAAAATATGCAGTCCTCCATGACCTATCCTATTTATGCGGTAAGTAATGGAATCCGCATAGAAAAATTTGCGGAAAAACCTAGTTTTCGCCCTAATTTTCGAACTTTTTTAAATGAACATTATAGTATCCCTAAAAATGCAAAAATTATTCTAAATGTGGGATTAACTTGGAAAAGAAAAGGAGTTGATACCTTTGGGAAAATAGCCGCGGCCTTACCTAATTACTGGTTTGTCTGGGTGGGGCCCCTTAATGAGAATCCGGATATTGAGATAGTACGAAAATTGGAGAATGTGATATTTACGGGGTTTTATGATGATATTAGAGAACCCTACTATGGTGCAGATGTCTTCCTCAGTACCTCATATGCAGAAAATCAAGGAATCCCGTTGATTGAAGCGGCGGTCTGTCGGGTACCTATTGTTGCCAGCGATTTACCCGCTTATGATTGGATTGAACATGGAACACATTGTTATAAGTCAGATTGTGTTGATGACTATGTGTCTGGAATTCAGAAAATCATGAATGATAAACAATTCCGGGAGAAGATAGTGAAAGAGGCTCATAAAAAGGCGGTAGAAGTTCATGATTTCAAAAAGATTGGTGCAAAAATAGAAAAATTATATGCAAAAGCACAAAAAATAAAAAAAATTAAGGACCAAAAGCACGCATAATCAAACAATCTTCTTTTAAAGATAAAAAAATAAATTCAATTTTACATTTAAGAAAACAAGGAAAGGAAATATCAAAGTACGTGTAAGTTCTATGGATTCTAAATACGAACCCGAAAAAATTGAAAAAAAATGGCAAGAGCGATGGGAAAAGGATAAAATATTTGAGAGCAAAAAGGATGAAGAAAACGATAAGTATTATGTCCTCGAAATGTATCCTTATCCGTCTGGGAAATTACATATGGGCCATCTTCGGAACTATACCATCGGAGACTCGTTTGCCCGATTCAAGCGAATGCGAGGATATAATGTCCTGTATCCGATGGGCTACGATTCCTTTGGGCTCCCTGCAGAGAATGCAGCAATTGATCACGGCGTAAACCCCGAAAAATGGACCGACGAAAATATCGAAGTCATGAAAGAGCAACAAAAACGAATTGGGCTCTCCTATGACTGGACGCGCCAAATTATGAGCCACGATCCGAATTACTTTAAATGGGATCAGTGGTTTTTCCTAAAGATGTTGGAAAATGACCTCGCTTATCGGGAAAACTCATATGTAAATTGGTGTCCAAAGTGTGTGACTGTGTTAGCAAATGAGCAAGTTCAAGATGGAAAATGCTGGCGATGTGATACAGAGGCGGAACAAAAGTTTCTGACACAATGGTTTCTCAAAATTCGCGCCTATGCGGAAGAGCTAATTGAGGGATTAGAAAAGGTTGATTGGCCTGAAAAGGTCAAAATAATGCAGAGAAACTGGATTGGGCGCTCTGAAGGGACAATCATTAAGTTTCCCGTAGTTAATGAAGAGAGAACCATTGATATCTTCACCACTCGTCCAGATACAATTTTTGGTGTGACCTTTATGGTTTTTGCGCCCGAACATCCATGGGTAAGAGAATGGGTAGAGGATACCGAATATGAAGATGATTTTAATGCACTATACAAGGAAGTTATGCAACAAGATAAATTTGAGCGTACAGATCTTGAAGTAGAGAAAAAAGGAATGTTTATCGGGAAACATGCTGTTAATCCTATGACTGATGAGGAGATCCCAATTTATGTAGGAAATTTTGTGATCTACGAATATGGTGCTGGCGCTGTTATGGCCGTACCCGCACATGACCAAAGAGATTTTGAATTCGCTCAAGAATATGGTATACCTGTGAAAGTGGTAATCCAGCCCCATCAATATGAGTTAAATGCTGAAAAAATGTCTCGTGCCTATGAAGGAGATGGAGTACTCGCTAATTCGGGAGAATTTAACGGCATGGAAAATCAAACCGCACAACGAGCAATTTCCGAAAAATTAGAAGAGATTGACGCGGGATATGCAACTATCAATTATAAGTTAAGAGATTGGCTTATCTCGAGACAGAGATATTGGGGATGTCCAATTCCGATCATCTATTGTGACGATTGCGGCGCCGTGCCCGTTCCTTATGAGGACCTTCCAGTTATGCTCCCAGAAGATGTAGAATTTACGGGTCAAGGAAATCCGATCGAGACCAGTGAAAGCTTTCATGAGGTAAAGTGCCCTAGGTGTGGGAAAGAAGGAGATGGAGTTAGACGAGAAACCGATACAATGGATACGTTTGTAGACAGCTCTTGGTATTTTTTTGCATTTTGTAACCCCCCATCCGTTGATGCTGAGCTCCCTTATGATAGAGAAAAGATAGATTATTGGGGTAATGTGGATCAATATATTGGAGGTATAGAGCATGCAGTTATGCATCTTCTCTATGCACGATTTTGGACGAAAGTAACCCGAGATCTCGGTCTTCATTCCCACGATGAACCTTTTCAAGGATTACTGACTCAAGGAATGATTAACAAGGCACATCCCTATTGCTCAGAATGCGAAACATTTGCATTAAAATCCGAAAAAGATAACGAAAGGTGTAAGAGATGCGGAACGGAGTATGTATCAAAATCAGTAAAGATGAGTAAATCATTGGGAAATACCGTGGATCCCACCAGAATTATGGGGAAATATGGGGCCGATGCTGCACGATTCTTTATTCTATTTGGTGCCAGTCCGGAATCCGGTCTTGAATGGTCAGAAGATGGAGTGGGATTTGCAGCAAAATTCATGAATAATACCTATCAATTATTGTCAGAACCGCCAGAAAAGATTCGGGCAGAGGAAACGATCAATGATACCCTTATTATTTATAATCTGCATAAAACGATCAAAGAGGTTACGGAATTTTTTAGCAAGTTGTCGATTAGGAAAGCAGTGAATACGATAATTCAATTTACCACAGAATTCAAGAAATATTTAGTTAGAGGGGTCAATAAAAGTATTTACGGGGAATGCCGTGAAACACTTGCGTTGTTACTTCACCCAGTTGCCCCTCATATGACTGAAGAAATTTGGGAACTACTCGGAAAAGATGATTATATTAGTCTTGCCTCATGGCCACAATACGATGAAGATATCCTATCAGAAGAAAATAGTTACAAATGGCTCTTAATGAATGATATCCTTGAATCTATTAACCATATCCGGAGCGTAGCAAACATTGATGATATTAATACTATCAAAGTCATTATCGCTGATAAATGGAAACATCAGTTTTATACAGATCTTATGGATGCGCTAAAAACCACGAAAAATCAAGGAGAAATCATGTCCCAAATTATGCAACAGGAAGAATTGAAGCCGCATGGAAAGTTTATTTCTCAAACGGTGTCAAAGGTATTAAAGAATATTGGGAAATATTCCGCGAGTGTCCTTCCGCCAGAGGAAGAGTATGAATTCTTTGAGGAAATTATTCCAGTGTTCGAAGAAAAATACGACGCAAAAATTGACATCCAAAAGGAGGCAAACTCTTCTGAAAAGAAAGCCAATATTGCCCTTCCGGGAAGACCAGCATTGATTATTGAATAAACTTTAATTTTTTTAAGTTTAACTCTCTTCTAATACTATCTATTTTATAAATTCGACTTATCTTATTTGATATCATCCATGTCGCCTATGAAGTTATCAGAAAAAATGAAATTCTTTAACATTGGCCGTTATAAAGAGGAACGGGATACGTTTTATGAATGGAAAAGCAAAAATTTTAATAAATCCATCTCCTTTATCGTGCACTCCACGCGGAGTGCTCCAGAAAGAGATATCTTTTATACCATAAACAAAAAAGATTATAAAGCCGTTTATTATATTCCAGAAGATATTGATGCGGTATTTACGATAGGTGCGGACCCAGATATTCAATCCGTCATTTTAGAAGCACTCTTAGAATATCTCCATAATAAGTTTTTCGAAATGTATGAAGGTTCTCTCCTTACGGCATGTTATGGAGAAAGATGCGATATTTTTAACGGGTTTACGGATGTGCTCCTTGACTCGTTTAGGAATTTTAGAGAATTAGATTTGGTAAAAGCGACCAGGGTTAATTGCAAGGCGTGTAAAAAGAACATGCAAGTGTATATAAAAAAATCCTTAATTGAGAATGCCTCACAATTTCCGGTTCCTATCGTCTTTGTTCATTCCGGACACGCGCTCTTAATATATATAGATAGGCAGTACAAGACTCGAGGAACGGGGCTGGTTTCTCTTTCTTATAAATAAGATTAATGATCATCAGGATAAATTCTCCATTTTCTTGTATTTCTCTTATCCATAAAAACTTTAAAAATATCGGTAGTTAATCTTTAATAAAAGTATTTTATCTATAGCTATGGTTAGTTCCTTAATAGAGAATTTGAACTCAAAGGTATATTTTTTCCAAGTCACTAAAGGGGGAAACCAACTTTTTACCTGGAAATCTAGATTTATTAAGAAGGCATTTTTTAATACGGGATTCTTTAACAAGACTATTACGAATTATGATTTATTCCATCATCTAAATAAAGGAGATATTAAAATGGTCGGGATCAAGTCACGCCCTAATTTAGTTTTTACCTTGGGCGCAGAGAGTTCTATTCAATTTCAAATTTTAGAAGCATTATTAGAATACTTGAAGGAGAAGTTCACTAAAAAATATGCAGATATAATTTCTCTTGAATTTGGGGCGAGTTCAGCGAAGCCCTTCGCTGAATTTGAAGAGGTGATTCTAAACTCACTGGAGGAATTCGAAGAATTAGACCTTATCAAAGTCATTGATGTATACGTGGACTTTTTAAGAAAAAGACTAAAAATTGCAGTAAAGCGTTCTCTAATACAAGATGCCGAAGGAAATGTGCCCTTTGTGTTCTATTATAAAGGAATTTCTATTCTTCTTTATCTTGATCATGAATACCATGTGAGAGGATTAGAAAAGGTAAGTTTTTCCAATTAGAAAAGACATAACCTAAATGCTTTTAAATTTGAAAAATTTACTTTAATATGTTTATTTTTCAAATATCATCATCTATAACAAATAAACTACAAAGATATGACAATTTATAATATTCAAGTCATTTCGAGCACGGGTTATCCTTACTTCAACAAAAATATTAAGGAAGAACCTGAAGACATTAAGTTATTTTTGAGATTTTTCGATTTTACGGAAAAAGCAGAAAGTTTTCCCCCCAGTTTAGATGATGATTCAAATTTTTCGTTATTGGCAGGACTTGTTTCTGCTTTATTTGAATTCGCAAAAAACATTAATAAAAACATCAATACCTTGTCATTTAAGTCCTTACATCGTCCAAAGGGAAGACCAAAAATAGAGAAAAAATATCAAGGTGATTGTCTTATTACTACACAAACAGAAACCTATCTTCTCCATAAAAGTATACGCCAGAAAATAAATTACATTTACAAAGCAATCGTTTCTTCTAAGATTCCGTTTGAATCTGCTGACCCGCTTACGGAAAAAGAACAAAAAACCATCGTCGATATATTAACAGATGAAAAAGCGAGAAATCATTTAAAACAAAATACCGGGAAAATAAAAGATATCGCCGAAAAATTATTGCGTGAACGGGGAGATTATGGATTAGAATCGATTGCGATAACCTCATTTGATCTTACCCCCCTTCGGGTGTATGGAAGTAAGTATTCTTCTGAAGATATTGAAAATATTTTAAGGAATATTGGTGAAATTCCGCAAATTGATCCGTTCGAGTGGAAATATCGTCAATCCTTTTTGAACAATTCTCAAGTATGGATCTATCTTATTAATTCAGGAATCGGAGTGACGGTTGAGGAAACTCTTTTTGAACCATATTTTTATTTGCTCTTCTGTGATCCCCAATCATACTTAGGAGAATTTCCCAATAAATTAACACGAGATTTAAATTCAATTCTCGGATAAGCCGATATCAGTTTTTCTCTTTATTAGGAGAGAATGTGCATTATCTTTATTTAATTGGAATGCTTATTGAGTAATATGACGGAATTTAAAAAGTTAGCAAGTACGAATCATACTGGATTATTGCATCCCAGACAAACGATTTTATGCACCGTGAAACATAAGAATAAGACAAACATTATCACACTCGCTTGGACAATGATTATCAGTCGAAAACCGCCGATCATTGCCATCTCCGTTGCACCACAGCGATATTCTCATAATTTAATCAAGAATTCGAAGCAATTCACCATAAATATTCCCACAAAAGAAATAATCTCCGATATATTCTATTGTGGAAGTCACTCTGGAGACCGTGTGGATAAATTTAAGGAAACTAATCTCACGGCGCTCGAAGGGCTCTCGGTGGATTGTCCTCGAATAAAAGAGTGTATTGCCCATCTCGAATGTAAGGTCATTGATGCGAATGAGTACGGTGATCATACCCTTTTCATAGGTAAAGTCATAACATGTACTGGGCGGAGTGATGTCTTAAAAAATGGGAAAACAGACATCTCAAAACTTGAGATCCCTTACCACCTGACTGGAAAGAGATTTACATTTAATCAAAAGAATATTTTCAGAGTAGAATAACAATCAGTACGAAATTTAAAAAATAAAATAAAATAAAATTTTTTAATTACTTATTTGTAAAATTCCGAAGCCTTTTTGACAATTGGAATAAATGTTTCAGCCGAAATTGACGCTGTTCCGATCAGCCCCCCGTCTATATCTTCCAAGGGAAGTAAATCGCCGCAATTTGCTGGTTTCATAGATCCTCCATATTGGATCTGGATGTTATTTGCCTCTTCCTGACCAAACTCTTCTTTAAACCAGTTTCGCACGAGGGCGTGTGCTTCTTTCGCCTCATCGGCTGTTGCTGCTTTAATTTCCACTCCAGGATTAAGATATTCATTGTTAATTGCCCAGACTGGCTCATAGGCAATAATGATATCATTTAATTGCTCTACTGACACACCCGCTAAACATTCTTTAAGTTGAGAGGTATTAATTTCTTCTAATTTTCCCTCTTGTCGTTCTCTTGCGGATTCGCCGATACAGAGCACCACTTTTAGCCCTTTTTCCAAAGCTTTCAATACTTTTTTATTAATATATTCATTATCCTCTCCGAATATTCTTCTCCTTTCGCTGTGTCCTAAGATGACATATTCACATCCCGCTTCAAGAAGAGCATCTGGTGAAATCTCTCCCGTGAAAGCACCTTTGTCCCGAAAGTACATATTTTGGCCGGCCAGTTTTAATTTAGTATCATCTATTGCTTGTCCTACTGGATATAATGCATTAAAGGAAGGACCAATAAAGACATCTACCCCAGATAAATCAATATCCTCTAGCTCTGAAGCAATTGCCTTAGCAATTTCTACAGAATCCTTAACCTTGGGAACTTTTAATTTCCAATTACCACCAATAGCAAATTTTCTCATTTCTAAACACTCGATTTAACCTTATTAATCTATATATTAATTCTGGATATTCTAGATAGTATTACTCTATATTTATTATTGATATTTAGATTCAAGGAAGTTATAAGAGATAAAAATGAGAGTAACTAAATAAAGAAAAAAATTATTCTTCCTCGTTCTCTTCAGGCAATTTTTCGGTCAAATCTGTGGCTTCTAATAACTTCTGAACCTCCTCTAAATCTGGATCCATCACTTCTGGTAAACTAAATTTCTTTCTCCTCCGTTCGATTGCAGATTGTAAAGGAATGGCCAAACCAGATTCTAAAATCACTGAGGCTTGCTTCGTATAATGCTCCGGAGCTTCTCCCCGTTGGACACTTTCATTTTTAAGTAATGTAAAGATATCTGTTAGATTCACTTTTTGTGGGCAGACCTCATCGCAAGTATCGCAAATGGTGCAGCCCCAAATGTTAAATGACTCTTTCCTTCCGAAAATTTTATCTTTCAACCCTAATAATGAGTCTAAAATTAACCGTCTTGGATTATAGCGCCCTTCCGTGACTTGCGCAACTGGGCACGCCCCGCTGCACGTGGCGCATTGATAACAATAGGATAACGTTGATCCAATGTCTGAACCCACGATAGAATTACGGAATTTGAAATCTATAGTTGCCATTTATTATATCAATTTATAATGTAAATTTTAGTATACTTTAATTAAAAATTTATCATATTAAAAATCTATTTTTTTAAAAAACACTTCCTAAGAAGCTAAAATTTATTTAATATTTGCGAAATTTATATATAAGGATGCTGGATGTGGAGATTTCAAAGTTAAAGAAATTCATAAAATCCCGCCAAGATGAATTACAAATCCCCGGAATCGGTTTAGGCATAATTAAAAATAAAGAAATCGTGTTCAGCGGAGGATTTGGGTTTCGGAATATGAGATTCCATTTGATCCACACCTCTATTTCCTGTAAAATCCTGAATCATATCTCTACTTAATATTCATATTATAAAAACTGAAGGAAAAGAACAATTGATTTTATAAATTGAGAAGCATATAATCAATAATTATAGATTTTTTTCTCGTCACTCATTCTTTCTAAAATTTCTAATATAAAAACATTCAATGAATTCCCTTTCAATTCTTTAATTTGAGTCAGAAACAACACCACTACTTTAAAGAATTTCTAATCCTTATTGTTCTGAAGAGCAGTTCATAACTTTTATAATAAAGCTTTAAACAATATAAAGGATTAAATAATTTTAAATATATAAATCAAGAAAATAATTGTGAGAGATTTAAAGATCTGAAAAAATTATTATCAAGTAATGAGTTGAAATCTAAAATGCATATTAGTGAATTAGAAGAAGTAAACGTTGAAGCCCCCCCTGAGGCTGAAGAAGGAATCTATGTAGTGGATATATATACCAATTGGTGCGGACCTTGTAAATTCGTTAGTCCACTGTTAATGAAACTCCGCGATGAGGGTCTTATCTCCTTGACAAAAGTGGATTTAGACCAAAATAGACCGCTTGGAGAAAAGTTTGGAGTAACTGCTATACCAACTCTTCTGTTCTTCAAAAATGGAGAACTCATCGATAAAACGATTTCAGTAGACGGAAGGGACTTTATCCAAAATGGAAAAATGGTGGGTGCGGCACCAGAGGACGTATTAAGAAAGATAATTGATAAAATTTAAACTTTTATACAGTTCAATATTGTTTTTTGTTTCTTTTTCTTTTTAATAGAAAATATTTTCTATTGTATGTTAGATATTAAAAATTTTAAAATGAATGCTATTTTTACATTTATAATTTAACTACTCTTAGGTTTAAAGGAAAATGTCAAATTACTCGAGAAAGGACTTACTTGACGCTGATGCTACAATGAATCAGCTTAGAAATATGGTGACCCACCTTCAGAGATTTATGAAAAAAAGCGGGGTTGAAAATATAATTGAACGCTATAGAAGGATGGGGAAACAGATGGCTGACACCTATATTAACTATTGGAAGCCCATTGATAGCGTAAAACTTGCAAACATTCGAGATGTAATCGCTACGATTTATAAAAAAATTGTAGGCAGCCAGATTAATATTTCGATCAATGAAAAAGAGCATTTGATCACTGTAGTTGACTCAAATTGCTCTTTATGTAAATACCAATTTGATGATATAAACGTTGCTGGTTGCGAGATCATCTTGGCTTTAGTCAGCGAGATGATTAACTTAATTAACAAAAATTCTCCCGATTCTTCAAGACTACGTTTAGAACCTTTCGCGGTAAAAGAATCACGAACATTTGGAGATGATTCCTGTGTTCAAATATATAAATATAAAATTGAATAATTGAGATTAGGTGAATATAATTTGGGACTATTTCAATGGTTATTAAAAAAAGTGACGAAAGCATTTGGGAGAGATACGGACGCATTATTTTATACCTTACTATATAGAGAGATTCTCAAGGAAATTCAAGAAATCACTCAAGACGAAGAGAAATCATTAATTGTAATGCGGGAGTTGGGGAAAAATGCGGCTTATGATTCATGTGATAGGCATTCGAGTATTTTTCGGATCATGCCAGGAAAGCCGGATAAAGTTTTAGACTACTTTGGTATCCTTTGGAGTGTTGTATTTGGGATGGATTTTGCAGAGCATAATTATGAACGCATCCCCAATGACGGACATGTCTATGATGATTACGTGCTTAATATTCAGAAAAATCCGATTTGTGCGAGCTATAGTAATGATAAAGAAGACACATTTGATTTTAAGAGGGTCCCCGATGATCAAGATGGATGTAGTGCGGGTTTATGCGGAATGCTGGAGACCGTTGCTAATTTTATCTTGAAAGTAAAGAAAGCAGAATACCGGATCGGTATGCAAGAAACCAAATGCCTGGCAAAAGGCGATGACGTGTTGCAGCTTTATTGTAAAATTTATAATCTTGAGGAATGGAAGCAATACATCGAAAAAGAAGGACAAAAAGATATCTTCTCCGAGGATTTTCTTGAGCAAGGCGAACCAGATTTACTTGATAAAGTTCAAGATCTCTTTTCATTGGATAAAATGGAGCAAATTCTGGAAGAGCCCTTGGAGAATGTCAAAGATAAGGTGGCAGATCTTATCCGAGAGAAGTTAAATATGGGACCTAGGCACTTCTTTGATTATTTCAGAAACTACGAAGATGACATGATTCGCATTGTTGGGTTTTTGTTTGTTCATTTACTGAATGAATACGGGGGATTTGTAGAAAAGTTTCTGAAGAACGATGTCCTGGCGCGATTAGCTGGATATTTATTCAAGCATATGAAGGAAATGACTCTTCTATTTATTCCGTTAGATGTTGTCCACGATTACCATGAATTATTTGTTAGTTTTCTCAAAGGATTGGCTCCAGAAGAGATGATTCAAAGAATTGAGAGCTTTTCCGCACAAGAAGATATTAATCTATTATTTGAAGGCGCACAGATCGCCCTCGAAGATTTGGGAATAGACTTTTCAGAATTGAAAGATAATATTTGGGAAGAATTGAAGGAGGACCGTGAAGATGAATTGATCTCTTCGGATCAATCTGTTATTGATAAATCCCGTGAAAGATTTCCGAAAATTGTTAATATTCTTCAAGAAATCGTGATGTTGATTAGTGAAATCTTAACGCTTCCCGTGCGAACTCTAATATCTGGAAGCCATCATTCAGTTAAATCGGCGGTTAATTCTGTAGTATCCGAAGAGGAGGGATTATACGGACAAATTAGAGATCGAGCGGATAATATCTTTGACGAAGTGGAAGAACTTCAGGATTAAGCTAAGAACTGATACTTAACAGGTACAATTAGTTTTTTGAAGTATGATATTTAAATATAAATATCCTTTTTTCTTAACAATTTCACTCAGCTCAGTTTTGTTTTTTTTATTTTACAAAGCTTTTCGCCAGATTACCATCTGCGCATCGTTAACTTTTGCTTTTCTTGGTCCCTTTTTCTCGTATTGACATGTTTCAAATACATTCTCATAGTCCTCTCTTACTTGCGCCAAGATTTTCTCTAATTTTAATCCCCGAGCATACCATTCAATAAAATTAAGTATACTGGGACCGATTCTCTTAATTTCTGATTCTTTTTTTATGGCCATATATTCAATTCTTCCTTCAGTTTCATTTAGCTTTTTTAATCTTGCAGCACCTTCGATTTCTGAATCTATAAGACCCACAAAAAAATATAAATTATTTTTCTCTTCATCTATTATTTTCCGAACAGTATTTTTATCTTTTCCGTATGGCTTAAAGAGAATTTTCCATTGGAGGTCAAGCATTTCTTCATATTCATGCTCCTTGACTTGTCTAATAATTAGCGAGTTTTCCATATGTTAAAGTCCTCCTTGTTGCTTTAATTGCTCGATTTTATTACTGTACTCTGATACTTTTTTATGGTCTTGTAATTCATATGCTAAATCAACCATTGCATAAAAAAGGTTGATTGCCTCTGTGATCTCGTCATTCTTAATTAGCTCATTAACCTCTTGTTCTAATCCTTTTAATTTACTCCTTAGTTTGGTTTGCTGTTTTTTTACTTTTTTCTCAATTGTCTGGAGATCAGCATTGAATTTATTTATCAGGACAGTTTCCACTTCTTGGACCAATTTATAAATTTCTAAGGGATTATCTTTGTCCCATTTTTCATAATGAGGGATTTTCCTGAGAAAATTCTCCTTTGATTCATACATTTGAAGTATCTCTTCTGGTAAAATAAATTCGGGTTTTTCTGGATAATTTTGAAAATCAATCTGGATTTCAAAATGCTTATCGAGGGTAACCGAAAGGTAGATGGTTGCTTTTGTTATCGAGTCTTTAAATTCGGTCTGAAAGTGGTACATTAACTCTTTTGCCTCTTCTGCAATTAGAATCTCCTTATCTATCTCAGAGGGAATCTCGATTTTTTTGTCCTCCAATTCTTGAGTTTCTTCAATCTCTTTTTGAGATTTTTTTTTCTCGATTTGGACGGTTCGTTGCTCTTTATATTCCGTAATCTTTTTTAAAATCGAACGGAGATTGTTTTCAAGTGAGTTCTTCTTTTGTTTGAATTCCGAAAGAGGAATCTCACCGCTTGAGAGCTTTTGTTTGAGGTTTTGAAGTTTTTTAACTAATTTTTTCGTTTCGGCTTTTAATTTGCCGATTTCCTCACTAATTGATTTTTCTTGGCTCATTTTATTCTTCAAAATACTAATTATAAAATATATGATTTCCTATTTTATATTAATAATTAATTCTACAAAAAAATTAATCTAGTATGAAATTAATTAAAAAAGAAAAAATATTGATTAAGAAATTATCAATAGTCGTTCCTATAACAATATTTTTAATCCTCCTTTTCTCTGTTCCTTTAATTAGCGTGCTTGCACCCTTGGGCAATATTCTTTTTCCCGGAGGTGGAATATGGCGTAGTCCAGGAGAAGTTCCCGAATCGGAAGTGCTCTATATTGACGGAATGGACGCCCAAGTGACTGTTTATCGAGATGAATGGGGCATTCCCCATATTTATGCAGAAACTGAGGCTGACTTAGGGTTTACTTTGGGCTATATTCATGCCCAAGATCGTTTCTTCCAAATGGATTTAGCCCGGCGACAAGTCCGTGGACTCCTCTCCGAAGTGATAGGAGAAAGTGCATTGGAAATGGATAAATACAATTTAGCAATGGGTATGGAATATTGGGCAAATGAATCGCTTCAAGCAGCAGAACAAATGCAAGAGGATGGGGAGATTGAGTTCTTAGATTCATGGAAAAGATATACTAAAGGGATAAATCATTATCTAAATACCCATCAAGGAGAATGGCCAATGGAATATTCGATTTTGGGCTTCAAACCTACGGATAGACCTTGGACGCTATTAGATTCAATGTGTTACTCCAAATATATGAGTAAAATGTTAACGTGGGAGTACAGTGACCTTTACCGCTACGCTAATAGGAAAGCATTGGGAAATGACTCCTATGATGAATTATACGGACCAAATTTACCATATCAAATACCAGTCGTTCCTGGGTATGGCGATTATAATAATTCCGAACTTCTCTCTAATGATCTTGGGGCTAATCCGCAACCCAGCGATACGGTAGTCGACACCATCTCAACTTTTCTCAAGAATGCAGAAGAAATTGAATCTGAAAAAGCGTTGATGGACCTACAGAATAATGGAGCCATAGGATCCAATAATTGGGTAGTAGACGGGAATAAAAGCAGTACTGGGAAGCCCATCCTATGTAATGATATGCATCTTGCCCATAATATGCCTGGAATATGGTATGAAACTCATTTAGTTTCTGAGGATACAGGGCTCAATACGTATGGATTTACACTAGCCGGTGTCCCCCTCCCGATCGTAGCCCATAATGAACATGTGGCTTGGGGCTTGACCAATACCAATTTTGATGTCCTCGATTGGTATTACTATGAAGAAACTGACGATAATCATTATATCTATAATGAAAGTAAAACGGAATATGAAATGAAAACGTATAACATTCCCGTCAAGGGAGGAAAAAATATCGAATTTGAGGTCAAAAATACAGTGCACGGCCCAGTCCTTAATGATTTTCTTGATAACCAATACACAGAAACCTTTGATAATAATATTGTATTAGCTCCTCGATGGACAGCTAATAATGTTACTAATGAATTATTGGCCGTTTACGAATTCAATCATGCTAAAACTAGAGCGGATTTCAATGAATCTTCAAGATATTTTCATAATCCGGCTCAGAATTTTGTCTATGCGGATATCGATGGAAATATTGCCATGCGTCCCACCGGATTAGTACCATTCAGAGAAGGAAACGGGACATTTCCGTATAATGGTTCTAGTGGAGAAGGCGAATGGACAGGTTATACAGAATTAGAGGATCTTCCAGAAGCGGTCAATCCAGACCAAAATTATTTAGCCTCCGCTAACCAAATTTCCGTGGGACCGAATTTTACTAAAGAAAACGGATATCTTTTACAGAATAATTATCGGCCTGGCTATAGAGCAAGACGTATCAACGAATTACTCAATAATTCTGCCGATGGAACGGTAGGTGTTGAGAAAATGAAAGAAATCCAATTAGATCAAAAATCAAGTGTAGCGCAATCCTTCACGGAATACCTCATTGATGCCATAGAAGATCTGGGAGAGTCCGATAGAACCCCTCTTATGGACGATGCACTGACCTATTTAAAGAATTGGGATTACGATATGGACAAGGATTTACCAACACCCGCAATTTTTCGCAAATGGAGGGATTTATTCATGGATCATACTTTTACCGATGAATTTGAAGAAAAAGGGGCTCTTGGATCTCCAGAATTAACCGTGCTGGAATATTATATGAAGGAACACCCAGATTCTCATTGGTTTAATGACATTACTACTGATTCAAAAACGGAAACCAGAGACGATATAATAATCAAGGCATTTGAAGATACGTTGGACTTTCTTAAGGATTTCTATGACACGGATGATATTTCTCAATGGAGATGGGGGGAACTTCACAAAGTTAAATTTCCCCACCTAATTGGACAAGATTCCTTAAGTAAAGGTCCCTATGAAGTTGGGGGTTCTGGATATACCGTAAATCCCGCATGGAGTGATATAAGCGAAGGAGTAGGAATTGCGACGAGCGGTGCTTCAGAACGGATGATTGTCGATTTCAGCGATTTAGAAAAATCGTGGAGTTGTATTCCGAGCGGACAAAGAGGAATCACCAATTCAAAACATTATTCTGATCAACTGGAGGAATTGTTCCTTGAAGGAAAATACCATCAACAGTATTTCTATGATAACTCTGAAGATTTTCCGAAACAACACGTGGAAACTTATCTTATTATCCGTCCCAGCTCTGAGTTTAATCTCTTTTTAGTACTTACCCCAACTTTTATCATTGTTGGATTTATTGCGGGTTTGATAGGCTTGTATAAAGTTTTCACATTGAAAACGAAGGAAACACCTCGTTCTCGTTCTGAAAAAGGATTTGAATCCCGAGCGACTACGGATATTCCCAAAGACAAAGATTCTGCGAATAAAAGCCCACAAAAGGAGGGAAACTAAAATGGAAAAATCCTTTATGAAATCACAAAAGAAAAGGAGAAATTTTGTGCTCAGTGTGGTACTTGCTACTGGCGTTACTATTTTCCTTCTTTTTATTCCCGTTTGGCAATTGATTCTTATTCCGGGAATCCTTGCTGGGCTCATTAACAAAGAGATTAAAAGATCCGTTTATAGTGCAATCATTAGCGTGTCCGTCGTCTGGAGTATCTTTATGGTTATTAATTTTTATACCAAAAATGCTTACAAACTCTTGGATCAATTTGCGGGATTTATATTCGGCGGATTGGGATTTGGTTATGTCATCTTTATCATTATTTTACTGATGGGAATTATATTTGGCGCTCTGGGAGCTATCATAGGAGGTTACCTGATCCAATTTTATGAGGTCCACCGCACTGGGAAATCCGAGACAAGGAATGATTAATTACAATAAAAATTTTTACCTCTTTCACCTTTTTTTTTATTTTTAGTTGTTAAAAAAAATTAGAGATCTTACCCTACCTAAAATAACCCCTTTAAAACATTATAACTATTAATAGTATTAGAAATTAATATTAATATATCGGTAATTGTATATTTAATATAGAATAGAAGTAAGAGATAACCTACATTTTTGGGATTTTTATGAAAGCATTGCTAATTTTAGCATGGAGAGATGATGTTGGAGCCTATGTTTTACATAGTTATCCAGAGCGATTTGCTGATGAGGTCGATGGGCAAGATCTCATGAATATATATAATTCTCACCGTTTCAGAACTACTGACAAGAATTTTAAGATTCTAAAACGGGGAGATTTTAACGCGGCCTCGTTTTACTCGGGAGGATATCAATCTTCCTATATTGCCAAGCCAAATTACTGTGTTACTTTAGTTTTGGAGGAAAAGGATAATCCAAATGCCTATGAAAAGGTACTAATTAAAGTCACCAATAATCTGCTTTCAAAATTGGATGCAGATGATTTTGATTATATCCTTGAAGATACCTTCTATAAATTAAAGGAAAGACGATTTGATGAAATCGAAGTAATGAGAGGAGGTTTTGAATTTGAGGATGAAGAACCAACTCCAACCAAAAAATTGGCCACCACCTCTTCGGCGAGTTTATCAGATGAAGAGCAAATTTTTGAGAACCTTATGAGCAGTTCCGAATTTATGCCAGAAGAAGAAAAGGAATCGAAGTTGGCAGATTTTGAGGATTCTGCTCATTCTGAACCGTTTTCAACCGAAGAGCCCTCAAACGACCCATTTGGAGGAGGCGGAGGAGGAAAAGCAGAATCACGTGATATTTATGCGGAGAATCCTTTTGCTCAAGGAGGAGGCTCTACTTCAGCAGACCCATTTTCAGAGGAACAAAAACCCTCAATTGGCTCATCTTTATCTGGGGCAGATGAAACGGTGGGCAAAAAGATGTTCAAAGAGCGAAAAACTTCTGCAAATAAGATTATTGCTCAATTGGATTCATTAGAGGAAGAAAGACCAGAAAAGCCGAGTGAAACGGATAAAGAAGCTCAATTTAAATATTTAGAACATTTAGTTAGCTTTTTACAAGAAAAAGTTAACATTCTCGGCAAATTAGTTAATGGTGTAAAAGATTTAGAAAAAAATATCGAGGAAAAGGATAAACTCATCGGGAAATTACTATTACTTTTAGAAGAAAAGAAATAAGAAAAGTTTTTTAATTTTATTTTGAAGCTATCTATTATAAGCTTCTGTATAACCTTTTTATCTTTGTATCTATTTTTTGCGTAAGCATTTTTTTCCCTGTTTTCTCTGAGATCCGAAGGATCATCCTATACATCTTGAGCGTTTTTGCGAAATTTCCTTGAAGTTCGGAAGAAACTGCCTCATTTAGTAACTTTCCTAATTGCGTTTTCCAGTATTTTTGAGGGGATTGGATAGAGGTCGAAGATGTCGATGGTTTTTGCTGCTTAAATTCAAACCCCTCCTGCTTCATAGGCGCGGGTTGAGGTTGCGCTTTCGGTTTGGTCTCAATCTGTGTCCATTTTGGTTCCTCTACTTCCACAATATCTTCGGCATCGAACTTGTCTTCGATCTCATCGAGGTCAACTTGGGAAAATAACTTGTCTCGCTTCTTTGTCTGCACACTTCGATACACAAAAACACCAGCTACTCCAACAATTGCTCCGATGACAATAACCGCGATGATAATCGGTAGATTATTTGCTGGAATTTCCGCTTCCACCTCGGTTGATGGCTCTGATTTGTGTCCAACCCGATCGATAATAATAATTCGATAATAATATGTCTTTCCCGGCTCAATATCCTTATCCTCGATTTTTAATCGCTCGTCTGCATTAATCTCCGCAGTTAAATATTCCTCTGATATCTCAAATCCTTTTTCTTCCGATCGATACACTTTATAGACCGAATAGTCATCGACCCCAT
>JAWOCD010000025.1:0-22387 GCA_046483985.1 Promethearchaeia archaeon
GCGTGATTGATTTTGCCCTCCTTTACCTATACCGTTCGAGAGCTCATACATTTTCTGGGCTCATATGTGGGCAGATCTCCCACCCTTTTCCGAATCAATTCGAATGTTCTTTAAAATTTCAGGTTATTGCATCTTTAATAACTTGTGGTCTTTTTGATTAAAATTCTACCCTTAAAAATTAAAAAGATCCTGGGAAATAGAGGAAAAAATCTTGTTAATAAAAACTTAAAATTTATAAAATTTCAAGAATGAAATTAACTTATAATTTAAAGTCTTAGTAAAAATTTATACTTCTACCTATAACTTAATTCTTTAAATGATTTGAACTTATTAAAAGTAAATTTATAATTTAAGAGCGTTTATTTGAATATGAAAGATATGAACAAAAAGAAAAAATTCAACGACATATTGGATATTGATGATGATGACAAAAAGATCATCGAAATGATTGAAGAGGATCCAAATATTACCCACAGCGATATCGCAAAGGAAGTAGAGAAAAGCCAACCTGCCGTTGGCGCACGGATTATTAAATTAGAGCGAAAGAACTTACTCAAAAAACAGGTGGGATTTAATATTAAATATGTTGATATTAAAGTTGCAATCGTCTATGTTTCTACAAAGGATGTAGAGAAAATCGTTAAGAAAGTCAAGACTTGCCCCTTTATCAATCACGCCTTTAAAATTTCTGGAGAATATAATTTACTCTGTTTTATCGCGGCTTCAAACTTGCAAACCATTGAACATCTGATCGATTTGTGCTTTAGAAAGGATCCAAATGTAATTAATGTGAAAACCAATGTATTAATTGATTCAATTCATAATTTTGTCCTTCCCATTGATTTTCAAATTGAAAATTTTGATGAGACATCTTCATATTGCGGTCCCGATTGTAATATTAATCCAAATATCCCTGATTATAAATTTGATGATGAAGAACCAGAAGAAGAATCAGAAGAAGAATAAAATATCTCCTTTCTTTTATCTCTAGTCCTAAATTAATTTCTCTCGGTATTTTTAATGCTTTCCTTAAATTTTTCCTCGCTTTTTTGCAAGCTTATATTTACACTTATCACCACATCCGTCCTCTAAAGTTGGGTTGTGGTTTTCTGAATCAAAATCAACCGGCAAAATAAAATCCTTTGCGATATTTGACACTATTTCCATTGAGACCGAGCTTACATCTGGGTTTTTTCGAAAATGATAATTTACAATGTTATCCAATTTTTGGAGGTCAGAGCAAGACAACATGATACAAATATTATGAGCCCCAGATACTCGAAACGCATTTAGCATAAAAGGACAAAACTTTGCCATTTCCATAATTTCGTCGGGATGCTTTGATTTTAATTCCACGATGGCAAGAAATAAATTCACTTTCTTAAAATTTATCCCTGGTTGGAATTGTAACACCCCGCTTTTCTCCAGCTTTTTGATGCGCATCCCTACGGTGGGTTGGGACCGATTTATCCTTTCTGCGATTCTCGTATGAGTCATATTAGGATCTTCTTGGACAAGACTGATTATTTTTCGGTCAATATCATCTAACTTTAATTTCTCTGAAATCATTTCTTTGCTCATTTATATTTTATAAATTATTTATAATAAATTTGATTTAATTTTAAATCTTTGTCTGGATTTGAAGGACCCTGGATTCAACTAATTTTTTTATTCGCATTCCCAAGTTCGATAATCTTCTTATCTATTGAATTGAATTGAAAAATATTTTTACTCATTTTAAATATTCTAAGAGAATAAATTCCGAATTCACATAAAAAGATCATAACGGAACTAATAAATTTAACGATCTGCGATTGTCAATCATAAAAAAGCCCATTTTCTGAGTCGTTCCAATTAGGAAAGCTTTAAGACCGAAAGGATTATCTGTCTTCTATCTTTATTCCTAGGTCCCATAATTTTTCTCGGATCTCATCCGATAATTCATACTGTTTTTGGTCTCTAAGTTTTTTTCTCGCATCCAGAATCACATCTAGTAAACGATTTATAGTTTTCCCTCGTTTATCGAAACTTCCCGCTTTTTTTAAGGCTAATTCCTCAACTTCTTGGGGAAATTTTCCAAAATATTCTATTAATTGATTACGTATTGTTGAACCTATCTTATCTTCCCGGAAATTAAAATAAAGGTTATTAATTATTTTTAATAATTCATTTGCTATCCGTCCTCTTTCATCAAAACTGCTGGCAACTCCTAATGCTAATCGTTCTTCTAAATTTGGAAAGATTCCAAAAATATTTTCTATCATCTTAACAAGCGAGAAAAATTTATCTTTGAACTCTTCAGTAAGAGGAGTATTCTTTTCGAGTATATACCGATTGATTTCCCGGAACAAACTTAGAAGTTTAGCAATCGCCACTGATGTATTAAAATCGTTATCCATTGCTTTTATGATCTCTTCTCGAGATTTTTCCAATTTTTGGATAATAAGTTCTGCATCTGGACTGTCTTCCTCCTCCACGGGACTGTTATCAATTATTTTAATGGTATTCAGTAATTTCTCATAATTTTTTTGTGCTTGCTCCATACTGTCGAGCGAATAATTTATGGAGCTGCGATAATGGCTTGATAAAAGAAACAATCTAATAACCATCGGTTCAAATTTCTCCATGATCTCAGAGACAAGGAAAAAATTGCCTAAACTCTTGGACATTTTCTCGTCATCAATCTGTACAAATCCATTATGCAGAAAATATTTTGCGAAAAAGTCCTTTCCCGTATATGCGGTGGATTGGGCAATCTCGTTTCGATGATGTGGAGTTTTTAGATCTTGTCCGCCTCCATGGATATCGATCGTTTCGCCAAGATATTTGATAGCCATAGCCGAGCATTCAATATGCCATCCTGGCCTTCCTTCCCCCCACGGGCTTTTCCACGATGGTTCTCCCTTTTCTTTTGCTTTCCACAATGCAAAATCCTTCGGGTTATATTTATCTCCAAACAGAGGTTCTTCATCTTCGGGAATCGGTTCCATTTGGTTTTCCTCTTCTTCCACATTCTGAAATATAGTGTGATATCTTTCTAAGGTGTTAACTGAAAAATAGACCGAGTTATTACTTTCATAAGCGTGTCCTTTTTCGATGAGTTTCTCCACGAATTCTATAATGAAATCAATGGCTTCTGTGACCCTGGGATTGACATCCTCTTCTTTTATGTTCATTTGTTGCATAATATTTTCGTATTCCTTGATATAATATTCGCTTAACTCCTTATAGTCTTGATTCCGTTCCTTTGCCCGCTTGATAATTTTATCATCAATATCGGTGTAATTTTTTACTATTTCCACTTTATAATCCTTGAATTCTAAGTATCGACGGATAACATCAAATACGACTGCAGATTTTGCATGTCCAAGGTGAGGACTATCATATACCGTTGGGCCACATACATACATTAAAACTTTGCTGGAATTTAAGGGCTTAAACATTTCCTTTTGGAACGTCAAACTATTGTAGACTTTCATCGGTATAAAAGGTTTCTTATTTTTAGAAATTAAGAATAAAGCCAGCGGAGGGATTTGCACCCACGAAAAACGGCTCTGCAGGCCGCCACTTTAACTACTCAGTAACGCTGGCAATTATATTTTTATAAATTAAAAAAATTATACATATTTCTAATTATTTGAAGCAATTATTAAAAGTTATTATATTTTTTATATTCAATAGACTTTAAACAGTTTTATTTTGATTTTATTTGAATCTGACTCATTAAAATTATAATTTATTATCGCAATTTTATTTATTTTTCTTTATTTTATTCATATTAAGATGGAAGAAAAAGCAACGTTTGCAGCTGGCTGTTTCTGGGGGGTAGAGGCCGCTTTTCGCAAAATTGATGGAATAAATTCTACTCGGGTAGGATATACAGGAGGAAATTTTCCACAACCAACGTATAAAGATGTATGTTCAGACAAAACGGGACATGCAGAAGCAGTGGAACTTATTTATGATACAGAAAAAATAACATATGAAGAATTGCTTGATGTATTCTGGAAAATCCATAATCCAACCACAGTGAACAGACAAGGTCCAGATATTGGCTCTCAATATCGTTCGGCTATCTTTTATCATAATGAGAAACAAAAAGAACTCGCCGAAAAATCTAAAAAACAAATGAATGAGAAATATAAAAGAACAATTGTTACTGAAATTGTTCCAGCCTCAAAATTTTGGGAAGCGGAGGAATATCATCAGCACTATAAGGAAAAGCGTAAGGGGGGACTTTTTTCTCTCTAATTTTTATCCATTTTTCAAAAATTTACTAATATTAATGCGAGAAAGCAATATTTAGTCAATTCTTTGGAATCCTTATGTTTTGGAGTAATTACGCACCAAAAACAACCTTATCCCTAGACAATGATGTAATTTCGTTTATAATTTTTAAGGATATTCTGGCTTGTGGAGAGATAGTATACATTTGGTAGATCCTCCTATAAAAATTAAATTTATTAGACCGAAACCCGTGTTTTAAATATATCTTCGAATTATTCCTTACAACATCATGTATCTGAATTTACCCGATAATCTGAATCTTCGAAAACGATATTGTTATCTATGCGGAGATCAGATGGATTTTGGCGAGTTTTATGCAAGAAATCATACGCTCTCAGCCCTCCGTATAATGAAATTATGGGAAAATAAGAACTTAGAATTTTTTTGCTGTGCTTGTTATGATTCCATTCAAGAACAAAAAAACCTTTCAGCACCAAAACATGCTTTAGATATCGAGGAGCGAGAAGCCTTGAAGATCATCGAGCGAAGATATAAAGTATTCATCCCGTTAGTGAAATCCTTAGATTTTCAAGTAGGATTTATTATGGATGAGGGAAAAGTTAGTGGATTAAGTTTATTTAGATGCCATATTTCTGAAATTCCCAATATCCTTCCAAAGTTTTCCTCCTTAAAAAAATTGAACTTGGCATGGAATGATCTTACAAAGTTAGATAAATCAATCTGTTCTCTTTATAATCTAAGAATTCTGAATGTAAGCGGGAATAAAATAAAGGAGATATCCAAAGATATTGCAAACCTCCAGCATTTAAGGGAATTTAATTTAAGTTATAATAATTTAACAGCACTCCCTTTTACTATTGGTGCTCTTTATCGGCTAAGGCATTTAAATTTAATCCAAAATGAAATAAGCGAAACGCCCCATATCTTGCAATTTTTAAGGCGAATTGGACTGAAAATTCTCAGCTAAGGGTAATTTTTTCCCCATATATAAGATTTAATTTATTGACCCTCTTTTTAAATATATGAAACAATTCTTTAAAGATGAACCCCGACTCCTTGCTCATCGGGGGATGCCGCTCGAATACCCGGAAAATACATTACTTTCCTTTGAAAAAGCGGTTGAATTTGGAGTTGATGTAATTGAGACTGATACTCATTATACAAAAGATAAGAGGTTTGTCATTCTCCACGATGACGAGTTATCACGGGTATCAAATGGCACGGGAAATGTGTCCGATTATACTTTAGCAAAATTGAAAGAACTTGACGCGGCTTACAACTTTACTCCTGATGGTGGGGAAACTTATCCTTACCGGGATCAAGGGATAACCTTTGTGTCTGTGGATGAGGTGCTGAAGAAATTTCCGGATCAAAAATTCAATATCGATCTGAAAGATAATAATCCCGATCAAGTAAAAGATTGGAGCGAATTAATTGAAAAATACGATGCTCAAGACCGTGTCCTCACCGCATCGCAATATAAGGGGAATTTAAAGCAAGTCCGACAATCATTTCCGGAGATGGCAACTTGTTTTTCCGCGGGTGAAATTTTTAGTTTTTATATTCGGAATAAAATTGGGGGATATAAATGGTTGCAGAAGAAAACATACAAAGGAGATGCAATACAGATACCAGTCAAAATGGGGCCACTTCGTTTAGTTTCAGATAAAACCATAAAAAATGCCCATAAAATAGGGTTTAGAATTCATGTATGGACGATTAACGATGCAAAGACTATGCGCTCCTTGTTTGAAAAGGGAGTAGATGCCATCTTTACCGATAATCCCCGTGTTTTAAAAAAAGTGGTAGGAGAAATATTTTAAAGACTTAACTTTTCATATTATGAGTTAAGAATTGTTATTCTTCCCTCTATCGTTTGCTGACGCTCTATAGTGGCTTTTACCGGACATATCTCTTCGACTTGTTGCAGAGCATGCTCTACTTTTTGCTTTTTCTCTTCCGTTTTAATATACCAATGATAATGA
This sequence comes from Promethearchaeia archaeon, assembly GCA_046483985.1. Taxonomy (GTDB): domain Archaea; phylum Asgardarchaeota; class Lokiarchaeia; order Sigyniarchaeales; family SOKP01; genus JAWOCD01. Next base: position 6,234 of record JAWOCD010000025.1, read on the forward strand.
ATTTTATAATACCCTGGAGGGGGAGAATCCTTCTCCTTGAGGATGCTTCGCTTGTCATAGATCCCGTTTACTTTTACTTGAATCTCTTCTACATTTAAATTCAAGAAGCTGAAATAAATCAGAGCCGAAGTTTCTAAACAATTGGCTATAGACGCTAATAAGGCTTCCATTGGATTTAGATAATTACCTGTACCCCCTAGCTCTTTAGACTCATCATTTTCCAGTACTTTCCCTCCTACTTTTGCTTTCACATGCAAGTTTTTTATTTGCTGGGAAGTTGCCGATCTCTCCGTAATATATAATTCGTCTGCTCTCTCGGAAAATTTGAGTTTCCGCATATTTTTTATCCGATCAAGAAACGAATTTAAACTTTTCTTTGAGACTAATCCTTCTTCTTCCATATAAGAGAAAAATTTTTCATCCTTTTTAGAATGTTTGTTCTCTGAACTATCTCTTAAATATCTAAGAGATTGTTTCCGCAATTACCGCAAAATTTATCCTTCACCTGCACCTTGTAACCACATAAAGGGCAATAATTGACCCCGTTAGATCGCTGAGAAGGGGTTGGTCCCTCCTCAGTTCTTGGGTCTACCATATTTGTTTGTTGAGGTTGATGTAAATTCCCTCTCCGTATATATCTCAAGTCTTTAAGATTTGCTAATTTAAAAAATCCAATAATCTGGAATATAGCGGCAATTACTCCGGTAATAATTAAAAATCCGAGCATATATAGTATACTTGCAGTCTTAAGATTGCTGGATCCTTCAATCCCATCTCTTCTAATATGGGGCGGAAAGGAATTCTGGTATTCTAGAAAAAAATCATGAAGACTTTCAAAAGCACGCATTTGAAATAATCCTATTAAAAATTGCATACCAAACACTAAAAAAACCACTAAAAGAATTAAATATAAGAGATTATCGAAACCTCCATAAAGAGAAGTAGAGGGATAATAAAACATCTCCCTTATCATGAAAATAAATACAATTAATGTGATAACGGATATAATTATTTCGATTACTATTACAATTATACTGTATGATAAATATTTATAAAAAGTTTCCATTTTTTTGTCTTGAAGTTTCTTTGCAATTCTTTTTCCATTTCTTATGATCAACATATAATAAATCAAGTTAATAATAAAAATAAAAGGAAAAAGAAACCGATCACTGTAAATATAGCTAAATAATAAAACCTTGCCCCTAATTGTATAAACTCCTTTTTTATATCGGGTTCTTTCATCATTTTTTTTCTCAATATACTAATGCAAGGAAAATATGTAAAAAAATAGAAATAATAAAAGAAAATGTAAATGATTTTAATAGCGCGCTACTATTAGGCTAAAGATCTAATTCAGAACCACATTTTCCACAGTATTTTTCATTCCCTTCCAGCCTAGATCCACAGACGGGACAGAATCTGGCTTGACCAGTACTCGGAGCTGGAGGCTGGTCTTCAAGCGCCTCGGGATTTACGGGTTCTCCCTCTTCATCCTCGACGGCAGGGGGTTGATCTTGCTGGGGTTGTCCTTGAGAATATTTTAAATCACGGAGTTTTGCCAATTTAAAATACCCAATTATTTGGTAGATGATTGCAATTATCAAGGTAACAACCAAGAATGCTAAAATAACACAAAGTGCGGCAGTTTTTAATTTTTTTGAACCATCAATCACTTCTTCTCCGATGTGTTGGGGGAATAAATTTTTATTATTGACAAAAGATTCGTTTAATTTCCCGAATGCTTTATATTGTAGAATCCCCACTATAATAAACATGACCAAAACACCACCCATGACTCCAAGGAATGGAAAGACGTTTAAAGAACTTGTAGTATAATATCCTTCGCTGGATGCAATTGAATACATAAACGAGTACATAATAACACCGAAGAAAATCGCGACTACTATTCCTACAAACATCACGATAATACTATATAAATAGTATTTTCGGAATTCTTTCATTTTTTTGTCGTTAAGTTCTTGAGCAATTCGTTTGGCATTCCCTAAGATCAATATGAAAAATATAAAAATTATTATTCCTGGGATTACTGGGATGATAAAACTCAATATTGTGAGTATAGCGATATAATACCAGCGGTCTCCCATCTTAATTAATTCCTCATACAATCGTCCATTTGTCATTTAACTTATACCTTGATTTTATTAATTTTAATTTCAATACTTTACTTTTTTATTAGAAGAATAAGAAATATACCTTAATATAATTAAATGTTATAAATATCGGTAGATAAATATCGTTCACCGGTATCGCAGACGATAAAGACAATGTTTTCCTCTCTCATAAAGTTATCTGCAATTTTATTTAAGGTGGCCCATGCAACCGCTCCACTGGAAATACCCCCAAATATTCCCTCTAATTGCGCCAATTTTCGTGCAGTATCTACAGCATCCTCATACGAAACGGGCACTACTTCATCATATACCTTCGTATTTAAAACCTTGGGCACAAATCCTGCTCCAATCCCTTGAATCTTATGTTTTCCGGATTTTCCGCCCGAAAGAACTGGTGATTTAGCAGGTTCAACCGCAAACACTCTCAATCGTTGTCCGACCCGATCTTTTAATATTTCGCCCACCCCAGTGATGGTTCCTCCCGTTCCCACACCCGCCACAAATCCATGAAGTCGACCAGCTAAATCATTAAATATCTCCTTTGCAGTGGTCTGTCTATGAATTTCTGGATTGGCTTTATTTTTAAATTGTTGGGTGAAATATGCATTATCCTCCTCAGCCAACTCTTCAGCTTTTTGAATGGTGGTTTCTAAACCTCCTTCTGGAGAAGTTAAAACTAAATTTGCTCCATAAGCTTTTAATATTCTTCGCCTTTCAACGGATACTGATTCGGGCATAACTATAGTTAAATGATATCCTTTTGTTGCGCAAACTAATGCTAATCCAATACCCGTATTTCCAGAAGTTGCCTCAATGATATGACTTTCTTCATTGATTAGCCCTTCTTTCTCGGCTTTCTCGATCATTGCCAGTCCAATTCTGTCCTTGCTGCTTCCCCCTGGATTAAAATACTCCAATTTTGCATAAACATTTGGTTTTAATTCTTTTCCTATCTGATTGAGCTTTACTAACGGGGTTTTCCCAATAGTTTCAATTATATTATTGTACTTTGTCATATTCTTAGGTGATTAAAATTTAGGATTTCTTATATATTTCTTAATTGTATGTGCTGTGGTATAAATTATATCTTAAAAAAAAACGTTCTGATTCCTTGTTAAATTTGTTAAGTAAGAAAATTATAAATTTTTTGAAATTTTTAGTTATATGTTATTTTAATTTTGATAAGGCTTCAAGAGACCGAAAATCAAGTTTAACTTTTGGGGAAGAAACATGAAAGAAAAAATTCAATTAGAAATTTCTAAAGAAAATAATCGACGCCTAACTGCGATTAGTCAGTTCTTAGATCTCCCTTTATCTCACTTGGCAGAATTAGCGTTTCAAGAGCTTTTTTTAATGATCCAAGATGACACCGATATATTTCTAAAAGAGATTGGTTTTTATGAAAAATTACACAAGCAAATTACCTAATTTTTTTTATTTTTTTTATCATATAAATTAATTTTCATAAGATATTTATTCAAATACTATATTTAATGTATTTCAGTTATTGCAAGACGCTCAAGTCATCAAATTTTTTTAGACCCTCATTTGAGGAGAGTATTTAAAAGAAAATTGCTAGGATGGCAAGGAGTTGATAATCCTCAATCTCATGGACTATTTGACATCGTAGAAGCGGACAGTCTTTAAATAAAATGGGGTACGACCCAGAGAATCTGTCTATTGTTCTCCAATAACAATTCTCAAATACAAGAAGAATTATGAACATAATGGCTCCCCAAGGGTTTATTAGAGAAATAGTTGTGCAATAATTAATTCAATTGTTGCTTCTTTGGGAGCCTATCGAATTTTTTCTTGCTACCATTATTCATAATCTCAAAGAGAAGAGAAAGCTAAACACATAACTTGTAGGAAAAAACTAAGATAATCCGAAGCAATGATTTTTATTGCAAGGAATTTTTTTTTCATTTTTAATAAATTTAAAAATCAAATAACTCCTCTTTTTTAAAATGTTTCTTTCCTTTCAATATCTAATGCGAAAATTTAGCATTTCTATAAATTTTTTGTTTTATTATGATTTTGCGTCAAGTTGTTTGGGAAGATCAAAACGATTTGGTTCTGGGATTTATAAAGCAGTCTGAGGAAGACAAGGATCTAGACGACCCAGACAATATTAAGCGACTTAATTTGAGATATGAAATTTCTAAACGAAATAGTCCAGCGGGAAATCGAAACGCATATCCCGTTTTGGTTTCTGTGAAGGATTTTCACATAATTCAACAAGCAATGGCATTTTCTATTAGTTTAGATAGAATTATTGATCCCAAAGATCTCCAGATCTTTTTTTCTAAATTAACCATAATATTTCATTCTGGAAAAAGAAAAGAGATTTTCATTAATAAAAGATATCGAATGTCAGACATTGAGACAGATGAGGACTTTTTTACTGAGTTTTACACCGCACAAGAAGAGGAATTAGAGAATTTCTTTTCGAATTCCATTACTCATGAAGAAGTCTACGAGGAAATTGAAACCGATGTTCAAAACGATCAAAAAAGAAAACGCGTAATTTATAAAAGAAATCAAACCCGAGTTTCGAGTTCTCACAATAATCAACAAATGACCGAACTGTTGCGGAAAAACAATCAGCGATTACAAAATGTCGAAAAAGCGTTAAATAGTCTTACAAAAACGCTTCAAAATCTTGATGGACTAAATCTGAATACGGATAATTCTCTTAGATCATCGCCGCTTCCTCCTCCTCCTCCTTCTTCTGGGGAAATAAAAAAACCAAAAAATAAAACATCTTCCAAAAATACTATTTCTAGCTTTTCAAAGCGGAAAAAAAAATCAATAACCCCAAAAGGATCGAAAATGGCCTTTTTAGGAGAATTGAAGGAAGTGCTCAGTTCGAGCAAGAAAAAATCGGGGAGATTCAATTTTCATGATGTGCTCAAGCCGATGAGTGATGACGAGCTAAATGACGTTACTTTAAAAGAGGAAGAACTAGAAAAGAGAGAAAATGATTATGTGTCACGAAATATCATTAAGCAAGAACAAACAGAAGAGGAATAGTTTTTATTCTTTACTTTATTTATGAAATTAGTCTATTTACTAACCATTCTTTATAGGCATTTAGATCTTTCCACGATGTTGCACATCGTATATTTTTCCCATTCTCATCAATTATCATCAGTCCTTTATGATTGATTTTAATCCTGAGTTCTTCTATATTTAGATATTTCTCTGAGAGTGCTAAATAGGCTGCCACGGTATCGAAAAGGACAGGTGTTTTACCTTTCGAAACTTTTCGTTTTCCTGGATCCCCATGTTCCAACCAAAAATGATAGGTATCCAATAAGGTATTAACTATAGGATCTTGAGCATTCTTTAAGGTTCTTAAATAATCTCCCGAAAGCGTTACAATTCCACAAGTGTCTAATGGAGTGATGGTCATATTCCAATCCGCTTGAAAGACTTGTTGAGCCGCTGGTAGGTCTGCGATAATATTATACTCTGCGCTTGACTGGGAAACCCCCTCATATCCGCGATAAATGCTTCCCTGCATTCCAATGAATTCCACTTTTTCAACAATCTTAGGTTCTTTATTGATTGCTGCTGCAATGTTAGTAAGGGGCCCAATTGCAATGATGGTTATTTTTCCCTCTGCATTCAGAATGGTTTCGATTAATTTCTCAACGCCATTATCGTAAATACTTCCGGGGTATTGGGAGATATTAAATTGCTTAATCCAATCCCTTTGAGTAGTATACCATTTACCTTTTTGCTGATCTCCAGTAGCAATGGGAATATCAGTTCTATTGGCCAAAGTGAGATATTTTGCACAGATTTTTGCTCGATAGTTAGTATCGCCCGATACAGTGGTGATTAGTTTTAAATCTATCTCGGGCGATTTTAACAGGATAGCCATAGCCCACGAATCGTCGAAATCCATTCCCAGATCAGTATCTAATATAACTTTTCTCATCGCTTTGTAATGTAGTACTGGAGAATTTTTATAAATTCCGATCTAAATTCTATATTAACTAATTATAAGGTTTTCTTATAATGAAATGAAGAGATAATTATGAAGATGAGTATAAGAATAAGAATCCTTTAGAAATTGATAACATCGCTAAAATTTTAGCAAAATAAGAAAAAGAAAAAAATGGAAAATGAAAATACAAATTTAATTTTTAAGCTTTTTATAGGCAAAATAGATTATGCCAGATGCCACTATAAGGGTCACCAATGAGATCCCCATACTACTTGGGATTCCTTCCAGTTGTTTGTTATTATTTTCGTCATCTGAAGTATCATCGTGATCTTCGGCTTCCGATACTTCAACAACGGTAAATTGCACAGAGTCAGAAGCGGTATTACCCGATTCATCTTCAACGGTAATTTCGTAGGTGTAGTCCCCTTTCTGTTTTCCGTCGGGAATGTCATAAGTGATATTTTCACTATCCCAAGTTGCATCGGAAACTACTGCCGATCCGTCCTCGGTGATCGAATAGTTACTCGGATAATCGTCGGTGGCCGTCCATGTGATGGATTGATCTGTGTAACCTTCGGAAACGGAAATGTTGTCGGGTTGATCTATGGTGGGTGAAGTCGAGTCTGAAATTTGTTCCACTTCTATATCTATAATGGCAGTCGAATACGAACCGTACATGTCATAAACTCTCGCTTCTAATTCATGATATCCCTCTGATAGACCATCTAAATTAATGTTGATGTCTTGATCATTGGTCCACGAATTGGAACTACTCCATGAGCCTTCATCTATCATATATTCATAATAATCGGGATCATCATCTTCGGCAGTTATGCTAACTTCATTACCCGATGTATCCAAATAATATGTATAAGAAGGATCATATGAGAGGGTTGGAGCGGGATCTTCAACGATTGTGGTTGTTGCGGAATCATCATTATTATTGATAACCGTTTCACCAGAAACCGCATCGCAATATGCTTCAACCGTCACGGAACCACTGGCCGGCAATGTATAATTGGTTGATAATGTATAACTTTCCTCAGGAGCTAAATCAAAACCGGAATGAGAAGTTTCGGTGATCCCCCCGATATCGAGATAAAAATTAATATCCGAGGCAGTATCAGAGCCTATATTGGTTACCTTTGCAGAATAGGTCACAGTTGAGTGTGCTTCTCCCTCTGAGGGAGCTGTCCTAAAAGTGACGTCTAAATCGGGTCGAACAGCTGATCCTCCGTTATAAACCCAATCCACAGCACCAACAAAAAGATTTTCGGTATCGTGAGCATCATCTTCGGGATATTGATCCCAGATTTGGACAAAACGACCTTGCTCCGGAAGATCGAACGCAGCCGCTTGTATGTTATTCGGTTGACCTGGTTGTTCTACTAGCGGATGAAAGTATTGAGCATCGGTACCTAAGTTAGCTTCCAGTTCTGTTTTCAAAAATTGAGAATTTCCACTCGTTCCTGTAATTTGTTCGTATAATGAATAGGATTCCATAACGGGATGTGCGGAATTAGTTACATTTCCTTCATCAGTAGCACTATAGTCCCATAAATCATCATAGTAATTTGACTCATGAATCTCCCCGGTTATTAAACCTTCATAAAAGAGCACAACAACTGAGCTATCAAGAGAAACAATATGTCCGTTATAATCTCGGCTCCAATTGCCAATTCCGGCTGCAGCGGTATCTGTAGGTCCATTATCGGGTAGAACTAACACATCAATTCCCATATCATAAAGACTGGTTCCGTCTGTTATATCATCATTTGTAATAATTGTAGTAGAATAGCCGCGATCGTCTAATACTTGCTGAACTCTCTCATAGGGATTACTATTACCTCCGTACCAACCAGAATAACTGTCCCCTTCTTCTGAATTCAAAATCGCCACTTCAATATCAGTGGCACTAGAATTAGGGGATTGAGCTTGATAGAGATGTGAGGGATTCGTCTCATTAGTTTCAAGAGTATTACCAATAAATAATAAGAACGTAGCACCCAGTAAAAAGCAAAAGATTAGGGCAAAAAGCACGCCTTTTCTATATGTTTTTTCTTTCATTTTTTTAACCTTATTGTTTGATTATATTATTATATAATAATATAACGAACCATTCCTATATAAATGTTTGGAATCTAAAAAATTAAAAACTCTAAAATATGAATAAGAGATTTTTTATCCCTTGAAATGCTTGATTAGTAAATATCTAACAGGGAAAATCCTTACATTGTTGAAAGAGAACAAGTGGATAAAGGTGATACGCAGTTGCCCGAAATGTCATAAGAATTGATAATTGGATGAGGGATGGGGTTAAGTATCAAAATACAAAATACAAAATACAAAATACAAAATACAAAATACAAAATATGTCAACTAATCTTAACTAATTAACTTAACAAATCATAAGTGGGAATATTAAATAGGATGCTGATAGTAATAGATAACAAATACTAATGTAAATGTGAAACTAAATGGCATTTCTAGAGCAACAAGAAGATTTCATAATTAAAGAAATGGAAAAGCTAGATGTTCGAGTTTATGTGGATGTGTATACCGATTATAAAATTAATGATTTGGGTGAGCGAACACGTACGTGCTCCTCATGCGAATCTGCAGTTCAAATGCTTCAAAAAATGTCCGATCATTCTCACGACAAACTGATACTTAATGAAATCTCCATAGAGAAGGACGAGAAAGTAGCTGAGAAAAATGATATAGACAAAATTCCCACTATTGTTTTAAAAAATGATGAGAAAAAGGAGGTTCTTCGTTATATCGCGAACCCTCGGGGAAATCAATTTCCTCCCTTTGTAAAAATCATACATTTTTTATCAGGTGTTCGCTCATACTATGAGGATACCGTCAAAGAGAGTTTGCAAGATATTCCTAAATCTACTATTGAGCAATTTGTTACACATACTTGTCCAAAATGTCCTCAAGTTGTACCCATTACGGCGGTTATTTCGATACTCTCAGAGGGGAATGTCCATTTAAAAATTATTGATGTGGACGATAATCCTGATATTGCAATGGACTATACTATCATGGAGGTCCCTCATACAATTATCAATGGTGAAAAACAGATTAGTGGGATGTTTAACATTCAAGATTTATTGGAAAAGTTAACAGAAGGAAATCGAGATCTAGGCGGTATGTATATGTAAATCTTATCAAATTCATTATGTTTTTCCGCACATATGCCATTAACTTAGACAGATAATCCATGCACATTAATTTTCTGGTAGACATTAACTTGCACATTCTGAGATGATCAAAAATTATATCGTAATCTGCATCCATTTAAGCATTCTTTCCCCTCTAACCCTAAGAAGTCCACTCGGATAAATAGTAAGAAATACATTTTCGAACTCTTTGGGTACCTTTACTCAATTCCAATAAGTTAAGATTTTGAAATTATTTAAATTTATACTAATATTTTTAATAGAATTTCATTAATCTTGGAAAATTCCTAGGATTTTTTCAATTCTTCGAAGGTTTCTTTTCTCAAACTGAACATATTTCAGTTAAGAGACCATAATCCTAAAATTTATATACTATTTAGCAATAATTATTATTAAATGTTCACTCAAATTTCATTTCATTGGTGAAATGTTCATAATATAATAAAATATACTGATGACTTATGATTGGTTTATGGGATAAAAAAGCAGATGCCGTTGTCGATGGAGATAATCTTAGGACTATTGATCATCTTCCTGACAGTAGTTTTGTCGATTCAGAAGGATTGGCTCATTATGTCTTTAGCAAAAAAATGTTCAAAAATCCGCGCTATCGTATTCCAGAGGATGATCTTACCTTATTTGAAAAATTCTTAGACGGAGGTTCCCGAAGTTATCCTTCTGATGGATCCATTCCATTGGATATTGTAGCTACCGAAGCACAACTCATTATCCATAAGATTATTGACATCGCATCAAACCCCAGTCATCAATATCATGAAGATGCCCAAGAAGTCTTAAAGAACGGCAAGTTTGGAATGGTGAGAGGCTGTGTAAAACTCTACTTGAAAAAATATACGACCCGGGATTGGAGGCGGAAACGCTTCACTGATGATATCGACTTCTGGATCTATAAAGTTAAATTATATGAGCATGTGCTGAAAGAAACTGGATGGACGCGCAATAGTAAAACAAAAGAATGGGAAAAAACCCAAAAATGGGTTGATTATGATACGAGATGTATGCAAAGCGGTAAATTAATTGCAGCCAACAATCTCAATCAGCGGATGGATTTTGGAAGTGGTAGTTTTCTCGAAGGAGCAACACTGAAAAATATCTTTGATAAGAAGTTACGGAGAGGCCATGATGTTGATTTAAGTGATGTTATCAATGTGGCGATGGTACAATATAAAAATGCAGAGAACACAACTGAAGATTGGAAAGAATCTTGGGAAGCTATTGAAGCGGTTGCCAATACCCGCAGTTCACGCACAATTTCAAACATGATTTCGCTTTGCCGTTACGCCTATGCAATTGCAGATTATATAGAACGGGTGGCGAGCGCAATTCGAAAATATAATAAGACTATCTTTGACAAGCAAAAATATCCGAATAAAGCGTTAAAACGGATATGCCGGTACTCCACGCATTGGATGGGGTATTTAATGAATAACGGAGCAGAGTCAACACGTTCAATGATCTATTCCTATCTTTTGGAACAGCAAAACTTGAAACAAAAATACGCTTCGAACTTGCGGAGATTTGCTGATGAGGTTCTTGCCTTAATTAATACCAAATTGAGCTATGCGGGGATTAAAATTAAAATTCAAGACTAAAATCGAAACCTAAGTTATACCGATCTTTTTTCTTTCTCAATATCTCGGTTATTGAATAGAAAATAAAAAATAAAAAAGTATCCATTAGAAAAATCATCGACTCTCATTATAATAATTCAAAAAGATCTTTTGTAGTTAGATTCAAGCGCTCCTTTTTCCCGAAGACTCGAATAAACCAATAGCAATCTGGGCAATAATATGTCACATAATCTCCATTATAATCATGCACCCGCCTTCGTGCGATTTTCTCAGCGACATCCGTTCGCAGCTGATACCCGACTCCTCCCCCGCAACACCACATCGGAATATCCATAATTTGATACCCGGAGGATCTTAGCAAATTTTCAATATACTCATCTATCCCCTCAATTTTGTCATATACTAAGGGACATGCGTGCTGAATGCTCACGGTCCCTTCTTTTTTTTCTCGGGCAGGTTCTAAATAGTCTGTATAATAACTAACTTTAATGCTCAAGTCACTGTAATGCTCTTTAAACACCATATAACAGCTGGGGCATACGGTGATGATCTCTTGAAAATTATGTTCTTGAAAAATCTGCTTGTTTTTCTCTATTAATTTGGGGTGCACCTCTGTTTCTCCGGTTACAAACAAAGGATATCCGCAACAAATTTCTTCAGCAAGTACGGTAAAATCAATATCATGCTCCAACAAGTATTTTGCTGCATGTTCCCCGTATTTGGGCGTCTTTACGCTGGTAAAACAGCCAAAATATAATAAAGTCTCACTTTTTTGAGGAATACCTCCGGGTAATTGTATTCGGCTTTTGTTATCCTTATAAGGAGTACCATATTCGTCAAAAATCCTTTTTATTTTTTCTAAGTCCTTAATGGTGTTTCCATCATTAATGAATTTTTGTTTCAGTAATACTCGCTCATCTGAGGTCCCACAATCCCGACAATGAACACAATTATAAAGCGTTTTATAATCCTCTTGCTTGAAATCGATGTGATCCTTTTTTTCCAACAAATTGCGGACCTGTTCGTTGCTCAAAAAGTTTTCCGCCTCTATCACTTTCGTGGGACATTTTCTCTCCTTCTCATCTTCCCGTTTTGCCATTTTTTGGACACTATTAAAATTTTATTCCTTTATGATGTAGTTCTTAATGTTTTTAAAAAATGAAACAAGAAAAAATCTTGGAATCCTAGACCGATTGTAGGACTTCTCATTTATTAAATTAAAGAAGCAGCTCAAATATATCTTTGAATTTCGGTTTTATGTGGGTCTTTCTTCCTAATCGAGAAAGAACCCACCAGCAGCTTACGCAATAGCTGGTCACATAATCGATTTCTTCTTTGTTGAAATCTTCCATCCGCTTTTTTGCAATCTCTTCAATTATGTCCGTTCTGTGCATGTACCCGATTCCGCCGCCACAACACCAATGCGGGACGTCTATCACATCATATCCACTATCTTGAAAGATCTTCTCCACCTTTTTATCCACGTTTTCCCGTCCACGATTTTTTAACTGGCATAAATGCTGAAAGGCAACGGAACCCCACTTTTTTTCCGTTGCAGGTCTGAGATATTTAGTAATATATTCAAATTCTATCTCGTTATCCATTTTCTTAGCATAATCATTCCGAAATAAGTGATAGCATGCAGGACATAGACAGATGATGCGATCATAAGCCTTGAAGATATCGATATTTTCCTCCATACATATATTTAGCTCACGGGTTGACCCAGACACATACCAGGGCCATCCGCAGCAGATTTCTTTATCCAAAATAGTAAAGTCCACTTCCTGCGCTAACAAATATTGAAGTGCATGCTCGGTATAACGGGGGATACGAATGGTCGATAAACATCCCATAAAAAAGAGCGTGTCTGATTCCTCTGGAATCCCATCAGGTATTCGTATACGCATCTCATTGGTGGGGTAGGGGGTTCTATATTTTTGAAAATAATCCCTCATATCTTTCCATCCCTCAAAGGTGTATCCTTGTTCCAGATATTTTTGCTTGAGTTGAATTCTCTCTCTTTCCGTCTCGCATTCCCCACAATCTACACAATTATAAACCGCATAGAAATCGTCCTTCTCAAATTCAATCTCGCCTAAGTTTTCCATCTTTTCTTTTACTTCTTCATCATCTAAAAAATGTTCGGGGTCAACTTCCTTGGTGGGATAATTTTCTCTCCCTTCAATACGTGATTCTTTTTTCTCCATTTTAGAGACCTATAATCATTGAATTTTATTCCTTTATTAAATATTTTTCTTTTGTAAAAATAACGCTCCCTAACTTATATTCCAATTATGATAATCTAAAAAAGTATATTCGGCTTTGTAAAGAAGAACTTCTCTGCACGACATAAAACTGAACTATCACACCCTACAATACGGTGCTTTCTCGCACTCTAACGGTAAAAATAGAGAAAAAAACAAAAAAGTTCCTTTAATCTTCTTCTTTTTTTTCTACAATTACATTATCTCGTTGGATTCCTGTTTCTCGACTCTCCGGGAGCGGTTTTCCACAATAGTCTTTTTGTGCCTGCATCTCCTTCCAATCTTCTTCCATTTTTTTATCTAATTCTTCTTTATCTGATTCTTCCTTTTTCATATTCTTTAGTTAGAAATGTTTTTATTTAAAAATTACATTTATAAAAAATTGATTTGAGTTTTATTTTTTCGCTTCTTCTTTTGAACTGGCATATCCTAAAGGGCGATGGATTCGTAATTCATCGAGAATCGCCGACACATATAACATCGGTCTTACATCCTCTTCAAACGTCAAACCCGCAACCCCTACGGTTGGGGATGAACTTGGTTATCTTCCATCAATTACATTATTAATAGCGCTCCTTTATAAAAATATGGGCGATTCATCAGCGCCATGAAGGACGGTGCTTTCTCGCACTCTAACGGTAAATAAAAAAATAAGTTAAGGATTATTTTTTTCCTTGTTGCGCGATAAATTTGAAGGCAGATTTCTCTTTTTCCTCTGGTCTCCGTTCGGGTACATTATAAAAATCCTTATCAACAGTTTTATAATAATCTGGGCGCATAAAAAGATTGCAGTAACATGTTCCGTATTCCGGTACATCCTTTTGTGCATATATGCAAGGACAGATTATATCTCTGTCCAATTTCCTTTTTCCAGATGCTAACCGACATGGACAGCTTTGATATCCTAATTTCTTTTTATTCTCTATCAGCCCTTCAATTAAATCATTCAACGTTTCTTCATCTTTATTTAATATCCAGTCATTGGCCTCACATACATTATTACAATATTCTTTCATCCCTTCCTTCGTTTCCATATCCATTTTATTCGCCACCTCCTTTCTCGATGACTTCCTCATATGTATTAGGGCTATATCCAACTATTGGTTCTCCATCGCAGACCATAAAGGGATAAGATATTCTCTTATCAAAATTGCTTTTTAGATAATCAATAATTTGCGATTTTTGACCATTTTCTATTTTATCCACATCAATATAATGGTATTTAATATCATGTTCATTGAGCCATCGTTTACATTTTTTGCACCACATACAAGTTGAAAGGGTAAAAATGGTTATATCATGCTTGTTATTTTTGCCTTCCACATCAATCGCTAATGTATCAATTAATTCTTCTTTTGACATTTAAAATCTCCATTTCGAGTTTCTTTGTGATATATATGCTATTTTATTGAAGTATTTATTTTTCGTTTTCTTTTAATTTTTTAAGATTTTCTTTCCAATGAGGGTCAATACAAGCAAACGCTTCTTCCGTTCTCTTTTTAATATCTTCATGACAAGAGTCCAATAAAAACCCAAAGACGTTTAGTGCTCTTTTATCCCCAATCGCCATTAAGCTGTCAATGCAATTAAACAAATGTTTTGATAATCCGATTTGTAATACGGGGGAATTAACGGAGTTCCCATTCCTCAAATTTCCTAACTCATGGCCGCCTTCTGCTCTTTTTTGCCATGTTTCGCCTTGAAAGATCTTTTTTATTCTCTCATTTAGTTTTTTATTTCAGGAGGTCTCATCCGTTTTCACTCTAAATAATGATTTATCCACATAAGAACCTAGTTATAATAAATTATAAAAAGATTAAAGAACGCAAAGACATTAAAAATTTATAAGGTACATTTTTAATTATTTGATAAAATTATTTTTCTATACAAGAAATAAAATGAGTTCTACCGAACAATTCCTCTGTATTAGCTATTTTGATCAAATTATCGGGCCGAATATATTTTATTGCAACAAGCCGCTAGAAGAAAAGAAAGAGGATACCCCCGATTTAGAACGTATTTTAGAATTTAACGAAGAGCCCGGAACTTTTATTTTTGCATTTCGGAAATTCCAAACGATTAATCGGATCTTCTATGTTGATTCTCGTATTGCCCGAGGGGGTAAAGAACTCATAATGATTTCTTACTTAGTTAAAACATCCTATTTCCGAAATGAAATAACCGATGTATTCAAATATTTGCGGTCTAAAAAGCCTATTTTAGAAGACTTCTCTGAAGAATTATCCCGGATTGAAGAATTACCGAAAGTCCTCGCCAGCGAAAAGGGCAAACACCCCAGAGGAAATCTCCTTCAGTTTGGCTCAAAAAAGTTCCAAGAAGAATTTTTGGCTGTGTTTAATAAATATTACAATAAAATAATTCCCAAACACCCGTATAATGTTCCATTCAAGAATAAAGGGGCTTCGAAGAAAAAGATTTTTATTTTCGGTTCCAAAAAATCCGGTAAAAAAACATTTTTAAAAAATATTGAAGCTATCCAGTTCCATAAGCAAGTAAATAGAGACTTACCCACACTTATCTATGAGATTGTCATAGATAATATTGAAGTGATGACATTTAATTGTACCGATGCCAATATAGAATGTGAAGAATGTCCGGATTTCGGAAATTGCCTAAATAATGCTCAAGGATTTATATTGATTTTTGATGTGTCTGATAAGCAATCTCTTATTGAAGCCAGAAAGAAATACCAAACTATAGTAAATAAATGTCAATTATACAAGAAAGATACTAATAGTACGCCAGTATTAATCGTTGGTAATAAATTTACACAACATGAAGAAGTACTGGAGGAAATGGTTGAAGAAAAATTTGATCTTGACATAGCAAAAAAATGTGATATTGTTTTCAAATATTTTTCCATTAATATCATGAAAGAGGATGAAAAATTAATGAACGCGCTTCGGTGGCTTGTTCAAAATATGATGTAGTTCCTTCATTTTCATTAGAAGAGGATTCTATTGCGAAAAGTGTAGATCAGATCAAAATCGCTTAAAAAT
>JAWOCD010000002.1:0-2765 GCA_046483985.1 Promethearchaeia archaeon
GTAAATGCTTCCGAAAATATAAGAAGAGAAGGAATAAAGAAATTAGAAGAAAAAAACATCAAGATCATTAGTGATAATGATAATGCCGTAGGGACTACGGTCGATGCGTTTGGAGAGGATGTAAGACTGATGTTAGGTCAGCAATCTTCGATGAATTACGAATCTCACGCCTTTAGGCGTGAGTAGTTCAAATACACACCCGATGAATTTGATACGCTTTTTCACCAATATAATCTGATCGCAATTGATGCAATCGGAGAAGGGATTCCGCTCTATGGAACCCCTTTTTACAAAAAATATAAGAAAATATATCTAACATTTAAGGCACACGGAATGAAAAAAGATTATAAACACGAGGTACTGATACCTCCGAATCTTTAGTCAATAAAGGTTTTACAATACTTTTTACCCCATTCCCCAATTTTAATAGATTTGAAAATTCTTACATTGTTCAGAGCAAAAATAATAGGTGACGTGCAGGTGCCTAAATGGCTCGTGTCGCCGGGCAATGCTCTGTCAATTCGGGTGGAATATTTTAATTTATCATCGATCTCTGCAATAGGGTGATAAATACACTTCCGACAGACCGCACATGAAATCTCTTCGGGCTGAGAGAAATAATTGTAATATTTATGCTTTTCAAGAGGCATTAGTAACCTAGAAGTTTCTCGAGTACTTAAGCGAAAACAAGACCTTGTGTTTTGATAGTTAAAAACCATTAAGCGAATAATCTCGAATTATTATACCTTAGTTGGCCCTCAAGAGACCAATTATGATTTCTTTCCTATTTGCATTAATTTACATGACCGGATGCGTTCGGAGTTTAAAAATCGGGTTCGATATCTCGTTTCATTCCCCGAAGGAGATAGTGCTCTGGCATATGCGAAGGTTGATCATGGTTTGGATTTAGAAAGACAATTTCTCGGAACCGAAGGCATGGGTTAACCCTCAATTTCTATTTGCTCAACATTCCCAAAAGATCAAATTATTATACTTTCCTTCATTATAATAACAGAGGCAAGAGAAAATGCTAAAACAAAGCGCGGATAATTTTCGGTATCTAATCTCAGAGAATCTATTTGACGATTTAACTAAAACCGCTGCGGATGAATACCCATTTATCGTTCACGGATGGTTATTTGCGGATAGAAGGGAAAATTTTGGCATCTGTAAGAAGTTTACCGTGAATCCGGAGATAAACATACCAAAAGCAAAAACACATAAAAAACCAAAATCATGGAAGCGATACCAAACATCTAAGTTATACAATATGCGTAAATTTAAAAAAAAACAAGATATTGATATTGTATGGCAATGGCATTCCCATCCGACTTGTAGGAAAAAATTACATGCAATGGATAAACGAATTCTAAAATATATGAGCCAAGGCGTGATGATCATTGTAATTCCCCCCGTTCCGGAGAAAGACCAGGAAGCCAGTGTTGTAGGTTGGTATTACACGAAACGACATCGGAGAAAACCCGCGATTAAAAAAATGACGTTCGAGCTCATTTCAGAATAAAGATCTACATATCTTCTCTTTTTCTTCTAAACCTTTATAATACAATTCCATTCAAATTCCATTCCAAATTGGATTGTTTCATAGCAATTTTTTCAAAAAGGGATTTGATATTTTTATCGCTCTTTAACTTTATAGGGAAAAATTATTAAGATTATTCCATGTTTTCAATTTCCCTAGGAATTTTAAGATAAAGTTCCGCCGAGAGGTGGAAGGTTGTCTTTTCTACTATTGCATCTAAGAATTGCCGAGCAATTTTCCCATTGATGATTCCCGAACGGAGGGCTTTTAATATAACTCCTAAGGTGCCTGTGACCGCTAAGTCTAATGTGCGTGCGATTTCTCGAGCGGTTAAATCATCAATTAATACAATATTTTTTTGTTCCCGTTCATGCAAACCCTTTGCCAATGCAATGACAGAGGCCTCACCGGGATGAATCCGAAGCTCTTCCAACTTTTTTACTAATTTAGTATTAGAAGGGTTCTCTATCTCCAACCAATCTGAAAAGCTATTGTGCAAAATGACATATTCTGGAGCCCTTTTCTGCGCTAAAACTTCGTCCTTTACCAAACGTGTTGTTATACATTTTGGAAAAAGTTTCGGTAAACATTGGAGGGCTCCAATTTTTCCCAAATAGATTAAAGGGGAGGCGTTAATGATCGCGATCTTCAATATCATTTACTCCATAGCGAATTTGAGATCCTCTTTAAGAGCTTGCTCATCATAACTGGATATTTTCCGTTTCTTTAATTCGTCTAGCATTTTTCTTAATGATATCCCCGCGATTTCTGCTGCTTTCCATGCGCTCATCTTTTTCTGATCAACTTGTTTGGCTAAAACCTCTATCATTTCATCGGTAAGAGATATATCCATTAATCGCCGAATAAATGAAGATTTATCCATTATTCGTAATTCTTTCATTAAAAACTCCAATTTTTTTTCCAAATCCTTATCCAATCGAACTGAAAGTACTCCCATCTTGAATTCACATGTATACTAAGTAATACATAGTATATATTTTTTCATATATTTAAAAATCGTTTGAAAGCTGAATTTCTTATTTCCCCCCAAATCTATATTTGTGAAAATCCTTGAGGAGAATATAATTGTTAAGCAAGAAAAAAACCTACACTTTTTTAAAAAATATTATGGTAAAGTTTCTCACATCTGCTGACCTATCGCATCAACCCTCTTTGAAGGAGGAATCCTTTCTAAAGCAATGGAACGGATTTTCTACGACACACA
>JAWOCD010000057.1:0-162350 GCA_046483985.1 Promethearchaeia archaeon
AAGTTGTGACATTGGAAATTTGATCTAATGTCCTATCTTGTTTGATTTTCCCCAGAATATAGTCATTCGCATATATCCGGGCAGGCACATTCATCTTATATTTGCCGAGATTATGAGGCTCGATTTCGTAAATGTTATTATCTACTTTTTTAAGCTCCATGCTTTAAATTAGAAGATTTAATTTTAAAAAATTTCGGTTTAATTTTAAAAAAATTTCGGTTTGTTTATTAAACGGACAACGTCAGTAATGAATACTGGATTTAATCTGTTCCTTTCTCTTACTCCGAATTCGGATGTCTCAAAGGAAACAATTGCAGAAGCAAATATACAATATAACCCAAAGAGCCATAGATAATTCAGATAAAATTATTGTCTTCGAGCAAAGACATTTAGACCATATCCTTGAAAATTTTCAAGTTTCAAGTGATAAACTAATTAATTGGGATATTGAAGACCCTATAAAACCGAATGTTAAACCAGAAAAAGCCTTCAAACTCATAAAAAAACAGTTCAAGATTTATCTTCCAATTTTTGAACTAACAACCCTAAAGGGCGATGGACCTTGTATTCTTAATGTAGCATACGAAAATTCGACCTTTTTTGACTCAAATTTGATTATCCATTTTTCTAAATATATTTATGATAGATCTTTTCAGAACTCGATGTTTTTTCTTTATAACGGGACAGATTTTAAATTGAATAAATCAAAAGCAATATTTAGTTCTTTTTGTTTATCGAAGCACCGCAATTTGTGCAATACTTAGTTCCTGATCTTATATGGGCTCCACACTGAGGACAATATTTAGGAACCCAAGAATGCTCCGTTGTTCTTGTTTGATAATCAGTTTGATAACTTTTTTCGGTATATTCTGTTTGGGAACTCGGCTCATAATGGTCAGTTTGAGAAGGAATTTGCTTCTTTGGTTGGGAGGAGGAGGCCATCCCAATTATCCCTCCGAGGAGGATTAAAAACGGATCAACGAAGAAAAGAGAACCAGATAAGGAAAATGTTATACTTCCATAATCCGGTATTGTCCAACTGCCGATGATAATAAACATTCCAACCACAGCTAAGATTCCCGTGATTAAGAGAACGATATTGCCACTTTTTTCTCCTTTTGTTATCATAATTGAACCCACAAGGGCAAGAATTCCCCAAAATAAAGTCATTATCATTCTAACATACAGTAGATTCGGTTCTAATCCCAATATTCGGAGATCTTCCAAGGTTAGTCCATAAGCTCCTAAATTTGATATTATTTGTTGGATATCCAAATAATATATTAATCCCGACACAAGCATCATAATTGCTCCAATAAACCCTAAAATTTTATTTGCTTTCGCCATTTAATTTCACATTCATTTTGTATTATGTTGTTTTTATATATAAATCTTAAAACTTCCTGGAAATTATCATTATTTAATTCCATAGAATAAATAAAAGAGAAAAAAAAAGAAAATTAAAAGTAAATTATCCAATTCTTCTTATCGGACAATAAGGACATCACAGTTGACATGGTTAACCGTTTTATTGGCCACCGTTCCCAATAAGAGTTCTTCCAATTTAGAGTGTTTTCCTTGGCAGCCAAGCACCACTAAATCAAAATCCTCTTCTTCAACGATTTTTTCGATATAATCCTCTGGTTCTTCATCCACAATTAATCTCGTTTCAACCTCTTGTTCTTCTTCTTGAAACATATCATTAATTTCTTGTAATATTACCTCCCCAGCTTCAATATACGCATCTTGTATTTTATTATAATCTACAGAAGGGATTGGATATCCACCCGGGAAAGTGGGAACCGTCACCGGTATTGTTTTAGGAATCATCCCATGTGCGATTGAATGAAATGCCACCACAGTTGAATCAAACTTCTTTTGGAGCTCAAGCCCCTTTTTAGCAGCTCTCACAGCGTTTTCAGAGTTATCTATTGCCAAGAGAATTTTCTCGAATGTCATAATATATCACTACCACTATTTTTCAAATCAGTTCTATACATTAGGATCTAGATATTCCCTCCAAATATTAAAGATGATAGTTAAAAATTATAAAAGTTCAAATGATTAATGAGATTCCATAATCTGCTTACGTAGTTCAAACAAACTTTCGCTGATGCTCACCTTGTATAAGTGCGGATTGAGAAAGCGTTTTGATCCCTCTTGAAGGTTTTTCATCTCATTTTTCATTATGTCTTGGGCGTCTTTCCATGTCCTTGGCTTTTCTGTGAGTTCTCCATCTTTCATTTTGAGTTTTAAAAGCGATTCAATCTTGTCTGGATCTGTGACTTCATAGGAAAACAAGGGGTTTGTGGGATCATATACCTTGCCTCCTTCAAATTCTTTGTTTTCATACAACTGAATAATATCTCCGGTCATTTTTCCCTTCTTATTATATAAGCGAAAGAGCCGCTTTTTTGACGGGATAGTGGCTTTTTTTATATTGTCAGAGATTTTCAATTTCGGTTTTCCATCTAATTCTACTAATTTATACACTCCTCCAAGTGCCGGGTCATCATAACAAGTGACCAATTTGGTTCCAATACCCCAAATATCAACCTTACCACCCTTTGACTTGATCTCTTTTATTACATGTTCATCAATCTGATTGGAAACAACAATTTTTGCATCCTCCAGACCTGCATCGTCTAACATTTTCCGTGCCTTTTTACTCAAGTAAGCTAAATCCCCGGAGTCTAATCTTATACCCACGAAATCATGTCCTTTTTCTTCGAGCTCCTTTCCGACCTTTATTGCATTGGGTATACCGCTTTCGAGAGTGTCATAGGTATCTACTAATAAGATTGACGTATCGGGAAACGCTTTCGCGTAGGCTCTAAACGCTTCTAATTCTGTATCAAATGCTTGTATCCAAGAGTGAGCTTGGGTTCCAGTCGCTGTTACACCGATTTTTTTTCCGCCTAATACATTTGAGGTTCCTTCACATCCACCAGCCATCGCAGCTTCTGTTGCAGTAATTCCCCCATCTGGGCCTTGCGATCTTCGTAATCCGAATTCTATGATGGGATCACCCTCCGCTGCTAACCACATTCTATTTGCTTTCGTCGCGCATAAGGTGGGAAAATTAAAACAATTTAGTAAGTACGTTTCAATTATTTGACACTGGAGAAGAGATCCCTCAATTTCGGCGATGGGTTCATAAGGAAAGACAATTCTTCCATCATCGATTGCTCGTATTGTTAGCTCACATTCCCAATTTGCTAAATACTCCAGAAATCGATCAGAAAAAGTATCTGTCTCATTTAAATAATTTATTATTTCATCGGTAAAGGTCATATTTGCAATATCTTGTAAGGCTCTATTTAGTCCGTAGCAAATAGCATAAACCCCATTAAAAGGAGCTTCTCTAAAAAACATATCAAAGACAGCGGGTTTATCGGCAATATTATTAACAATATATCCATCTGCCATTGTAAGTTCGTAGAAATCTGTTAAGATCGCATATTCATTTTTCACTTCTCAATTCACCCTCTCTCACTTCATCTTCAGGATAATTCATTTCATTATTTCTTTGCTCTGTACTCTTCAGAGAATACTTGCTTTCCATCTCAACTTCTTTTTGTTCAGTTTTCCCCAATAGCGACTCATCTTTATTTAAAAAATCTTGAGCTTTTCTTATCCAACTTTGCGCTTTATCCAAACGAATATTCTTTAATTTAATCAAGTCATCTGGATCTGCTTCAGCTAATTGTTCGATGGTTCTCACACCAATTGTTTCTAACTTTTCAATCTCTTTCAAACCAATCTCTTTTAACAATGTTAAATCTTTTGTTGACATTTATCTCATCCCAATTGCAATTAAATCTGTACATTATATTGATGTTCGCCTCTAATATTTAAATATTACATTTTTAAAAATAAAATAACTTGAATAAGAACTTCTTTTCTATTAGATCTTTATGAAACTTGGTGCTAAATAATCATCGCCAATTCCAGCAATTGTATTTTTATAAATGGCAAGATTCTCTTTATTTATTTCTCCAGTGAAAACATTGACTATATGTGCATTTTCAATTATTAAATCTGCGGGTTCCGAATTCCACCGGCTAAAGGCGGTGGTTTCCTTGCTGAACTATGATAAAAATTAAAGCATAATAAGTATACTTTAATGTTATGAATGTTTTTTAAAGAACTATTTTTTAATTTTTTAATGAGGGTATTTATAAATCTTCTTTAAAAGGATATTTTATCGATTCTTCTTGATTTATAGTAATCTTGTTTTCGTGGAGATTAATAACTTTTAAGACTAATTCTTAAATGTTTTTTTAAAATATTTGATATATGACTCAAGGCGTCTTTCTTAAAAAGTTGAAACAGGACGGAAAAACAGTAAGATCTGCCCATGTTGATACGGGAGAGAAATGTTGTAAAAATCCATCCATAATTAAACAAGATGGTGAATTCGTATGCACTAACTGTGGATCTGTATTTTCCCAAGTTATTGATGATTCACCCTCGTATGGATTTTCCCACGAAGAGAGGATGAAAAAGAAAACAAGTGAAAGAGTTTATAGCCCAATCGGTCCACGGACAACAATAAATGGAAGACGTGATGCGAGAGGGAATTCAATAAGCCCAGATTTAATCCAGAAATACAAAAGATTAGCAAAAATCCACAAATCGTTGACAAACAGTAAAGAAAGAAATTTATGGAAAGCTCTTCCTGTTTTTCGCAGATTAAGAAAAACCTTAAAATTACCTGACCATGTATACCAAGACGCGGTAAAAATTTACGATATAATCGTCAAAAAGAAACTTACATTGGGACGAACAATAAGGATTTTAGTTACGGCTTCAGTTTATTGTGCACTACGGGCAAATCAAATTGCTCGAACTATTGACGAAATGGCCGAAGTTTCCCAATTTCCAAAGAAGAAGATTTTGCAGAATTATAAACTGATTTGTCGTAAAGTATTACCGGAACTTGATTTGGAGATTAAACGATTATCAATCGTTCAATACGTTGATAAGTTTAATAATCAATTGGATTTACCGATTGAATGCCGCAATGATGCACTAAAATTAATCTCCCGCAGTAAGAAAAAGGGCTTGAGATTTTCCGGAAAGAATCCCAAGGGAATTGTAGGAGCTGCCCTTTATCTCAGCGCAAAACAGCATAATATCCCTAAAACCCAAAAAGACATTGCTAATAATCTAAACATAGCACAAGTTACATTAAGAGTGCGCATAAAGGAATTACAAAAATATTGTTAATCTAATCTTTTTTTTATTTTTAACCTTCTTTTTTGACCAAATTTTTTAATAGAGGGGGCTTAAAAAATAGAACTTTTAATCTATTTTTCGACTAATTGTTATATTTTTTGTATGAGTAAACTCTGTAACTTCTTCATCTAAAATCCCTTCGATCTTTCCCCGAAAATTGTGTTTCCAACTGACCAAGTAGAATCTCCTTCTTAAGGAAATTATTTCAGGATCCAAATGGTTCCTTAAACTTCTTGTAATAATAATGGTGCAAATAGCCGTGTTTAACTTTTTAGAGAACGATGGAAAAGGAAAGCCTTTTAGAAACTTTCAAAGAGTAAATCGGACATTTTTAAAGCACTCTCAATTTCCTTCAGAGTTATAAAACCAATAATTTCTTCGTTCTTTTCTGACCTAACCACTACTATTGGTGGTTTATCTTCTAATTCTCCTAATTTCATAAAAGCTTTTTTCCCCGTTTCGGTTTCTTTAATGGTAGGAAAGTCCGATAAATCCATCATAACCTCTCCAATTTTTTTTTGTGAGCGAGCTTCCATAGGTATGTTTTTTACACTATTAATATCAACTAAGCCTGTAAATCGACCTTCTCCTTTTACCGGAAAGTATGACCTCTTATAATGTATAAAATAATCGCTTATTGCCTCGCCTACATTGATATGTTTTGGAATGGAAACATCCATAGATGTTGCAATTTTAGAAGCTTTCAATTTTGATAATTTCACTTCATAGACCGTTCTGAGGTATGCTCTTTTGGCGGAAGAGCTTATAAAACTTCCAATGATCACTAACCAAAAGCCCCCAGTGAAGCCGATAAGAAGCATTTCGATAAATCCAAGCCCCACAAGTCCATAGCCAAGATATTTCCCAACGTTTGATGCGGTTTTTGTAGCACCCAACAAACTATCTTTTTTCTTCCAGAGAATTGCTCTTAAGATCCTCCCGCCATCCATCGGATAAGCGGGAAGTAGATTAAATAGTCCTAAACCAATATTACTGACGCCTGCATAGAAAAGAATGACAAACAGGCTTTCAGGATATTCCATCGAGAAAAATATCTGCGAAAAAAAAAGGGTACCCAGAAATGATATTCCTAGAATGAAACTCATTGCCGGACCCACAGCGGCGATATAAGACTCTAATTTTGGTGTCTCGGGCTCTTCCATTATTTTAGATGCTCCTCCGAACATATAAAATTCGATCTCTCCTACATCTAAACCATATTTTTGGGAAACAATTGAATGCATAAGTTCATGGGCTAAAATTGAAAACAACATAATTAAACCACTGGTGATGCCTACCATAAACGCCCAAATAGGATTAAACTCCCCGATTAGGTTAGTATAATAACTCCCAGCATAAAAGCCAACCAACGCAACGATGAGCACGGTAGACCAATGGAACTTAATATTAATTCCTCTTATCTTACCAATATTCATTTGCTCTTTTTTCACTTCCAGATATAAGGGTTTATTTTAATTTTTATCAATAATTAAGCCCTTTTTCCTAAGATATATAATTAACGCTAAAAATTAAAAGAAATCAGGAAATTTCCTTAAAAAAAATAGTAATATCTGATTATCATCCCGTAAATTTATAGGGGTCTTATGGAAATAACGTTTAATTTATAAATATTGATTTTTTATGTCAGTGCTGTAATTATTCAAATGTTGATTTACCAGAAATGAAAGCGGAAAAAATACAACAAGAAATAATGGATCAATTATTATGGGATCCCAGAATAGATGAATCGAATATTCAAGTAACAGTAAAAGATAAATCCATTACATTAAGCGGTTTAGTTCCGTCCCATCCCCAAAAAATATACGCTGAAACGGATGTGAAAGAAGTTGGAGATATTCCACCCATAACTAATAATATAGAAGTTATCTTCTCGCCCGAGTTTAAATCTCCTAGCGATACAGAGATTAAGGAAGGGTTAGAAAAGATTTATGAGATTAATTCTTGTCTCGATGCAGAGAAAATTTCCGTATCCATTAATAAGGGGGATGTCATCCTCAAGGGAGTGGTGAAATCCTATTGGGAAAAGGAAATGACGGAAAAATTAGCATCTGAAATACCCAGCAACTTCTTAATAAAGAATCTACTTACGGTAGAACCCCTAGAGCCGGTTACTGATGCAAAGATAGAAGAGCAAGTAACTACAGCAATGGAGAGATCTCTACGAGTTAATAGTGAAAAGGTAGATATTAACGTAAAAAATGGAATCGTTACCTTGTCAGGAACTGTATCGTCTCTAAGCGCCTATTCTGCGGCTGAAAAGGCTGCAAAATTATCTAAAGGCGTCATCGATGTCAAGAATAATTTAAATTATGTTCTACGATATGATATCACATAATTAAGAAATAAAATGAGAACTAAAATAATTTTTTTCTATTGAATTTTATCTTTGGTTTCCAATTGGGCGGGTTCAGTTTTTTTGAATTGTTCGATGTTATTCAAAATAGAATCAAAATAATCTATTTCAATAGAAATGACATTATGGAAGATTTTTTGTATTGTATTTTCCTTTTCTTTCTCAAAGTTACGATTCACTTTTCGGGCTTCCGATTCTTCTTTTTCAAATGTTACTTTTGCCGATTCATATTTCTCTTTCACTTTTTTAAGATTTTGCTCATCAACTTTCTCTGCAGGTTTCGATTTTAATTTCTCATAGTCCTTCTTAAGATCCTCATACTTCTCTTCCGCCTTTTTAGCCTCTTCAAATTCTTCTTGGCGCTCTTCATAACTTTCAACTAATTGTTCTAAGGGCTTTATTAATTTCAACTTATATTTACTCATTCTTTCATGTTTATATTTATCGATGGTATCATAGATTTGCCCTAACGCGGAACGCTGATCAATTGGTGCTTCGATATTTTTCACAATATAACTATTTATCCGCTCAAAACCACTTTTTGCTTTTCCAACCGACTGCTCTTCTATTTCTAAAAATTTGTTATATTTCTCAATTATTTCTTCCAGTTCGGTACTCGGTCCCGAAAAAATATCTGAAACTTTGTTTATCATATCTGAAAATTTTCCCATAGTAATTCACCACTATATGATCTTTTAAATATATATTATCTTTAAAATTTACCAAATTTATAATCTTTTTCGAAGTTCCTTGAGAGATAAGCAATTAACAATATTCGATTTCTCTAACCAGCCTCTTCGAGCAGTTGTTATTCCAAGATTCATATATCTCATTTGATCTTTGCTGTGAGAGTCTGTATTGATAGCAAGTTTTACATTGTGTTCCTTAGCTTTTTTGCAATTCATATCGGATAGATCCAATCTTTCTGGAAAGGCGTTAATTTCCATGAAAACATTGTGTTCTACTGCCTTTTCGAAAATTTTAACCAGATCTAAATTATAGGATTCTCTTTCATTTAATATCCGACCTGTGGGGTGTCCAATTGCGTTTACGAATTCATTCTCTATTGCAGTGATAATTCTGTTTGTAATTTGGTCCTTTGACTGCTTGAAACCAGAATGAATACTGGCCACAACAAAATCTAATTGCTCTAATAGATCTTCACTGACATCCAGTCCTCCTTCAGAATCGATATTGGCCTCTATCCCCGTAAGAATTGTAATATTATTATATTCTTCGTTTAAATCTTCTATTTTTTTTATTTGAGACTCTAGTTCCTCATTGCTCATCCCCTGTGCAATTTGAAGTGTCTTCGCATGATCACAGATTGCTAAATATTCATATCCCCGTTTTTGCGCCGTGTCTGCCATCTCTTCTATTGAATGAGAGCCTTCACTCCATTTTGTATGGACATGTAGATCTCCTTTTATATCTGCTAACTCTACCAGGTCCGGAAGATCATCATTCAGAGCGGCTTCGACTTCCCCTCTATTTTCTCTCAGCTCTGGTACCACATAGGTTAATCCAAGTTTCGTATATATTTCTTCTTCGTTTCGTCCTGCAATTTTTTTATTTTCTTTTTTATCCATTAAACCATATTCGCTTAATTTATAATTCTTATCCAAGGCAATTTGACGGACTTGAATGTTATGCTCTTTTGAACCAGTAAAGTATTGTAGCGCCGAACCAAAACTTTCTTCATCAACCACCCTTAAATCCACCTGGAGATTATTTTCAGCTATTATGGTACTTCTTGTATGACCTTTGGAAACTACTTTTTTAACTTCCTCCATGTTAACAAAAAAGTCCATAACCTTTCCCGGATCTTTAGATGTTACCAAAATGTCGACATCCCCAATAGTTTCTTTCATTCTTCTTATAGAGCCTGCCACTCTTATCTTAATTACCTCGTCCAACTCTTTTAATCTTGTTTTAATATTTTCCGCAATAGGAAGAATATACCCTAAAATATGTCTTCCTTGAAATTTTTCATATAATTTAATATTTTCAATAATATTCTGTTCGCTTTTCTCGCCAAACCCTTCCAATTCTCTGATTTTTTGATTATCAGCCGCTTCCTTAAGATCTTCTAATGATGTAATATCTAATTCCTTGTTAAGCTTGAGAAGTGTTTTGGGACCCACCCCTTGTATATCCATAAGTTTTCTCAAACCGCTAGGAAATTCTTGGCGGAGTTCTTGCAAATATTCTAACTCCCCAGTTTCTATAATTTCTTCTATTTTTGTAGCGATACTTTCCCCTACTCCGGGAATATCTTGGATCTTCCCTTTTTCATAATAATTTCCTATGTCTTCAGAGAGAGTTTCAATATTCTGAGCAGCCCTCCTATAAGCACGGGGCTTAAATTGAACCCCCTTGAGATCGAGCAAATCTCCAATTTCATATAAAAATTCTGCTATTCTGCTATTTTTTGTAAAACTCATTTCATTCACCAGAACTCCTTTGTTAAATTGTACCATTAAACCAATTTATTGCTAAATTTATAAAGGTTGGCTTTAAATTTAATTAACGTAGGAAAAGTTAGTCCCTTAATTGATTTAACATTTAAGAAGTAGGAACTGAAAAATACGAGAAATAGAATAGTAGAAAAAATAATAAAAATAATAAAAATGTTAAGAATTATGAAAGTTAATCGACTACTTCTTCTTTATATGTGCTCCGCAGTATACTAAGATATTCCATCAGCACTTTGTTGGCAGTTGATTTTTGCTCGTATTCTTTTTTAATGACTCGGAACATATATTTCGGAAAGACTCGCTCAATAAAAAAATCCGATATTAACGCATAGTATTCATTGCCCTGCTCGTCTTGATACACTTGAATCATTTCATGCTCCCATAATTTTCTAAGTACCTCGTCCACATCGTCCACACCCTTCTTTTTCAGCTTTTCTAACTCATTACGGGTTACGATAGCCGTCCGCAACAGTTTAATTGTTATGTAAACAGCGGGTTCAACAAAAATGGAAAGTATTTTTAGATTTTCCTCCTCAGAAGGGTGGTAATCTTTGAAGAAATTCCTACAATGCTTTCTATAGGTATCTACAAAATCGCTTGGTAATCCTCTGTTTGAAGGATCTCGTGTCAACTCAACGGGAGGTATCCGCATCATCAAGAGATCATGAGTAAGGAAAATTGTTTCTGAAGGCATTCCTTTTACGGAGGCTTGTTTAACGCAGCCTTGGGTAATAATTTGTGATAGAATTCCTTCTAAATCAATGAATCCCTCAGTATATTTATCTTTTAACCAGACCATTAATTCTGATTTGGAAACAACGCCCTCTTCACGAAGACGATTGATAATCATCCGTTTTACCTCATCCTGATAGGTCATTGCAAGCTGTTGTTCCTCATTGAGCGTGGGATATACCGACAACCGTTGAAATAAGGAAGGAAGCATGTCCTTGTACGCTTGGTTTTCAACGTTTGCTAAGATTATTCGGGCAATATCCATAAGTCCTCCTTCATAACCATCTGGATTTTCATCAAGATTTAAAAGAAGGAGAACATAGTAACCCTTTTCGGGACCAGTATAATACGAAGCTATATTTAATGAACCCACCATCAAACTGATCATACCCGCTTCTTGGCTATATTCATGGGTACTATAAACTTGCATAAGTGTTTTGGGGGTTATTTTTACCTCTTCCGGATATTTCGCCTCAACGACAGAGCCAGTTCTTTCGTCCCATCTCATAAGCACCAAACCAACTGGCATTACTTAGAGCCACCTCCTTGGTCTTTATCAATCGGTTTTTTCTTTATCTTTGTTTCTTCCACCCCTAATATAGCACCCAAGGATAAGCCATATTCTCTCCATTTGTCACCTAATTTCTTCGCAGCAAATTCCTTTTTGCTTGGATATATTAATGATTCTGGAATTTTCTTATTCGATTCAATGGCTTCCTTCATCTTGTCAGCACGTTTGACAAATTCTGGTATTCGGGCAAGTCGTATATACCGATATGTCCCCAAGGAGCCAATAAGGCCAACGCCGAAAATTATACCTAGTATGAGGTAAAAAATTGGAATCGGTCCCACCTTCTCCATCCCCACATAAACATTGAAATTTATTTCTTGGGTTTCGTAGTTCTCCTTTTCAATCTCTAGAGTACATGAAAATGTTTTGCCTTGCAGGAGGGTTTCATATTGCTCTGTTTCGAGGGTGAGAGTATATATTCCCGGTTCAGTTTCCTCCAGTACGTAGGTTTCACCGTTTTCACCGTTTTCACCGTTTTCACCGGCTATTCTTAAGGTTAGAGTGGCATTTGTTAAAGCCATATCAAGACCATCGGTAGAGGAATCTGAGAGGTTAAAGCGTAAGGTAATCTCCTCTCCATGCTCAACGGTTAACGTCTTAGTATCTTCATATATTCCTTGATTATCAGTAAAATCAAAAGTTCGCTTTTCAATAATCACCGTAAGGGAAATATTAATCGTCTCAAAGTTTAACTTAGAAATGGAAATTTTTGCGAGATCTGTTCTTGATGACTCTTCAAACTTATCATAATCAGTTATATTAATTTTATAGGTTCCGTTCTCTAAATGTTCGAATTTATAATTACTTCCTTGATAAGTCATATTGATATCTGCACCCTCAACTGGTGGTTCATTATCCTCAATTTCATTTGTAAGAGTGATATTGAATGCTAGGGGATCACCATCATATATACTGACTTCGTAACCCTCACTCCCTTCTTCCGGAAACGAGAAATTGTAATTAAATTGAATATTCGTAATTTTAATTGCGATTTGGTGTTGTTGCGTAAGGTATTGAGCCTTTTCCATCTTTATATCGGCCATAAAGGTTTGCGACTCCAAATATTCTTCTAATCGAGTATAATTGTCCCCTGCCTTTAAAGTGAGAGTGTAATTTCCATCACCCTCATATGTAAAATTAAAATCGGTATCTTGAAATGTCATACTCACATTGGCCCCTTCTAAAGATTCGTTTTCTTTGTCTGTAAGAGTAAAAGTCAATTTAATATTCTCACCTGAATATATAGAATATAAGTTCTCTTCTCCATCTTCTCCAAAGTCTTCTCCATGCATTTTATAATCAAATTCACGTCTTCGAATAATTACCGTTATATAAGATGTTTCAGTAATATAATTTTCTTTTTCTATGGTGAGCTCAACGTTATCGCTTGTGATGGTTTGAAAATCGTCTAATTTAGGTAAGTCCTCAGCGGAAATGGTCATGTTGTATGTACCATCTCCATTGTCCGTGAAATTAGCCCCGGAATCATATTTG
This sequence comes from Promethearchaeia archaeon, assembly GCA_046483985.1. Lineage (GTDB taxonomy): Archaea > Asgardarchaeota > Lokiarchaeia > Sigyniarchaeales > SOKP01 > JAWOCD01. The sequence continues at coordinate 12,890 of JAWOCD010000057.1, forward strand.
ATTGTAGCATTATCGAGTGACATACTTGTAAGGTTATCATTGAGGGAAATATTCAAATGAAGATCTTCTCCTTCATAGATTTCTACTTCTTGATCCTCGATTTCCATTTCTTGATCTCCAGTTGAATATGTTAAATTATAAGCAAATTCCCTGTTAGTGATCGTAATGGTGATGGTGTCAATCTGTGTGGAATAATTCGTCTTTTGTGCGGTAATGGTGAGCATATGAGTTCCTACGTCTAAAGCACCTGGCGCGATGGTGGCGTTGTAATAGATTCCCTCTAATTCAAGGGTTCCATTGATGCCGCTCCCTGTTATGATGACGTTCGCGTCTTCGATATAGCTTTCCAAGTCTGTATCATTGTAGCCGATTGCCACGGAAATCGATTCATTCCACGCTACCTCATAACTACTTCTTTTCTCTCCGTCTATGAACGGGTCCGAGATCTCCGTTTCCCTGTTAGTGACCGTTACGGATATTCTGATCGAACTAACGGTGTAATTGTCCTTGATTCCCTCAAGGGTGAATGTATGTGTATCCACTGGAAGCTTCCCTGCCTCGATAGTCCCGTTATAGGTCCCATCTCTTTCTTCTAAAGAAACGGAAATGTCCTCGTTAGAAAGGGTGAGATTAAGATTCGAAACAAATTCATCTGTTTGAGAATCATTAATAACCACGCCAATGGGTAATGAGTCATTCCACGGTAAGGCTATGGCTCTGTCATCTGTACTATTAACATTGTTTAAGAATAATTGATCATAATAGAATTCTCGATTTTCTACTCGTAGTGTAAGCGGAATAATGGTAGTGGTATAATTTGCCTTGGTGATATTTAGTTCTGCCGAAAAGATGTCATAAATTAATTCTGGATCCAAGGGTTGATAATCGGTGATATGTAAGGAATAGTTACCGCCTTCGTTTTCCTCTAATGAGTAGGACAGTTCATTAAAGAAATCTGTATCTTCAAGTTGTAGGGTCACATTTGCATCTTCAATTGCGGATAGATCACTACTATCATTTAATTGAATGCTAAACGATACGGGGTCACCGCAATCCATTTTTAATCTCTCACGGTTATCAAATTCCTCCGATAATGTCCAATTAATGTCCCGTATATTAACTCTTAAATTAACAATTGCCATCCGACTTTCATAATTATCCTTTTCCAAGTAGACGTATATGTTATATTCTCCGGTATCTCTATTCTCAGTGTTAAAATCCAGTAAAAGAGAGCCATTAGAAAGGGGTATTAAATTCCCCTCTTCTTCATTTCCCCATTCCCATTCTGCTACCGTTAAGTCTTCTATAGTGCTATTATCATCGCGAATATCGCGATATGTGAAAGTAAAATTGACCGCTTCCCCAACATCGATTGTTTCGGATACACTAAGGACATCGGTGTGATTGTTAATTGAGGTTGGTCTTCGTACGATATAAACGGTATCAGTTATTTCTTCTGTGGTATGATTCTCTTTCCTCATTATAATCTCCATAGTATAAGAACCAACATCATCGGGAAGCGATGCATTCACAAGGAATGTATAATTTCCAGGATTTTCGGGGTCTTCGGCATCGTCAATATAGTCAGCCGAATCCCAATCCCCTAAGGAATAGGACAATTCAGCTCCCGAAATTGACGAGTTATCATTGGTATTCCTATAAGACACGGTGATATTTTCGGATTCATCGTAATAAATATCATCGTAGTCGTGCAATTCGACTTCTGTTGGCAATGCTTGCACTTCGAAACCGATGTTTAACGGGTCGGGATCGGTATACCCCGTCTTGGACGCTGTGATCCGCATAGAATAAGACTCACTATCTTCACCACTGCTCAAACCTTGTTCGGTTGTGTTAAACGTGAAATTAAATATTCCAGTTTCACCCTCAACTTTATGTTCCATTAGGTCGATGGGGTCTCCAATGTTTATATATTGACTATCGCGAAATTGCAATTGAATCGTATCGGGATCTACTAATTCGGAATCAGTTTCATTTACTATACTCGAAAAATTTACTTTTATGCTGACATTGTCTCCCCACTCAATATCTTCAAAAAAATTTGAAGGTTCTTGGTCAATTTTCTCAAGTTTTGTTTCATAATCTTCAATATTTAGCTGTACCTCCAATGAAAGACTGAGTTGATCATCGAAGGTCATATTCAATCCTTGGTCTTTCTCGAGCCACTCATCATTGCCTTTTTCCCTAAAAGTTCGATTACTTCCTGCAAATTCAATTAAAACAGTATAATTTCCCCACTCTGCCGTTTGATTATTCAATCCATAAAAGGTTGCAGTGCCCTCTCCATCAGTTTTTAATTCTGCCACGCGATCTTGCTCTTTAGGGCTATATGTCTCATTATAAATCTTTACCAAGGCATTCTGGAGCGGATCATTAGAATCATCTCTTACCTCAAATGAAACACTCGAGAATAAGGTTTGTTTTTCAATGTCCGTAGAATTTCTGGAAACGGTATCGTTAAAAATCAACAATTGACTTTGATTATAGAGTGAATCATCGGTAAGCATAGTATAATCATAATAAACCTCATAATCGTATTCCGATTGGTTAAGCCATCTGATAGTTGCCATACCATTATCTAATGTCTGATTTCCCACTGTCTCGGAATCATTTTGCAGCAGAATATAGCCGTTATCTATTGGTTCATCATCATAATCGGAAATATTGAAATGTAGTGTCCATAAATCAAGGTCAAGTTCTTTTACGGGATCTTCCTCTAACCCCGTTAAGTTATAATCCTCCTCAAAGTACACAATTTCGGTTTCTCCGTCGATGAGTCCATGTTGTGTGTAGTTCACCGTTATATTGTAAAGACCCTCAGAGAGATCAGTAGCCATGAACTTTCCATCCTCATCGGTCACACCAGATTGATGAAAATCATCTTCTCCAGAAATGATAACCTCTGCATTTGGAACACTAAAGTTGTCAACATCCACGCAATTTATTTCAAGGTCCGCAGAAATACGGTCTCCTATCTCCACAATCGGTTCGCTATCTGTATATTTCTTTACCATAGTTGTATTGGGACTGTTGGGGGTTGTATAGCCTCGGTAATCGTATAAGTCTGAAATTTCTTCTTGCGAGAGAGTTTCATTAAAAATCATTAATTCATCTTGAACATGTTGCGCTGGGTCTTCCCCTTTTCCAATCGATAAATTTTCACCAGTGGCAGATATTGCACTAAGTCCACTATCCTCGGACTTTCTTTCTACTCCATCAACATATATACTCATTAATCCTTGATCAAATGTTGCCACCACATGTTGCCATTCGTTTAATTTATACTCATATTCTACGCCCTCTTGTGCTTGGATTTCATAGGTATTTCCTCCATCCCCGACCCAGAAAAAAATCCCTTGACGGTCAGGTTGTTGTGGATGTCGTTCCAAACGAAATGCATATCCTCTCCCATCTTCACCATTTCGAGCCTCAAGGATAGGCATTTCGAAATTCTTCTCATCATATTGAGGTTTTAGCCAAAACGATAAAGACATTTGCTCCATGTCGGAATTTAAACTCTCATTATTCCCAATCTCAACATATCCAGGATTAGATAACTCTAGGGCATTCCCAAACACACCGTCAACCCAAGTTGGATCTTCCATTAATGTCCCGTGGTTCTCATTTCCAGATGTATCATTAGCACTAATCCCCTCTCCTTCATCAAAATGCCAAGCCCCTTGGGTACCATCAAGGACAGCGATAAATGTGTCTTCCGCACTTGACTGACATGTCGCATTAGGATTTCCGAAGTACATATAAAATGTAGTTTCTTCATTAAGTTCCAGCGTGGGTACCTTCACCCAGATCGTACTATTGTTGCCGCTTGTATCATCAATTTTTTCGATCCAGTAATCGAGCTCGGTGTTGGTCGAATCTACAAAACGAATATCCTTTCCGGTTTCATTCATATACTCGTTATCAATCCAGTTCGCCATCTGTATATCAATCCGGGTCGGATAATTTTCTAACTGTTCACCAGTCGAAGTTATATTTATCGGAACTCTATGCTGCCACGTGTCATTCCACCATTCCACATCTGAAGAATGGAGAGGGGAATTTAAATCTTCAGTCTCTTTTATATCTTCGATTTGACTTCTTGTATTTTGGTTTTGATAATTATCTGTGGATTTATCCGCTGGAAACATTAAAAAAATAGCTGACAGCATCAAAATCATCATAACTAGTAAGGTCATTACTTGAAATTTTTTGCTTTGTGGTTTTATCATCTTTTTTAACCTAATTCATTTTTTATAAATTAAATGTTAAAAAATTTTATCCTGTTATAAGAAAAATAAAATTTATATAGTTATAATATACATAAATATTTCCTTTTTAAAACTATTCTTATGGATAGTGAATTAACCATATATATAAATAAAGATTGGTTATTTTAGGCGTTTACTCGATATCAGCCCCCTTATCTCCCAGATGATAGAAAGTCTCCTCTTTATAAAGAGGATATTAAAAAAGATCATTAAGAATCAATATTTTTTAGCCAATAGGTTTAAATATTATATCATGCGGTAAAACTAATATAGAGTAGAATTTTTTAAAGTATGTAAAGACGTGCGGGAGATATCTGGTCCCGAATAACCTTCCCTAATAATTTTAAGCAATAAATGGTGAGGTGGTTTTAATGAACAAGGAATTTATCCAAAATTACGGTTTCGGTTCAATAATTATTGATAATAAGAAATATACCGACGATCTCATATTATTAAAAAGAAAAATTATCCCTCATTGGTGGCGAGATAAAGGACATCATTTACAAAAGTCAGATTTAGACAAGGTGCTTTCTTTTGAACCCGATGTATTAATAATTGGAAAAGGATATTACGGGCGGATGAAAGTACCCAATAATTTAGTTGAAACTCTTGAATTTGAGGTAATATCAGCCAAAACCAAAAAAGCCACAAAAATATACAATCAAAAACTTCAAAAAAACAAAAAGATTGCCGGAGCCTTTCATTTAACTTGCTAAAAATATAAAAATGTTTGTATAATATACGAAATTCATCCCCACCCTAAAGGGATGGGGACTTCTTTCGCAGATCGTTAAAACAGACCAAATGCTTTGAATTTTTAATGGACGGCTTAATTTCAGCTATCAGATTATCAAAAACCTCGAAAAACAAAATAAAACCTATATTTTATTTTTGAACGACATAAAATCTAACGTAGTTTTTGAAGGGAGTAATCAACATGAAGTATGAGCACTCGATTGGAGCAATCGTTTATAATGATGATGAATATCTCTTATTAAAGTATGGAATGGGTCATTGGGGATTAGTAAAAGGGAACAGAGAAGAAAGGGAATCAGAAAGAGAAACCATTTTGCGAGAACTAAAAGAAGAAACCTCTATTGCCAACGGTGAAATTGTAGAAGGATTTAGAGAGAAAACAGACTATTTTTACAAGTTGAAGGGAGAAACTATTCATAAGTTTGTCGTATACCTACTTATTGAATCAGAGACTAAAGAAGTGGAACTAAGTTATGAACACGATGATTTTAAATGGTTGTCTTTTGAAGAAGCAGTTGCCAAAGTTAATTTTGGAGATGTAAAGGATATTCTTAAAAAAGCACATAAATATATCACTCAAAGTGATTAATTCATCTTCAATATCAGTTACCCCTTCATTATAGCACGCAGCATCCATAGCCGCCTCATAAGCGTCAGTCCAATACAGTACCTAATAGGGTAACAACTCCATCTTTTACTTTTACAGTAAATGCCATTTTAAACTATTGTTTAAGTTATGTAAGAAAAATATTTTTAAGGAAAGAAAAAACCTATTTTATTTAACTATGGATGCATTAAAAGAACCGAGTAGAAAAGGAGAAAAAAGCCTTGAATTTTGTATTTCTCATCGCGAAAGCAGACGTTCTTTTTCGAATAAAAAAGTTAGTAGAGAAAAGATTTCTCAACTTTTATGGGCGGGGCAGGGCAAAATTAATGGAAATCGAGCAGCACCTTCAGCCGGTGCAACTTATCCTTTATATTTATATATGGTCAAAAATGGGAAAGAATTTTTAAAATACGATCCAGAGGACCATAAACTTGATTTAATCAAGGAAAAAAAGAATTTTGACATTTATATTGCACGTGACGCATTAAGTCAAATGTTTATCTCAGAAGCACCCCTAATAATTATAATTTGTGCCAATTATCAGCATACTACTAGGCGATATGGAAAAAGGGGAAGACGATATGTATTGATTGAAGTTGGACACGCTGCCCAAAATATTTTACTGCAAGCAGAAGCATTAGACTTAACATCTGTTCCCATAGGTGCCTTTAAAGATTCAAATCTTAAAAAGACCTTAGAGTTACCAGATGCCACCCAACCATTATATATTCTTCCCATAGGATATCCCGAATAAAGTGATTTCAATGAGTAATAATAGGAATTTTATTGTCCCCGAAAATATAGAAAAAGCAAAAAAAAGAGCCAAAGAATTAAGAGAAAAAATTCGATTCCATGATAAAAAGTATTATATTGAAAATAATCCCGTCATCAGCGATTATGAATACGACCAATTAATGGAAGATTTAAAGGCTATAGAAGAGAAATATCCCGACTTAGTAACCGAATATTCTCCCACTCAACGAGTTGGTGCTGAGGAGATAGAAGAGTTTAAAACTGTGAAACATAAAGCGGCAATGCTCAGCTTAGACAAAGTTACCGATGAAGACGGGTTATATGATTTTAATGATAGAGTAAAGGAGGCAATAAAATCTGAAGAAGTAGAGTATGTGGTAGAACCAAAAATCGATGGAGTGGGAATTGCATTATATTATGAAAATAAAAAGTTAGAAAGGGGGGCAACAAGGGGAAATGGAGAGGAGGGAGAAGAGATAACTCCTAATTTAAAAACAATCCATTCCATTCCTTTAAAATTAAGGGAGGAGAGTATACTGCATACAGGAGAGTTTCGAGGTGAAGTCTATATGCCTAAGAAGGAGTTCAAAAAAATGAATAAACGGAGAGAAAAACAAGGGAAGGAACCATTTGCAAATCCAAGAAATGCCGCAGCAGGCACGGTTCGGAATAAGGATCCTCAACGAGTTGCAAAGCGGCCTTTAAATGCCTATTTATATACTCTAAGTTACTGGGAAGAAGGGGGTTTTAAAACGCATTGGGAATGTTTAAATGAAATGGAAAAAGCTGGCTTACGCGTCAATAAGAGAATCAAAAAGCTCAAAAATATCGAAGAAGTTATTAAAAAAATTAAGGAATGGAAAGAAATAAAAGATAACTTAGAGTATGAGATCGATGGAATAGTAATTAAAGTCAATGACTTGCAAGCCCATGGGATTTTAGGACACACCACCCATCATCCCAGATGGGCTATAGCATATAAATATCCCCCCAATCGAAAAACCACCAAGGTTCAAGATATTTCCGTCCATGTGGGAAGAACTGGGAAATTAACCCCAATAGCAATCCTTAATCCTATTCAACTTTCCGGTACGACTGTTTCAAGGGCATCTCTTCATAATGAAGATGAAATCCGGCGAAAAGATATACGTATAAAAGATACAGTCTTGGTGGAAAAAGCCGGTGAAATAATCCCTCAAGTTGTAAAGGTGATAAAAGGAAAAAGAACTGGAGAGGAAAAGAAATTTGAGATGCCAAAAAAGTGCCCCATCTGTGGAAGTTCTGCTAAACGGATTGGAGGGGAGGTGGTACGGAGATGTCTAAACTCTCTGTGCCCAGCCCAAGTAAAGCAGCGAATTGAGCATTGGGGAAGCAGAAATGCAATGAATATCGAGGGGTTAGGTCCCAAACTGATCGATAAATTAGTGGAACAAGGAATTGTCGAAAATATAGCTGATATTTATGAGTTGAAATTAAATGATCTGAGAAACATTGAACGAATGGGCGAAAAATCATCGAATAATTTACTCGAAGAAATACGAGACAGTAAAGACAGGGGATTATCGAAAGTGCTTTATGGGTTGGGTATCCCTTTTGTAGGAGAACATCTTTCAAATGTATTGGCCAACCATTATGAAGATATAGATCAATTAATGTCCGCACGTAAAACAGAGTTGGAAAATATTGATGAGGTTGGTCCAAAAATTGCTGAAAGTGTGGTAAACTTTTTCAACGATAAAAAAAATAAAGGATTAATCGACCAGCTTAAAAAGCATCAAATTAAGATGCTCTCCGAGCAAAAAGAAAAAAAACAATTTCTGGACGGGAAAAGATTCGTATTTACCGGAGCACTGGAACGATATACAAGAGCAGAAGCCTCAAAAAAAATACAGGACTATGGAGGGAGAGTCACATCCAGTGTTAGTGGAAAAACTGACTATTTAGTGGTGGGAAAGCGACCAGGATCTAAATTAAATAAAGCAAAAAAAGAAGGAACCCCCATCTTACAAGAAAAGGATTTTTATTCTATCCTCGAAAAGGAAACATTACCGTAATTACTCTCTTTAGAATTATTCCCTATCGGTAGTTTCAAATAATAGTTTAATTTGATTAGATTAATCAATGAAGCATATGTGATGTGATGGTTCTATTTTTAATCAGAATTCGGGAGGACTTGCTATTAAAAAATATTAGTTAAAAGTTATTAATGGGGATATTATTTATGGTTTTTAATTAGTAGTTTTAAATAATTACTTGCTTCTTATAATAATAATTAAGGAGTGATGATTATAGATTTATTTTTAGTAGGGAATATGCTTGAGGTTCGCGGGCAAAAAAAGACATTCGATTATCAAAAAGGGCTTGGTGGTTTTATCAGGAAGGAATTTAGAGGACCAAAAAATATTGACAAGGATGAAATTGAAGCCAAAATGAAGCATGGAATTCTCACACTTACTATCCCCATCAAAAAGAGAAAATCGAAAAAGAAAGTCTCAATCCTCACCTTTTTATAACTTATTCGAAAAGAATTTATAAATTCACAGACATATATTTGATCTAACTAAAAATTAAACTAATCAATAAATAATATATAACTGTGTCTCCCTCGAAAGGTCTATTGGGAGAGAATAATGTTAATTCACGAAAATACGGGAAATAAACATTATCATAAAATCGATTTTTGCAGTTTTAGACATATAGAATCAAGGAAAAAGAGAAATATTAAATTAAGTGGAGGTGCATAAAGTGAAAAAGAATAAAGTAAAAATGCAAGTTATAAAAGCTACAGGCGAGTTAGAAGATTTTGATAGAAAAAAGATCTATAAGGCTTGTAAAGCAGCGGGCGCATCTGATGATCATGCTCAGAAAGTAACTGATGAAATAGCCGAAGAAGTATTAAAAATCCCATCTCAGCAAATCCGTCGTATGGCGCTGAAAAAGCTAGATAAATTGGACAGTGAAGCTGCCAATAGATGGAAAAAATATGATATTCAATACGAAACTCAAAAAATCTAACGATTTTTAAATTCTTTTTCTTTTTATTTATCTTTTTGCAAGAAGGAACCCTTTAATGTATGTTTAATGGTGTATAATATAATTAGCAGCAACTAAAAAGTTTAAAAAATAAGAATTAAATTAATTTTTTACGTTATTCTGACTCAACGGGAAGGATAAAATCCTTAGCCACTTGGGATATAATGTTCAAGGTGACATTTGACACATCAAGTTTATTTCTAAATTGATTATTGACGATTTTTTCAATCTCATCAATTTGGTCGTGGGCAATAAGAATACTGAGATTATTTTTACCTGATATTCTATATGCATTAATTATATATTGACATTCATCTACAAGTTCAATGTATTTATCGGGATTATCCGTATTCATATCCACACGCCCGAGATATACATCTGCAGTGCGAAGGTTCATCCCTGCTTGATATTCCAAGATTCCGTTTTTCCTTAATTTTTTAATCCGTAGCCCAATAGTAGGTTGGCTTCGCTCTACTTTCTGTGCGATTTTGGTATGGGTAATAGTAGGGTGTTCTTGAACGATCTTAACTATCTTCCTATCGATCTCATCCATCTGAAAACTCTTATTTAACATTTTTTTCCCACTTTTTTGGATATTAAAATAGTTTAATATTTTAATATTTTAATATTATATTATAATGCTTTCTCAATATATAAATATTGGGGTTAACTTAGAATTTAAATATTTTAATATTCAGATTTAAATAAAATGGTTTTACATTACTATATGATAATAAAGAATTAATCAATCACAAAATAATAAGAGCGATAACATTCTATGGACAAACTTGTTAAGCTTACGACAGATTTCTTAAAACTATTATCTGATCCAAAAAAAATATTGATATTAAAATTTCTCAAAAATGAAAAACATCATTCGAAAGAAATTCAAAATCTCATTGATAAGAGTCAATCATATACCTCTCAAATCCTAAATATGATGGAAAATGCGAATTTAATAAAGGTAGAAAGAAAAAATAATAGGAATTATTATTTTGTGAAAGACAGAGAAATCTATACGATTTTGGAAGATATACAAAGATATGTCGTACAATTAGAGAAACGGAAATTAGATTTTCTCAATAAAGTCAAATTTGATTAACTTTTTTTCACTTTTCTTTCTTTTTATTTTTATACCCTAAAGGGATGGGGACTTCTTTCGCAGATCGTAAAATTTTATAGAAGTCATATTGCTTTGAGAGTAAAACGCTTAGAGTGCTTTTTCCTCACCACCTCAGATTAGAGAAATCTATGGGGATTAACACACATTTTTACCCACAAAACCGAGAAAGTAGTTAAGATCGTGCACTTTAAAAATAGAAAATTAAAAGTAAAGTGGTGATAGATAAAATGCAAATAAAATTAACACCAGTTTTAAGTCCAGAACCCCATGAAATCGACCGTTTTTTCAAAATCGAGGTAGGACCCCTTAAAGAGGGGTCGTTTTACTCCCTAAAACCCCTATGTTTTTCATACACCAAGGAGAAAGATCGGTAATGAACAATAGTACACTAGGCGCCATAGAGCCGCCACAGAGCCAGGAATCCGCCAAGATCGGTATTTACCAGAATACGGTGAAGGTTCGAATGATTGGTACATCAATCCACGGGAAACCCTATAAGCAACTCTCAATCTTTTATTCCAAGAGCCGCAAATACACGAAGAGGATGAGCCAATGAGATGGTAGAGCCCCAAGATGACCTTAAGACAAAGAAAGAGAACTTCTGGAACAACATGAATAAGAAAGGGAAGCAAGATGCTCAAATCCAGCAACTTATAGATAAGATCTTAGAAGAGCACATGAAGGAGACCCAAAAGTCCCTTTTTACCCCCGAACCCGACTCGCATCGATTCACCGACGAGTATACGCAGGTGCTGATGGATCAGATCGAAGATGTCCTCACCGACTTTGACCTTCCCAGTTCGGATCGAAACCTCAAGGTGGAATCTGCTATCGACCGACTCAATAAATACTTATACCTCAAAATCCAAAAAAAAGCCCTTTCCACAATTGAATTTCCCGCCTACGACTTTTATCGGTTCATTCAAGCCTTGAAAGGACTCATCGAAGAGACCGAACTTATTGTAGAAGAGGACGGCATCAAGATCAATGGAATGGATCCTTCCCGCGTCTGTCTTTTTGTCATCAACATCACCAACGATAGTTTTTATCCTCTTCGGACTGGGAAATTAGGCATCAATCTTAATGACCTCGAGAAACTGGTCAAATGCAAGAGCACCGACAAATCAACTTTACACCTTACCATTAGCACCGATAAGGCATATCTTACGCTTACTTCCGAGAAGTACAACTCCATCATCGATCGTATTCTTGAAGGGCTGGATATTAACATCGAGGAGATTCCGCTGGACAATCTCAAAACCATCGACTACCCCATTCGATTCGCCCTCACTCGCGAGCAATTCGAACATACCCTTAGCAATACAGGGATTTATTCGGAAGTGCTGCACATCACGGGTTCGCCGAAGCGCATCGAGTTCTCCGAGGCAGGGGAGATCGGCGACGAGACCATCACGTGGGAACGGAAGGTCCTCCCCTATATCGACGCCGATTTTGGAATATTGCACAAACTTATTAAGGAATTAAAGGGAGATCTAGGAGAAATTGCATCAGATTCAAAAACAACTGACCCGCGCAGCCTCAAAATCAAGAAGTTGGAAGCCCGCATCGAGCAGGAGAAGTCCATTGCCGTGTATTCCCACACCTTTCTGAGGGCTGTAGGAAAAATCGCGCCACTATTGGAAAAAAACGATCCCGTCCATTTCTCCCTGAGAACCGATCATCCGTTCAAGGTGGAGACCAATTTCTCGCCGCTCGGCACCACGCAGTTTTGCTTCTTTTTAGGACCACGCGTACAAGAGGCGGAGTTTGATGAGATTAAGGATGAGATAAATGAGTTTTAAATTTTTTACCTTTTTTATTTATCCATATTTTATTTATTTATGTTTATTCATATTAATTTAATATACTCAGATTTATTTTATATATTCAGAGATATATTTGAAAAGAAATTTAAAGGAATGCAAACGTAAAAATGGTGGAAGATTTAAACGATCTCTATAAAAAGGGACGCATCATTGGGAAAGCAAATTATGTATTTACCCCTGAAGTTAGTTCACGTATAGGGTCTGTCCACGGAAGCATGTTCAATACGAATGAGAGCCTTGTGATGGGCAGAGACTATCATAGTGACTCACGCATGTTAAAACGGGGATACACCTCGGGTTTCATGTCAAGCGGGACAAATTTATTAAATTTATCGGATTCTACATTTCCGCTCGTCCAATTTACGATCCGTAGATTTGGAGCAAGTGGGGGGATCTATTTCTCAGGCGGGCATTCTGAAAACGTACGAGCAAGTTTTATCGATGCCGTGGGAATTGAAGTTGACCCCCACGAGGTTCAAAAAATTATCGATTCCTATAATAAATATCCAGACGGTGCCCGGCGGGTCGAGCCTAACGACATAGGCAGTATAACAGCCATTCCTCAGACGGAAGAAGTCTATATCAAGTCGCTACAGCAATTTGTTGATAAAAAGAAGATTCACGATGCCAATCTTAAAGTGGTAGTAGATTGCTCCTACGGACCAGCAGGAGAAATTGCACCGCTTTTACTTAATGAATTGGGAGTAGAAGTAATTGCATTAAATACTCACTTCAGAAAAAAGGAAAAAGTCCCAGTTCCTAACGTATCCACGATTAAGAATACTGCCGAGATTGTTAAAGCATCAAACAGTCATTTTGGAGTATGTTTTGACGTGGACGGCTCTCGCGTATTAGTGATTGACGAAAATGGATTAGAAAAAACCTTTGAAGAACTGCTCATGCTTTTTATCTCATTTGATTCGCGGATTCAGAAGTCGAAAGGCAACACTGTCTTAACGACTCCAGAAATCTCATCAATCGTAAAAAATTATATTGAAGATAACGGACATCCCGTCAAAACTGTAAAGAACTTACCTGGAGAAATCTCCCGGGAAATTAGAGAAGAAAGAGCATGTTTTGCAGCCTCAGACACGTTAAAGTTTTATTTCCCGCAATTTGCACCGTTCAGCGATGGTTGTTTTATCTTGTTAAAACTTCTGGAGATAATGACCAAGGAAGATGATTTACTTAGTTCCCTTACTCGGGGATTTCCCAAGGGAATAAAGATAAACAGAACAGTCAATGTAGCCCAAAAGATCTTTGAAAATTTTCATATCAAAATCAGGAAAGTCTGCGACGAGAAGGGCTTAAAATACCGAGATATTATAAATGACCTCAAAATAATAGGAGATAATGCTTACACCACAATTAAATTGTCATTAAATAGGCAATCTATCTTTTTATCAACGGAGTCAGACGATACAGAGGCAGCAAGAGAACAGATTGAGGAAATAGAGAATATTATCAAGGATATGGAGTAACCTCTCTTTTACTCCAATATGGAGATATATTGCAAAAGGAAAAAAGTAATTTACAAATTATTTAAAAATTTGATTCCTATTAATTAGTAAAAGATTAGCCAATTTTAATTAAAAAAACAATTAACAAAAAAATTGATTAAATATGTTCCAAGCAACGTTTGATACTAACTCGATAATAATTCTTGCCACCTTTTTTGTGATATTTGGGGTGTTCTTGTTCTATGATTTCTTTCGAAAGGGGGAAAAATATAGTTTTCTAGCTTATATCATCCTAACGCTCCCAATCAATTACCTCTGGTACCTCTCTACTGATATCCCTAATCTGGATGTTCTCATAGTTTATTTGATTCTGTTTATTCTCTGGGATGTGTTGCTGCTTAGGGATTTTGTCTCAGTATTTATCAGAACAAAAGAATACGATGATATCCTTCTCTTTTTGGGTCTTGGGATTTTATTTCAAATCACAATAAGTGCCATATTACCCGCAAAACAATTTTTTCCAGAATTACAAGAAAATACAGCCCAATTTTGGTATTTTTGGTTACCAGATATTTATACCCAGAATTTTGGTATAGAGGCATGGGTTAATAAAGATATTTTATTAGGTTTCCGAATGGCGGCGACTTTAATGGTGATTTTATGTATTATCCCGATGCTTTTAGATGTGAAAATGGCAGAAGAGAAACCTGCATTACCGATATTGATAATCATAGACGCTTTGTTTATCCTCCCCTTTCTATGGTTGGGTTATATTTGGGTACCTCAATCGATGGCGGTTATGACATTACTTTTATGTGTTATTCTTTTTATTATCTTGCTATTGATGACAAAAAGCGAAGAATAAAGAAAAACAAAATTATTTTATTACCTTTTTATTCTTTTTTAATATATAGTAGAGGATCGAATTTACAGTATTTTATTTCCTGCAGAAATTTGAGTGGGAAAATACAATATTTTTAATAGTATTAACAAAAGGGTGGAGCAGAAAATGTCAAAGGATAATTCAGAAGACAGTAAAAGTTTACAAGATCTTCCGGGATTAGGAAGTGTTACCTTTAAAAAACTCAAAAAAGCGGGCATCTTAACGATACGATCATTAGCAATGATTTCCCCCAGAAAACTAAGCGACAAGGTGGGAATAGGGAAAAAAATCGCGAATAAACTGATAAAAAATGCCCGAGCCTACGAAAAAATGGGTTTTTTATCCGCTGCAGAAATCTGGGAAAAAAGAAAGAACACTCACAAACTCACCACTGGGAGCAAAAATTTGGATGATTTACTTGGGGGCGGAATCGAGACGCAAGCATTAACTGAATTATTCGGGGAATATAGAACTGGAAAGACTCAACTAGCACATCAATTATGCGTAAATGTGCAGATGAGTTATGCACAAGGGGGACTTGAAGGAGAAGCATTATATATTGACACAGAGGGGACTTTTCGTCCTGAACGGATAATTCAAATGCTTTATGAATATGATTTGGATAAAAAGGGAACTCTAAAGAATATCACACTAGGCAGAGCATATAATAGCAATCATCAGATGTTTCTCATAAAAGAAGCTCCTAAAATTATCGAAAAGAAGAATATCAAGTTAATCATTATAGATTCTTTAATTTCCCACTTTCGGTCGGAATACATAGGAAGGGGAACCCTTGCAACCCGGCAGCAGACATTGAATGAACATATTCATGATATGTTGAGATTAACAGAATCCTATGAGGAATTAGCTATTGTCGTTACAAATCAAGTTTCGGCTAAACCAGACGTATTTTATGGAAATCCGCTGAAGGCAACAGGTGGAAATATCGTTGCCCATGGGGCTACTATACGTGTGTTTTTAAGAAAAGGGAAGGGAGATCAGCGCGTAGCAAAAGTAATAGATGCCCCTCATTTACCCGAACAAGATACTGTGTTTTCCATCCAAGAAGAAGGTATTAGGGATTAGAGGGAGAAAAGTCATCAATCTTTGTCGTCCAAGATTTTTAATAATTTTTTTATTTTATATTCCGATTGTGTCTCGGCTGCTCTCCACTTCTTAATTAGATTTAGCTTTTTTACAATGAGAACTGAGTTCAGATTCGATGCTATCCCGTTTATTATATAAATGATTGCCCACCATTTGGTAAATAGTTCATACGCATCAGCACTAAACCACAATTTATTTTCATACCGATTGATTTGTAAGAATTCATTAATTTCAGCGTCTTTTAAGAAGGACTCCAGAATCTCAGAAGGATTTTGCTCGTTTAGGTTTATAATCTCTGCCCAATTTTGGAACATAGTCATAAGCTTTATCAGTTTTACATAATCTTGGATATTTTCCTTTCCCTTTCCTTGTAATTTAAAAAGTGTCTTTTGAATGAATTTTGACATATTCCAAGAATCAATCCAACTCCTACTGATTAAATTTATTTCCTCTTCCTCATCTGTTTGCACCAATCCAATAAGATGAAGGATCGCCCACGAAAATGCAACTGCTAATTCAAATTGAGAATCTGGTAGTAATTCGGTAATAAATCGATCAGTTTCATCCGGCAAATCTAATTGCTTTATTTGTTTATCTAAAGTCAGAATAATTTTCAATTTTTTAAGTATTAATTCCTTGACGGCGTGCACGTTTCCTCTTCCAGAGGAATAATCATTTACCTTCGTTAAAAACTGATTAAGGGGGTCTCGGATTTTCCGTATTACATTATTCTCTCCCGTAGAGGCGCTCAATTCTTTAAAAAACGTAGGATTGATTATTTTCCCTAAGGGTTCGTAAAGAGGTTGATATACCACATCATTAAGCGTCTCATGAATATCGGGAACCCCTTTACCTCCAAGGTGATCATATAATTTTGCATAATGAAAGAATTCGTTATCTTGAATAATGCGGAAATTCAAAAGAACATATACTTGATATCCATTGAGTTCAAAATACAACCCGTTATCGTTGATTTCGGTATTCCTTCTGATGTATTCTAAACCGGTAACATGGTCCTCGAATATAGTATACCCCTCTCGCGGAATATCTAATCCTTCGGCTAAACTTGTTTGAATAATTTTACTTTCATCGCCTTCTTTTACCGCATAGCCCACGGAACTTTTCACATAGCCGGTCGTACGATTATATCTATTATTATACACAATTAATGCCCGTTCTGTTCCAACCCTATTTGAATACGCAAAAACATCCTCATTTACGGTTTTTCCTGTCCAAAAATCGTAAAGTATGAAATTTTTAACATCCGCAAAGAGGTATCGTTTTTTCATTAAAGGAAAGATAAGCCTTTCATGATGATGTAATAAACCCCAGTTGATGTCCTCTTGCCAATAAGCACGCCTATATTCCATTCCATATTTTTCTGAATAACCTTGTATCTGTCCATGGCCAAACATCGGTAAACCTGGCATGGTGACCATCAATACACAAACGCCAAAATATTTATCGCCATCCCCAAATTGTATAATTGCGGGCTCCTCATCGGGATTACTCATAAAATTTACAAATCTTTTAAGAATCTTTCGGTCAAATTCCAATGTGTTTTTCAACACCGCTCGGTATTTTGCATTATCCTCGTCGCTTAACATATTCATAAATGCCGAATTATAGACCCGATGCATTCCGAGCGTTCTGACAAAAAAGCCTTCAAGAAGCCAAAATGCTTCAGCCAATAAAAGGGTGTCGGGATTTTCTTTCTTAATTCTCTCTACCACTTCCCTCCAAAATTCTTCGGGCATTTTCTCATAAAATTCTTCTTTACTCATACCATGCTCAGCCCGAGAAGGTATTGCACCGCCACTACCGGGTTCTGGGAACCATAAGCGCTGAAAATGTTTTCGGGTTAAAGTCATGGCTGCATCAAATCGAATGATAGGGAATAAGCGGGACACATGTAAGATTTTTTGGATGACCGCTTCTCTTACCTCTGGATTCAAGAAATTCAATTGAGCCGTATCATTCCAAGGAAAACTGGTTCCATCGTTTCCATGATAAATATATTTTGTATCTCCTGTATTAAAGTCAACTCGCTTAAAGGTAACAGCCGCATCTTCACGTGTGAAATATTTATCTTCCAAATAAATACCTATATCTGACCTGTCGGCTAAATTTTCTCCCGAATATTGATAAGAGGGAAAAGGAGGATAAGGCAATGAAATGTACCAATCAGGGTGTTCAATGGTCCACTTTGAGACTATTCCAGTATGATTTGGAACCATATCACTTGCAAGGCGAATACCTCTCTGCCAAGCCCGATTTTTAAGATCCTCGTAGGCGTCGTGCCCACCTAAATCATATGCAATTTCATAATCATAAAGAGAATACGCGCTTGCTTCAGCCTCTGGGTTTCCGCACCAGCGTTTTATTCTTTTCGAAGCTTGACATCGCTCCCATACCCCTATGAGCCAAAGCGCGTTAAATCCCCAATCTCTTAATTTATCCAATTCTTCATCGGGTATCTCATTTAATTTTGTAATCGAACGGTCATACTTCTTAGAAAGTTGATGTAACCAGACGTAGGTATTTTTAGCAATCATAACTACTTTCGGCATCCACTCCTTATCGGGTGTATAATTCTCAATTTCGGTGACATCATATTCATATACCCTCGATTTTCCTGGACCCAATCCCCGTAATCGTTCTTCTTCCCTAATTAAATCTAAAGCGGTTATGACCATGCTGTAATATTCTCCTAACATGTTCGACCAATTATCTTGCATATATTCCAATTGTTTGAGAATAGATTTTGGATTTTTTTTGATGGGGGTTCGCAATAATTCTATAAGACTTTGATTTTCAGGACCAATTCCAGGTTTTTGTTCAAAAAATTCATCCGAAATTTCAATTATTTCTTCATAAGAGGTTTTTGCTTCAATATCTTCATCATTAAATAGTTCTACAAGATCTGAAAAAGCAGGATTCTCATTTGCAATCCGTAACTTCACAAGTTCCTCTATATAATCTGCTTTTTCTTCCGCCTTATTTAAACGCTTTTCTATAAATCCTTCTACCGTCAATTGACCATTATACACTGATTTTGGGGGGAATTTCTCCAAGAGACCCGTCAAGGACTCTTTTAATTGTTCTTCCCCAATCTTTTCAGTTAAATGAGAATGCAATTCTTCTTTTACATTAAAATCTATTTCTCCTTGATAGATATCAAAAAAATAGTCATATATTTCGAACTCTAAGGCCATTCCATTAAAAAGACCTGCCCGCACAGCTTTTTCGGGGTGATTAATTAGATCTCGTTTCCTATTAATTTGACGGACAACTTGCCGTACACTATAAACATCACCCTCGAAGATAATATTTCCTTTATCTGTAAATAAAAAATCGTCGAGTTCGTATTTTTTTCTGGCGTTTGCAGTGATTTTCATTGTGTTTTAATTCTTTTTAAAATGTTTGACCATATCTATATATATAATATTATATATTGTTGGAGAATTTCTAAATCTTACTTCCCTAAAATAATTAATAAAAGAAGAGTAATATTAAATTTTAGAATTAATTTGAATATCTTTATGAATCACAATGTAACGATTTTAGTTGATAATTTGAATGGAACTCAATCGGGTTTTGTTAAATCCTACGGGTTTGCCGTATTAATAGAGAAAAATGATCAGCAAATCCTATTTGATGTGGGAACAAAAGTGCACGCGCTTATGAAAAATCTTAAGGTATTAGGAACTGGTGCCACTGAATTAGATGCTATAATCTTAAGTCATAACCATTATGATCATACAGACGGTCTCCCCGGGATTTTAAATGAGAATCCGAATATCCCTATTTATATTCACAAGGACTGGAATAAGCCTGCAAGTTTTAAGGGTGTATTGGTACCTAAACCTAATCGAAAAGTTGTAAAAAGGGCAAGAGAGTTAAAAGACGTTTGCAAAGGAATATACATTACAGATTCTTTTTTATCTCCGGATTACGGAGGAGTATATGAACAAGCAATCTATGTTGAAGGTAATGACCAGTGCATTTTAATTTGCGGTTGTTGTCATCCCGGACTAAATGTCTTTATAGAGGAAAGAGAAAAATTGGGCATTTCGCTCATGAAAGAGCTAACAATAATGGGCGGATTTCATGGTTTTTCCTTTAGTGATAAAAGAGCCGAGGAATTAGATTCAATAATTCGAAAAGTTTATCTCTGCCACTGCACCCAAAAGACGGACACTTTTAAAAGCCAGTTTGGGGAAAAATGCGAATTCGGTATGGTGGGACGTAAAATGTCTTTTTAATATTCTATAATGGAAGTACTATTAAATCATTAATATTTATCGTAGTTAAGGATGTTTTTATGTATCTCACAATTGAAGAATTGTCCGGATTACGGATTTTAAATAGTCTTTTTTCCTTGATATTTGTACTCGTATCAATTATGATCGCGCTCCGTATCCTCTCCAAATATGTTACCACTAAACATAGAGATCTTATTCCAGTTGGATTGGCTTGGGTGCTATTATCAACACCTTGGTGGAGTCCTGCATTTAATTTGGTAACCGTCTATTTCTTTAATTATTCAATAGATCCCCCGATTTACCTTTTTATTATGACTGCATTCATTCCGTATGCATTAATTTGTTGGATTTACGCATTTAGCAAATTAACTTATCCAGAAAGCAAGAAAAAGATATTCTATCCGTTTTTGATAATATGTTTGGCTTATAGCGCCGTATTTATGATTTTATTCTTGATCAAGATGGACTTTATTGCCAAGTATGAAGGGGGATTTACCTATCATCGAACATTCTTTAATATAGGCTTTCTTCTTTTCACCGTTATTTCAGCAATCGTGTCCGGGATTCTATTTACCAGAAGATCCTTGCAGTCTCCGAACCCTGAAATTCGGTGGAAAGGTAGATTCCTATTGATAGCATTTTTCTCGTTCGTTGGGGGCGCGACCATGGATATTTTCTCAAGAGGAAATATTATATTACAACTCAGTGCGAGGATTCTGTTAATTATTTCAGCGATATGTTATTACCTTGGCTTCTTCCTACCACCCAAACTAAAACAGTTGTTAGTTTAAAAAAAAATGACTAAAGAAAAAAAATGAATACTTATTTTTTTATTCAATAATCTAAACTCACATCTACGTTGATTCCTTCGCGGACTGCTTGCGTAACGATACAATATTCTTCAAACATTTTTCTGCACCGATCGGCACGTTTCCTCGCGTCTTCAGTATCGATTTTAGGTTTTATGTGAACATCAATTTTTTGAACCCGCCAAAATCCTTTTTCATTTCGCCCGACCTTTACCTCCGCATCTGCCTTCAGATCATCCACCTTAAAATCTCGTTTTTTTAAACAAAATATAAAGCTTGCACTTAAGCACCCCAAAACTGCCATCCCTAACAGTCGGGATGGATTAGGACCCATCATATTCACTTCTTCCCTATGTTCTTCATCAATATAGCAATCTTTCACGTTCATTTCTCCCAGTTCGCATTCGAATATCATTCCCTCTTCCAGGCTGATTCCAACATTGGCTTTCATTACATCTTCTTCGTCTGACATCTTTTTTATCACACCACTAGATTTTTTTGAAGCGTTTACTATCTAAAGTTCACTGACATTTTTTTAATATTTCCCTAATAATTAAAAAATGAGAATAACTATCTAATCCTTAGTTTCTATCTTTTTTAGGGAAATATATCCCAGTACATGGAACAATAATAAGAGAAAATAAAATACAATAAAATATACAAATGTCGGGGCCAATAGAAAAAGAGTTATGAACATAATAACAAATGTGAGAACTTCTATTACAAGAATGAATCGATTTCTATAATATTTGAAGTCAAAGAAAGATTTATCTAGTTTGAAATCTTTCAGAATCTCCGATAGATTATTGAGTTCTTCCTTTGAGATCAGAAATTTAGGACCGAACGGTTTTTTGTGAAATCCACAAAAGTTAGTACCCCAATCACAAGTATCTATAAGGATGTGAATGAAATATGTTAGCCCCCCAATAAGTAAAGTAGGGGAAAAAAAGAAGAGTCCAAGTATAATTAAAATTAAGGAAGGAATAATGCTGTGAGTGAGTAACATGCGGTGATTATCATTCTGCGCATATTTGGAGAAAAATATATCAAAATCCATAATAAAGGAACAAAGTACTAGGAAAATGAATTTAATAAGAGTTAATGGACAGAAATAGTGAGTAATGGAGGCAATAATCACTCCTATAGCGAAATGTGTATTTATATGCATAGTAACCTTCAGATTTACTTTTTATATTAATATTAATTTAGGAAATAATAATTTTTTCTTTTAATTCTCTTCTTTATTATTTTTTTGGGTTTAAAACCTGCCACTCCTTTTTCTTCAATTAAAAATGAAGCAGCTGAAGCGGCTAACTTTCCGATTTTCTTAATAGTGTCCCATTCTTTTGTAGATTTTAAATATTCATAGATAAAAATCGATAAATATACATCACCAGCACCAGTTTCATCAATACTTATTTCTGGTCGATAAGCGGGAATCTCTATAATTTCATGGTCTTTTTGTGTTATGAGTGAGCCGTCTTTGCCTAACGTCATAATAGAGATCCCCTCAAATTTTCTATAAAAATTCATAATTTCCTTCATTTCCCTCTTACCAGAGACATACTGCATCTCTTTTTTTGACCCTTTACAAATCAAGCGATCTCCCAATAATTCAATTATTTTGAGTATAATTTTTTTTTTCTCACCATTAGAGTCCAGCAAAACGTTTCCTTCCTTATCTATCGTTCGAACAAATCCTTGGAGATCGATCCCTATGCACGCATTAGGGAAAGTTTTATGTATTTTTCTAACAAATTCAAACGATATCTCATTACAAATCGGTACTAAGACAATGGCATCTGGCTTATTTTCTAAATAGCGTTTTGGCATATCTTCGAAGTGAATATCGGGGCTCCGTGACTTTAGAGTAAGCTTCCGATAATTGTTTGAATAATCTAACACAAAATTGGTATTATCAGAATCTATTTGAATTATCCCTTCCAAGTTGATTCCAGAACTATTTAATCTTTTAAGCAAGGAAGGGGGAAAATTGTTTTTTCCTAATTTAGACAAAACTCCGATAGTTACATGAGAAGTATATGTATTCAAAGCTAAAGAGCAAAAGCAAACACTTCCGCCCAGTGTTGGGTTGAATTCAATTTTATTTTTTATCACATTATCAATAGCTATGTGACCTATAAATAAGATTGAAGTTTTTCTTTTTGGTTCCTTAGACATTTAATTAAAACTCAGTAGTTTCTTTAAAATTAATATGGATAAAATAGGAAATAAGAAAAAATTAATGATTTTTGTTTTTTTCCCGCTCCTTCTTTAGAGCAATCTTTAATTTATTGATTTTTGATTGTAAGCTCTCTACGAGATCAGCCATTCGACCAGACTCTCCCCCCTCAGTTGTGGGAGTTTGAAGCGATTCTATCTTCTCTTCTTTCTGTTCTAATTCATCTTCAAGAGTTTTGATTTTTGATTTCAAATTGTCTAATTTTTCCGTATCCTCGGGGGCTTTACCCAGTTTTTCTTCCATTCCTTCTATTTTTGATCTTAGTTTTCTATTCTCCGCTTTTAATTCCCCAACCTTACTTGATTCAGTATCAGAATCAACTTCTTCAGATTCTTTTTTTAGATTCTTGTTTTCTTTTTTTAACTTCTTTACAACCGATTTATATTTATTTACTTGTGATTGCAAATCATTACATAGGTTTCGAAGATGATCTGGTGATTCAGTTGTTACCTCTCCAGATTCTCCCTCTTCCAAGGAAGATGCTTCTTCTTTAATATCTTTTAGCTCTTTATTCATATCTTCATTTAGAGATTCTAATTCTGAAATCTTATCGTTCTGTTCGTCAATTTGATTCTTTAGTTCTTTAATTGTTGTTTTCTTTTTAGCTAACTCAGATTTTAACTCTTGAATTAGCGTACTTGTGTCCCCCGTCTCACCTTCAGTGCTTTCTTCTGATAATTGTTCAATTTTTTGATTCATTTCCTTTATTTGAGCATTTTTTTCTTTTAACTCAGCATTTAAATCCGTTGCACCTTTTGCTCCGCTTTCCGATACTTTTAACTCTAAATCTTTCACTTGATCAGTTAATTTTGCATTTTTTTCTTTTAATTCATTAATTTCCAATTCAAGTTCCATTATTGCTTTTTCTTTCTCTTCTTTGATTTCATCTTTTTTCTTTACTGCTTTTTCAATAGCTTCTTCAGAACGAGAGATTAAATCAATATTTTCCTCAATTTTCTCTTTTAATTCTGCATTTTCCTTCTCTAAGGTATCAATTTTCTGTTTCGCTTGCTCAAGCTCATCAATTGTATCTCCTATCACGGAAGGTTTCTTCTCTTTTTTCTTTTGTTTTTTCCAAAGAGAAACAAAGTCATCTGCATCTGCAGTTTTTTTATCTTCAGACATTTTAATTAATCACATTTAACTTAATCAGTTTTTCGCAAAATTCCTGAGAAATATCCAACAGAATATTCACAAGGGCCAGTACCACCGCCCTTTTCATAACTGGTGTAGTATTTTAATTTCTCTGCTTCATTGCAACCCAACTCTTTGCATGTTAGCATTAAAGTTGTAATGGTTTGTGGACCACAAACGGTCGTATTTCGTGCGGCTTTATATACCTTTTCGGGATCAAATTGTAAAAATGCATCAATTACGGCTTGATCTTTTTCTTTCATGTCTTTCAGATCATCTGCCGGGTCATGCATATTTGCTGGGCGTTTATGAGTCATATCCGACGAGGCAACTATAATAATATCCTTATTTATCTCTGATATCGCTGAGGAAATAACATCCGATATTTGAACTAATGTTTCATAATCCTTAACTCCCATTTTTATGGGGACCAACTCTAGATCTTTTTCTCCGGCACAGTGTTTAATAAACGGTAATTGGACCTCAATATTATGCTCTCGTCCATAAGGAAATCCTATGAAGGCGGATTCATCTTCTTTTATCTTTGGACTTTTTTCCAAAATTTTCTCCGCTAAATCTCTATCAATTTCTATCCCCCCCAAGGGAGTTTTCCAAATCCCTTCCTTCATAAGGCCGATATCAGAGTAGCCTTGATGGTCTGTGCCAATAATTACAACGGTATCAGGGATTTTTTCCCTAAATAAATTAAGATATGTATGTGCGGCTGCACATCCAGAGTATGTATAACCGGCGTGGGGAGACAGTCCTCCAAAAACTGTTCTCTTATCTTTATTCTGAGATTTACATTTCTCTCCTGGTCCAAATTTACTATTTTCAAAAGACTCATTTAAAACTTTTAGTAAATCGGGTTTATATCTGGGATAAAATGAACCCGCAACAGCGGCTTTCCTTTTTGTTTTTCGAACCATAATTCAATACACTCATAAGAATATATTCTTTAATTTAATTTAATCCAAATAAGTATAAATAATTTGATTTTAAAATTTTTAGATTTTAATGAATTTAATAAGATTTAATAAATTCTAATACATAATGAGCAAAGAAAAAGATGGGAACGTTTCGCTGGATGATCTTACCGAAGAAGATTTGCCAGAAAAGATACCCGCAAAATTTTTAAACTCTAGAGTGATTGTCTTTAATCCTTTATATGCCTCCTATTTATATGTGAAAAAAAGATTTTTCGGCGCCCCATTGGGTATTAGCAAGCCACGATTGGAATATTTCTCAAAACCTTCAGAATTATCATTAATTGAGGCTTATTATTTATTAAAGAGAGAAGAGATCACAATTTATGATGTGAATAAGGAAAAAAATTTGTCTCCAGCCGAATTTTATGAAACAGCAAAGAAAATCCACGATAAATTTGAGGAAAAATTTATCATTTATGAGGATTTACGGGAAAAAGGGTATGTACCACGTCCAGGGTTGAAATTCGGAGCGGATTTTGTCTGCTATAAAAAAGGTCCAGGATTAGAACACTCTCCATTCATTGTCCATGTTTTCCAAAGTAAAAAAAAGATTACTGCAATAGATATGGTCCGAGCTGGTCGATTAGCGACTAGTGTGAGAAAAAAGTTTGTAATCGCCAATCCACAAACTAAAACTTACTACTTCTTTGAATGGTTCAAGCCTTAAAAGAGATATTCATTTTAAAGAAAATTCTTCTTAATCTTATTTACTGCCTCCTCAACCATGGATTGTAATTTCTCAGTTTCTATTTCCTTCTCAATTTCCTCAGAGATAATATCTTTTCTGGTTTCCAATTGAAAATTAATAATAGAATAATCTTGGTCAAGATGGAATGGGAAAAATTCTGTGCCGCTTCCTTGATAAAACTTAAAGAAAAATTCGTAGAAATGGAGACGTATAGTATTCAAGAAAACTATAAGCCCTTCCAAGAGAATAACGAGCATATTTCCGAAGATAAGACCCGTAATTATGAGAATTTGGTTTAAAAAAATCCAGACAATATGGTTTTCGGGGAAAGAAACCAGTCCAATCATAGCCTCAACGGATAGCATTAAAGCAATATGAGTTAAGGCTAGAGCTAAAAGCCTTATATAAGAAGCAACATTGCTGATGATGGACAATAAGGTCTCAAAAGTTTCCATAGATCCTTCTGTGACGAGTTCTCCATAGGATTCTTCTTCTAAATAAGATACCCCCAATAATCTCCCAAGAGGTTTAGAAATAATTAATATCAACCCAGGTATTACAGTGAGAAGAATTGGATATGGAAATTCAAACCAAGCCAAAATATCGAATCCCCATGTAAAGATTAAAATGGTTCCTGCCGTAAGCAAGCAGATTTTGAAAAATGACTCCGTTACGGCCAGATATTTTCTACTTTGTTTACAGTAATTAAGAAGCTGAATAGTCCATCCCAAATTAATATGAATTACTCCTATAATAACAGCGAATTTGAATAAAATCAAAATATCCTCTAAAGGATTATGAAAGATGGGATGAAGTGTTATTCCAAAAAAGTTATCCATTCCGAAAAATGCTCCATAAAATAAACCACCAAAAATTGCTCCAAAACCACAATAAAAAATAATCCAACTAATATCATAGGTACTGCCCTTTTTTTTCCGGAATTTTAATGCTCCCAATAAACCAGCTATGATTAAGACAAACCCATGACCGATATCACCAAACATAACGCCAAATAACAAGGGAAAACTTATAGCTAAAAATGGTGTGGGATCAATCTCGGAATAGGAGGGAGTTCCGTACATTTTTATTAATGTTTCGAAGGGTCTAATGTATGAAGGATTATCCATAATTGTGGGAGCTTCTTTTCTTAAATCCTCTTTCTTTTCTGATTCATCTTCTCCCCCCTCCTCAAATTTCTTCAACTCTCTTTCCTTTTCTCCTTTCCCAGAAGGTGCAGACTTATTGATATCTATACTCTCCAGCGTGATATGTTTTTTAAATCTTCTCTTTAGCTTATTGGAGATTTTCTCTTTTATAGGTGTAGGGACGAAAAAATCTAATCCTTGAAGGCTACTTGACACCTCCATAAATTGACGCTGTACCCAGTCATATTCTTCCACATTTTGAATAACTTCATCGATTGCAGCAAACTTTTTTAAATCTTCTTTTCTCAAACGAACTATTTCCTTATGATACTTATCCAACCGATTTTCAATCAATTCAATTTCTTTATCGATTCTCTCAAAATTTATTCCCCCCTCTTTGATATATTTTTTCAAAATTTGAATTTCTTCAGCATGAATGATATTTATCTTCTCTTTTAATTCATCTTCTTTATTAGCAATATAAACAATATAAAAAACAATACGATCTTCAGAAATATGCTCTATCTCGTGTACATTAGGAAATTTCGAGAATTCAAATAGATTTTTCAACGTACTTAGATTTTTTGAATATGTAGTATATACCTTAAAGCCCAAACGGTTGAGTTTTGATAAACTTCCTTTTTGCAGATCATACTGATCTAAAAATTGATAGGCTTTTCTAATTTGTATTATATCTTCAAGAGTAATTGTTGCCTTTGAGATATAACTTTTTAATTCATTAATTCTATTGATGTAAAAATTAAGCTCTTCCGAAATGTTATCCATGAGCTCACTCAGACTCCGCGTTTTAAAGGTAATCTTCTCTTCTTTATCTAATTCTAACGTATCAAAATCACTTCGATTAATATTGAGATTTTTAAACAAAGTCTTAAGATCCTTTCTTAATTGTTTAATTTTCTTGTAATTCTCGTCTTTTTTTCTTTCCTCAACAGGATATGATTTTCCTGACTTGGTCTTAATGTGAACATTATGGATATCTGAAAGATGGTTTATCAAGGAATCTTTATACTCTTTTTCAATTAAGGTCCTAATAAGAGTCATTTTACTTTGTCCTTTCATTTTATCCTTCACTCTATTATCGTTCTTTTTTTTTTAGTAAATCCTTGGTTTTTTTAAATCTCACAAAATTTTCTCTTTGCTCTTCTTCTAAAATATCTTTAATTTTTTCGATATTTAACTCAAGGTCGGGAATTAGTACGTTCTTGAGACCATTGATACGGCGATTTACTTTTTCATAATCAAATCCTGCCTTATACATGATATTTTCACTCTCGGCAAAGGAAATTATCTTAAGCATGAATTGTTTTAACATCTCTATTAAATCGTCTAAATGAGAGGTTGTAGAATCAAAGGAATAGGGAGGTAAATTCTTTTTCTTCCATTTAAAATTTATTTTTGGAATGATGATCTCTTTTTCTTTTGAATAATTGACCTCTACTTTCGGACTATAATGGATAGAACTAAATTTGCTAATGAGATTCAAGGCTCGTTTGCCCATTTTTTCGTAGATTACGTTTAATTTGAGAATTATTTTCCTATAATAATTTAAAAAGTCTTCTCTTCGAGAGTTATATTCTGGCCACGTATCTTTAATAAGATTCATAAGAAATTGACGCTTAAATTTTAAAAATTTTTCACCTCTCTGTATAAAATCCAATTTCTTTTTTAATTCAATTAAATTAGTTTTGGTCGGCTTTACATCTCGAAAACTCATCTTACAACCTCTTTGTATAATACTTTCTAATAAAGTCTTGATGGATCCGATTTAGATGTTCCTTTGGAACTACAGAAAGAACATTCCATGCAAGATCAAAGGTCTCCGTGAAACTCCTATCCTCATCTTGATCTTGATCCAGAAACTCATTTTCAAAAGCATCGGCAAAATCCAATAGAAATTTTTGTTCTCTATTCAAGCCTTCTTCTCCGACAATGGAAATTAAATCCCGAACTTCAAGAGCATCGGAGTAGGAAGCTAATATCTGGGAAGCTATATCGGAATGATCTTCACGGGTCTTTTTTTCTCCTATGGCGTCCTTCATCAACCTTGAAATTGAAGAGATTACCTCAAATGGGGGATAAATTCCTTTTTTATCCAAATCTCTATCAAAAACCAGTTGTCCTTCTGTAATATATCTGGTTGTATCTGGAACGGGATGTGAGATATCATCATTCGGCATAGTAAGTATCGGAATTTGTGTTATTGAGCCTTTTTTATTTTTTATTTTCCCCGTTCTTTCATAAAGGGATGCCAAATCAGAATAGAGATAACCGGGATATCCCTTTTTACTAGGAATTTCTTCTTTCGCCGCACTTAATTCTCTTAAGGCCTCAGCATAATTTGTGATATCCACTAAAACTACCAGCACATGCATATCTTTTTCAAAAGCAAAATATTCCGCAGTAGTTAAAGCCACACGTGGTATAATTAATCGTTCCATGATAGGATCATCTGCAAAATTAATAAACGAAATGATATTTTTGATGTTTCCGCCTTCTTTAAATTTTTCAGCAAAATATCTTGCTTCATCTTGTATGATCCCAATCCCACAGAAAATAATTAAGAATGGCTCTCCACTTAATACTTTTGCTTGAGTCACAATTTGTGCGGCTAATTTATTATGAGGGAGCCCTTGTCCGCTAAAAATGGGAAGATTCTGACCTCTGATGAGCGTAAATAGCCCGTCGATCACAGATACACCAGTCTGGATAACTACTGACGGATACTCACGACCAAATGGATTTATCGGAGAACTATTAATATCTAATTTATCACCTGTTAAAATAGAAGAATCCAACGGTCTTTTTGTTGATATATCAATTGGTTGGCCTAAAGAATTAAAAGTATGTCCCAACATATCTTCAGAAACAGATAGTTTAAAACTTTCATTAGTAAAGATAACTTCTGAGTTTTCGGAAGATAGACCGGTGGTATCTTCAAAAACTTCAAGCACAATAATATCCTCATCCATCCTTACCACTTCTCCGGTTCTAATTTTATCATTCGTTTTTATTTTCACGATTTCTCCATACTTTGGACGATGTTTATTTTTCAAAAACACTAAGGGGCCCACTATTTCTCGAATCCTCTTATAGATAACGCTCATGACTGTTCACCCCCGTAAATTAATCTTAAATGTTCAAAGCTGCTCAGCATTTCTTTTTTAAGTTCTATCATACGTTCAAAATCATCATTAGGTATTTCGGATTTCATCCGTAAAAATTTATCTACAATATCCATATTTTTAATATCTTCAATAAGGACCCCCCTATTTAGGATTTCTTTTGCTCGATTGTAAAATAATAGAATTAATTTAGCCATTGCCATTAATTTTTCAGTAGAAGTAAAATTATCAATATCATCGAAAGCATTTTGGATTAAAAATCCCTCTTGAATAATTCTTGCTACAAATAGGGTAAGTTGTTGGTCTTGCGACAAGCTTTGCTCTCCGACTAATTGTGCTACATTTTTTAACTCATCTTCCTTGGAAAGCAGATCGTTTATCTGAATACGACATTCATACCAATCAAGATCAATTTCTGACCAATCGATATCTTGTTCAAAGTACCAATCAGCAATATTATCGGGATAATTCGAATAGGATTTCAGCCAGTTAATTGCCGGATAATGCTTATTATAGGCAAGATTCGCATCCAGAGGCCAAAAGGCTCGTACAAATCTTTTTGTATTGGCTGTAACGGGTTCACTAAAATCACCCGAAGGAGGAGATATCGAGCCAATAATAGAAAGGGATCCTGTACGTCTTTTATTAGTGACGGTATTACCAATGGACATTATAACACCTGCTCTTTCGTAAAATGCCGAAAGTCTCGAAGGAAGATATGCAGGGTAACCTTCTTCGGCAGGCATCTCTTCTAGAAGGGCAGAAAGTTCACGTAATGCTTCAGCCCATCGAGAGGTACTGTCGGCTAATAAGGTAACATTATAGCCCATGTCACGATAATACTCTGCGATTGTAATACCAGAAAATATGCTTGATTCTCTTGCCGAAACGGGCATATTAGGGGTATTGGCAATTAAAACAGTACGTTCCATTAAGGGTCGACCGCCCCAAGGATCAGTTAGCTTACTGAATTCTTCTAAGATATTAGCCATTTCGTTGCCACGTATTCCACAGCCCACAAAAATAATGATATCAGCATCACTAAATTTGGCAATGGACTGCTGAATCACAGTTTTGCCCGTTCCGACCGCTCCAGGGATCGCAACACAACCTCCCTTCGCAACAGGAAATAATAAGTCAATTACACGTATTCCTGTTTGCAGAGGTACATCTGGATTTAATTTTTTATAAAAGGGTCTGTTTTCCATAATTGGCCATTTTTGGACCATATTATACGATTTTTCGGTGCCCTTTGTTTTTAAACAATAAATCTCCTCGTCAATGGTGTATTCTCCTTCCTCAGCTATCATGGTTATTTGACCCCCCTCTCCAAAAGGAACCATTATTTTGTGGGAAATTGACTCGGTCTCCTGAACAACTCCAATTATGTCTCCTTCTGAAATATGATCATTTTCTGATTTTGACGGTGTGAAGTGCCATTTTTTGGTTCGGGAGAGGGCTGGAACATCTAACCCTCGCTCTAAAAAGCCTACACGTTCGGACCTTTTATATAGATCCTCTAAAGGGCGTTGAATGCCGTCAAATACATTCGATAATAAGCCTGGAGCTAATTCCATTGATAGTGGTTCATGTAAATTTTTAACTTTCTCCTTTAATTGAAGTTCATTAGTATCTTGAAAACATCGTACTACAACCCGATCTTTTAAGATCTGAAGTACTTCACCAATAATATTCTGCTCTTCGATTTTTATAAGATCGTGAAGTCGAATGTCGGTTTCTAAACCTTTTACTTCAATCACAGAGCCTTTGACCGCTGAAATATAACCGAAGTTATTTTCTTCTTCTAGTTCACTCGATTTTTCAGATTCGCTCATATTCTTTCAAATATTCTTTCATTTCTGATTTTTTTTTCTCAGTAAATTGTTCAAATTCTTGTAGAATTTTATCTATTCCCTCATCCGAGACAATTTTAGAAAATTCTCGTTCAATATAATCTGAATACTGCTCAAACAAATTATCTATTGTAGAATCATAAGAAATCTGTTCTTCTTCTATATATATCTTAAATCCCCCGGTGAATGCTTTAGATCCTTTCTCAAGTTGGAAACTATTTTGGATATTTTCTTTCAAAACGTTGATCTTATCCTTAAAATAATCATAATCACGAGCATTTAAAATTAATACAAATTCTTGGGAAGATTCAATATTTTCCTCACAAATTGACTGTAAATTTTTTTTGATAAACTCTTGATAACTTTTATAATTACCTTTTATCTTATCTCCGATAAAATCGTGAATCCCCCGTTTTAAATCATTTAGAAGAAAGCTTTTCAAATTTAAAAACCCTTCTTTGAATCTTAAACTGACGGAAGAGAATTTCTGGTTGATCGTTGATCGATATGTCTCCTTGAAAGATTTTTTTACTTTCTTAGACTCTTGCTCTGCTTTTTCCATATATTTCTTTTTAATTTCTGCTTTTTGAAACAATGTATCTTGTCTTAATTCTTTAATTTCGTTTTGAACGTCATTTACAAGAGTAAGTCCTAATTTTCCAAATCTTTCTTTTAAATCTTTTTTCTCAGCCATTGTAATTCTTCTTACTTATTTACTATTTCTCCAACTGATTTTATAATTTTTCTGTGGAATAAGTCATTTTCCTCAACATTTGGTTGTAATAAATTAGGAAGATAAAAAATGACTGGTCTTCTGTGGGTAAGTTTATAATTAATCACGGTATCCATAATATCCGAAGGCAAATTAATGGCAATAATAATTAACCCCACCTTAGGATCTTGAGTTAATTCATTAAATTTCTCTAAGAAGTTTTCAGCTTTTTCTACGATTGACCCTCTTATCCCGATGATTCCCAATAATAATACTATATCATCGTGTCCAATAACATGAATATCTAATTCCGTCATTTTATTAAAAACCTAATCCTATTTTTTCTAAAACTTTATTTTGTAATTTTCCTTTCTGATTATTGTATTCCTCTCGTATATTATCCAATTCTTCTTGAAATTCTTCCTCAACTTCATCAATTTTAGTATTCAAGTCATTGGTTAATCTCCCTAAAGCACGATTCACGATTTCATTCTTTTCTTTTGCCAGACTTTCATTTCTTTTTTCTTGATCCCTTCTAAGGGCTTGAATTTCAGATAAAATTTCACTTTTAGTATTTTCCATCAAGTCATTACATAAATCTTCTATATAAGTAATCCATTTGAAAATATTCATTATTTTCTCCTCATCTCTCATCTATTTATTCAAAATCCTCATTACTAATTTGATCTTTTAGAGAATAATATTTGTGGTGAAGAATCTTTACAACCTTAGGCAAGATATAACTCTCTATCTCTCTTTTCTTTTTAAGGATAACTTCTATAATACGCAATATTGTCAATAGATCTATATCATCAATTTGCACTTGTTTAAACTTATTAAAGTAATAAGAATAATATAATCTTTTAACATAATCTTCAAAATTTTTCTCTTCCAGTTTTCGCTCGTCGAATAATCCCTTTAATTCTTCTGCTTCTGTATTAAAGAAATTTTTTAACTCTGCGAAAAACGCACTTTGGGAATTTTTATATAGGAGAGTTTGAATCATATCATTCTCCAAAAATAAATGATGATCCACAATAAATTGTTTTAACAATTCCTTTTCAATTTCGTTTATGATCCCCCTATATATCGTGTTTAAATTATATATTTCCACAACTAAACTAAGATACGGCTTAATAAGCTTTTTTTCTTTTCTATTTAAATCAACATTAAGATTTGCCATACGATCATAATAAATTTTATCCAAAAAAGCCTCCAATACGAATATCTCGTTATTTTTTCTAAAATATAAGATTCCTTCCCTTATCGCTTTTTCATATTGAGTATCTCTCATAAATAGCTGGATTTCATCTAATGAGTGTATTTCTACTAACTCATTCATAAACTCTTCTTTATCGAGCAATTCCTCTACATTAATGTTAATATTCTTCCGTTTCTGTTTTAAAGGTGTGCCTAAGATCGTATCAATGACTGCCTGTTTTATATTTCTGATTTCAAATTTAAGGAGATATCTTTTGAGTAATGATCTCATTGTATCGGGAGAATAAACTATGATTTGCCCTACAACATTTATATAACTGTTATATAATTCTCCTTCAATTTGTTCGATTGTATATTCATCAATGGAGAAATCAGGATAAAAAGGGGTAACAAACTCAACAAATTTTTCAATCTCATCTAATTCTTCTAAGCGGTTAAGCGAATCTTGATCCATTATTAATTTCTTTAAAAACCCAATCTTAATATACGTATAAGCATAGGATGGTATAATCGCGCTCGTTAACTATACACCAAATTTAAATTATTAAAAATAATTTTCAAATCAATTTATACAATATTCTATTTCTTATGCTTTTAAGCCGGAGGTTGTGGAATTTTTGTCCATAATAATATTGCTACAATTAACCCATAAACTGCCAATGCTTCACACAAGGCAACGATTAAAAAGGCCTTGAAAAAAGACTCTTCTCTCTCTGCCAATGAGGAAATTGCCGCTGTTCCAACAGTTTTCATCGCCCATGCACTTCCCAAAACCGCTGCACTCACCGAAATTGCTGCGGAGATGGCTAAGTATGTTGAAGTTGGAGTGTTGTAATAATCAAAAGATCCTTTTTCAGTTTGAGCTGCAACAAATGTGGTAATTCCGTTAATGCTGAAAAATACAACGAAGATTAACACGAGTTGAAATCCAGCTAATAAAAAATAAAATTTTCGCTTCTCGTTCATTTCAATTTCATCAAAAGTTGTCAATAATAAATTAAATATAAAATTTAAATGAAGAATATGAACGATTTTTAAAAAATTTTCAGATAAGAAAAAAATTTTTAAGGAGAAAAATAATTAATTTTAAAGAAATTTAGTAATGAAATAAAATGGGAGAACTAGTTACTTATGAATTATAACACGTATTAGGTCTGCAATATCGTGTATTCGATCTGCCATTTCCTCAAGGATTGTTATACTGTCTCGAATTTTAAGCATGGGTCTAACACCGAGGCTTTTATTATCATAGATATAATTGAGAAAATCTCGAAAAATAGTATCAATTCGATTTTCAATTTCATGGATCATTGTGGTGTTCTCAAATACTTTATCCGGATTGGTCTGAAGATTTTTAATCGTGAGTTTGAATGTGTCAGCCATCTCAATTAATTTATTGATTAATTTATGGAAACGTTTCTGCATTTGTTCGTTTAATTCCATGTCAATAAAGGCCAAAAGATCTACGAATTCTAAGGCACAATTAATTACATTATCCATTCTTAATGCCAAAGTCATATAATCTCCCAAATCACGGGCTAAATCCGCTTGTGAATAATCTTGAATTAACCTGATTTTAATGTCATCAGCATCTTCCTCAGATAATTGCATTTTATGTCTCTTTTTCTTTAAACTCTCTTTATTCCCTTCACGGTCTTCAATCCAACTCGAATAGTATACTGCCATATCGCTAATTACAGAATAGATTAATCTGGAATGCTCTATTAATTGAGCAATGATTTCTTGCTTTACTTTGTTATTCATTGACATTTCTTGTCAGCCTTATTTGATCTTATTTATATTTTTTATTTTTCTTATTAATTATTGTTATTAACATGAATATAATAAAATTATACATTAAAAATGCTTTGTGTAGGTTAAGAGATCTTTTTCAATTTTAAACGTTTAAGAAAACTAGCTAAATTTTATCTAATGAAGATCAACAGAAAATAAATGTTAAAAATATTTTTTAATTTTAGAAAGTAAGATGGAAAAATTAAAGCAATATAATAAGATTACTGGTTTTAGTAGTATTGCTCGAAGATATTTTGTTAATAATTTTTATGATGGAAATAAATGAGGATCTCCCTCATAACCAGAATGTTGACAAGTTTGGGCATACTATTAGGGTTCTTTGTTGTAATCTTAAAAAACCCTGAGGTGGATACCGTTGAAAGTATTTATGTTATATTCACGGGCTTTGGGACGGCCATTTCTATGTTGATTTCTGGATTGTCTGGATCTTACTTATCCGAGCGGGCGGAAATGCGTAAGGAGCAAATTGAATTGGAAAAAGCTATGGCATTATATGGTAACATAAAGATGGATGAAAGATCCAATAGAGAGGAAATCAAAAAAGCCATGCTTTTATCAGAAGAAAAAGAAGATCAAATTAAGAAATGGAGTGAAAAGCTTAAACAGTGGCGAAAGGAAGAAATATCGGAAAAAAAGGAGCAAGAAACTCTCCATGAAAAAGCAGAAAAATTTACCAGTATAATCGTATCTTCAGTTAACGGATTAAGTCCCTTCTTGGGGGGAATCATTCCCATTATCCCTTTTTTCATCAAACCTTTCGCTGGTTTTCCGGTATTTATTGGAGCATTCACCATAATCCTGGCTTTTATTGTTTTATTAGGTGTATTTCTCGGAAAAGTTTCTAAAGAATCAATCATCAAAAATATCTTCCAAATGATGGGTTTTTTCTTCTTGACGGTTCTTCTCACTGTCTTATTCTTAGGAATGTAGAAAAAGGTAACAATTCTCTTTTTCAACATTTAGAGGGTTATACTAAAAGGAAAATAAATATCAAATTTTAATTTCTTTCCTTCATTTTATAAAAAAAGATGAGTAATTTGAATTTTCATTGCGGTATTGATATAGGTAGCCTAGCCACAAAGATCGTTCTTATTAATGAAAATAATGAATTATTGGACTGGAGTATAGAGCGTTCTACATATGATTTTAAGCATATTGGACATAAATTATTCGAAGATCTAATGGAAAAACATGATCTGAAACGAAAAAATATCTTTATCATGAGCACTGGATACGGAAGGAATACCATCGATATCGCAGATGATCGAATTACCGAAATCACTGCACATGCTCGAGGAGTGCAGTATTTTTATCCCGATGTATATTCAGTTATTGATATTGGAGGTCAAGATTCAAAAGCCATTGTTATTTCCCCAAAAACAGGGTCCGTAATCGATTTCGTTATGAATGATAAATGTGCGGCGGGCACAGGTAGATTCTTGGAAGTGATGGCTAACGCACTGGAGGTCCCATTAAGCGAGTTCGGGGATCTTGCATTGAAATCCAATAAGGCGTCATCAATAAGTTCAACATGTACCGTGTTTGCAGAGAGTGAAGTAATCTCCTTATTTGCAAAGGGGACTCCGAAGGAGGATATTGCAAGTGGAATTCATAAATCAATTGCCCGGCGAGTTGCGGGAATGGCAAAACGGATCGGTGTGGATAAGCCCTTAGTGTTCACGGGAGGGGTTGCAAAAGATATTGCAGTCAAAAGATTCTTGGAAAAGGAATTTGGGTTTAAAATACAAGTACCAAAATATCCTCAGCTAACCGGAGCAATCGGTGCGGCCCTGTTAGGATCTGAAAAAGATTAAATTTCATATGTTAAAAAACACCAAATTGGATTAAAGAAATTCAAAATATTTAAAAAAAATGGTTCTGGGTTATAATAAAGATGCAACAAAAAGAGCTGATTTCTGAATACGGGGAATATCTAGAACTGCAAAAACAAGAAGGAAAAACCATAATTGCCTTTTTGGCGCATGATAATATTCCTGAAGAATTGATTCATGCAGCTGGATTTATTCCTTTACGTATGATATTCGCCGGAAATGAGAGATTTATGAATGTGAGTCATAATTATTTGCCGCCGTCTACATGTTGTTTCGCACAAACATGCATTGGATTATTCTCCCTAAAAGAGAGCCCATATAATTTTTTGGAATTAGTAGATTATATTGTTGTGTCTAATCACTGTATTAGCGATATGTGCGCTTCAGAAATCATTTCAAAGTATTCATTTATTCCACGGATTAACTTTTATGTATCCTATACTCAAAATGAGAACGGATTAAAATACTATAAGTTAGAATTAGAAGAGTTCCGAAAGCAGTTAGAGGAGATCAAAGGGTCCCCTATTCCTGATAAGAAGATTATTGAAAGCGTAAAAAAGTACAATAGTTTAAAGAAACAGCTTACACGGATTAGCCAGCTAAATATTCAAGGATCTTTAAAGATAAAAATGTACCAAAAAGCACTTTTATACGGACCTACCATTAATCCCGAGTTGGAGCGTTTTATAAGGGAACAAAAACAAAAAGAATATGACCTAAAGAATCATACTAAAGATATCATTCTTACCGGATGTTCTGTGTTTATAGGAGATGACATTTTAGAAATAATAGAAGGAAATGGTGGAAATATAATATTGTTTGACAGTTGGATTGGAACCAAATATTTCAAGCAAATACTAAGCCAAGAAAAAATTCAATCCATAGAAGATCCATTAGATTTGTTTGTAGAAAGATATAAAAAAAATACCTCATCGGATCATGCTGTCCCGGATTTTCATGAAGAATACCTTGAAGATCTAAAAGAAAAGATAAGAACACAGAGTAAAAAGCGCGAGAAGGATATTGGCGTTATTAATCATATCATGAAGTTTTGTGATCATATTTCTTTATTTCAAGCATTTACAAAAGATGAGTTAAAAAACGAGAATATACCTATACTAAATCTGGAAAGGGATTATTCAAGAGCCAATCGAGGTCAATTAAAAACTCGTATTGAAGCTTTTTTGGAGATGATGGAATGATGAGTGTATTTGCAGATGATATCATCAATTTTGAGTCCATGCTTAAGCTCTCTTATAACTTCTTAGCAGGAAGAGACTATTTAAAAAAGAAAAAGTTCCAAGAAAAAAAGAAGTTAGTTTCCGTGGCATTACCGTATTCCGACTTAGCTTTTGCTGCGGGAGCTGTTCCTACGTTTCCTATCAGAATGGAGAAATTTAAAATCGATAATTATCTAAAACAATTTAACACGGCGACTAACATTTTCGGATGGAAAAACGTGACCAATTTTTTGGGATTTATTAAGCAATTCGACAGCCTGAACATTGTAGACAGTGTGTTAGATAATGTTATTAATTCAATCAATGAAAAATATAATGAATTATACGATTTAGGAATGGAGAAAGGACTCCCAAACGATTTTTGCTACGGAATTAAAGCGTTATGGGGCATGCACATCTCTAAGGGGAAAAACGTGGATGGGATACTCAATTTTACGATCCGTTGTTCCGCATACAATAAATATATGGAGTCTCTCAAAAATTTAGTACCGGAAGCTAAACAAATCTGGATTGATATCCCCCCTAGAGATATTGGAAATACTTTAGAAATTGCTAAAGAAAATATCAACAAGGGAATACAACAATTGGAAGAATTGACCGGAAATAACGTAACTGATAATAGTCTCAAAAAGCAATTTCGGATCGGAAATCAGATCAAACGATATTATAAAACCATTCTATTCGACATTAGCAAATCTGACTTCTATCCTTGCAACGCCGCTTCATTTGCCGAGATTCTTTCCTTGCTTAGTATCAGCTTTCAAGATTTAAATTCAAATGCACAGCGGTATCTTAATAATATAGCAGATATGGCTAGGGAAATGCGAGAACGAATCAATAATCGGGTGGGGGAGGATCTCTCAGACAGCCCCAGAATCTTGCTTACTCCGATGTTCGGAGGATGGGAACCAAAGTCACATGAGTTTATTCATAAGGTTGGGGGAAGAGTCTTATATGGGGATTGGGAGATTTTCGGTTATCTGGAAGAGATTGATACATCCGGCGATCCAGTTGAAGCATATGCAAAATATCTATTAGATTGCTCAACCAAAGGAATCGGTTGCGATAACTCGAAAACCACAGATTCATATCTCCGCACGGCAAAGAAGTTAGATGTGGATGGAGTCATATATAACCAAGTATTTGGATGTCACTCCATTTCCAATAATTATTATATGCTTCGGGAAAAATTACGAAGAGAGGGAATTCCCTCCACTGTCATTAACTTCAATAAGATAGGAGAGAATGTGGAACAGGTGAAAACTC
Organism: Promethearchaeia archaeon; assembly: GCA_046483985.1. Classification (GTDB taxonomy): domain Archaea; phylum Asgardarchaeota; class Lokiarchaeia; order Sigyniarchaeales; family SOKP01; genus JAWOCD01. Next base: position 53,082 of record JAWOCD010000057.1, read on the forward strand.
GCCTCCAAGCGTTTTATGAAATTCTTCAGAATTAGAACTGTTTTGTAGAATTTAGCTGGAATCGATACCATCAAAAATTATGTAAAATGAAAGAAAAGTGTGCTAAGAGATTAAATAAAATTAAATAAAATTATTTAAAGAAATCACTTGGTTTGAGAAGATGAGAATCTTCCTCTTCTTCCTTTTCGCGTTCTTTTTGGGCTTTTTCATTCGGATCGACCCATTCCCCAGAGCCTTCTTCAGCACTTTTAGAGGATGCTTGAGCGGTTCCACTTTCACTTCCTCCACTTGGCCCTTTTAATCCCGGCGGCTTTAATGAATCCGAAGCGGAGATCTGTTCTGGTTGCTCTTCTTGGGGTTGCTGGTGCTGTTGAGTTGCTGTTGGACTCGCTCCTCTGAGCATTTTTAATTCGCTAAGTACTTTTTCCAAGTTCATTGACTGAACGCTTTTGTTCATCGTTTCCATTATGGTCTTCAAGCTTTGAGAGGTTTCTCTCAACCCTTTTGGATTGATTCCTGTCAGCAAGGAATCTAAATGAGCACTAATACTTTCATTTAATTCATCTAACGATTCCAGGACCGTACTCCAATGCTTATTCATCTGAGATTCTATTGCGCGAATCATTTTGATTGTTTCATTCATAAAATCTACATGAGACTCATATCGTTCTTTATCCCGCTCTCTCAAGTCGGAAATAAGCATAATGAGTTTACGTAATTGTTCTTTTTCTTCTTCTTGACTCAAAAATATTCACTTCGTTTTAATTTTCCTTATATTATAATTATAATAATACTAAAAAAATTTATATCTATCCTTTTTGAGAAAACCATTTTCAAATTTGATTTTGTTCTTTGTATTTCATCCTATACTGGCTTTTGAGCCATTCAACGGACTTTTCATATGACATATACGATAAGTCTGCATCTTCCAGTACTCGCCAATTTATGGTTATGGAAAACTCTTTTAACGGTGGAAGAGTGATTGCCGTTTTATCCTCATTCAACTGGATATCCTTATCCGAACGAAGATGGATGGAGCTTTTATCAATATAATAGGGAATATGGACATAGATATGTGCCGGCTTTTTCCGTTCAAATAAACTCGAAAAAGAAATAATAACATCTTCTTGTTTCTTTTTTAATGTTATATTACAGAGTCCAAAATAGGTGTTTGCATTCTCGATGGTAATGGGACCATCAATCCATTCCGGGGAAAGTACCGAAAATAAATGAAGCTCATCTTTCTCTTCCCGAATGAGCATATTTCGCAAAAGCAAATTATAAGCGACCGCAAACCACCCATGAGGGGGAAAATTAAAGAAATCCATATGCCAGAATAAAATTTTTATCGGGATTAAATAATGCCTATTTCCCCAAGGTTTAATATTATGTTCAAAGCCCTCATGGCATGCACCCGTATGGCTAAGCATCCCATAAAAGTCATGCAACGCACGATCTTGTTCGTCAAGGACGATATGCTGTTGCGCAATTCGTTCGGTGATATAATGATGATTGAAGACCATCCACGTTGCAATTCCTTCCGGCATTTTATTGGTACGATATTCTTCTAAGGTCTTTTGTACTTTAGGATCGTTCTTATCTAAAAGGATTTGAGGATAAAGCATCAAGAGATTTGACCAATCTTCTCCTAAATCGGTATCAAGACCCGGCGGAACTCGATTATCATGATGGGCAGCGACTAGATTAAGGATGGGGAGAAAGGCTTCCAGAAATTGTGCTTTAATTTTTTCAATTTGTTTTGCCTCCTCATTCCTTTTCAGAAACTCGGCAAGGTATTGAGCGTTATTCAATCCACACCATGCCCAGAGATTATGTCCTGTATATCTCCCACTAATCATTTCATTATCTGAAGCAAATACTGGGGGCATAACGCCCCAATCATCGTCATCGATTAAATCATCAAAAAAATCAATTGCCTCCATCACAGGTTCATAAATTCTTTCGGCGAATTTTTTATCATGAGTGAACTTAAGATACTCGCCAAATGCCCAGAGAGCTTGCCCCCATCCGTCTAATTGTCCTTTTTGTGAAATAAAATTACCCTCTTTGGTTTGCAAATTCAAGAAGTGCAATAATAAATTTTTACTCACATCAGTTCGATTAAAGCAAGCATACATTTTTGCGAAAAAGGATGAATCTCTGATCCAGAAATCATTGTATTGGAATCTATTTACATGTTGTTCCATTGTGGCGTCTTTGTTAAAATTCTGACACATAAAATTATAAACTAAGGATGATTTGGACGTGTTAGTCGCTTTTGATTCTGGGAGTTTAATATTCGTACATTTGTCAAGGACATCTTTCCAGTAATCTTGAAATCTACGGCGAACAGTCTTGAGCTCCAACTGTTCAATTTTCTGAATTAAAGAATCATCTCCAGCATCAATGGGCTCCTGCGGTATTTTGAAGATCAACGATTTTGTTCCTTTCGGCGCAACATGAAATTTAAATTGTTCGATTAAGGTAATGCTATCTTCTTTAATATCGTATTCCTTTCCTTTAAATCTTGTTTTGTAGGGGATTGGTTCATAAGTATTTGTATGAGTATTGTAATTGAGTTTAGAATAGAAATTTACGGGTAACTCTTCTCCGTGAAAATAAAGAATTTTTCCGTCCCGTAACGGATTGTTATCTTCGTCAAATTCGTACCACCACTTGTTTTTAAATTGAGGACGCTCGTAGCCGTATATTTTATGTTTAAAGGGGTTAAAGAGCACCCCGATATAAAGATCCCCATTAACAGGATCATCAGTAAGGTTTTTTACTTCAACCTCAACAAAATTACACGGGCTCTTTTTTTCCGAGTGGTCTATCCAATACTGAAAAATTTTTATGGAATATTCAATATTGAATTTCTTAAGGGAGTAATTAATTTCTGGTAGATAACCTTTAGAGAGAGTCCAAATCCGTTTTTCTATTTTTTCAATTGGATCCCCTCTAAAGAAGACATATTTTCCATGAGTAGTATCAATTTGCCCATCACTGTCCACTCTGGTGGCTTTTTGCTCATTTGGTAAGCCTAATTGCATATTGGGATGCGCAAAAAAGGAAAATTTATCGGATTTTTCGTCAATCGCGGGATCGGGGATAGTCTTAGTGACACTTTTTTGATATAAATTCCGCATGAATTTATAGACGATTTTATTCTTAAATCTCCAGAACCAAGATTGTCTTTTATCCCAATTATTTTCAATGGAATCTAAAACTGCATGACTTGATTTTTTCATTTTTTATAATTATAAATTGTTTTATAATTTAAAAGTTACATAAGAGATTATATTAGAAAGGAATTGAAATTTTAAAGTGATTGTTAAATTTTAAAGTGGGAATTTATTTTCTCTCTGCAGCGTTTACAAAATTTTGCCGGTTTTTCGTCGGTTTCCGGTAAACTATTAGAAAACCTCATAATGCAGTGATTGTTACAATGTTCTAATCCAAATGTGTGCCCAAGCTCATGAATTGCCTCTTTAAGGGCTCGTTTTCTGAAAAGCTTTTTATTGGATTGTTCCCTATAGAATTCTGCTCTTAACCGCACGAGTGAAATAAGACACCCAATTACCGTATCAAAATTTCGAACTTTAGGAGTTTGAGCAACTCCGAATACAAAATTAAGATTATCAGAATAAAGATCTTTATTAATAATTCCCAATACTCTAAGTATAGATTGACTTTTAATTTCTCTCATCATATTATTTAAAACTAATGATGCATCAAATTGATCTCTTTGAGAATTATAGGCAGAATCATTTAAAGGGATATTTTGGGAGGAAATTTCTATTTTTAAGTCCCATTGGGAAAAAATTCCAGTTAAATCACGCTTTAGTGATTTTAAAATATTCTCTGCTCCTTCACCGACAGGTTGGAGTAAAATTCTTCGAGATCGCAAACTCATAATATCTATGATTAGGTAGGAAGAAAAGAAATTTAAACCCGCCATATATATTTTAATGATCGGATTTTTATAACCACATATCTTATGGTAATTGTGGTAGTTATGGAAGAAAATTCTATTAAGGGAATATTATATCTTAAATTTGAAGGGGTCTCCAAGCCTATGCCTTTGGTTCATCTCCCAAAAGATCTTGACCACGCAATTGTGACACAGATTAATAAAAAAATGTTGGAATATTTTAAAGAGAAAAGAGAATTGAACCCTAATAAAATAGACATCGTAGATTTGGAATCTGAAGAATATAATGGAGTTTTAATGTTTGAAGAGTGGAAAGACAAGAGAAAATATTGGGGGGTAGCCAAAACAACCATTATTTTATTAACAAACTTAGAAATGAAGAAAATCGAAGAGAAAAAAGAGAACTTAGAACCATTATTCGGTAAATATGTCAATCGGATCGTCCAATTAGAAAAAAAGGAAGAAGAAAAAGAGGAATATTTAAATTTATTACAAGAATTTAGGGAGGACTTGATCAATTCTTAGGGTTTAATCATTTAAAACAAGTGATTTTTTTCCTTCTTTAATATTCTTTATTAAATATTCCGAATCTTGAAGAAAAAGTTCAAAAAAAGTTATCAAAACACAAAACTATAATAATTAAGAAACTAAGTATAGTGATTATACGATAAATAATAAATAAAGAATAAAATGAATTTGTGATTAAAATGACAATCCAATCTGAACACTGGCCCCTTCATCCTCTAATTTATGAGATCAATACAATCACATGGTTAAATGAACTCTCAAATTCTTTCGATTACGAGATAAATCTTCAAAATGTCCCAGAAGGGATTTTAGATATGGATTTAAGCCATTTTGACGCCATCTGGCTTATGGGTGTATGGGAAAGAAGTCCAGAAGGAAAAGATATCGCAAGAAATCACCCTAATCTTCAAAAAGAGTTTCAACAAGCTTTAGATGATTTTAAACCGACTGATGTGGCAGGTTCCCCGTACGCTGTATATTATTATCACGTAGCCACTGAATTAGGAGGGAAAACGGGGGTACAGATGTTTAAAGACGAATTAGCAAAACGAGGGGCTCGATTGATTCTCGATTATGTTCCTAATCATGTGGCAAGGGACCATTTATGGACGCTTGAAAAGAATTCCAACGTCTTTATTAAGGGAACCCAAAAAGATCTAGAAGAAAATCCTGATGATTTTTTTAGTATTGGGAATAAAATTTATGCCCATGGACGCGATCCGTACTTTCCACCGTGGACAGATACCATTCAAATCAACGCCTTCTCTAAAGAGGCAAGAAAAAAGGCAATAAACACGTTATTATCTATTGCAGAATTATGTGACGGAGTCCGTTGCGACATGGCAATGCTAATGATTAATAAGGTTTTTAAGAAAACATGGGGTGAGAAGGTTGGAGAGCCGCCAGAAAAAGAGTTCTGGGAAGAAGTCATACCCGCCGTTAAAAAAGAGCATCCAGATTTTAAGTTTTTTGGAGAAGCGTATTGGGGAACAGAATGGGAACTCCAGCAACAAGGATTTGATTTTTGTTATGATAAAATCTTATATGAACGACTTCTTCATGATAATGCTCCTTCAGTTAAGGGGCATTTACGTGCAGAATGGGAATATCAAAGAAGTTTAGTACGATTCATTGAAAATCATGATGAAGAACGAGCAATTTCAGCTTTTGGATATGAGAAAAGCAAGGCAGCGGCAATAATAAGCTGCACACTTCCCGGAGCGCGAATGATTCATTATGGGCAAATGTTAGGACGGAAAATAAGAACGCCTATCCAATTAGCAAGAGCTCCAAAAGAAGAGGACGACCAAGATTTAATGGAGTTTTATCTTCGGTTAATAAATTCGATCCCAGACCGAAACTTGAGAGAAAACAGTTGGCATATGTGCGAAACACAATCAATAAATTCTGATAATGATTCTAATAAAAGTTTAATTTCATATATATGGGCTCAAGGGAGTGAATACAAATTAATAATCGTCAATTACAGCTCTTATCCCGCTCAAGGTCATATCTTGCTTCCAGATTTAGATCCCTCTAAAGAATGGACATTTAGCGATTCTTTAAAACAAGATGTATATACATATAAGGGGGGAAAAATCAGAGAAAATGGATTATATGTTGAGTTAGGGGCTTGGGAAGGACATATCTTTAAAATTAATGAAAAATTAAAAGAATCTCGATAGAATTAATGAACGGTGACCGTTTTAGCCAAATTTTGGGGCTGATCTGGGTCTAAGCCCGTGTCTAATGCGTAAAAGTATGCAAGTAGTTGCAAGGCAGGAATAAAGGTAATAGGACTAAAGAGATTATGGTATTTATCATCGGGCTGGTCGACGGGTATTGAAAAATCACTAAGATTTGTAATCGTCTTATCATTTTTTATTACAAGTGAAATGATCTTACCCCCCCGGGATTTAAATTCCATTACATTACCAATTAAACGTTGATATGTTTCATCAGGTGGGGCAATAAAAATAATCGGAAAACCTTCTCTGACCAGCGAAATTGGGCCATGTTTAGCATGAGCAGCAGAATATCCTTCAATGAAGCGGCACGCAATTTCCTTAAGTTTTAACCCGCCTTCTTTTGCAGTCGCAATTGAAACTCCTCGAGCCAAGAAAAAAAAGTTTTCTGCAATCTCTAAATTCTTTACTATATTCTTCAAAAGGTGGATTTGGGTTGCCAAAAACTTTTCGATAATTTTAGGAGTTTCATGGAGCGCGTCATAGTATTTCTCTATTTCTTGTTCAGGGACCATCCCTCGTAACCTTGCTATTTCTAGGGCAACCATAGAAAGCGCACAAACTTGGGTAACGTAGGTTTTGGTCGCCGCCACTCCAATTTCGGGACCTGCTTGAGTAATTAGAAATTCATCGGAGTATCTGGTGATTGAAGAACCAACAACATTCGTTAAAGAAAGGACTTTTATATTTTCCCCTGTTTCCTTTGCCCATCTAACCGCCTCAATTGTATCAACAGTTTCACCAGATTGAGAAACGGCAATAATAGCTGTATTTGGTTGGAGAGCATTTTTAAGATTTACCTCAAATTCAGAGCATTCAATAGCGTGAATATATTTACCTAAAAATTTTGTTATGATGTACTTCCCAGCTAATGAGGCATACAATGAAGTTCCCGCAGCAGTAATGTATATGTGATCTGCCTCCAATAGAATCTTCGAAAATCTCTGGATATCTTCTCTCGCGATTGTAAGTGTATTCCGAAGGGCTTTCGGTTCTTCGTAGATCTCTTTTAGCATAAAATGTTCATACCCTCCTTTCTCTGCAGCATCAATACTCCAATCTATGGTCTGTGTTTCTTTGTGGACCTCTTTATTGGATTGTAGATCAAATATATTCGCATTTCCAGGATTTAACACTGCATATTCACCATCCTCTAAAATATAACATTCCTTTGTAAGAGGAAGAAATGCGGGGATATCAGAAGCACAATATGTACTATGGGAATCAATTCCTATGACTAAAGGAGATTCTTTTCTTGCAACTATAATCTTATCCGGAGTAGCAGCATGACAAATTGCCACAGCATATGAACCTTCACACTTTTTAATGGCCTTTACAATCGCTTCTTGAAAAGCTAATCCCTCAGTCATATAATCCTCAATAAGGTGGGGAATGACCTCTGTATCTGTTTCGGATTTAAAATTATGACCTCTTTCTTTTAAGTTCTTTTTGATTGTATCATAATTTTCAATAATGCCATTATGGACTACTGCAATCTCTCCAGAACAATCAAGATGAGGATGGCTATTGGCTTTTGTTGGAGAACCATGAGTTGCCCATCTTGTATGTGCTAAAGCAAGATTTGAATTGTTTGGAAAATCTGATAGATTCAGTTTCTCATTTATTTCACTAATTTTTCCCGAATCCTTCTTTACGAGCAGATGATTGTTATTTTGAACCACTATGCCGCATGAATCATAACCTCTATATTCAAGACGTTTAATCCCTTCATATGCAATTTCTCCAACTGGATTATCTTGATTTGTTACTACACCAAAAATTCCACACATCTACGTGTTTACCTTCATATAATTTTATTGATAATTAATAATCATTTAGAGAAAATAAAGCGAATATTATATTTTTTTCTCTAAAGATTTTTAGTATTTTTATTGGTTTTGCTAAATCCTTTTATGAGAATTAATGTCAAAAATCTTTATCCTTCCAAATTTAACATATTTTATCATATTATGTTTTTTAATATCTCTTTAGCAAGTTTCTAATATTAATCTTCTATTAGCTTTAGGATTTATTGCCTAGCTCGGCTTATTTGGATCCTAATTCTTAATAACTTTTCAAAGATTTGAATAAAAACAAGAATTTTCGGTTTTTGACAAATTAAAAATTAAGTTGTTTTATCCTTTACTTTACCTCATTAAAGAGGAGCCTCCTATTTTTAAATAATAATTTAATAGCAAGAAAATTTATCTTTTTTTGGAGATAAAAGAAAAGAAAGAAATATTTTGAAAAGCTTTAAAAACCCTCCTAGTACACTATCTTAATTATAGTGAATGTGGAAGTAAGAAGATATGTAAGTAAGTTTAAAAAACTAAATGTTTCAATTCAAATAGGTAACATTAATATTTTAAAATTATTGCTGTAGGTTTTCTCTTTAGGATGTACCTATTTGAATATATAAAAAGGGTGTAGCTAGGGCAACATCGGGAGAGAGAGGTTTTCGAAAACCTCTCTCTCCTTTCCTCCAATGTATCAAAATTAAATATCCCATTTAAAAAAATTGGGATGATAAGTTCTTTATTCTACTTTACAATGATCTGGTCGTTCTATGCACACTCTCCTCATTTCTTTTAAGTCTTCGAGTCTCTTTTTCCGAATTTCTTTTCTCTTTTTTGCCTCTCGAAATCTACGTTTTTCTTCGGGCTTGGTTGGTATAACTTCTGGAACTTCACTAGGGTCGTCATTTTTATCAAGTGCAACATAAGTAAGATACGCAGAAGCAATATGTGTATGCGTTCCACTTTCAAGGCTTTCAGCTTCCACTCTCACCCCTATTTCCATAGAGGTGGTCCCAGTATAATTTAAAGATGCTTTTGCAAAAACCAGATTACCTATATAAGAGGGAGAGAGAAAATCAATTCTGTCTACTGAGGCGGTCACAACATTCATGTGAGCATGGCGTCGGGCAACTATGCCAGCAGCATTATCTACTATTTTCATAATTGTTCCACCATGCACATTTCCCATTGCATTGGCATGTTCAGGTAACATTAATTCCGCAATTTCAACTTTAGTTTCAGAAACGGTTTTTGGTTCCATTTTAATATTTTTACCTCATATGAGCTTTTCTTTTGCACTTAATGATAAAGATTTCCTTTATGAATTATAATAATTGAAATATTAAAGATTGAATCAAAGAAGACGAATACATCACTACGGTTGTAATGGGTGGATTGATTATTCTGATTATTTTTGTTTTAATTCGTTAATGTCCTTTCCTCTCGGGTGTTTAAGCTTGAGAATAGGGTCAAAAAGGCTTCTAATCTCACGAAATTGTTTCAAACTCAAAGAAATAAGAAATCCTTGGGATCTTTTTATTAACTATCACAAAAATAGGTTTTTTTTAGAAAAAAGAAAAAATTTAAACGCTAAATATTAATAATCGAAAAATTTTTTTATTCGATCCTCCATATTTTAATTGAATGTTGAGAATATTTTTATTAGATGTCTTTCAATCACTAATAAATTTTTTATTGAATCATAATTTGTTAATGTAGGAATAAGTAAATAAAATGATCTATCAAGGGCTTTTTAATATTTTGAGTTTGTACAGCCGTGAAATTTTCTTGTTTTACAATAAGATCGATAAATATTTTCGCGATAAAATTTATGATAATTTTAAAAAAATTGCAATAGATCCAGAAAAAAATAACCTTGATAAAATAATCAAGGATATTCTTAATTTTCTCTCCGGAGAATTGGAAGACCTAGGATTCAGAAAGCTTCTTATTGATAACAAATTTTCAGATGAGTCAATTAGAATTCATGGTAATGAGAAAGAAAAAATTACCTCAACCATTATGCTTTATGAAGAAAAGATCTCGCCAATTATTTATGAATTATTTTTGGAAATCGTAGTTGATTATCTGGTTGATGATGATGTGGTTCCAATATTGATGAAATTTAAGAAACGCGATATATTACCGATAGAATTCATGACAGAATTACGGAATTTAAAAAATTTATTTGAAGATGACCCTAAAAAACAAGATAATTTACGAAAATATGTCAAAATAAGGGAAAAGATAATTCAAAAATTTAGAGAAAATAAAAAAGAAATTGAAGGATTGGAATATATTGATGAACCCCGTTATAAACTTCAGTTGGTTTATTTAATCTATAGAATTATTGATTTTTTTCATTTACAAAAACTTTTTGATTTCACACACATTAAGAAATATCTCAGCCATAATATAGATGAATGGCTTTATTCTATTCCATTGGTATCTTTGAAAAACCCTGAGCCTTATTTCTGTGGGATTTATCTTGCCGATAAATTAAATGTTGAATTGGATACAAAAAGGATACAATATTTCCTATTGAATTTATATGATGAAACTGTCGATGAATTTGAAGCACCTATTACCGAAGCAACCGATAGGTTGTACTATTATGTAAAAAGTCTCTCAATCGTTAAATTATGGTTTAAAGAAGAAAAGTTAAGGAAACTCTTCTATGCAGATGAGGAATTTTTCGACCAACAGAATCTTAAATCCTTTGAAACCTCTCAATTAGTCGTCATCATAAAAATGTATAAGATCCTCGGGTTTGAAAAGAGACCGGAAATCAAAACGCTCATTAGAGAAATTGAAAGGCGTATATCTTCGGATGGAATCAAACAGTTTAGAGATGGTTTTATCTCTTCAGAAGCTACCTATTACACTCTTTTTTGCAATTATATGAGAAATTCTTTAGAGAGATTAAAGAATTTCGATTTGTTAAGTAATATAGTCTCACGCATCTACCGAAATCTTGAAATATTAGATTTTTCAAAGGATATGAATTATGATTTAATCAGTGAAATTTTTTACTCATGTGAGAGTCTAAAACTGATAAATTGTATAGAAACCGAGGAAATGATCAAACATCTTGCAAAATATTTATTTCCAGATGTCGTCATAAGAGAGGTATTACAAACCGAAAAGGATTTTACAGAGCAGAAAAAAAGTACTAAATTTCGTCATTTAAAGATTAATAAAATAACAGGCGAAACAATCTATTAATAAAGTTCATGGTCTTTTAGTCCGTGAATTGCTCTGTATTGGATGGAACTTCTTTACCTTTATCAAAAAAGGATTGTCTCCTGTAATAATTAGCCAAGTTCCAAATAGCACTACTCCGAACTAAAAGTTCCTTAAGAATCGGTTATTGTTGGTTTGTAGGTTTCAATTCTAAGGTATCAATCCGAAGCAGTGTATAATTATAAGGGAGATATTGACTAATTTAAAAATATGGTCTTAAGATATTTAGTGAATTGAACGGAAAATTCATCTCCATCCTAAAGGATGGAGTTCTCTTCTGCTTTTTTGATAAACTTCTTCTTCTTCTTTTTAAGGATCAAAATCTTAAGTTAATCCATATTTAGTATACTTAATTATGTTAAGTAAAAACTGATGAGTATCGAATAAATTATGAAAAAATTAGAAGAAAGTTTTGAAATTACTTATAAAGATAAGCGCGCTGAGATTAAAGACTTAGAAGAGACGAAAGAAAGATTACAAAAACTCATTGGAGAACAGAACGTTTCAACTAAGGAAGTAGATTTACTTGCTTATACCCAAGATACTACTCTTATAACCCTTAATTGGCTCATGGAAGGAAAATTGGCGGGGCTACCAGCAATAGTTACTTGGCCCGAGACTACAGAACATATTTCGGATATTCTCAAATATTGTAGTGAGAAGGAGATACCGATAGTACCCTATGCTGAAGGAAGTGGAGTTGTTGGGGGAGCAATCCCAGTAAGGGGTGGAATTATCTTGGATATGAAGAAATTCAATCAAATACTTGAGATTAATGATAAAAATCTCTCCGTAACCGTTCAGACCGGTATAAATGGGATGAACCTTGAACGAGCACTAAGGGCAAAAGGATACACCTCAGGACATATACCCCAATCCCTATATACCTCTTCCGTAGGCGGATATATTGCTCATAGGGCCGCTGGTCAGTTCAGTACAAAATATGGAAAGATTGAGGACATGGTAATGGGTATGGAAATTGTCTTACCAGAAGGAGATATCATCAATTTTAAAACAATGGTAGCCGCTTCTACCGGTCCTCAATTAGATAAAGTATTTATCGGTGGAGAAGGAACGCTCGGAGTAGTAACCGAAGCAACCCTAAAAATCTGGCCTTACCCCGAGAAGCGTGCATTTGTATCTTATTCTTTTCCCACATTAGACGATTCTTTGGAGGCAACCCGTAACATCTTAAGAAAACACGTATACCCCGCCGTAATAAGGATATATGACGATAAAGAAACCAAGAGACATTTTGGAAGGGCAAAAAATGATGTTATGGTTGTTTTTGTCTGTGAAGGAGACTCTAAATTAGTGAATTTAGAAGAGGAAATAACCCGAGAGGTATGTGAGGAGAATAACGGATATGATGAAGGGGAAGAACCAGTAGAACATTGGTTTGAAACTCGATTTAATGTCAAAGAAACGTCGATGTTTCCTCCTTATAAAATGATTGCAGATACTATTGAGGTTGCTGTGATGTGGGACAAGGCATCGGAACTCTATGATAAGGTAATTGAATCTACGAGTAATGTGAAGGGAAATCTGTTGATTTCCGCTCATATTTCTCACTTTTATCCAAATGGAGTAGGATATTATTTTACCTTTGGAGGGATCCCCCCAGATGATAAAAGTGGATTTGATTTTTATAAAGAATGCTGGGATGCCACAGTAGAAGCAGTTGAAGATGTTGGCGGATCGTTCGGACATCATCATGGCGTTGGAATAAACCGATCTCATTGGATGCACAAAGAATGGGGGAAAGGTTTTGAAACTCTAAAAAAATTTAAAAAATTATTAGATCCAAAAAATATACTTAATCCAGGTAAAATATATGAACCCACGTGGGAAGAACAACGAGGTGATAAATAAATGGGAATATTCAAGAAAATCAAAAAATATAAATGGATGGTACCCGTAATTGCGAAGGCTGATCGCGATATAAGAAGGAAATTGTTTAAAAACTTCAGAAAGAAAAAGGAAAATTTTTACCCAGAAGAAGATGTTCACGCTGACGTGAAAAATTTGATTAATTGTATGTTATGTCCTAATATGTGCCGATTTGACTGCGGGTCCTTACAAGCAGCATGTTCTGAAACAATGAGTCCGGCTTATAAAAGCCGAATAGGATATTATTTGACAACTGGACAAATTGATCCCAGTAATCCGGAAAACCAGGAATTTGTTGATCTGATGTATATGTGTTCCAACGAAGAAAACTGCAAAATTTGGTGTCCGTTTGACTTTTCGGTGGTTTCCCTATTGGAAACTGTACGAGAGGACCTTAATGAACAGGAATTAATGCCAGATTACATAAAGCCCATTATCGAAAGTCTAAAAGAATATGATACCCCAGAAAAGGAAAATATATATATGACCTATAAGGAAAAGGGGATTGAAAACATCGAAACAGACGGTAATGATGACGTATTCTATTATATTGGGTGTGAAATGATGAAGTATCCCAATGTGGTAAATGCAAACATTAAGATTTTAAAAAAGGCAGGGATTAAATTTTCTACAAATTTAGAAAGAAAAATATGCTGTGGGAGTCCCGCATTTAACATTAGAGATATGAATACCGCAGTTGATTTTGCAGAAAGAAATAAAGAATTGATTAAAGATACTGGAGCAGATATTGTAGTGTCTGATTGTCCTGGTTGTATAGAAACTCTCACCAAAAAATATGATGAACAAGGAGTAAAAATCCGGAGAACCGATATTTATCACATTGTCAAGTACGTAAGCAATCTCTTAGATGAGGGAAAAATCAAATTTGAAAAAGAAATCCCTGAAGAATACAGTAAGATCGTCTATCATGACCCGTGTCTGTTGGCCCGGAATCAAAACGACACAGATTCTGTAAGAAATATTATTGAGCACATTCCAGGACTCGAACTGGTCGAACCCATCTATAATAAGAAAGATACGCATTGTTGTGGATGGTCTGGTACTCTTCATTGGGCGGATAGAGAGATCTCTACCAAGGAAGCAGAAAATCGAGTAGATGAACTAAAAGATACAAGAGCAAAGAAAATTGTCACCGCATGTCCTCAATGTGAGATCGGACTGAATTATGGAGTACGAGAAGAAGATAAAGATTCCTTACAAATTATGGATATCTCTGAATTGATAGCAAAAGTAATATAATAACTAAAAAAGAAGTGATATTAAATGGCAACAAAATCGTATATTCTCACCTTAGATATAGGGACAACGAACATAAAGGCCTTTCTCTTCGATAAGAAGGGGGAAATATTCGATTCCGCGAAAAGGCGTCCGGAATATATCTTAGATGAGCCTGGCAAAGTTGAGCAAGATCCGCAAGAGATTTGGAGATTTAGTAAAGAAACGATACAAGAGGTTATTGCTTCAAATAATTTGACCTCCAAAGATATTGAAAGCATAGCGATCTCGACTCAAAGGGCCAGTTTTTGTATGTGGGATAAAGATTCGGGAGAATTACTCACCAATATCATCACTTGGCAAGATAAACGAGCAGCTGCCTTTGCTGAGAAGATGACAAACAGTCTCTTATTTAAGTTTGTTCGCGGATTGACCAAATTCATTTCCTTTTTGTCCAGTAATCCCAAATGGATAACGGCTTCCATGCTGGAATTTAATTCTGATCACGCTTCGGCACGAACAGGATATATCCTAAAGAATAACCCAGAGCTGAAGGAAAAGGTAAGAGACCCATCCAATAATATTGCATGGGGCACTATTGACACATGGATACTCTGGAATCTAACAGAAGGGAGGATCCATGCAACGGATTATTCGAATGCCTCTTCCACGGGACTACTGGATCCCTTTTCTCTGGGTTGGAATGATTTAGCGCTTAAGGCTTTTGAAATTCCCACTCATATCTTACCAGAGGTCAGGGAGACGAGAGGAAATTTTGGAGAAACCAGTCTCATAGACGGTGACCCCATTCCAATTAGATCGGTTATCGCCGATCAACAAGCAAGTCTCTTCGGCCAAGGATGTTTTAATTTCGGCGATATGAAAGTGACCAATGGAACTGGTTCCTTTGTCGATATAAATACCGGAAATAAACCATTTGCGTCGAGGAGAAAATTATACCCCTTAGTTGCCTGGGTTGTTAATGGAAAAGCTTATTATATGTTAGAAGGATTAAGCCATAATACCGGCAATATCATCGATTGGATTCAAAATGAGTTGGAATTATATGACGATCCCGCTGAAACAGAGAAAATGGCTTTATCTGTGGACTCAACAAATGGAGTATACTTTTTACCCACATTTACCAGTGGAATTAGTTTTCCCTATTGGGACCCAAGCGCTAGAGGAAATATATTTGGTATTTCGTTAGACACCAAGAAGGAGCACATAGTTAGAGCAGTTTTAGAAGGTATTGGTTTCCGGATTAAAGATTTTGTGGAAGGAATTAAAGAAGATACAGGAATTAGAGTAAATGAAATAAAAACAGACGGAGGAGTCTCACAGAATAGGTTCCTTTTACAATTTATGAGTGATATTTTGGGTACTACAGTAAAACATTCCAGTCAACCAGAAACAACAGCTCTCGGTGCAGCGTTTATGGCGGGACTTGAATCAGGCTTTTGGGCATCGAAAGAAGAGATACTTAACATAAATACCTTTGAAGAGGTATATTACCCTAAAATGAGCGAGGAAAAGCGAAATGAGAAATATTCTTCCTGGAAAGATATTATCGCGCGTTCTCTGGACTATAATAATGTATAAATAACTTATTTTTTTATAATCTTTCTCTTTTTTTAAATTTCTAATTTCATTTATGAAACTTTAATAACTTGAGATCTCTTTTAAATACGTTTTTGAAAAAATATATGAGAGATTAATAATTTTCTAAATCAACATAATTAACAATTTGATAAATGGTTAAACAATGCCTTTTTTCGAAAATGTAGAGGGTTACAGACTATATTTTGAGGATATCAACCCAGAAAACGCGAAAGAAGGCACTATCGTCCTTATTCATGGGTTTGCATCATCCGCTTCATTCTTTAAGGAACAAATCGAAGTATTGAAGAAGTATTATCGGATAATCGCATTTGATGCCTTGGGACATGGAAGAAGCGAACATCCGCCTGAAAGTCTCGACAACTTGAAAAAGAACCTAAGAGATGATATTATTAGAGATTTAGAAGATCTCTTAAAACATTTAAATGTAAAAGGAAAAATAGGACTAATTGGACATTCCATGGTTGGCGGAATGACCGCTCAATTTATCTGCATGAAACATCCCGAGAAAGTAAAGTTCTTAATTTTATTGAATTCGGGGTATATCATCATTGACAATACCATCCGGAACATTTTCTATAATCTTTTGCCTTATTTTATCAGAATGAATTTTCTTGAAGTCGTGGCTAATTCCATAGAAAATGTAATAGATAACACTATTCCTTATATAAAAACGGCATTAGCAGAATCATATGATGAATTTCACCCTTCAAATGATAAACTTACAATGTTAATTGAAGAGCAGATCTTCAGTATGATCAAGGAGATCAAAGAATATGACCCGAAGATTATAAAATGCCCCACCTTGATAATAGGGGGAAGACTAGATAATTTTGCTCCAGAACAGATGTCTGAAAGACTTCATGAAATGATCCCCCATTCCAAACTTCAGATAATCGATATGGCTGGACACTTTGCACCCGCCCAGAGAAAATCACGCGTTAATGAGTTAATATGTGATTTTATTAGGGATATAGAATAACTTTTTTTAGAAAATTAAATTTCTTGCTAAACTTAAAATGTCAGAGAAAAAGAGAATAAAATTTAAATTCGATAAAGATACCAGTATGTCATTTTTCAAAAAGAGAGTAAGGAAATTTGTGGATGAGCGAGGATGGAACGAATATCATAACCCTAAAAATTTAATTCAAGCGATGCAAATTGAAGCAGCAGAACTATCAGAATTATTTCTATTCAATGAGAAAAATTATGAGGAAATTATAAACGATAAACACTTGATGGAAGATATTAGCGATGAAGTTGCCGATGTTTTCATATATTTAATCAGTTTCGTTAATTCTCTTGATATCGATTTAACCCGTGCTTTTCTGCAAAAGATGAAAAAAAACAAAGAAAAATACGATTTAGAAGAATTTAATGAAGGAAAATACTATAAAAAATAAATATTTATTCATAAATCCGCGATTTGAAAATATTGTTAGAAAATTAATAAATTCAAATGAAATTAATTAATAAAAATGGCTCATTAATATCATTATGGTTGTAAATAACGCCGAAGATTTGATTAAACAGCAATTTGAGAATACCTTAAAAGAAACGAATTTTGAGGGACTGGGAAAGCTATATCGAGGTAAGGTAAGGGATAATTATATTAAAGAAGATAACCGAATCATTATTGCTAGCGATCGCCTTTCCTCATTTGACCGTGTCATCACCACAATTCCCTTTAAAGGGCAGATGCTAAACCAGATTTCTGCATTCTGGTTTGACAAAACAAGTCATATAGTCAAAAATCATTTAATTGATGTACCCGATCCAAATGTATCAGTGGTTCATCAGTGTGAAACCATCCCAGTGGAAATGGTCGTAAGAGCATATATTACGGGTTCAATGTGGCGAGCATATAAAAAAGGAAAACCAACTTCAGGGATAATGCCTCCCGAAGGAATGCAAAAAAATCAAAAACTTGATGAGATCATTGTTACCCCATCAACTAAAGCAGAGTCTGGTCACGATATTTATCTCCCTAAAGAGGAAATTATTGAGCGAGAGATGGTCGATGAAGAAATCTATGAAAAGATGGAAGAGGCTACAGTGAGCTTGTTTAAGTTCGGTCAAGATTTCTGCAAGAAAAATGGACTTATCTTAGTTGATACGAAATATGAATTTGGGCTGCTTGACGGCGAATTAATTGTAATTGATGAGATTCACACACAAGATTCTTCAAGGTTCTGGCTTGCCGAATCTTATGAAGAACGATTTAATGCAGGAGAAGAACCAGAAATTCTTGATAAAGAAATATTTCGCGGCTGGTTAATGGACACCTATCCCGACATCTTTCCACATATTAAAAAGGATCAAGAGATTCCGCCCATTTCAGATAATATTAAAATAGAATTAGCAAAGCGATACATGAGAAGTTATGAACGCTTGACTGGAAAGGAATTCGAGCCAGTAGTGGGAGCTGTTACGGAGCGAATTCAGAAAAATCTGAAAGAAAAAAATTATTTATAAAAATAGAAAAAACTTAAATACTTCCTTACTCAATTTTTTTTTATATGTCGCTCGTAATTATTCTTTTGTTTATTAATTTCTCCTCTCTAACGCTGGGATTTCTTTTTATTTTAATGGAAACTATAAATCCCAATGAGAGAGAAGAAAGCACACAAGATCAGGAAAGCGAGGAAGAAAAGCCAAACTTTCCTCCATATTGTCAATATAGTTTAGGATTTAGCTTCTTGGCAATGATTATCTTATCAATTATGAGTCTGTTCGCTTGAACTACCCTAACCCTTAAGGGCGTGGATTCGTAATTAATCGAGAATTGCTGACCTAACATCAACTTTCCATCCTCTACAAACACATTCACCATAGTCCTTACGGTAGAATCATCGTTTTTAATAACCTACTCTTAAATATTAGGTGTTATATGAGATAATAAACCCCTTTAATTTACTCTTTAAAAGATATTCTATCTCTTCTTTAAGAGTAGAGCTGCTTTCACATAAGCGTCTTCATCAATGAAATCTCTGCTTGGCGTTGAGAGGATCTTCTAATTTTACTTGGACTTTTTCTTTTTTATCTTTACGCTGACTTCTGTGTCAAAAGAGTATTTAGCACTGGGGAAGGCAGAAACAAGAAAATCATCAATATTTCCAGAGGGCTAAAAAAAAAGAAAATTTTTAAAAGTATATTATCAGATTTCTAAAAGACAATTCATAGGGTCGTGAGGCTTTACAAATATTGGATATTGACATGCAATATTATTTATTGCTAAATAAATTAATTAAAATGTAGCAAATCTTTTTTTATTACATCTATAGATGGAAAATTAATGGTAATATAAGTTAGCTAAGATGGATTATATAGTAGAAATAGTATTGGAAAATAAACCTCAAGCAAGAGATCCCGTAGGACAAACAATCCAAAAGGATTTAATTGCCAAAAAGGGGTATGAGATGATCTCAAATGTGCGATCTGGACAATATTTAAGGATAAAGGTTAAAGCAGAAGATAAAGATAAGGCTAAACAAATTGTTGAAGATATGTGTAATGATCTACGTATTTTTAATCCCGTTACTCAAAATTTAAATATTCTTAATGTAAGAAAACAAGATTAAAAGATGACAATTAAAGTAGCTGTTATTCAATTCCCCGGCTCAAATTGCGATCGAGATACTGTTTATGTGTTAAATAATGTAATACAGGATGTGGAAGCATCTCTTATATGGCATGCCGAGTTTGAAGAATCGGAATTTGATGCGGTTGTAATGCCAGGTGGATTTTCTTTCGGAGATTATTTACGCTCCGGAATTATTGCTGCACATAGCCCCGCAATGGACGAAGCTCGTATCATGCTAAAGGATGGACGTCCAATTATCGGGATATGTAATGGATTCCAAATTCTGACAGAGGCTCAATTTCTTCCCGGTGCCCTTCTCCAGAATGACTCATTAAGATTCATCTGTAAGTGGCTCAATATCAAGGTCAAGAATAATAAGACTGCGTTTACCAATAAAATGGATCTTAATGATGTAATAGATATTCCCATTGCTCACGGAGAAGGTCGATATTATACAGATAAACTAAAAGAGCTGGAAGAGAATAATCAAATTGTATTTCAATATAGTGATTCAACGGGAGAAACGGGAGAAAAATCAAATCCAAATGGTTCCCTAAATAACATTGCGGGAGTATGCAATTTAGAAGGAAATTGTTTGGGATTAATGCCGCATCCAGAACGAGCTTCCGAATCCATATTAAGTCCAAAAGGTACCACACATGGCAAATTATTTTTTGAATCTATGATAAACTTTATCAAGCAAGGAGGTGTCTAGAGTGCCGAAAGTAGAAAGTGATGGAGATAAATTAGAAGTCGATTTAAAGGAAGATGAAATAGAGCAGATTAAAGATTCTCTAAATCGAGAGCCAAGCCTTACGGAATGGGGGATGTTTGATGTTATGCATTCCGAACACTGCTCCTACAAGTCCTCTCGCCCTAAATTTAAATATTTTGAAAACGCAGAAGAGAATTATGATTATGTATTGGCAGGTCCCGGACAAGATGCTGGAGTAATCAATATCGGGGATGGCTATTGTTTGGCCTTTCGAATTGAATCCCATAATCATCCCTCCGCAATAGAACCATATCATGGAGCAGCGACCGGAATTGGCGGAATTATTAGAGATATATTATGCATGGGAGTTCGTCCCATCGCTTTATTAGATCCATTGCGCTTTGGGTCTCTTAAAAATAATCCCCATTCGCAGTGGCTCTTTAAATACGTCGTAAAGGGGATTGCAGATTACGGAAACTGTACTGGCATCCCCACCATTAATGGAGAAGTGGAATTCGATGAAAGTTTCGAGAATAATTGTTTAGTGAATGTAGGATGCATTGGGATCGGTACGGTTAATGATTTTGAGCATGCGCCCAGTAAAGCCGTCAATCCTGGGGATTATGTTGTCCTAATGGGAGGAGCCACGGGAAGGGACGGTATACATGGCGTAACCTTTGCCTCACGGACTTTAACTGAGATGTCGGAGGCAGATAGACCAGCGGTGCAAATTGGAGACCCTTTCACGAAAAAGTTGATTATTGAAGCAACTTTAGAAGCGATAAAATCCGGATATGTCAGAGGGCTAAAGGACTTAGGGGGTGGAGGTCTTTCATGTGCATTAAGTGAGCTGACGGGAGACGGAGGGACGGGGGCGGAGATCGACATGAATAAGATATTCACTCGTGAACCGGGAATGAATTCGTTTGAGATAATGTTGTCTGAATCTCAAGAACGTATGGCATTTATTGTAAAACCAGAAGGGCTAGAAACGGTATTAAACATTTTTCAGAAATACGAAATGAATCATGCAGTTATTGGCCGCACCGATGATTCGCAGATTTTAAAAGTATTCAATAAGGATGAATTAGTCGTTAGTTTACCTGCGAAAGCTCTTTCAGATGCTCCTACCGTGGACAGGGAGGAAAAACGACCTCAAGGATTAGATGGATTATTAAATCAAAAAACTCCAGAGTTTGATCTAGGATTCGATGAGATTATACACAAACTTATCAGTTCTGAGAACATTTGTAGTAAAGAATGGATATACCGGCAATATGATCATGAAGTCGGAGTACGTTCGGTGGTGAAATGCGGAGATGGAGATTCAGGAGTTTTGCGTGTATTGAATACCGATAAATATATTGCTGCTAATGTCTCTGCAAATTCAAAACATTGTTTTCTAGATCCCTTCAATGGTGCTAAAGGAAATTTAGTGGAAGCTTGCGGAAATATCATAGCAAATGGGGCAAAACCGATGGCAATGGTAAATTGCTGTAATTTTGGGAATCCTGAAATTCCAGAGTCATATTGGTATTTCTCCCAAGCGGTGCAGGGGATGGGAGAATTTTGTAAAAAAATGCGAATCCCCATCATAGGAGGGAACGTATCCTTTTACAATGAAGATGAAGCAACCCAAACGGCAATAAAACCCACCCCCATGATCATGATGGTGGGACTAATTGAGGGGCAAGAAAATATTATTACGTTACCATTTAAAACTGCTGGACACGATATATTAATGATTGGGGAAACAAGAGCAGAGTTAGGGGGGTCCGAGTTTCATAACATATTATTCGATATGGATGGTGGAAATCCCCCGAAAGTGAGTGAAGAAGAGATAAAAAGGCGTTGGAAATTACTGTTTGACCTCTATAGAAAGGGCTATGTATACGCCAATCATGATATAAGTAAAGGCGGCATTATGATTACCATTTCAGAGATGTGTTTTCATAATAACCTTGGTGCTGCTTTAGATTTCACGGATCTTTATGAGGGAATGGAAAATTATGACTTTCTATTCAGTGAAACAGCCGGCAGATTTATCATTGAGACCAAACCAGAGGATTATTTAGAGATTAAGGAAAAGGCGAAAGAATACGGGGTTCAAGTTACGAAATTAGGAACAATTCTTTCCGATCCGAGGGTCGATGTCAAAGGATTAAAAAATAACAATTTTGTCCTTGATGTGAACAAACTTCGGGACAAACATAATACCACCATTCCCGATTATATGGAAATCTAAAAAGAGATAACAGGAATTTTTTTACTCTTTCCCGTTCCAACAATAAGTACACAAATTCTTTTTATCGAGTCCTATAGCATCCAGCATATCGTCGAGCTTCTGATATTTTAAAGAAGTTAAATGTAAACCCTTGCGGATTTCTTCAACCATTGCTTTATATTCTTCCGATTCAGTTTCCGTATATCGGGAAGGGTCCTCAATATTCTCACCGTTTAACTTCTTAATTGCTCTTCTTGCCGCAAGATCTAGTTCTGAACGAGAACGCGAAAAGTTAAGGTATTTACAGTTATATACTAACGGAGGGCATGCAGGTCGCATATGCACTTCTTCTGCTCCCGCTTTGAAAAGTTTTCTCACCTTCCGCCTTAATTGCGTTCCGCGGACTATCGAATCTTCGCAAAACAACAAACGCTTATTCTTGATTAAATCATTAATTGAGATTAGTTTCATTTCCGCCACACGATTTCTGATAGATTGATCTTGCGGCATAAAACTTCGAGGCCATGTCGGAGTGTATTTAACATACGGTCTTGTGAAAGGAATATTTTTTTCATGTGCATATCCTAATCCATGGGCAGTTCCAGAATCGGGAATTCCAGCCACCAAATCAATTTCAATATCATCTCTTTTTGCCAGAGAAGATCCGCATCGATATCTTACTTTCTCTACATTAATACCTTCATAACTTGACGCCGGATATCCATAATATATCCATAAAAATGAACAGATCTTCAAATTCTCAGGGTTAGGAGGGACTTTTTGTTCGATGCCTTCCTTATTTATAAATAACACTTCGCCTGGTCCCAAATACTTTTCAACTTCATAACCAAGATTCGGAAAGGCACATGTTTCCAAAGTAGCGGCATAAGACCCAAACTTTTTTCCGATAACAAGAGGAGTTCTTCCATATTTATCACGTGCGACATAAAGGCCATTATCTGTTAGGATTAAAAGAGAAATAGAACCGTCAATCATCTTTTGAATTTTCTCAATTCCCGCGCTAAAGGTATCTTCTTGACTGATAATGGTTGCCACTAATTCTGTAGGATTAATCTTTCCTCCGTGCATTTCTGAGAAATGAGACCCATTTTGTAACGCAAACTCTGTTAATTCCGGGATATTGTTAATCTTTCCAACCGTTACCAAAGCGAACACTCCTAAATGAGAATTAATTATCAACGGTTGATCATCATAATCGCTAATAACCCCAATTCCTCTATCTCCGTGCATTTTACTTATATCTTTTTCGAACTTTGACCGAAATTGACTGGTTGTTATATCCTTGATGAATCTTTGAAATCCTCCAGAGTTTTTGACTGCCAAACCTCCTCTTATTGTTCCCAAATGAGAATGGTAATCTGTTCCATAAAAGAGATCAGCAACGCAATCGGAATTAGAAAGAACACCAAAAATTCCTCCCAATTTATGCTTTCACCATTTTAATTCTAATCTATTTTTGATAATCGAACATCCTTTGGAAGAATTAATATTAATCTCTTAAAAAATTCAATTATTAACCATCTAAGATCTTATCTATCTTCAGTTGATGAAACTTCTTATGAGTTCCTTATTCACATATAAGGTTTCCTCTTTAAAATATCCGATAATAATGAAAATATAAATGAAAATTATTTATATATATGATTTTTTTAATTATTTAGGATCATTAAAAATTTGGTGATATTTTTTTGAGAGCGCGTACTTGTTTAAAATGCCATGAATATTTAGTGTTACATCCCAGCAATCCAAAAAGCAAAGAGAATGCGAATAGGTTTGAAAAGAAACATCGAGGGCATAACTTGGTTACGCTTCAATTAGACGAGATTGATAAGGGGAAATACACAAGTTTTGGAGAGAGTGATAAGAAACCTTAATATCTATTTCTTTTTTTCATTATATTATACAAAATCCTATTGGCCTCTTCTTAAAGAAAAAGAAAAAATTTATTTTTAAAGATTATTCACGACGCATTTTAAGTTTGTACCTCCTATACATAAAGGCTATGGAAAAGACTCCGATTACTATACCCAACAGTATCCACGTGAATATTTGATGAGAATTATTTTGTGAAATCCGATAAATTAAGCCCTCATCTTCTCCGAGAATCTCTATTTGCGAGTAAGAACCATCACTAGCATAATTTACATTAACAGTATATGATTTTTCGCCATTTCTCTCTATAATAAGAGAATTCTCATCTGTTGTCGTATTTTCACATTCTAATGAATCTACTAATTCAGTGAGATAACTGCTTATAGGGCTTGGGAAATATTGTCCTTTAAGGATCAATTGCCAGATAAAATCATCCCCGGTAAGATTTGGGAAAGTTACCTCGTAAGAACTATTCATTTCATCACTCCATTGGTGATAAATATCAAGGCCTGTTTTATACCTCTCAGCATTTTTAAACACATAAAGGATATAGTTCGGTCTATCGGCATCCACTTCGAAATCATCTTCTGTAAAAGACCAAAGTGATTGATATATCTTCCAACTTTCAATTGTGGTATTATAAGCATCATTTATGGTAGAACGATTAACTCCTTCCTCTTTCAATGAAGAGAGAGAAGCAAGACTATTCTCTGGGATATAAAGTCCCGTTAGCATTTCATAGACGTTGGTTTCATTATCATACCATCCTAAGTTTATATTTTTAGCCTTCGCATTTTTTTTATTAGCGTCCCCTCCAAAAAAGTCGTCTGGGGTTAGGGTACTCTCAATTACTTCTTCCCATTCGTTTTTATCATAATCTTCTACAATATAGGTATCAGTTCCTTTATAAAAAGAAGCACTATAGGTCTTTGCTGTGACAAAGCCACCAATGAATAGGGATAGAGAAGTAAGTAAGGTTAACATCATTAAAAATCCAAGATTTTTAGATTTCATTGTATTTTTCACCTTTTATAATTGTCGTTTTTTAAATAGGTAAGCTGCCAGCAAAAAACTTGCAGCCATATATAATAATAATACTATGATTCCACCTTCGATAGATGGATGTAACCACTGCCTAAATTTAAAACCTTGTACTTCGAAATCTGTATATCTTCCCGACTTGGAATCAGGAAAATCCTTTGTTATTACACCAGTTATTAAACGGCTTACAAATTCTAATGAATACAGAGGTTCAAAATCAGGGAGAGCAAGCGTGACAATTGAATCCACGATGCTAAAGCCAATTAATAAGATTAATATGGTGGCCACGGTTGTCATTAATGAGGTCTTTAAGAAAGAACTAAAAAGCGTAACAAAAGCACTCACTGCTAATAGGTATAGAACAGCTATAGCGAAGGATTGAAATAATTTAAAATAGATGGGAAGACCATAGAAATACATTGTTGTTAAGGCGGTTAAACCATAGTAAAATCCAATAACAACGATATTTAGGGTTAAGTTTCCCAGATATTTTCCAATTATGAGTTTAAACTTATTAATTTTGGGAAAGACGATATACCCTGTTTTTTCATGATATTCTGAGCAGATAATTCCTCCGAAAAAGAAACAGATACTAAAAATCAAGATTAAATTAATGAATCCTAAGGTGTCATTCATATAATTAATTTGTGAGGGGGAGAGTGTATTTTCCGGAATTAATAAATACGGCAAGGTTCCCAGTAAAAACGCAATTAAAGATATGATAATAATAAAGATAATGAATTTCTTCCAATTCCTCTTCAATTCAAAAACGTAGGTATGATAAATCGGTCTAATTTCCGATAAGATTCCTGTGATTTCCATTATTTTTGACCTCCCTTTTGTGTAGGTGGTATATCCTTTATTTTTTCTGAATAGATTTGCTCTAATTGGCTGGTTCGTGGGGCTGTAAATAAAGTTACAGTAAACTTTGATTCGAATTCTTTTATGAGGATTTTTAATATTTCCGCTTTGGATTTCTCTTTGCCATCATAATATATCTTGAATGCCTTCTGTTTGGGATTATATTTCACGGGTAATTTAGAAATATTTGGATCTAAATCATTGTCTAAATATGGTTTTAATCTCTTGGTAAGAGCATCAATTAAGGGACTTAATTTATCTGGAGGGATTGGATTTAAAAGTTCACAATTTAACTCATTAGTCTTCAATGTTTTCTCTAGATTACTTATTGTGTCAAATGCGATAATTTTACCGCGATTAAGAAGAGCAACTTTATCACATACCTCAGAGATTTCATATAACATATGAGAGGCAACAAATATTGTCTTTCCTTGATCTTGGAGATATCTAAGGAACTTGCGGACTTCAATCCGTGCCTTAGGATCTAATCCCGTCTGCGGTTCATCTAAAATAATGATTCGTGGATCATGAATAATGGCTTGTATGATCCCTAATTTCTGAGTCATTCCCTTACTGTAATTCTCGACTTTTTCGTATTTCCATTCGGATAACTGAAACAGATCCATTAATTCATTAATATGTTCATCGATCTTTTCTTTTGGGAACTCTTGTAATTTTGCAAAATATTTAAGCAATTGATATGCCGTCATATCCTCGTAAAAAGATGGAATGTCAATTAAAAAACCACGTTTTACCAAGTCTTGCGTCGTCCCATTTAATTCTTGCAATTCGCCTGTTTTATCTCGTATTAAAATTCTTCCCTTATTTGGTCTCAATAATTGAGCTATCATCTTAATTGTCGTTGTTTTCCCAGCACCGTTAGGGCCTACCAATCCAATAGTTTCTCCTTCATGGACTTCGAGATTTACACCGTCAACTGCGACTAATTCACCGAATCTTTTCGTTAAGTCTTCCAATTTTAGAACTGTTTTAGTTTTAGTCTTAGACATTTTTATAACAATTTTGAATAAAATTTGGGTTAATTTTAAAGTTTTTACTTAAAATAATAAAGTTGAATAAAAATGGATCAGAAAAAGTTAAGCGATCAGAGAACCTCTTTTTTATAAAAAAGGAGTTCTTCCACACAAACATCATTTTCAGCATCGTTCTCGAGGTAATTGATCTCTATCTTCTTAATCTCGTCTCCGATTAACTCCCTAAAAGCAACTTCAAAATACCCTTTGTTAATCCTGCAAAAGGCTTTACCGTATTGGAGCTTTTTCCTGTCCTTGAACGGATCTCGGAGAAAACACTTATTACCTATAATAATTCTTGTCTTCACAGAGTCCTCCTCGATTTTTCTTATTTGAACTGAATAAAATGCCGTTAATTCCTGAAGAAGAATCTGTATTGCTTCCTCGATTTCAAATTCGTCTTTTCCAGATTCTTTCTTTATTCTGTTTGCTATAATTTGTCCAGGACCCGATCCCGTTTGATACAGCATAGATAAGAGGCTATTCCTTCCGAAAATATCATATATCTTCTCTACCATAGATTCCGCAATAATTTCAAAACCTTTCATCGAATTGATGTTTTTTGGATCATTTTCTATCCTTCTATTCAATTCTTCTTTATCCAAATTAAAATCCCCTACAAATATAAAATTATATAATTAGATTTTGTATTGGGTATTAATTAAGTTTTATTTTCCCCATCAATAACCATTTAATTTTTTGATATATTTTATTAAATTACTAAATAGATTTGATGATCATGAAAAAGCTGATTAATTCTCATCAAAAAGAAATAGAAAGCCTCATGAAAGAAATATTAATAGGTGAGATGACTAAAAAAGAATTTTTTGTTAGGTTGAGAGAAACGGATACCACCTTCCAGAAGTTGACAGATTCAAATGATGAGAAAATTAAAAGACTTTTTTTTGATTTAACTACTTTTTCAGGAAAGCGCTTTAACTTTAAAGAGTTCTGTAAGATTATAGAAAAATTAGCGGAGTGGAATAAAAGCTATCGGCAAAATTACCGTGCTGTTCGAATGTTTAAAAATATGATCCTTACCAAGCCCAAAGGGGCGGGAAAAAATTATCCGATTCTTACCGTCGAGGATTTGATTAAGAAACTAAATATTTTCAATGGACTTAAATATTTTGATGAGGTAACGCCATATAAAATTGTAAAAGTGGCCTCACATGATTTTTCTAAGTATAAATTAAGCGAACGAAAATATGAAAAGATAATTCATCTCATTCTGAAAAAGAAATTTTTACAGAACCATGGAAAACTGCTAAACAAGATTGGTAACGCTTATGTAGAGAGAAAATCGTACGAAAAAGGAATTAACTTCTTTAAAAAGGCATTAATCATTAATGAGCAAAAAGAAAGTATTGAGGGGATTGTTTTTACAATGGTCAATATCGGCGATGCGCATATGGAGCAGGAGAATTATCAAAGAGCATTAAAAACCTATGAAAAAGCACTTGAAATCGGAAACTTAGAGGAGAATAATCCAGGAGCTGCATTAGCAAATGAACGGTTAGGGAAATTACATTATCTTCAAAAAAATTATGAGGAAGGCATTAAGTATTATAAAAAATCCCTCTCCTTAGATAAACACACCGAAAATTGGAAAAAATTAGCATCCACTACACATAAAATTGGAAATATTTTTGATAAAATAAAAAAATATAAGAAGGCCGTCAATGCATACAAACAATCTATTGAATACAATAAAAAAACTGATGATTTCAAAAAAATTTCCATTACATCCAGCAAAATAGGAAAAATTTATCTCAAACAAAGGAAACATAAAAAAGCTATAAAATATTTTAAGCAATCTTTGGAGTTTATTTTAGACCAGGAGAATTGGACGCAAGCCGCTATTTCATCCAATAAACTAGCAAAAGTTTATCTAAAGGTTAATGATAAGAAAAAATCTATCAAGTATCTCAATGATTCCATAAAATATAATGAGAAAACTGAGAATTGGAAAGAAATGGCAATTGCAACCATTAAGATCGCCAATCTTTATATAGAAGAGCAAGATTTTGAGAATGCAATCAAATATTTCAAACAAACTGTTGAGTTCGATATAAAAAATAAGAATTACGATGAAATCGCTCTCACATCAACCAGAATAGGGAATTTATTGCTAAAGTTGAATAAAAAAGAAATGGCAATTGAGTACTTCAAAAAATCCGTAAAATTTAATGAAATGTATAATAATTGGAAGGAAATCGCCTATACATACAAGCGTATCGGTGATATTTACTATATGCTAAGAGATCTGGAGAATGATATCAAATATTATAAAAAATCCAAAAAGATATATCTAAAAATCAAAAAATGGAAAAGCGCTGCTCGCATCAGTTCTAAATTAGGGAGATTCTATTTAAAGATGGATAAAGTCAAACTTGCACTCAAGTCTGCCATCGAAACTCTTCATTATAACCTAAAATATGGAGATTGGAAACCTCAGCATGAAGAAATAGTGGGAAAGGGAGAAAAATTATTTGAACAAGGAAAACTTCCAGAAGCATTACAAGAATATGAAAAAATTGATTTAAAGGAGTACCAGGATATCCCCTATCGACAAGGAAAATACTTTCTCCGTGCCTACGAAGTAATTGGAGATGTCCTTGCAAGCCAATACCGGTACCAGATTGCTCGCGTTTATTTGAATAAAGCAATGGATTGCTGTGAATTAATTGAAAACGAGAAGTTCTGGGGTATTTTAACCAATAAATTGAAGGTGCTGAATCTGAAAGACCGAAGTTATCAACTCAAAACTGAATAATACCAAAAACCAAATATAAAAATGTTTGTATGTATAATATACGAAATTCATCCCCACCCTAAAGGGATGGGGACTTCTTTCGCAGATCGTTAACAAAACTTAGGGAGTAATATTTCTATAATATAACCATATATAGACAAAAATTTTCTACTTTTATATAACCTAATAAAATAGAATTAAAAAAATACATTAGAGATGAAATATATCAATGAAATTAGTCACCGTACATTTACCCGAACAATATATAAGCGGGATTGAGGAATTAGTTGGTCAAAACTTTTATCCAAATCGATCCGAAGCGATACGTGTCGCTATCCGTGATCTCCTCAAAAGTGAGCTTAGTTCTCTCTTACGTAGAGATGAATAATTAAACTATTTTTTCTTATCTCCTTTTTTACTTTATTTTTATAAAATCTTCTTAAAGATAATTCTTATTTTAATCTTTTTTTGGTTCACTAGAACCTTTTTTTCGTTAGATATGCACGAGTCGAAGGATTGGATCTTTAGAATATTATCTGGATATTACTTAGGTATATTATCCTTAGATGTGTGAAGTAATATATACTATTAAAAATAAAAAAATGAGATGATATGATTGAAACTTATAACTTTACACGTTCCTGAGCAATATATTTCCGGAATAGAGACTTTGGTAAATGAAAAAATGTATCCCAATCGATCTGAAGCCATCCGTGTTGCAATCAGGGATTTATTAAAAAATGAGCTTACATTCTTGAGGAGTTCGGAATAATCCAGAATACATTAAATTTTATCAGAGAAACAACGTTATTCTTACCTTACCGGAATTTGGATAAAGAGATTTTAGGAGAGAGCAATTAATTTTTTTTCCAATCCTTCTTTTTATATTTATGATGTCATTCTCCCATATGGATTTCAAGTATATCGATGCGCATACCCACTTTTTCCCTCCCAAAATCTTCAAAGCAATCTGGAAATTCTTTGAAATGAAAGATCACCAAGGGAATATAAGAGGATGGCCCATAGAGTATAAACTGGGAATAAAGGACTTGGTTCAATTTTTGAAAGAAGAAAATGTGGAAGCTTATACCACCTATAATTATGCGCATAAAAAGGGAGTGGCCAAGTTCATAAATAAATGGACGGTCAATTTCGTTAAAGAACATCCAAATAGTATCCCGTTCGGGTGCGTGTGGCCAGACGATGAGGATAAGCAGGATTATGTGGAGAACTTACTCACCAAGCATAAGTTCAAAGGAATAAAAATCCAGCCCCTTGTCCAAAATTTTTATCCGTATGACCCGCGAATGGATGATGTCTATCAATTAATTCTTGAGCATGAGAAATGGCTTACTATTCATGCGGGAACAGCCCCATATAGAAACAAATATGTAGGATTCGAATCCTTTGAAAAATTCATCGAGAAATATCCCAATATGCAAGTCATCGTCGCCCATATGGGTGCATTTGAATATAAAAAATTCCTTCGGCTCTTAGATCATTACGACAATCTCTATTTGGACAGCGCCATGGTCTTTATTCCCAATAATATCTTCCCCGAGCGGAAAGTCAAAAGACCAGACCCCAACCTATTACTCTCCTATCAGGACCGTATTCTTTTTGGAAGCGATTTCCCCAATATTCCTTATAAGTTTGAACAATCCAGCAAAGGATTTTTAGAGATGGAACTTCCACGAGACTTTTATGAAGATATTTTCTATAATAATGCCAAGAGGCTGTTCGATCTGTAAATTCTAGTGGCAAAAAATAATAAGATAATAAGAGAGCAAAATTTTTACAAGAGAGAGAGGCTTAATGCCATAATAAACATGCCAAATACTATCCCTATCATGGATGCTGATTCATTTCCAAAGCAATGGGAAACCGGTAATAACTCATCGATCGAGACGTAAACCATAATCCCTCCCACCATAGCAAGTAAGGCACTCAGAAACAATTCATTAATCATAGGAAGGAAAAACAGCCCGAAAATTAAGGCCCCTAACGGCTCTGACATTCCCGAGAAAAATGACATATAGAATGCTTTCTTTTTTTGGGGTTGATCACCTACACAACTAGGAACTGCTACTGCAATTCCCTCTGGAATGTTGTGCAAGGCAATAGCAATAGCTAAGACAATACCAATTTCCACATTATTGATAGTTCCGACCAACGTTGCAATGCCTTCAGGGAAGTTATGGATAAAAATACCCAAAAAGATGAAAACAGAGGTTTTTTCCATCCGTTTAGAAAAATTGGAATCACATTCCTCTTTGAAAAAGTTTTCGTCAACATGATATTTATGCGATAATCCTATATCTATTACAAACATAATGCCCATACCGAGCAAAAAAAATAATGCGCCAATCAAAATCCCGTATACATCTATTGCTTCTTGAAGAAGCTCCGCAAAGGAAATAAAAATCATGACTCCCGCCGAAAATCCCATAATAAATGATAAAAAGCGAACACTCGGTTTTTTTATAAATAAAGAGATGAGACCCCCTATTGCCGTGGACAGTCCCGCCAAGAATGACAATAACAAGGCGATAAGAAAAACGTCAAACATCTTAATTTTATATCTTTTCCGAGGTAATTAAAGTTAATTATTTTAAAGTTGATAAGTGAACAATCCCATTAAAAGTTTCATCTTCTATTTCTTCACTTGAAAGACTAAGATTTTTAAAAATATCAATACAAGCTTCTTTTCTCTTTGATATGGTTCATATTCTCATAATATAGTACTTAATAGATCAGTAATTTATTATAGATCTTTTTTAATAGGATTCGTACCCAGTAATATGGTATCAGATGGGGCGCCCGTCTTTAATAGAATCTATTTGGAAAAGAAACACATTCAATAACGATATTATCAGGATAAAATTGCCAAAGTATGTGAAGATTAAAGTTTTTTTGTTGTATTGCCTCCATAGCGGGAAAAACAATAATCGCTTTTCTTGCCATGTCTTATACGCTAAAAAAAATATAATCGGAAGCAATACCAACACTCATAATGTAGTTAATAAATGTTTTATTCGATTAAAGAAGAAATTTAATAAGAATTTAATTATTTAAAATTCTTAATTGTGGTAAGCATAGATGAGAGAAGTTACAGACAAGGATAAACTATTCTTTTTTTCAAATCATTGGGACACTCTTGATGGACTCTGGATCATAGAGACAGAAAATAGAATGGGATTTGATCGGGCGCTCCAGGTTGATCTCGCCGTCTGGGGTCGGCTGCTGAGAAAGATTATTAAGCGTGTAAAAAAACATCTAAATCTAAAGCAAAACAGTATTAAAAACCTAATACGGGTCCTCAGCTTTCGTTGGGCTGTGGAAGGATGGGATTTTGACCTACTAGACAACGGAACGATTAAAATCAATAAATGTCCCTATAATGAAAGCATGAAGCGCAATCCGGACCGGCATGATAAAATCATCCCAATCTGCAAGGAGATGTGCATTCCATTCTATAAAGAAGTCGTTAACCACTACAATTCCAAGATTACGCTTAAACGGAAGTTTTTTCAAGGGTTAGATGATTCAACATACTGTGATTTTCAATTTTATCAAGATGGTGTAAAATATAAGCCTACAGAAAAGACAATTATGGATGAACTCGATGACGATGACAAATTATATTATTTTGAGAAAAACTTTTTTACTATGGACGACCTCTGGATTAGAGAGGTCGAAAATGAAACAGATTGGGCCACCGCATTGGAAATTGATATTAAAGTATGGCAAAGATTATATAAAACCGCCTTCCGTCGAGTGGCACGTTATTTAGATCTTGAATCTAACACTCTTTATGATTTAATCGAAATCCTTTCATTTTTGTGGGGTTGTGAGGGATATAAGTATAAAATCATCAAGAATACTGAAAAAGAAGCAATCATTCACATCACAGAATGTCCCTATGAGGTTTCTATGCGCAGAAATCCGAATAGACATAACAAGCTCGAAGATATTTGCAAGAAGAGTTGCGTTCCTTTCTATGAACCTGCTCTTAAAAAATTTAACCCAAAGATTACTTTGACAAAAACGAAATTCATCGAAACGGGTGATTCCGTCTGCAATTTTCATTTTCAAGTGGAGGAGTAGTGAATCAATGGACTCTTTAGACTCTGATAAGTGGGATGTTCTCGATTATCTGAAATTACTTCCAGGGATCATTTTTGCTGGTCTTATTTTCTACTTATCCTCCTTGGAAAATCCAGTTCCCTCACAGGCTGCGGAAACAATAGACTTTTTCGATGTAAATACCGTTCTCCATATTGCGGAATATGCTGTGTTTAGTTTCTTGTTGGCATTTGGATTATCTTCAAAGTTAGAGTATTATAAAATTACGATCATTGGGATTTTATACGCTTTTTCCGATGAGGTTCACCAGTATTTTGTTCCCACTCGCTTTTTTGATATTTTTGACATTCTTGCCGACGGAATAGGCGTGGTTATTGGAATTCTCGGATATTTAATTTTCTTAATGCTGCTGAAAGGATTAAAGCAGATGAATAAAAATATCGAAAATAAAAAGAAAAAAAAAGAACAAAGATCGGATTCGGCTTGAACTACTCACGCCTAAAGGGGTTATCCATCTAAAAGAGTAAGAAATTTCTCAATATTTTCTTTATGGCTTTCTTTTTTCTCTTTGGGAACATCAGAGAGATCACTCACACTTTTTATTAAATTTTTCCGAAGTAATTTTTGCAATGTGGTTTTAATCAGATTAGTCCTTAGGTCAATTCGGTTTTGAGTCACCATGCCTTTAATCACAGCATATTCATTTTTGGAAATAAAGCCTAACTTGTTTAACAACTGATAATAGTTAAGGTCTGCATCTTGGTTATCGAAATTCTTTCGGTTTAAGATTCTTCTCGGTTTGACCACTTCATACTCCTCTAAATTGGTTAAATTTTGCATTTCATACGACTCCAATTTCTGTATAATTAATCATATTTTTGAATAGTATTTCTTCTTTTTTAGATGAGTATAATATTTGGATGAATACAGGAGAACAAAATGGAATGAAGTGATTATTAAGAACCTCGGAAAATGTCCAAGAATTTTTTAATTTCGTTACCAGCAGATTTTTCTAAAGAAGAAGAGGCATTTTTCCTAACAATAAGTAGCCCAATCGTTTTACTCCCTTAAGTTAAAAAGATAATGAACGAACAATCTAAGTTTATTATTCTTCGGAAAAGGAAAAAAAGTCGTTATGAACCTTTTTGAGATGTTAATGCTGAGAGGATTAATGCTCTTATCATCTCCGCCTCGCTCTTGTTTAAGAATTAATTTTGCATTTGCAATCTTAAACCTATGTTCTACTGTAAGAGAGATTTTAATATGTTGCTCATTAACTCTTGGTTTTTATTGAACGAATTGCATTAACTATTGCGAACTAAAATCTATCCGTTTGTTTAAACTCGTTCATAGCAATTTTTATTTTTTCAAAAATAAAACGAATTTCGTATTTAGATTTATTCTATTCTAAGTCTAGAGGATATTTCCCATACTTTTTTCCGGCATCGATCATCCATTCAAGATTTTGGACGGAGATTTCGGGGTGAAAATTGGCCGGTGAGAGCATCCCACCTCCATCAGGACCGAGGGCTTTCACCGCCGCTTTAACAGCATCTTCCACTTCTTGCTTTTCAGCATCAAATAAAATATGGCGAGTATCAATATTACCAGAGAGACATAATTTATCTCCGATCTTTTTCTTCACATCATAAGGATCCACGATGGGGGGTTCTAAGCATTGTAAACCATCAAATCCTGATTCTACAATAAAATCCAAAAGATCTGAGATATCTCCATCTGTATGTAGGATATATTTGCCGCCCCAGTCGTGAATTGCCTCGGCAACTTCCTGATAGCGAGGTAGCAAATATTTTTCGAAATATTTGGGATTGATCATTGGGCCTCCTTGATGTGCGATATCTCCTCCCTCTAAAAAGATTTTTGCCCCGCAGTCCGCGTATGCCTCAAAGGTTTTCAACACATAATCGGTTGTAAAACGGAAGCGCTCTTCAATTAATTCTGGATCATTTTTCAGGGCACGGGCAAAATTTGCCATACCCATTCCTTGCCATACTGGAGGAAAGATTGATGTAAGTGCATTTTGCGCAACTATACAAATATCATCCTTAATATCTCTGCATTTTCTTTGGACTCCTTTATAAAACTTTTTGGCCTTCTTATATTCTTCATCTAAGTCTGGCTTTGGAAAATTTTCCCAATCTTCACGATCTTTAATAGATCCTCCATAATAGTCGGGATAGGGATTTCCATCGATATTTTTTAGTTTATATCTTTTTCCGAAAATATCCGTCATCTCCTCCTTATTTTCTAAAACAAAAGGAATATATTGGACACCCACCCCATCAAATCCTAATTTGTGAGCCGCCCGAACACATTTTGCGAAAACTGAGATTTCAATTTCATTAAAAATTCCATTAATCTTGTCAATCCATCTATCTGGATAATTTTCAGACATCTGGTCGAAAATATCGAACACATCTCGCTCAGGGGTGCCTAAGATTTTATCTGCTACATTTCCATCAATATTGATTGTATGAATCGGCATTCTATCTGGTTTTTCCAGAGAAATGGCCGTCCACATTCGTTCAAAACTTTTATTCATCTTATATTATTCTAGTCATTCCAAGAAAATAACTATTTCCTAGAATATCTAAATTTTTATATCCTAATTTATTATTAAATAGTGAAAAATGACTCGCAAGGAAGAACAAAGGGATAAAGAAGATTATCATGGTGTTGCACCTATTTCTCATATCGTAAAAAGAATGAAAAAGGAATACGATAAGGACCCTAAAAATTGGAGAGTAGTAGGGTTCAAGGACGAGAAGGGGAATGATGACACCTTTATCACTAAAAAACCAAATACATACTGGTTAAAGTCAAAGCAATTATCTCCCTTTTCTTCATTATCTATGGGTTCTGTAGTGAGAAATATTGACAGAGATATTGATGAAGAGATTGGCAATAAAATGAGCAAAAAAGATATGATCCGCTTATTTGGGATGGCGGTACCCGTAAAAAAGGATAAAAATATTATTGCATCAGGAATTGAAAAATATTCCGAAACCCATGGCGGACATATCAGAAAAATAATTAATGAACGGAAGCCTAATGTCGGTCCTCAATTAACAAAACGGATTGAGGAAAAGTTCACAAGAAAACATCCTCAACGAAAAAATCTGTACTTATAAAAAGAGTAAGAAAAGAGAAATAAAATTTTATACTTTTTCTTTTAGAACATCTAATCCATCCTTGCTTTTCACTATTTGGAGATGTTCTGAATACTTTTCACTATTTTGGATTAATTCTTCGACTACCGCTTTCATTTTCGCAGGACCGGGTTTTCCTTCGATTTTGGAGTCAAATTGTTTAAAATCTATAACTTTAAAGTCTTTGACGTAATAAGGGAGCCCCTTAGTGAGTTCTTCAAATAAAAGTTGATATGCAAAGGATGCGCTTTTTTCTCCTCGTTTTAGTGGATCATCCTCGGCCGGTGTATAGACCACTTCAGTCCATCGGTTACCATCGTCATCAGCAGGTACTAATCCATAAATATAATCTTCAGTATAAATCCATATCGGCTGTATAGCCTTGTCAAAAGATGTTTCAACAATTTTTAAAAATTCTTCGCTCATTATAATATTTCATTCTTTTTTTATCTATATTAAATTAAAATTAATACATTAAGTAATAATGCAAAAAAATTTTAAAACTCTTTTGATAAATAGAATTTATATTTATAACCGAAAATTTGGATAATTAAAATGAGACATTTAGATTATAAGACACTTACAGAGAATATACAAGATTGGATTAGGGAATATACAGAAAAAGCTGGAAGTGAAGGAATTGTAGTGGGATTAAGCGGAGGGATAGATAGTTCCGTAACTGCTGCACTTTCAGTCCGCGCAATTGGAAAAAATAATGTGCTAGGATTTAGTCTTCCATGCAATTCCATGCCTAAAGATTATGAGGATGCAAAATTAATCGCTGAATTTTTGGATATTGATTTCCGTGTCGTTGATCTTTCCTCTATATATGATGAATGTAAAGATATCTTTCTTCCAAAACTCCAAGTGGAAAAGAATATTAAAATAGCTAAAGCAAACATTAAACCTCGGTTACGTATGGTAACTCTCTATTTTTTTGGTCAAGCAGAGGGAAATTATTTGATCGGCGGGACTGGAAACCGAACCGAGATTGCGATAGGTTATTTTACTAAATATGGAGATGGAGGTGTTGATATTGAACCACTTGGCACTTTGTATAAAAGCGAGGTATATGAAGTCGCACAAATATTAGATGTTCCCAAAAAGATTATAAATAGGGCTCCTTCTGCAGGTCTATGGAAAGAACAAACTGACGAGGGAGAGATTGGAATTACTTATGATGAGTTAGATGAAATTCTTTACAGAATAGATTCTAATTTATCATTAGATGAACTTAACCAAAAGAATGTAAAAAAAGTTAAAAAAATGTTGAACTCTTCAGAACATAAAAAAAAAATGCCCCCCGTATATAAAATAAAACAAGGAGATTAAATATTAGAGATAATCTTCCGAATGCTCGTAATTCTCTGGGAAATTTCGTCTAATTTATATTTCAACTCATCTCCCTTATTTTTAAACTCAAAATCGTCAACGGACCCTTTCTTATAGGATTTTTCTAATTCCTTATAATTTTTTTCGAGAGAATATCGCCGACCTTCTAATGCAATTAATTCTTGGTACAAGGATTCTTTATCTTTAGGTAAATCCTCCTCGGAAAATGAAGCCTCCCTTTTTCTTGCCCCGGCTTGAGATTCATCGAATCCAAATATTGGTTTAGTTTTAATTTTTCCTCCTCCCGGAGCTTCCCCTCTTTTCCGTTTTCTGCCTCCTCTTTTTCGAGGAGGGGGGGCATTTTTAGATACTGGTTGCACGTTTTTCTCCGGATCTTTTTTACGTTTGGGTTTTTTTTTTGATCTGCCTACTGAGGAGAAAACATTAAAAAGATCATCACTTTTGGCTTGTTCTTCCTCTTCTGTATCGGAAACTTCTACTACTTTTACGGGTGAAATTTTAGGCTTTTTTTTCGCTCCTGGTGAGACCTTTGGTTTTTCAGTAGAAGCTGGCGAAATTTTGGGCTTTTCTTGAGTCACAGGGGATATCTTCTGTTTCTGTTGAGCTTCAGGTTTAGTTTTTGTTTTTTCGGTGGACCCAGGAGATACCTTCGGTTTCTGAGGAGATACAGGTGAAATTTTGGGCTTCTCCTTCACTTGTGGTGTAGTTTGCTCTTTCGGTTTTGGCTTCTCCTTCGGTTCCGGCTGCTTTTGCGGTTGTACTTTCACTTGTGGTGTAGTTTGCTCTTTCGGTTTTGGCTTCCCTTTCGGTTCCGGCTGCTTTTTAGATTCTTGTTTCTTTTCGGATTTTTTCTCCGGACCACCAATATGAGGTATTTTAATCTCTGGAGGGGGTAATTTCGACTTTTTTTTAGATTTTTTCGCTTTTGGTTTCACTCTTTCGGATTTTTCTTCCTTTTTTGGCTCTTTTTTTGCTTTCGGCTCTTCTTGTAACTTTTTTTCCTTCTCTTTTAACTCTTCCTTTAAATTTTCGATTTTACTTTTTAATCCTTCAATTGTGCCTTTAAATTCTTCGGATACTTGGGCAACGATTTGATCTATGTCAATATTCTGGGCGATTTCACCCTTTTCGGAAACCTCAGCGGATTTAGCTGCTTCCTTTTCAAATGCTTCCTCAATTGCTTTTTCTTTCTCCTTTGTGGGTTTTGCTTCAGTTTGTTTCTTACCTTGAGCTAACTCTACAACACGTTCAATATTATCTGATAATCCTTCAACTTCATTAAACCATAACTCTAGTGTATCCCAATTTTCTAATTTATCCAAAGCTGTCTCTATAGGATTTTTAAGTTCGCTATTTTTATTGAATTTTTCTAGCTCTTTGAATTTTTTAATCAATTTTTCCCTTGCCTCGATCTCATCATCAGGCGTAGGTTCTTCATCACGTAAAAAAATTAAAATCTCTTTTATCTCTTGTATCGTTGAATTAAATTTTTCTTCATTACTCATATCAGATCATTCAATAAACATTATCTTATGTATCTTATTTCTCTTAAGTTAATATTATAATT
This sequence comes from Promethearchaeia archaeon, assembly GCA_046483985.1. GTDB lineage: Archaea > Asgardarchaeota > Lokiarchaeia > Sigyniarchaeales > SOKP01 > JAWOCD01. The sequence goes on from JAWOCD010000057.1 coordinate 93,353, forward strand.
GTAGTAATATAATTTTATTTATTCTAAGATAATTATGACTAAAATGACTGTTAGAGTCTGTTAATCTTTGTTAATAAAGAAAAAGATATTTTATTAGTTATTTTGAGAAATTATACTCGACGACCGCGATGTCCACCTTTTCGGCGACAATGATCGTGAGATTTTGGTGTGACTTCTTCAATTCTTCCTATTTGAAGGCCAGCACGTGCTAATGCTCTAATGCATGCTTGTGCTCCTGGACCCGGAGCTTGTGACTTATTCCCTCCTGGAGCCCTAACTTTAATATGAATTGAATTAATCCCGATTGATTTTAACGTATCTGCTACTCGGAAACCACATTGCATGGCTGCATATGGATTTGATTCTTCACGATCCGCTTTTACAACCATTCCACCACTACATTTAGCGAACGTCTCAGCGCCACTTAAATCTGTAGCAGTGACAATCGTGTTGTTGTAAGAACTCATAATGTGCACAATACTCCATTTCTGACTACTCATTTTTAATCAACTCTTTTTCTGAAAGTATAATTTTTATTAAGAATATTATGATAATTTAAGACGTAACAAAGGGTGAATTAGGGGCAAAGGCAATAGATTCTTCCTCCGCTTTTTTGACTAAATAAGAGGGGGAATTAACTTTTTTTCCACCTACTTGAACATGACCATGAACTACAAACTGACGGGCTTGATATACGGTTTTTGCTAACCCTTTTTCGTAGACTAGAGTTTGCAGACGTCGTTTCAAAACATCTTCCACAGTTAAACGGAGCACATCTTCAAATTCTGCATCAGCACCTAAAATACCAAGCCGATTGAGTTTTTTAATTAGTGTTTGCTGTACATCTCTTGCTTGTTCTTCTGGTAATGCTCGTGAGGAGCGGGCTTGATCCCTCCATCTACCTAAAATACTACGCGTTTTCCAGAATTCTTTTTTATTACGCAAGCCATATTTACCTATAAACTCTAATTCTTCATAAATTCTATTCTTATTAAAGGGTTGGTTCGGTTTCGCGTACTTTTTCTTTAGTTTTCGTGGGTCTCCCATAATCTTATAACCTATTTATTAAATTTTAATTATTCCTTTTCTTTTTTTTCTTTCTTTCTCTCTTTTTTCGCCTTTTCTCTCAACTTAGAACGTACAACACCGATGACAAGGCCCCCTCTTCCTGTACTCTTGGTGCGCTGTCCCCGGACTTTTAATCCTAACTCATGGCGAATCCCCTTATAACTTCTCATCTTTTTCATTCTTTCAATATCGCGCTTCACAGTTATTTCCAGTCTGTTTCCAATAATATGTTTGTCCTCACCATCTTTTAGATCCTTACGACGATTAACTAAGTAATAAGGAATTCCAGACTCGACAGGGTTTAAGATGATTTCTTCGATTTTCTTCAAATCTTTTTCGGGGATTACCCCAATCCGAGTTTGTGGATCAAGATTCATAACACGAAGAACTGCTTGCGAAAATCTTCTGCCAATTCCTTTAATTTTCGAGAGTCCGTATAATGCAGTATGATTTCCGTTAAGCCTGGTTCTTAACTTTCGAAGGAACACTTCTTGTCGATAATTTTGGGGCCTGATCGGTTGCGTCATATAAACACATTTAATAATATCTTAATTTTATAACTTTAAATGTTTAAAATGTAAAAATCAATATTAATTTTTTGGTTGTATTTGGGAAATTGGATAGATGACTTACTTCTTGTTCAATTCTTCTATGAAGAGCACTAAATTTTTTCAATTTTAGAAAAAAAGTATCAAATCACAAACCAAAAAGGTCATTGATAAAAGACAGTTAGTAAGATGGGGCACGTGCATTACTCTCATTCTTCTCGTTTATAGCTTTACGACAGTCTTTACGCTTAAAACCTGCAATTTTTTTTAAGAGGGGTAATCCCGGTTTTACATGGTCTAATGGTTTAGATTCAATAAGATCATTTTCGAGTAAGGCATTATAGAGTTGCCTTCCCTTGGGAGTTCTAATTAATACAGCATTCCAACCCGATGGTGCGCCAATTGATCCAATTGAAATATCGGCTGATTCCGATGTCAAATCAAAACAGACTTCACAATCTTCTCGAGCAAGGGCAGAGATCTCATTTATTGCGATCTTATGTTCTTCTCCATCTCGGGTGTACACGAAAAATTTTCCCTTATTAATATCCGTTTTCGTCACATTATGCACATCAACATCGAGCTTCTCGCATATTTTCAAAAATCCCTCTTCGTAGGGAAATGATTCCATACAAAAGATACCTATTCGATATATAACATTGTTTATTGTTGGGATACCAATATTATATAAGTTTGATTTAAGAAGAGCTTGCATTTGACAAGGAACACCTATCGCTGCAATCCTCGCATCTTTTAGATTCTCTTTATTTAAAAGGGATAAGTTGGGATTATTAACGTATTTAGTCCCAGCCGCTGCGATGAGATCTTCTTCATTTTGAAGGATCTTCGGTTCTGGGCACCATAATCTTTCACTCATGGTAGCACCGAGTGCATAATCGATTTTCTCATTGTTTAATAAATAATAAATGCTGGTTGTAGAAATTCCGCCATCTTGGCAAACCTCTTTAATCTTGTCTACTTTTGTTTGGGCACAGTATGCTTCCATGAAGGGGCCAATATTACCATAATCCTTAATTTCTCTTGAATCTGATTGCTTTAGGTTTAGGATATCAACCGGCAAATAAGAACGAGGACATACAAAATAGCATAATCCACACCGGACACACATATCATCATCTATCTCTCCAAATCCATTTTCGATAGAAATACAATCCATTGGACATATTCCCGCACATAGTCCACAACCGCTACAAGTCTCTGAATCAAAAATCACTTTTACGGGTTCGTATATCGATTTCAATTCGGAAATGTCATCATCATTAATTTTGATCTTTATTTCCTTAAGTAATTTTTCTGATTGAGTGTTCTCTTCCCTCTTTCTCTTTTCAAATTTATAATCTACATCAATTAAGTTTTCTTGATTGAGAAGTTCTAAATATCCGAGGGTCTTACGCAGAGGGATAGAGTACTTTTCAGAAAATTTTGTTAATTCATTCAAGCCATTAGTTTGATTACTATTTAAGAATTCTAAAAGAGAATATTTCTGTTCTTCTTCATCAAACATCTTAAAAAATATTTTCTCATATTCCGACTCACTATAAACTCCCGCATCCAAAATTTCTTGTTTTGCATCTATTAATGCTCTCACCCTGTATGATTCCAGAGCATCTGCAACTCGCTTCAAATACTCTTTTGTGATTTTATTTTCTAGTTTTTGATTACTCATAATCCTTCGAAATTTTCTTTTGTTAATTCTTTAAAAAATTAAAAATATCCGAATAAACCCAGGCCATGGGTCAGTTTCCATTCAACTATAATTTATTTGAACGGATCATCCTACATCGGATTAGTTATTTGTGCCTAATAGAGGAGGTAATGCTTCTATTTTTTTGGTAATATCGTCCACGGAATTAGTAAACTTTTCAACATCTGCCGCACTGCAAAAGTATTGCTGGAGACGATCTTTAGAGATTCCTACATGGTCAAGGATCTGTTTCAGAACCTTCACATGGGAATAAGTGTTAATATTTCCTTGGCCAAATTCACATTCTCCTTCTTCTCAGCCAATAATTGCTACGCCATCAGCACCGTTTAAAAAGCATTTCATAATAAGATGAATTCCAATTCGTCCCGTACATCGCACGCGTATTAGATGAACCTTAGTAGAATATGATGTCCTTGTAGTTCCCGTTAAATCCGCAGCAGAATATCCTCATTTTTCACATCCAAAGGCAATAATTCTTTTCTCATCGACATTGTTAGATTCGTTCATATCTTCTCACCTAGTCTGTTTAATTTTCTGCTATTTTCTGTTTTTCTCCAAGGTATTTTAATTCCCCAGTAATCCCCTTGATCTCCTTCTCAAATTGTTTATCTCTAAAATATTTAATACTAATTGCCCGTGCTGGACAAGAAGTCACACATACACCACAACCTTTACATTTTAATTGATTCACATGGGCAATCCCATCTTCATCCACGGAAATTGCTTCAAAATTACAAACTTTCTCACAACGATGACATCCCATACATAGATCCTCAGCTATTTCCGCTATAATAAGTTCTTGACTAATTGTATCATTAGAGAGTAGTCGTGCAGCTTTACTAGCTGCTGCAAGTGCAGTCGAAACGGAATATGGAATATTTTTGGGCCCTGCCGCGCAGCCAGCAATATAGATTCCCATATTTTTCGTTTCTTGTGGTTTTAAGCATCCATGTACTTCAGAAAGAAAATCGTTGGGTCCCGTTGAGAGTCCCATTACCTTGGTTATCTCTTCGGTTCCTTTTGAAGGAATAATTCCCGTTGATAAGACGACTAAATCGAAGTCATCGTGGGTTACCTCATCCAGAAGAGTATTATCATAAAACAATTTCATAGTCCCGTCATCATTCATTTTAATATCTCCGGGCTTTCCTTTTATGAAATTGACCCCGGTTTCCCGAATTTTTCTGTAATACTCCTCATTACCCTTATCTGGTGATCTGATATCAATATAGAATATAAATACTTCCATATCAGGGTACTCTTGCTTTAACAACTGCGCATTTTTAAGCGCAACGTTACAGCACACTCCAGAGCAATAGGGGTTCCCTCTTAGAGTTCTTGATCCCACGCATTGTATCATCGCAACTTTTTCAGGAACTTTTCCATCTGAAATTCGATGGACATGCCCTCCCGTTGGTCCAATGGGACTTAACATCCGCTCTAACTCTATCTGAGTTATTACATCGGGATAATAGCCATAGTTATATTCATTACTTTCCCAAATAGGATACTCGTCCCATCCAGTTGCCACTACTACTGAACCTACTGTAATGTCCAAATATTCTGCTTCTTGCTCAAAATCTATTGCCTCAGCAGGGCAATTTCTTTGACACGATTTACATTCAATGCACATATCCCGATCGATAAGCGCTAATTTCGGAACTGCTTGTGGAAATGGAACATAAATTGCTCTTCTTTCACCAATCCCTCTGTCAAACTCGTTAGGTACCCGGATTGGACATTTGGTAGTACATAAGCCACAGCCTGTACATTTATCAGTATCTACATATCTAGGGTTTTTCCGAATCTTTACCTGATAATCCCCAGTAATTCCACTAAATTCAACAACCTCACTATACGTGAGAAGTTCGATATTTGGATGTTTTGAAGTATTCACCATTATCGGGGCTAAAACTCATATCCCACAATCATCGGTTGGGAAAATGCGATCTAATTGCGCCATTTTCCCCCCTATTGTAGGCTCTTTCTCTACTAAATAGACTTGTATTCCTTCACTAGCTAAGTCTAGAGCAGCATTCATTCCAGCTATTCCAGCGCCAACAACGAGTACTGAATTTGTAATTGAAATCTCTTTTCTCGGGACATCTTCTAATTCTCGTGCCCGATTGATCCCCGCGAGAACTAACCGTTTCGCTTTTTCGGTAGCTTTTTCCTTATCTCCTTGGTGAACAAAGGAGCATTGCTCTCGTAAATTAACCATCTGGAAATAATAGGGACTTAATCCCGCCTCTACCAAAACTGACCGATAGGTCGGTTCATGAATTTTGGGGGTACAAGCAGCCACCACGACTCTATTTAAATCAAGCTCCAGAATATCATTTTTGATCATCTCTTGACCGGGATCTGAACACGTAAAGTCATTAGTTCTTGCCACGACAACGTCTGGAAGGGGTTCAACGAAATCACTCACAGCATCACAATCTACAGATGCACCAATGTTAACTCCTCAGCGACACACATAAACGCCAATTCTAATATCTTTGGTCTGATTTTCAGACATTTAATCCACCTTTTAGAGAACCACCATTCAATAATTTGATGTATACTTTTTATTTTCTCATATAAATTATAATAATAAATCTTAGTAAATAGAGAAATAATAGGAAAAATAAATAAATTTTGTTTAAGAAGCATAAGGTCTAATGCCTTCTCTTATAATTTGTTTAGTTCGGATGATTAGTTCCCAGATATTATTAAAATTCGAAAAAAAAGGCTAAAATTTATAGTAAATTTGTAAAAATATTTACGGAAATTGTTAGAAGTAAAAAACATCCATGTTAAACATTTTACATATTTTTGTCCTATAAAAAATTGGAAAAAAGAGAGAATAACATTTAAAAATCTTTTTTTTAAACCGATAATTTTTTTAATTATGTCTGAAAATGAAGAAAAAGAACCCACTCAAGAAGAGAAATTTGTTCAAAATTTTATGGAAACGGAGGGATTAAAAGGGCGTTCTACAGAAAACAAGATAAACGAAATTGTTGAAGATGTCGGATTAGATGAAGAGACAGTTAAGGAAAAATTTCTTCAGTTTAAAGAAAAGGAACATTTTGCCAATCAAATTATGGAGGAAGTGGGATTAAGGGGAAAGGTAAAACGCCTAAAAGTAATGAAAATTATGGACAAGGTGGGTTGGAATAAGAAAAAAATTAAAACTGCCCTTCAACGATCAACCATCGCCTCTCGAATTAACCATGAATAGTTAACTAATTCTCACCGAGTTAAGAAATCCTAAAACAATTTATTTTCAATCCAAAAATAAATTAAAAACAATTGTTTATAATAGAATAATTAAAAATTTGGACAGTTACAATGCTCGATATAGAGTTATTTAGAGAAGATTTAGAAAGGATAATAGAATCCGAGAGAAATAGGTTTAAAGATCCCTCAAATGCACGAAAAGTCCTCGAATATGATAAAAAATGGCGAGATGTTTTGGAAGAACTTCAAGAGTTACGGCATAGAAGAAACAAAATTTCGGAATCAATCGGGGAGTTAAAAAAGGCAGGTAAGGATAAAGAAGCCAAAGATGCAATTGAGAAATCAAAAGATTACAAAGCAAAAATTGAAAAATTAGAAGCCTTAAAAGATCAATATCACGAAAAGAGAGAAGAATTCCGGTATGTAGTTGGAAATATACTCCACGATTCAGTACCTATTGCAGAAACTGAGGAAGACAATGAAATCGTAAGAATTGTAGGTGATAAAACCGAGTTTAGTTTTGATCCTCTTTCACATGTTGATCTGGTTGAACTTATCAACGGAGCTGATACTGAAAAAGCTTCCAGAGTCGTGGGCTCAAGATTTTATTACCTAAAAAACGATCTTGTATCACTCAACATCGCATTAATGAAATTTGCCTTGGAGCACTTAATAGAAAAGGGATTTACACCGATGTGGACACCTTTTTTTGTAAAGCATGAGGTGATCAAAGCAGCTGCTGAGCTCGCTGATTTTGAAGAACAATTGTATAAGATTGAGGGAGAAGATCTATATCTGATTGCAACTTCCGAACAGACCATAGCTGCTTACCATTATGACGAGATTATCAATCCTGATGAGTTACCGTTGAAATATGCAGGGGTATCATCATGTTTTAGAAGAGAAGCGGGATCTCATGGAAGAGATACCTTAGGTATATTCAGAGTTCATCAATTTGAAAAAATTGAACAATATATTTTCTGCAAACCAGGAAATTCATGGGAGTATCATGAAGAATTAATAAAGAATGCAGAAGAATTATATAAAAAACTGGGGCTCCCATACCGAATTGTTAATATTGCTTCCGGTGATTTAAATGATAACGCTTCCAAAAAATATGATTTGGAAGCATGGTTCCCCGGATCAAATGTATATAGAGAACTTGTTTCTTGCAGTAATTGTTTAGATTATCAAGCAAGAAAATTAAAGATACGGATGGGATTGGTGGGGGCAAAAGAGGAAAAAGAAACTCTTCATACGTTAAACTCGACCGCAATTGCAACCGAACGGACGTTATGCTGCTTGCTCGAAAACTATCAAAACGAAGATCATTCTATAGAAATCCCAAAAGTACTCCAGAAATATTTAAACGGCAAAAAAATTATTAAACCTATGAATAATTAAGATGTGATAATATATATGGTTGAAGTCAATTTAAAGAATTTTAAGGAATTTTATCAAAATAAGCTTAACGATATTTATTACAAAGAAAAGAAGAAAACGGGTAAAATTCTTTCTAATATTGAAGAAAATTTGAAAAAAATTAAGTTGTGTATGGACCATTTTATCGAAGCTGGACAAGGAAAGGTAAGTAGTAAGGCAAAAAGATCTCTAAATCTTTTTACCAGCAGAGTTAAGGGAAGTATCGATGAGATCGAGATACCCAATGAAGAGAATATGAACTATGAAAATTTGATGAGATTAATGAGTTCTTTAAAAAGCTTGTTTGCTGACGTGAGTGAAATTGCACGTAAATCTTTGCCTAAATTTAAGTCAGAAGTACAATCAGAGATTAAAGAATTAAATTATTTAACGAGGAAATTGGGAAAGTATCAAGGTGTATTAGATAAGTTCTTACGAAAAAAATACGCGGGCGGAAAATTAAGCCTAAAAGACGCCGAAGATTTAATGAAAAAAATACCGAAATTGTATTCATTAAAAGAAAATATTGAAAATGCAAAACGCGATCTGATCGAATTTGAAGAAGAATATGAAAAATATAATAGCAAAGCAGAGAAGCTAAAAGCCCAATTAGTTGAGTTAGAAAAGAGCAAACTATTCAAAAAATTAAAGAAAAGAAAGAAGCAAATCTTTAAACTGAAGCTTAAAATTAAAGATCAATTACATTTTAAAAAGGCATTGAAGAAACTAAAATTCGAAATAAATAAGGGGGATATTCCCATATCTGGAGTCAGTGAACGGGAGATAGATAATTTCTTGAAAAACCCAGTAAGAAATCTCGTCAACCAAAGTAAGGACTTAAGAGAGTTTTCTAGCTTACTAGTTCAAGTACGGCATGTGTTAGAAGAGAATTTGCTGAATATAAAAAATGAAACGAAGGAAAAGACAATTGAGCAAATCAATAAATTTTTCGAGGTTAAAAAGATTCATGATGATGTTAAGAAATTACGCAATCTAAAACAAGAGGTTAAAGATATTAAAAAAGAAATAAAGGATGTGGGATTGGGCGATAAAGTGGAAAAGCTAAAAGATGAAATCTCTCACAATTCTGTTAAATTAGAAAGAGCCGAAAATAAGCTAGATCGAAAGAAGAAAGATTATTTACGATATTTAGCAAGATTAAAGAAAGAGCGGAAGATATTTCAAAAGTCGATTGAACAAGTCATAGAAGAACCCATAAAAATTTCAATTACCTTCTCATTTTAATTTAGCGTTCTAATCCCTCATTTGTTACTGCTTCTGCTTATAAAGAAATTCCCGATTATTTAAGTTTTCGTTTTTACAAATTTTCTGATCCAAATTATGCTCCAAGAAGCGAAAAGTATAAGAATCGGTTAAATTAAACACCTTTAGATATTCAAAGGTTAATATTAGGTCATCCTTTATATCTACATCAAAACTTGCTCGTAGGGAATCATAGAGAACGAAACGGTCCACTTCTTGCTGGTTTGCAGTTTTATAATGAGCAACTAAAGAAGGGTCCGAAGGATCGTCAAATTGTGAACTAATTATATCCACGGGTCGTCTTCCTAAGACGGAAATACCTGCTGAATTAAGAGCTGGCGAGATTACCACTTGATTTTTTTTCAAGATTGAATTTAGAGCAAGAAGATTTTCTTGAGTTATTAAAGGTAAATCCAAAAAAACCACAAGAGATGCCCCCGCATTGAAGCGATTTATTGCAATCTCATCCATTTCCATGAAAATTGCATCAAAGTTTTTAGAATTCTGAGACCGTTCCTCTTTAAGAGCAATAAGATCATATATTTCTGCTAATTTTAAAATTCGCTCATCAGGAGAATAAACCACTTTTGCTCTAAAGGCATCAAGGGAAGTTACCTTTTCTGCTAAATCCTTAAAAAGAGCTCTTGTAAAATCTTGACGTTGTTCGGGTGTAAAGCACTCAGTTAACCGAGATTTACTTTTACTTAGGTCTGCAACGGGAATAAATAGAATAGTCAATCTTAGAGCACCTTTCACTCTTTTATTTATAAAAGCTCACATAATTTAATAAATTACAGTAAATAGCTTATTAGGAAGAAAACCTCATTCAATATTACCTAAGATTTCCATAGACAACCATTTGAAAGCCTCATCCACATGTTTGTTGTCCTTTGCAGAAGACTCAAAAGATTTTACACCGTATTTTTCTGTAACCTCTTGAATCTCCGATTTAGACACTTCCCGTTGATCTTTAAGATCTAACTTATTTCCTACAATTATAAACGGGATATCTCCGCTTAATTCCCGCATTTTCGAAATCCAAAAATCTAACTCTTCGAAACTTTCCTTATCTGAAAGGTCAAATACCACCATTGCCCCGAGCGCTTGGAGAAAATAATATTCTGTGACGAAAAGTTTATCCGATTGCCCTCCCAGATCCCAAAAATAAAGACGAAATCCCTTTTCGATAATTTCTTCTTTTAATTCCTTATCTATGTTAAAATCATTGCTTTCCTTCAAAAGGGGTTTAAGATTCATCTCCTTAATGAGAAAATTGGCTCCAATTGTTTGATCATACTCATCACTGAACTGATCATCAACAAAACGGGCGAGGAGAGAGGTTTTTCCCACTGCTGGTGAACCTAAAATTATAACTTTTCCTCTATAACTCATTTTTACAAGTTCCTAATTATACAATTTTAAATTAAAATTTTATATTTATTATATTTACTTTTTATTCCTTTTTTTGCTTGAGTACAGCTTCTTTTGTTTCGGTAGATATAAAATGTCTAAACAAATGCTCATATCCTTTGACTTGTTTGGACCTTCCGTTTTCTAACCACAAACCAGAAGTATATTCGGGGGCTTCTTTAACATTGTCCAATGTTGTAAGGAGAAAATCATTGTCGGCAATTAATAGACCAAAAGGAAGCACGGTATCCCCTACGATATTGTGAATTTCAATATTTACCTTGAGTAACTTTTTAATTTCCTCCTTTAAGTCTTCGAAATATTTTAGTGCAAGAATAATACGGATATCCTCTCCGAGATTAAATTTTTTATTCCATAATTCCTTGGTAATCCATTCATAGCCTCCAAATTCTTCAATTATTAAATCGGGGGTAATGATAAAGAAAATCCTTGATTCGGCTTTTTCAATTAAATCAGTTATTTTTTTCCTTAGCTTTTTCCGAGTATCAATTGCCCATACTTGTGCATCTTCTCGAATTTCTTTTTCATCTTCCATTTTTTTTATGACTTTTTCTAAAAGTATCGTTTCATCTATTTTTTTCTTATATCGGTCTCTAATTGATTTAAAGATGCGCTCTATTGGGATAGCTTGATAGCGTGCGCCTCGTTTCACAGGTTCCTTTCGGATATATCCTTTTTTAATCAGTCGTTTAAGAGAATCATAAACGCGTGCTCTATCTACTCCCGAATACTTTGCAATATCCGCAGGCGAAAGTATTTTATATTTACAGAGAGTAAGCAAGCATTTTGAGTCATTTTTAGTAAATCCTAACTTCTGTAATTTATGTGTTATGTCAGAATCATTCAAATCTGGTTCCACATCGGTTTCAGAATCTAAAATAGAAAGTTAAACCCCTTTTTGATTTTTAATACTGTACTATACATAATCTTGAAATTACTATTTTAATTTTAGTATACCTTAGAATTTAAATATATAGATTGATTACCTTACCATCAATTCTTTTTGAATTTAATTTAAGATTATACGAATTGTAATGATTATCTTTCCATATTGCTAACAAAATGAGAATAATTTGATTCGATTAATACATACCACTTGTCTTTTTAACATTTTTTTTATGATTTTTGCTGAGGGTATTTGGAAAAATCTTATTAGATTTTATGGGTAAATAATAGACATTTTTTATTGAATCATTAATAAAATTGCTAATAAAAAAATATGGTTTTTATATTAATAGTTAATTAAATATTGGATCTTATATTTTGTCGGTTAGATAGATATTCCAATCAGATATTTCAATTTTTATTTTTCGATTGATCAGATTACCTTAAATTAAAAACTGAATCATAAGATTTAAATATCTGTAAATCCAATATTTATTTAAATATTATAAAATCTTTTATAAAATTTTAAAAATAATGTGGAGGAATGAATTTTAAAAATGGCTAAAGGTGGTTATATAGCAAAGGCTCCAATCCGAAGATTAATGAAACGTGAAGGTGCGGACCTTGTAGCGGCAGATGCCTTAGATAGATTAATTGAATTTCTTGAGAATACCGCTGCAGATGTTACAAAAGACGCTATAGATGTTACCCAAGCGGACAAAAGGAAAAGAATTACGTCTGACGATATTAGAGAAGCAACCCGATAATTCTAGTATTTCATTACCAAAAAAATCTATCTAAATTTCTTTTTTATTTTTTTATATCTCTCTTTTTGATTCCCTTTCAAGGCTATAAGTTTGATTATCTATTCAAAATTGTTGAAAAATTCAGGATTTAAATAATCATCGATGTTCTCTTTCATTTTTTTCAATACCGAATCCAACCCCTCAACGACGATTCGGGATTTTCCCACGATATCAATATATCCCAACTCTGCACCATACCGGGGCACTACGTGAAAATGCAAATGCCGTATACTTCCACCCGCATTCCTCCCTTGATTGATACCGATATTATATCCCTTCGGGGAATAAAGATCATTCAGCATCATTTGTACCCCTTGAATTGCTCGAAGAATTCTTAAACTTTCCGCTTTCGTCATATCTATAAGTTCGGTGCGGTGTGCATTCGGCACCACCATAGAGTGAGCCGGATTATAGGGATAAAGATTCAGAGAGATAAAAATCAAGTCATCTTGGTAATATTTTAACGATTTTACTGCCTCATTATCATCTCTGACAGCGCATAGAACGCAGTCGACATCGGGACGGTTTTTCCCTTGGACATAGTCCAATTTTCCAAGAGCCCTTAACCATTTTTTAAACATACTTTAATCTCAATTGGTTTCTTTTCATAAGATTAATTTTTTTTATTATATACGTTAGGTGTATAAGGAAAACCCAGGTCCTGACGAGAATTTTTTGTCTTTGGCCATTTCACCAGGTTTAATATCTCCAGAGCAATATTCCATAAGTAAAATATTACTGTAGGCGGCAACGTTAAATACCTTACGAATCGCTTGAAAGAATCGATCTTTTGCGATTTCCCCATTTTTATCTATGAAAATCTGGTCTGAAATTTTATATCGGTTATTTTCCATGTCAATATTGAAAAACATATTCTTAAAGAAGAAGAATTTTCGTAATTCCATAAAAAAATTCATCTTTGCATCATCTGTAGAATTTAGAGCTTTAATATGTGGTTTAGAAATCTGCGTGCCAAGTTCAATATAGATCGCATCTTTTGCTTTTGGTTTGAAGACTGCTATATTCTTGCCCACAGGTCGTCCAGAGGGATCAGTTATGGGCGGAAATTTAAATCGAAAGCCAAAATCTAGTTTCTTTTGGTTTTTTATCTTCTTAATAGCAAAATCTTCATCCATTAAGTAGTTTCTAATGAGTGTTTGAACCTTTTCATTCGATGACATAATATCTTATAATTAATTTAACTAAATTAATCTTCTCCAATCGTTTATGAAGTGAGAATTCACGAGAGAAAAATAAAAAATAAAAAGTTAAATTAGAGATCAGTTATTAGATTTGAAGATAAGTTCAAGAAATCGATAGAAATCTTTTCGTATTTCATAACCGTTAATTATATCAGTACTTGACTAAAAAATTACTTCTTTTTATTGCTTTATTTGAGCGTTATTATGTATTTCTTGATCTTGTACGTCTTAGATTGGACAGTGGGAGTTATTCTCTTTATATACTTTATAATCCGAAGGAGCAAATATACGGTTATTAATATTTATTATCTATTATACCGTTGCTAAGGTTTATTATCTATTACATCCCCTCCTTGTAATTGAACTACCACGCCATTAATGGTAAATACACATTTAAAAAAGGATGAAAAGAATAAGATAAGATGGATATATAGATTAGATTAGTATTTTCCTTTTGGCCTGGGTTGAGGGTCTACTCCAGCGTCTTCCAGTTTTTGAATATTTTTCTCTAATTCATCTTTAGGGGTGCAATAAAGAACCTCCAAACTATCCACATCAATAAACATTTTTCCAACAATACCTAACCCCATAAGTTGGTTATCTTTCCCCACAAAGGTATTATCAATGCCCATTTGAATGGCTTCTTGCCCATCGTTAATTTGAACTATTTTTGGTTGACAAGCGGTATATCCACTCCCCCGGTTGTTCATAAGGAACTTCATTAAGGCATAATCCAACTCATCGGAAATTTCCACATCATCATCAATAACCTTAACTACATTTGGAGAATCTGACATATTAAAAATAATGATTTTTCATAAAATTAAATCTTATGTTTTTCAGATTAATTAAGCAAAAAAAAGAGAATAAAAAGCGAGGATTAATTATTCTTCTTTATTAATCCTTACTTGATCCACGCTATGTAATGAGCAATTTAACTGGTTTAATGCATCTGTTATTTTTTCTAAGGAAATCTCTTCTGTTCCACCTACTTTGATAAAGAGAGATGTTGTTTTCTGATCTATCTCATCAACTTTAATGCGAACATGATTGACTCCTTTGAGTTCAATTAAGGATCTTGCTAATACATCAGAATTCGGCTGGTGGGGTTTTAAGACATCTAAATTATAAGTGATGTTCATTTTCATTTTATATGTTCATTTACTCTTGTAGATTATATAAAAATTTCTCATTTAAAAAATTATTATTTCTCGGATTTAGATTTATAATAATTCTATTAAAACCGAGATGAGACGTTGAGGGATGTCATGCTCTTCAATAACATAATCAGCTTGCAAAAAGGTCTTTTTTTTAGTGAATTTCGATATCTTAGTATTAATTGCAATTGAGATTGCTCCGGCATTCTGTGCACCTTCAATATCACGACTAGTATCTCCAAGTACAACAATCTCAGAAGGTTCAACTTCTAACTTACTGCAGATAGTTAACAAGTGGTCTGGGTGTGGTTTAGCGTTTTTAATATTATCACGACCCACGATTACATTAAAATATCTAATTAGCCCAGCTTGTTCCAGGGAAACTTGAGCATTTTGCCGGGTATTGAAAGTATAAATGGCTTGTTTAAGATGATTATTATGAGCAAACTTAAGGACATGCTCAATTCCATCTACTTTTGTGGCATCGAGTGCAGCTTCATATTCTATTGCTATAACAGCCTTGTCTACTTTCTCGATTACCTTTTGAATATAATCATCGTCTTTCCCTTGCACGCGTAAAATCTCCCTCGATTTTTGGATATTTTCTAGAATGCTTTTCTTTATGGTAAGATCTTCTTTGGGAATGCCGTGTTTTTTTAAAATCTTTATTGCGGCTTTTCGAGCGCGGATAAAATCGATTTTAAAATGGATAAGTGTTCCATCCAGATCCCAAACTAATGCTCTAATGTCTGCCATAGTTTATTCGATTCAATCATAGGTTAAATCGGAATAGATTGGTCCTTTTGGAGTCAACTTTGATTTTTTCAATTTAACCTTATCCATGGTAAAAGGGCCGAATTCATAGGTTCTTTTATCTTTAACTGCTTGTTTTAAATCATCAAACTTATCATAATCTATCCGTTTTTTCTTCAATCGTGCAATAGTGAGATGAGGTTTATAATCCCGATAGTTATCTTTTTTAATTTTCAACTGTGAATTGAGAGAATTCTCAATGGTGTCTTTTACTTCCTGTAAGAATTCCATGTCCCCATTTACCCTAAGCCAAATTATGCCGTAGTTTCGGAATTGACCAGTTCCCTCGACTTTATAGGTAAGTTCTTGGCCTCGGAATAGTTTTTCATTCACTTTACTTTCCAAGATTCGATAAATTTTAGGAGCTGTTGACTCTCTGATGTTACCGAGAAATTTAACGGTGAGGTGTAAGTTTTGGGGTTCAATCGGTTTTAAACCCTGCTGAATTCCCTCCAATTTATTTTGAAAAGAGATAATATTTTGCTTGGTTGCCTTATCTTCTAAATCAATCGAAATGAAAGAGCGAATCGTCATTTTTATTAAACACACTTATATTTTAAATTAATTTTTTGTTTTCCAATAATCTTTAATTTTCCATTCCTTTTTAGCTAATTGGTTGCGATGAGGCTTTATAATATTTATGTCCTTTAAATCTTCAAGATTTGATGATTCTAATAGAGAAATGATGTCGTTTAAAAAAATAATGTCCATTTGGCCGCGAGTATCGGCATCGGCAGAAGCATTATGAGGCATTAAAATAATTCGTCTCTCTGGATTCTCCTTCTTAATTTTTTTTATTCGATTCAAAATTTCCGAAGCAACCGGCTCTTCGGGATATACATCAAACGAAAGGTTAATTTGGATCTCCTTATTCTCTATAAGGGTTAATAAATCGTCAAAATCAAGAATCCCTCCTCTGGCAGTGTTAACCAACAGCGCATTTTTTTTCATTAACTTCAAGAGATCGGCATCAATTAGGTTTTCAGTAGACTTATTTAACGGAATGTGCAAGGAAACCACATCCGCCTCTTGGAAAATACTATCTAGTTCCTCTCGAAAATCTAAATTAGAATACTGCTCTTCCATGTTAAAGCGTCTTTTGATATCATAATATATTATACGCAGACCCCAAGGATGAAGTCTTTTAACCAATTCCGTGCCAATCTCTCCCAACCCAACAATACCAATAGTCTTGTTATCGATTACGGATGATAAATTTTGATCCAAATCCCATTTATCATCCGGAGTCCAGTTTCCATTCCATACATATGCCTGCAGATCAATTAAATTCCTCAGATTTGCCATAATAAGTGCAATAGTATAATCAGCGACCGTTTTATGTAATACTCCAGGCGTGTGAGTAATAAGGATATCTTCTTTTTCTGGTCTTTCGATATGATTGAACCCGGCTGTTGAAGTGGCAACCGCAAAGACATCTGATTTTTTAAGCCATTGTGCCTTGATAGGATGGCTTAAATGACAGCCCACTATGTGTGGATTAAAATTCTCTATATCTCCTTTAATTTGCCCTGAAAGGGGAAATCGGCCATCGAAAACCTTAACATTTGCCAATTCATCCAAATTCTGCCACAGATTTTGTATTTTCTTCCTAATTTTTACATTAATTTGTTCGTTTGCACCAAGTTCGTCGGGAGTAAACACATCTGAGGTAAAATAGACACGGGGTTTATTGGAACTCATATTACAATCTAAAGAAGGATGGTTATATTAATTTTATTCTTTTAAAATCTTGATAATTCTCGAAATAAAGAATTATAAACAATTATATTTATTTAAAATTAAATAGTTGGAAATAAAAGGTATAACCCTATGACCCGTCCGTTATGGTTTGTCAAGCTTATTGAGATTTTCTTCCCGTATGTTAAAAAAATCGCCAAGCTAACGCGCATTCCCATTTTAAAATATCTACTTGACATCTCTCTGTTCAAGGGAGATGACATTATCTATCTACCAAAAGATAATACCATCGACACAGATGAGGATGTTCAAATACCAGACAATATGGTGTTACCTTCGGATATTGTGAAATATTTCATAAAACGGACCGGTTATCATTGGATCATGAATTTTTGCATTTGTAGACGGTCAATGCAATGTGAAAATTATCCCATTAATTATGGTTGTCTCTTCTTAGGGAAGGGAATACTCGAAATTAATCCAAAGTTAGGGCGACGAGTCACCGAGCAAGAGGCATTGAATTACGTTGATAAATGTAGGAAGGAAGGTTTAGTTCATATGATCGGTCGAAACAGATTAGATGCTCAATGGCTCGGTGTACAAAAGGGTAAACGGTTATTAAGTATTTGTAATTGTTGTGAATGCTGCTGTCTATGGAGAATCACTCCGAGACTTCACCCTTCTCTTGGAAGGAATATCAAAAAGATGTCCGGAGTAAGAGTTCGCGTTACTAATAAGTGTGTTGGTTGCGGCACTTGCAGCGAGGTCTGTTTTGTAAATGCGATAAAAATTAAAAAAAATAAAGCAATAATTACAGAGGGATGCCGAGGATGTGGACGATGCGTAGAGATTTGCCCTCAAAGGGCTATTCAATTATCCATCTCAAATACAGACTATTTTAATTCCACGGTTAATGAAATTGACGAGCTTGTTAACCTAAAATAATGCAGAGAGAATGGAAAAAAAGCAGATTTTGGAAGGTCTAAAAGATGAGATAAAAAGTTTTAAGAGTCCTGTGTTTCGTCATTATTCCGCCAATAATAGTTTTCTTTCTTAAGGTTATGCACACGTGTCCTTTTCTTTACAGCAGATGCCGCTTGGACGACTTCCTTTATACTATGAAAAACGGGAATATTTGCCAGTTCCAGAGATTGAATAATCAATGAATATTTCTCTACATAGGGAACAAAGCAGATTACCGGTTTTTTATGCATGCTTACAATGTTTGAGATTCTTCTTCCGACTTGGAATGAAATATTTGGAGGATACGGAAGCAAGAGGAGTAAAATGCATTCTATTCGTTCGATTTTAGATAAGTATTCCAGTAAATTTTCAATATCTTTATCCAATACCGACCCCGTCAAATCAATTGGATTATTAAATGCAGCAATTTTTCTAGCTGTTGGATTCATCTGAGCCTTCATAGCCTTACGCTCTTCTTCGGTAAATTCTACCGCATGTAACCCGTACTTCTCTATTAGGTCTGCACATATAACCCCATGTCCACCTGAAACGGAAAGGATTACCACATTTCCATATTTTATTATGTCTTCATCGAATGGTCTTTTCTTTTGGGAGAGAACATCATAGACTTTTAGAGTTGTAAGCAACTCACCTTCAGAATGAGGTTGAATCACTAAATTTTGTTGTAAGGCGGCAGATAGGATTTTATAGTTTCCCGCCAAACTCCCCGTGTGTGACTGCGTAGCAACCCGCCCTTGTTCGGTTACTCCGCCAAAGAAACTTATGACCGTATCGGGTGACTTTCTTGCCAACTCTAAGAATCTTCGTGCTCTATTTTCCTTAAAACCTTCTAAATAGAAGGCGATATTTTTGGTGTCTGGATCCTTTGTACTGAAATAGTCCAAAAGCATACTTTCATCTACTACTGCTCTATTTCCTATCGATACCGCAGTACTAACACCGATATTCCGCTCCTCGAATTTCACAAAGAATTGATCGACTAAAAATCCGCCCGATTGACTTATTAGAGCAACTGAACCTTTCGGAGGACGGGTAATTCTTTCAGTGGGAAGAAATACAGTATCAATTAGGGGTGGTTTATACACACCAATACAATTCGGTCCTAAGACTGCCAAGTCATTATCAAATGCGATTTTCTCCAGTTTATTTTGAAGTTCTATCCCCTTTCCACCGACTTCTGCAAATCCCCCACCTATAATGATAGCGGACGGGATACCTATATCAACTGCTTGTTGGATATAATCTAATGTATCTTCAGGACCCAATGCAATTGCTAAGACATCAGGGACTTCTGGTAAGTCCTCGAGACTCTTGTATAACTTTATCCCTTCAATTTCCCCACCATCTGGATATACTCCATAAACTTTTACCTTCATTTCAAATTCATTCTTCAACAAAATAATCCTTCCAGGAGATAACGGATTACTTTTCGAAATACCTACAACAGCCATCGATTCCGGTCGAAATAATCTCTCTAAATCCATTTTTCTATCTTACCTACTTTTTATAAATGAAGTTCTCTTTATAAAAAAAGCGAAAACCTTTTTTCATTTCTTTATTATTAATCATTTCATTGGTTATAAGGGGAATACCACTCCTACCCTTCGAGTACAAAATTTTATCTCGTTTCCGGGTAAAAATCTATTTTAATATCCTTCGTAAATTTCCCAAATTTGATCAAAATAATAACCACGATATTTAATATATTTCAACGGAAGCAGATACTTTAATTAATCTAATCCAACTTCAACTTCATTACGGCGCCCTAAAGGACGACACTTTCTCGCACTCTAATGGTAAATGATAGACAAATCCAAGAATTTCAAGAAACAGCAGAAATTAAGAGTATAGATGAATATTACAACAAATTACTTACAATAAAATAATAATAAAAAAAATAGAAAAATAAAAGATTTACTTCACATAAATTTTATCTGCGAACATGGGGTTACCTTAAAACTCATATCCACATTTCTTGCAGACGTGCTTCTTAGCGTACATAGGGATATGGCCTACATAAGAGAGAACTTTAGATTTGTCTTCGACAGTCTTTAGATTATCTCCCACAGCTCCGCACATCGGACATTGAACTCTCTCCTCGGATTCAAATCCTCCTTCACCAACATCTGGGGGTTTCAACTCATTCAATTCTTCGGTAACTTCGGCAAGACTCTCTTGGGTAGTTTCAAGCTCTTCAGTGAGTTCTCCAATTTTTGCATCTTTTTCACCGAGTAATTCATTCAGATCATTAACTTTAGATTTTAATTCACTATTTTTTTCTTCCAAGGAGGACTTCTCACTTTTTACACTTTCTAACTCAGATGCTTTCGATTCAGCGGATTCCAACTCCCCTTCTAATTCAGAAATTCTCGAATTAGCCGTCTGTAATTGATCCTCTAACTCAGATGCTTTCGATTCAGCGGATTCCAACTCCCCTTCTAATTCAGAAATTCTCGAATTAGCCGTCTGTAATTGATCCTCCAACTCAGATGCTTTCGATTCAGCGGATTCCAACTCCCCTTCTAATTCAGAAATTCTCGAATTAGCCGTCTGTAATTGATCCTCTAACTCAGATGCTTTCGATTCAGCGGATTCCAACTCCCCTTCTAATTCAGAAGATTTAGATTCTGTTTTGGCCAATTTTTGTTCTAATTCCGCAAGTTTTTGATTAGATTCTTCTGATAATTGTTGTAATGTCTGTTCCTTCTCTTGGAGGGAGGATTCTAATTCAGAAATCTTATTATTTGCTTCACTAAGTTGTTGATTTAAATTAGAAATCTCTGCTTGGTCTTTTTGTTTTGTCGTCTCAAGTTCTTCTCGTGTATTACCCAATTTTGTTTTAGCTTCTTCAAGCTCTTGGTTAGTTGAGGTTAACTCTCCACTAGTCGAGCTGAGTTCATTTTTAGTTTCAGTTAGTTGTCTCTCAAGATCATTAACTTTGGCTCGAAGATCCAATAAAAATTTCCCTTCAATCTTTTGCTTCTTGTCTGGGGACTCTTCTGCTTTAGTCCAGTCAATACTCATGCTTTTTATTCACTATAAGTTTTTTTAAGATTTACATTTATATATTTATATAGATAATATTATTTTTATTATTTTTTTAACTAAAATATAATATTATAGGTTTTTAACCTTTTTCAGTTAGAAAAAGTCTGGATATATCGGGACAAGCCCGACGGATCCTCAGAGGATCGCTGACTAGATCGCGGTAAACGGCACATGGTACACACCGACAACTTATACATAAGCAGTCCGCAGTTGCGCTCTGGTTATGTTACGGGCAGCATCTAGGTTTGCGTCAAGCCGAATTAAATCCATAGGTCTACATATTATAATTATCTCAAGAAAGGGATTCTCTTATGAATGAAGACTCGCAAGAAAAATTGGAATATCTCACCAGTTCGGGGGTATACCGGACATTCCATAGTGGTATGATAGTCTTAGAATTTTATTTTGGGATGATTGTGGTTATTCTCTCCAATTTATGGTATTGGAATTACTTATATTATTATTTCACGGGAAATTTAATATATCCTATGGAAATTATTGGCGGATTATGGTTCGAGATTATTATATTTATCTTATTACCTTTAAATATCTATGGAAATCTTTTTTTGTTTGGCATTTCGGTAATAATTTTTTCAGCAATGATATTTAAGATAATTAATCGAATCTATCCCCCACAAGAGGGAATTTTTATAAAGGGAAGTAAGGAGTGGAAGGCAATGCATCTTAGATACTGGACGGTTTATTTTCCTATATGGGTTGCCCGCGCACTACCCTTGCCATGGGCAGATATTCTCTGTTATCGGCTTTTGGGAATAAAGATAGGGAAGAACGTGGTATCTTATGAGGGGTATATTGATCCTTTATGGGTTGAAATCGGAGACCATACTATGACCTCCCTTCACATCTGTATTTTTTCACATCTGTTATACCACGATAAGGTATTTATAAAGAAAATAAAAATAGGAAAAAACTGTATAATTGGGCCTCATACTATCGTAATGCCTGGAACTACTATTGAGGAAGAGGCAGTTTTGGGAGCAAATAGTTTTACCTCACCAGATCAATTTTTAAAGTCAGAATTAATTCATGTGGGAACCCCGGTAAATACGAGCATGTCCTTCCAGAGCGTGGAAGATACCCGAAAAAAAATTAAAAAAACTTAAAGGAATTAAAACCTATTTTAGATTTTCTACGAAAAAGTGATGATAAATGTTTCAGCCAGCAAGTTTGAAAGGTGATTCCCCGACACCAATAGATGAAAAAATCCGAAAAAAATATCTTTTCATATATTTTATTATCATCCTAATGAGTCTGATCCCCTCTGTTCTCTTCGAATATTACTATTTCATTCTACTATGGAAACCTGATTTACGGATTTATTTTTTTCTTTTATCTCCATTGAATATCATTTCTGTAATTTATATATTGCAATGCAGTGCCCTTATTATTTCCAAGATCGCCTTAACTCTCTGTAATTTACTCCATTATCCTAAAGAAGGAGTCTTTGAACGGAATATAAAAGATAAAGATTACTTATTTTGGAATATCCGAAATATAATTAAGAAATGGCCATTATATATAAGCGCAACAAATCCGTTCCCTTGGTTAAAAAACCGGTTTACCTTAAGATTCTTTGGAGTCAAAATTGGAAAAAATTGTATCTGTGATAATGCATGGATCTCTTCTGAATTTATAGAAGTCGGAAATAATGTAATCATCGGGATGGGGTCCACGATTTTAAGTTTTGGAATGGATCATAACAAATTTTTTTTGAGGAAAATCACTATCGAAGATAATGTGACAATTGGAGCTAAATGCGTTATTCTACCTGGTGCCCATCTTCAAGAAAATGTTAAGGTCTCCGCCCATTCCTACGTAAATTTTGAACAAAACTTACGTGAAAATGGGATTTATAAAGGACATCCAGTAGAGCTTAAAAAAGAAGATCATACAGGTGAAGTTAATGAATAATACAAAAATTAAATTGGATTCAAAAATAAAGTCTGTTAAGAAGAAAAAAATCGTTTTATTGTCGGATACTCATATTGAACGACATAATTCCGCATTTAATTTGCATGCATTTAATGAAGGAATTAAAAAATTAAATAAAATAAAGGACGTTGATTTATATCTTCATCTCGGTGATATTACCCATAATGGAACTTTAATCGAGTATGAATATGCTCAAGAACAAATAAATAAATTAGAACTTTTACCTACCTCTCCCTTACGATTTGTTATAGGAAACCATGATGCAAAGAATGTAGGTTATCTACTTTTTGAGGAATTCTTTGGAAATGGAAAAAGACATTTTGAATATGAAAAAGAAGATATCTATATCATTGGAATTGATTCCACCAAACCTGATTTACCAGGAGGTGTCATCCATCACGACACAATTGATGCTGTGAGAAGAAGATTGGAACAGAGAAGAGATAAATTGCGGATTGTATGTTTCCATCATCAACTCCTTCCAATCCCCAATACAGGAAGAGAAAGGTCCGCCATAGATGATTCGGGTAATATGCTGAAGATGCTCCTCGACCAAGAGGCAG
Source organism: Promethearchaeia archaeon (assembly GCA_046483985.1). Lineage (GTDB taxonomy): Archaea > Asgardarchaeota > Lokiarchaeia > Sigyniarchaeales > SOKP01 > JAWOCD01. Next base: position 117,145 of record JAWOCD010000057.1, read on the forward strand.
ATATCGTGATAAATGGCCATAGGCATTCCTCGAATTTATATTCTCTGAACAGCCCCCAAAAGAATTTTCACATACTCAATGCAGGAACCTTTTCTTGCAATAAGACCCGATACCGCGAACAATTTACTTATAATGTAATAGAAATTAAAGATCATCATCTTAATTTCAAAGTGAGACCCATCTTAGAGCAGGGGATTAAGAAAGAGATTAAAAGAGATATTAAGAGATATCGCCTAAGAAAAGTAGATGAGGAGGAAGAACCTTACTTTAAACTCATCCAAATCACAAATACATTTATTACTGAGGATTCAAACGACAGCACTTTAAATTTTCTTAATGCAATAGATAAAATAAATGGAATGGAAAATATAGATCTTGTAATTCATAACGGCAATCTCACGGGTAATAGTTTCAAAGAGGAATTCAAAACAGCCGCAAAATATATAGAGGACATTAAGGCTCCGTTTATAGCCTCTCCAGGATATTCAGATTCGAAACCTCCCGCGTGGGTTTATTGGAAAAATTATATCGGAGACCTCAACCCTATTTTTGAAACGGAAAACTTTTATTTTCAAGGGATCAATTCGACCACGCAAGATTCAAAAGCAGGATTTATTGGCCGCAAGAAGATGAGAAAGTTGATGAATCAAGTACTTAACTACGGATACGATAAAATATATGCCGTGGGTTTTTATCATAGTCTAATCCCAACTCCTTTAAGTGTTTGGAGAAGTGAATTAATGGATGCGGGGGATGTTCTCTCTCAGTTTGCGCGCTCTCAAATAGCCTTAGTTTTTAATGGGTCTCCAAGTATTTCATTTAATGTAAAAATTGGAAACTCTATATTTTCAAATGGGGGAAACATCATGGGTGAACACTTTTCCCCCGTATTTAATGAAATAGAGATATATGAGGATGGTTTGGTCCGGCTAATTGAGCATAATATAGCAAAAGATGAAAGTTCGATCATTGGAAAATATAGCATTCAGATTCCAGAATAATAAAATAATCTATGGGAAAAATTAATATGAAAAAACCTCAACTATTAGACCTATATAATCTCATTCTTATTCGTTATTCTGACGAGATCTGGTTAAAATCGATGAAGGTCAAAATGAGAATGATAAACCAATTGATGCAGAATATAAAAAACCAGTTAGAAGATGCCCAAATCAAATATCATAAGTACCAAGCCAGTAAGGACAACTCCCGGATTTTCTTCTTTTTTAAAAATCAAGACATTCCCGAGGCAGTGAAAGTCTTAAATCAAGTATTTGGCATATATTCATTCAGTCCTGCGCTCCGAACATCTGATAAAATAAAAAACATAATTGAGAGAAGTCTTGAAGTAGGTGAAAAAATTCTCGAAAAAGGAGACTCGTTTGCCTTAAAAGTAAAACGTTCAGGAGTCCATGATTATACGTCCCAAGATGTTGCCAGAATCGTGGGAAAAAAAGTATTGGATAATTTTCCTCATTTAGATTTGAAAGTGAATCTCTCGGAACCGGATAAAATAATCTATATCGAAGTACGAGATGATTTTAGCTACGTATTTACTGAAATCATAGAAAGTGATTGGAGCGGATTACCCATTATGGCAAGAAAAAAAATGTTGGTCATGGACATTGGAAGGATAAATGATCTCTTAGCGGCTCTCTTATTGGCTAAAAGAGGAGGAAAATTATTTTTCTTACACTTTTCTATTCATTCTGATTCAACCAACCGAAATGTAAACCTTAAAAACCTCAAAATCTTAAGAGAATTCTTTCCATTTCCAGAGTTGCATATTTATCGTATAAACTTAATTGAAATATTACAAACTACTTTTGAAAAAATTCAATATCCAAAATATACCTGTGCTCTTTGTAGAGTAATACGTTTTAATCTCATAGAAAAATTTAAAAGAAAAATGGGGAGAGAAGAGGTCGGAAATATCCGGGTTATAATAGACGGATTAAGTCTGAATAATGACACATACTGTGCTGATTTTGTTGATCTGCAAACACTTGGCTTAAGTTCGGAATTTGTGGATCTCCCCATTTTTACTCCGCTAATCGGACTACATAAAGAAGATATTGGAGAACTTCTTTCAAAAATCCCCAAAAAGTTAAAACGATTTGAGTATTGTCAGTTGAAACCGAAAGATCAAGAGTTTAATACAGAAGAAGTACAAAAACTTTATAATAAATTAGATTTAGATAAATCTCTCACAAATCTATTAGAGGATATTGAAATAATCGTGCTATGAAATAAAAAAGAATAAATTTTCTCTTTTATGGTCTATAAGAATCAATTTTTTAAGGAGATCCATATTTTAAATATAAGAAGTTATCGAAAAACTCATATATGTGTAAAAAACATGGCAGAAATAACATTAAATTTATTAAATATTTTTTCCCTCAAAACCGGTGAAAAAAAACTTAAGTATAAGGGGAAAAGAGTAAAGGACATCGTAAAAAAGTTTGTAAAAGAATATGGAAATGAATTAGATGACAAATGGCTCGGGAGATGGAATAAACTCTCCAAGGATATACTAATTTTGCTAAACGGAAAAAATGTAGAAGAATTAAAAGGGTATAAGACAAAACTTAGTGAAGGCGATGAACTCTACTTTTCGGTGCCGCTTTCTGGAGGATAAAACTCCATTCATAGTCTTAAAACTTAACTTCCGATGTAGGTAAAAGTTTTCTTACATCAATTACCGATCCTTAGCAAGATTTTAGGGCATATCCAACCGTATGTAACCGCAGATAATTGACTGTTGAATCTTAAATTAGTTTAGTTCCTCAAGCCCTCCTCAAGATTATTTTCCTCCTTCTTTTTTTCTTCAACCGTGGGTATAACATCGATATCAAAGTAATCCCATTCTAAGTTGAGGAGATTCAAGATCCTTATCAATAGTCTACCTACACAATATAAAAGAACTCTTCCACGGAGGGATTCGACATAATCAGGAGAAATTAGGAGGAAAGAAACAATTGGATAACAAACCTAAGATATACTATAGGTAAAATAAGTATTATGAACATTTATAAATCCTAAATGATTAGAAACTTATAGATCTTAAACTTTGGAAGTTAAGTGAAAAATACTAATCAAATCAATAATTTAAAAAATGAAGATTGCTATTTTTTTATCAACAAAAATTATAATATGATCTTGAATATTAGTAGAATCAACTAACAATAAATAAAAGATTGGAAATAAAATGCCAAAAAAGATCTCTTTTTTAGGTCTAGATGCCGCGGGTAAGACCTCAATTATTACAGCAATTCAACAAAGGTTTGGGTTCGAAGAAGATGTTTCCAAATTAAAACCCACCAGAAGAATCGCGCGGGATTCATTTAAGTTTTTAGGAATTGATTTTATACGTGGTGATTTTGGAGGGCAAAAAAAATATAGAACCGATTATTTAGAACATCCCGATAAGTACCTCGGTGGAACAGATTTAGTCTTTTATGTTATTGATATTCAAGATAATGAGCGTTATATTGAATCAATGAATTATCTTGATAAAATCCTCCTATATTTAAAGGAACAGCAAATATATCCTCCTATTACCATAATGTTTCATAAATTAGATCCCGACATTGCAGATGATGCCGAATTAAACCGAAGAATTTTGGTCTTAAAACAATCTTTAACGAAATATAGCCGGGATTTCGACCTATTATTTTTCGAAACCTCCATCTATGATATTAAGTCCATAATGGATTGTTTTTCAACATCCTTATCGTTATTGTTCGATAATTTAGAAATGGTATCCAATTTACTAATGGAAATAGGAAAGAATTACGATACGCTTCTGATTGCCTTATTCGATTCGAAGGGGATCACTATTGGTGAATATTATCAACCCCATTTGCAGATAAAGGAGAAGGTTAAAATTTTCGATGTGTATCTCGAAGTTCAGAAAAGAATTATGGAACAAAATAAGAAGATATACGAGTTTGCGGACCAATTTGAGAACGGAGAACGGTTTTCTGGGGTAGTGGAAGTTTTAACCTACGATGGATTTGATTTTTATCTCTTGTTTATCATTGAGGAGAACCAGAAAAATTTAAAGGACACCATCAACCTATTAGATAAAATAGAAGCGGCACGTGAGCAAATTGAAAATTTAATCCTTCAAGTAATTCAATAGCTAGGACCTCTTTTATATATCAAATTCTTGACCAAAACCCTCTAACTCGTCCATCGTGGGGGGCTTTTGTTTTGTAATTTTATAGATGGCGGAATAGGTGGCTAATTTCCCGCACTCTTTTAAGATCTTTTTGAGGGAATTTACCTTTTTTTCCTCCAACAATTGATCAAGTTCAGCGTGATCCTCTACGAACTGGTAAAGTTTGGTTATAAATCCCGCAGCATAACAATCACCTGCCCCAGTCCTGTCCACCACAGCATCTACCTCTATTCCTTCATAATGGATCTTAAAATCATCTGTTAAAATATAAGAACCCTCTTTTCCAGCGGTATATACTCGGATCTTGGCATACTTATTGAATATGGCGTCCACCTCTTCTACAGAAATTTTCTTATCTAAGATAAAATAGGCATCTCTTAGATTAAGAAAAAAAATATGGTATCGTCTGTTGATAAGGCGATTTAATTTATCGATGCTTCTAATTTTCTGGGTTTCTATATTAAAAGCAGTAATTAATCCTTGATCTGCGGCTTTTTCAAAGATATTAATAAACTTTTTCGCAATAGGAGTAGAAAAAATTATTTTCCCGTTAGTAAAAATATCGGCTTTTAAATCAACGCTTTGAAAGTTCATCTGATTCTTTAGATTAGGAGCGAGGTGAATTTTAGTGGTAAAATCTGATTTGATTATGGTACTAACTGGGGTAATCTCATCAATCTTATAAATGTCGTCGGTATCGATCCCTAACTCTTCTAACTCAGGGTACATCCATTCCGAGCCTCTCCCCACAACTGAGACTAATTTTGTGGGAACACCTAAATTCGCTAAAAACTCACTCGAATTATTTCCATTTCCCCCGCGCTTGAAGTAGCTGTTACCGATTATCTTCTTTGGAGTGTCCTCAAATCCTTTCTTCACCAGACGGGTTAAGACCTTTTTACTAAAATCATCGGGATTATATCTAAAGAAGGTTCTTAACCGATCAACGATTTTACTTACCAGATTTTCGTAAAAATCCGATTCATAATATAGGTCTTGATGGAGTTCCCCGACCACAACTACTCTATCCTTCAAAATCTTACCACTCTCTTCCAATCTTAAAAAAGCGGCGACGGAGGGATTTGAACCCACGAGCGCTTACGCGCACTGGCTCTCGAAGCCAGCGTCTTACCACTAGGCTACGTCGCCATTAGATTACATTGCCAAATTTCGGCTAAAATGCCAAACTTTTTACTTCTAAAAAAAATAAATAAACCTTGGTTCAATATCTATTTAAATTAAGAATAAAAAATATAAATTTTTTACGAGTTTAAAATTACTAGAAATTGATTTAGAGGTAATTTAAAATCAACTCACCCACCTATAAACAACTGCCAAGTGCTTGTGGATTAAGTACTTTCTTGATGCTAATTAATCCAGAAAGATATCCGAAAATTAAAAGTTATTTAAATTCTTTATACGAAAAAATTAACTTCTTGGTTCCACGGTTCTCCTTGAAATTTGATTTATTAAAAGAATTTAAGTGGTCCATTGCTCTAAATTATATATTGTTGAAAGTACTTGACGGAAATCCCCTTTCGAAATTTTTAGAGAATAAAATGGGAGACACCTACGTAAACTATAAAATCGTCTCTACGAATAAGTTAAACAATGAAAATAATAATATCGTAAGAAGTCTTCCCTCTTCCTTTTCGAACCTCTATTTTTCTTTTTTTGAAAGTTACAAGGTCAATCCCTATATAATGAGACAAAATCTACAATTTTTTCGAACCGATTTAGAACTCAAAGTCTTGTTTTATCTTTTTGGCGGGAAACCAGTTCAGTATAACAATGAACTAGTAGATATAACAGGAGGATTATATTTTGAAAGAAAGGATTTTAAATTCAGAACGGATACAGCTGAGAAAAAGTTAGGATTAATAGAAAAGCATCTGAATAGAGACTCAGAGAGATTACATTTTCCTATTGCTGCAAATTTTGAAAATCACTGGGTTGCAATCAATTCAATTGAAGGAGATAGAATAAGTTTTAACGATCCGGCAGTGGGTAAAAAACGTTGGGGTAAAATTAGTAAACGAATCCCAGAATCGTACCGATTTTATTTCTTTAAATATAATCCAGAGTCAATAGAACTTTTCAAGCCAAAATATCAGACCTATATAAACTCAGAAGTGGAAGAAGAGTTAAGGAAGGTCAAAACATTTACTAAACGTTTAGTATCACCGGCAGATCAAGAATTAGAATTAGATCAAGATATTATACCTGATAAGGTGATGAATGACGAAGGGGTAGAAAACGAAGAGGAAATAGAAGAACCAGAACTACCGAAAACAGGAGACGCATTTATGAAGGATTTAAAGAAACGGGTTAAGGAATCCTTTACAGATTATTCTGATTTATGAAATCCTTAGCGGAGTATGATGAAATTGAATTCACTTCCCTTATATTCTCAGTTGACTAACTGCTGTGGGCTATCGACCTTTTTAATGCTGCTGAATCCCAGAGAGAATATCAAATACAAGAATTTTTTAGAAGACCTTTACGAAAAGATCCAGTTTTTAATGCCCCAAGAGAAAAAAGAATTTCGCTGGTCAGTGGTTTTAGACTATTTACTGTTAAAAACCTTGGGAGATAATAGGCTCACTCTCTATCTGGAGGAAAAACTAAACGAGACATTTATTAATTATCGGGCAATTATGAATTTTGAATTGAAAAAACTCATTAAGAGACCCTTTAGGAAGGTGAAAAGATCAAAAAAATTCTTTGAGGAAAATAAAGTCAATCCTTTTATCCTTCGTAAAAGTTTGTACAAAATGAGGACTGACATGGACTTAAAAATCCTGTTCTCGCTTTTCGGCGGGGATTTTTATCCTCAGCAACAACAAAATTATGATGGAACGGGTTCTCTTTATTTTACGCCCCATGATTTCGAGGAAACAAAAAAATACAAAGAGAAATTAAGGATTATGGAAAGCCATCTCGAGACTTTAAATTCTGGTATCCCTTGCATCGCTCTGAATATGGGTTTTCATTGGGTTGCGATTACAGAGGTCAACTCCAAAAATACCCTTATTAAATATAATAACCCTCTAGGAGGGAAAGGGTTAACACGTAAAATTACAAAGTTTCTTTCGGAGGAGTATAGATTTTATCTTTTTTCCCACAAACCAAATGATGCATTCATTTTGAAGGATAAAATAAAGGAATTCCTCTTTAGGGAATTACAAAACCGAGACAAGAAGGATTAATTTCTAAAGACCCTAAAAGGGCAAATATTTGATGAGAGAGAAAAATTAAGAAGTAGGTTTATAGATCTTCATTGTTAAATCGGGATCTACTACTTTAATAAGGCCTTCACTTTCATACTTTCTCAAGAGATCCTTAATAGTAGACACACGAATATCGAACTCCATGGCAACGTCGGTTGCGGTAACGACTTTATTTTTGGAAGTGACATATTCTTTAATTTCATCTTCTATTCCGGGAGGGACAAACGCATCGCGTTCAATAACCTCCACTCTTTTCGTTCTGCCGTATTTCCTTCTAAGACTCAAGGTATCCCGACGAACCAATACTTTATCTTCTTTACTTTCTGGCATAGTGATATAAATGGTTAATTGTTTATAAAATAATAAATTACTGCTACTTGAGATAATAAAAGAAAGAAATAAAATAAAATTTATGAATGACGAATTTGAATTTAGGGTAAAAACGCAGAGACCGGAGGAAAAATACAAATCCGTAGTGGACTACTTTAAAGGAGAAACTCTTCATAATTATGCAACTTCAAAAAGTTTAATGCGAATCCAAGAGCGTATAACAAAAAGAGCACTGGAGTTGTTAGGTATTGAAAATGAAGCATTAGTTTTGGATGCAGGGTGTGGAGCAGGGTTCTCCTCAGTCTATCTTAAGGAAAAGGGCTATAAGGTGGTCTCCCTTGACCTTATTAAAGAATTTCTTTATTTTTATAATCTTAAGGAGATTAATCCTTTAGCAGGAGATATGTGCAAATTACCGTTTAAGCCAGAAAGTTTAGATGCAATTATATCGATTTCGGCGCTTCAATGGATATATAGAAATCTCAAAAGTGAAAAAGGATTAAGTAATTTAGTGAGCTTAATTAAAGCATTTTACAAGTCTCTTAAACCTGATGGTAAAGTCATTTTCCAGTTTTATCCCAAGAGTTCCACTCTCATGGATCATATTAGTTCGATCATAAAAAATAACTCTGATTTTACAGGCAAATATATAATTGATAATCCTGATTCGCCCAAGAAACGAAAAATTTATCTCATTCTTAAAAAATGAGAACAAAAATTTAGCTGGATTTAGTAAGCCAGAACCATTGAAACAAAAATTTACCTTAACCTTTAACGAAACAAAAGCATTAGGAATTGACCAGCTTTTGATTGAAATTAAAGCCACCAGAACTAACTTTACTACAGTAGAAAAGAACTTTCTTTGTTGATGACAATGAGCGTTCTATTCTCATTAATAATTAATCTTTAAGAGAACGAATACAATCTGACGGATATAATTGAAGGTTATTATGAATGGCGGTAGTTTACTGTTAAAGGATGAGAAATTCATTCTCAACTTCAATACGAGCAGTCAATTTCCGAAAAATTTTTTACGACATATTAACAACTAAAAGGCCCGAAAAAATTAAATTTTTGATCAAAACATTTACTAATTACAAAATATATATATCTAATGTCGTATAAAATTAAATCAAAAATAGGTAAAATAATTATGAAAAGAATAAAGAACACAAAATTTCAAATAGCATTCTTATGTTTTTTTCTGAGTTTATTGATGTCGGGTGCGGTTTTGATGGTTTCGGTTGATAGCTCATCCCCTTTATCCGAACAAGAGAAGGAAACCGAAAATGTAGCTTCCGATGAAAAGAAAGACTCTGATTTTGCTAACTCACTTCAGAGTGCGAATAGCAGTCACCCAGATCCATGGTGGGATAATAATTGGCAGTATAGAGTTCCGATAGATATAAATTCAACGAGTGAAGAAAATTTAACTGATTATCAAGTCCGAATTGACATTAATCTTACAGAATGGATTGATGCGGAATATTTAAATGAAACTGGAAGCGATATCCGCTTTACAGATGTGTCGGGTCAAGAAGAGCTGGATTTTTGGATAGAAAATTCGAATCTGACGGATGGGAACAGCACAATATGGGTAAATATACCTTCCTTAACTGAGAATACAGAAATTTATATGTATATGGGAAATCCAGATGCGATTTCTAAGTCAAATGGAATAAATACATTTATCCTTTTTGAAAATTTTGAAAACTATGATGATCAAGATGGAGAAATACCTGAAAATTGGACAGATTACGGAGCCGGTGAGGTGGAACTTGATACAGAAGAAAACGCAGATGAAAATAGAGTGTTGAAAAAAACTAGTAATAACGATCCAAATGGGGGATACAGAATTTTTTCTGAAGAGATTTCTGATTTTGAAGTTACCTTGAAAACGAATAGAATTAATGATGATGGAGGAGGTATAAATCGATATGCTATAGAAGACGGTCAGTATGATGGTTATGGTCCGCTTATAGATAATTTTTATGGATCCGCTGATTTTGCAATAGAGCAAAGAAACGAGGGTTCTCCTTCTGCCGACTATTTAGAAAGTGAAACTATATCAGATCCGGAGCCAGAAGATGAAACGTGGTATATTTTGAAATATAGGAAATATGGTGATACTCTTGAGGCAGAAGTATATAATAAAACTGGGGAACTTAATAAATCTCTTTCGGTTGAGGATGATGCTCATTCTGGACCGTTCGACAGATTTGTAATCCATGGAGGGTGGGAATATTGGACAGATGACATTATTATAAGAAAATACACCCCAGATGAGCCAGAAGTATCTATAGGTGATCTACAATATTCAGAACTTCATATTACTTGTTTCGATATTGATGGTAGAAGAGTAGAAGGAGCAGAGGTACATATCACAAATTCCTCCCAGCCATCCCTCAATCGAAATGAAAGTACAGATGAAAATGGAGAAATCTTTTTCGTTAATATACCAACGGGAATATATAATATAACGGTAAATTATACCTTGGAGGATAATTCAAACTCAAAAACCGAAACGGTCTATTATTTAGAAGGTTATGAGAAAAAAGAACATGAACTGGAACTTTATGTAAACTTATGGACAATTGATTTCGAAGTCGACGATGCGGATGGAGAACCCTTCGATTTTGGATACGTAAATATAAGTGCCAATGGAAATAGCGAGGTCTTAACTAAGATGGACTTGGATTCGGATGGCACGGGACAGTTTATATGGAATGCTTCAAAAGAATTTTATAATTATTCGGTCTATTACCATAACACCGATTATAGCCCAAAAGATACTTATTTATACAGCGGGACGGTTTACCGGAATGAGACCTCTAAGACATATGCTGTAAATCAAACTGCAAAACATAGTAGTGGTAATACCTATTACGTTGAAGAGGATAATATATATCTTTATGATAAAGAAGAATATTCGGGGCCTGACGAAATTGTTGAAATAAGACTTGACTGCTGGGAGATGACCGATAATCTTTCAGAAATTAAAATAAGATATTCGGATACGGATTATATAACCGAATATGAGGATGAAACGTCGGTAAACATAACTTATAGAGCATTTGAAGATGGTGAATCACTTTATCAAATTCAGGGATTAAGGGTAGATTTTGAGAATACGACCCAAAGTAATGGAACTATTCAGTTAGATCTCACCAAAACCTATTACGAAAAAATCACGGTGAATATGTCAAAATTGAGCTTGAGAGTTCTTGATAGTGAGGAGGAAGAAGGTGTTGCGGGTATTACAATGCAAATTGAAAATAATGCGACAAGTGATCAGGTAGTAGAGCTTGAGACAGATAGTGATGGAGACGCCTACGGAGAATTTACAAGTGACTTTAGTTTTTGGTATTTAAATGGTACTACATATAATTTTACCTTGGAGTTTCGAGAAGATATCCAAATATTTGATGTGATTCAATCAGATCAATCCTCTCCTCAAGAAACGGAGTGGTATAATTATACATTAACGAAAAACGATGAAATTGTCTTTTCCTTAACTGAGATTAATTATTCAAAACGGCTTGCAAAATTTACAAATACTCAGATGCCAGAATCCGAAGTTACTTGGGGAGACAATATGACCTTTTCTGTGTTCTATAATGTCAGTAAAGATGGAGGAGATACATGGGAAAACGATTCAGGTTGCTCTGCTATATTTAAGCTTTATAGAGGCTCAAAAAATCTATTAGAGACGTATATGAATGATAAAAATACAGGTAATTTCACTATTGAGATTAATACAAGCGACTTTTCGGCAGGCGGAACAGGTAAAAATTACTGGATAATGATTGAGGGTCAAAAAGACCTTTGGAGCGATCCGGAGCCGGTAGATTTTGCATTTAAAATTGATCCAATAGACATGGAGATAGGATTATATGACTATAACTCATTCGAACCCACCGATTCATATTCCCAACATTACGATGAATTGGTTAATATTACCTTGAGTTATAATCAAACCGAAGATGATGAATTGCTACCTCCAGAGACTTTGGAGTACTCTTGGACCCCCTCCGGTGAGGAAATTAACGGGGCTCTCGGTGATGATATAAAAGAGCATCCAGAAGATGAGGACTATTATTATTTCCAAATTAACACATCCTCAGGAGATGAGATCGGAACATTCACATTTGATATAACCGCGACACGAGAAAATTATACAGATGAATCTCGTACCTTTACTTTAGAAATATTAAATCGAAAAACTTCAATTAATGACTCAATAGGATTGCTGCATAATTCCAAAAATGTTTGGATAAAAGATGCGCATAATTTTACTTTCAGTTATACGGATTTCAACACCGAAGATGGAATTAGAGGAGCAGATGAACTAACATATGTGTGGTACAAACTTGATGAGGATGGAAACCCCCTTTCCGGCGAAGGGTACGAAGGAGGAGGAACTTTAATAGAAAGCGAGGGGGGGCTTTATGTGTTAGATTTTAACACCACAACTCGTGCAACGGGGGATTACGCCATCTTTGTGACAATCGATAAAGATAATTATGAAAGGCGAGATGCATTCATCGATCTCTCGATTAAGAGACGTACAATCGAGACGGATTTATCAGCAAACTTTGATATCTTAGACGGTCAAATCGAGGTAATTCAAGGCGAGGACATTATGTTTCAACTAGATCTGAACGATCCCACCAAAGAAGATAATCCTCCCTTAACGAATGCCTCAGTAATGTTAAATATCGGAGAGGAGACATACGAGTTCCAAGAAAAAGAAAATGGAGAATATGTATATAAATTTAGCACAGAGGAGTATGATACCTTTTTCTCACAGAAGAATCTACAAGGAAATATTACTATTTCCAAGGAGAATTATATTGATCAAAATATTCAAATTTCGATTGTAGTCGGAATGGAAGAAGGACCAATACCTGGTATACCCACCCTTTACTTTTTAATGTTAGTGGGAGCAATTGTAGCCGTGGCTGGGAGTTTAGTGGTTTACCGTGGCATTCAAAGAGCACGCATTCCAACATTCGTTAAGAAAGCACGAAAAATGAAAAGCTCGATCAAATCACGCAAAGACATTCCGGAATCCGTGTTATATCCATCTAAAGAAGAATTAATGATAGAAAAGTTAGGTAACCGCTGGGAACGGCTGGGAATTTCCCTATCAGATATACTCGGCACAGAAATGGAAAAAGGGAAAAAGATCTCAAAAGACAAAGGAGGTGCCAAATAAATGCCAACCGGATTAGTTATCATGAAATGGGACGAACGTGCTGGATCCGTGGTGGAAGCAAAATACCCCGAAGAGGTAAATATCAGCTCAAAAACATTGATGCAAGTCTATAGTACCCACGAATACAGCGAAGAGGCGGGTATGATCAGTCTAATGGTGGGCTCGCTTAATATAGCCTCCTATTATACCGGTAGGGACAAAGAATATTATATACTTCTCTTACTTAATCTCGACGAGGATCCTGACGCTTTTGAAGGTGGGCTTGCCGATGTGGCTCGTACCGTTCTCCAGAATCTGCAAGATGATGCCTATAAAGATCTGATCCCTTCATTATTTCAGCGGTTATCTGTCTATCCGACATTAACCCATGAACAGCGGTTAGCAATGACTTATCAAGATGAAATTAAACGGCTGGTCATTAATCGGCTACGCGATGAGGGGCTCGTGTCAAAATCGGAACTGATGGTCTGGCTGAAGGACAAATATAAACAAGGCTTTATTGATCTTAACGGTATAATTACCCAATTGGTGAAGCGGGAAATAATCAAAGAAGCATCGGTAAAGGGAATGGCCTCGGAGTCTGTGTTTATGACGCATGATTTAATGATGACTCGGGTACCTCCCAATAACTTAATAGAGGATCCGGCAGATCGTGGATTGCCGCAAAATCTCGTGGAGGACTATAGAATAGAATGCAAGAAATTCTTCCAGAACTACCGGCCCTCCGAGGAGGATAACTTAGGAATCCTCAAAATCTTAATAGACCCCGCAGTATATGAGACACTCCGTCTTTTACGAACGTCCATCGTGACGCGAAATGTTTTAGAAAAGCTGAAAAAGAAGGGTGTGGATGATGTGGACGCTGTTCTGAAAAAATTATGGGATAACCAAATGATTCAAGTCTTTCAAGATGAACGAGAGAATGAATATTATGCCTTAATATCTGACTTTTACTTGGAGCGTATTTTCCCGAAATATATACTTAACAGAATCAAACGGGAATATGAACAGAGATCCAAAGCCGATGAAGTCTTAGTGGAATATCTTACCATCTTGGAAAATACTTATGAAGCACAAAAAGAAGCTGTGAAGGCAGAAGAATAAGCAAGTTTCTTTAAAATTTTTTTTTTATCTTTTTTCTAATAGACAAATATAAACATCCTTGATTTATTAATAGGGTCTAAGAGGATAATACTTCAAAGTTGTATAATTGTCGTTAGCGGTATAAATTCTTTCTGAGAAGATTGCTCTTAAATGATAGATTTCGATCAATAAAATGAGTTAAGAAACTGCTCTAATTTATTCCCTCTAAAGTCAATTAAGTATCGATATAGATTTATAAATGAATTTACGAAGGAAGCGAACACTAACTTCTCGGAACTCCTTAAGAATTAAGATTAATCCTCCTTACTATTAAATAGAGATTAATGGTTGCTCGTTAAGCTAACAGAAACTTGTAATTTATCCTTAAACTGGATATCCAGTTTCCAAATGTTATCTTCCCTATTTACTAATGTATAGATAAATTCATAGTCTGCAATTTCTTTTCCCTTAGGTAGTTTCAAATAAAAAGAGCCGGAGCGCTTTCCAATCAATTCAAATTCAATATTTATTTGATCTTTTCCTTCCAAATATTCAAATTCCTCAATATCAGTACATCCTTGGGTGATATGCAAGTCAGTTGATAATAGGTATGGTTTATCAATTGTTTTGGTCGGAATGGGAATAATTGTAAGGTATCGACAAGAATGAGGGTCTAATTCTGGAATTTCTATAACCTCCTCCTTATTATATTTTCCCATAAATTTTCTATTCCAGAAATCATAAATTAAAAACTTTTCCTCATCAATTGGCATATTCGGTATAATTTGAGAAAAGGCAAATTGTTTATCTCTCGATTTACTTTCCCAATTTATTAGTGCTACAAGGTATCTCTTTCCAATGGAGGAATTTGTTTCAAGCATATAGATATTCGGATACTTCGCATAGAGAATATCAGAAGGGATAGGATCATATCTTTCAGGATTATACGGGGGGATCAATAGTTTAGCTTCTTCAATTTCGCTCTTGCTTAATAATTCCATATCATCTGATATGAGAATCTGTCCGCCCGATAATCCAAAGATTGTCATCTGTAATTCTATCTCATTTTCATTCAGTTTTGTATCTTCCCTTCGAAGCATCAAACAATCAGGGTCATTTATCCAAAAATAATTATGCATAAACGAACGATAAATTGTATTTAGCAGACCGGCCTTTAGAGATGGAGCGGCAAACCCATAACGGCGACCCCATTTATCTAAAAATCTCCAATAAGGAGCAGTATCGGGACCAATTCTCATGGCGTCAACTAATCCAACACAAGGGCCCAAAGGAGTCCCACACCCGAGTAAGAAAGAATCTTCTGTAATACCCTCTCTTATGGCTTTTACGCCATTATAGAGGATTTGAGCCCGTGTGAGATTTTTATTCTTATAATCACTTTCAATTCTCACAGCGGAATGAAGAAAATCTATCTTAAAATCCTCAATAACTCGTTTCTCCCCTTCGGAATAGTCTTTTTTAAGTCCGTATGATAAATCTTGAAACAGATCCTTAAGGTATTCCAAAACTTCCTCTGATGATAAATCGAGGGAATATTGAAATCTCCCCCAATTAAAATTTGTCTTTAATAATTTATCTTTATCTGTTCTGCCTAAAAACCAATTTTTATGATTTTTAAATAATTGTGATTTCTTTTTTGCAAAGAAAGGAGCTGTCCATATTCCTCCTTTAAAGCCCGCGGATTTAATTTTTTTAAATAACCAATGTAAGCCTTTAGAAAACTTTTTATTAAGTCGATTATAATCTCCAATAGTTTTTTGATAGCCGTCATCCAACTGGATAAAATTTACGGGAAGTTCTTTCTTATGCTTTTTAAAGAATTCGAGATTTTTAAGCATCTCTTCTTGGTTTATATCTTGATAGTAATAATACCAACTACACCAGCCCACAGGTATTTTTTCTATGCTATTTGGTCGTATTTTGGATTTCACTTCTTTCGCATAATCTATTAATCCATAATAGCCAAGATTATCTGGTTTGAATCCAATAAGTAATTCTTCTGAAGAATTTATAGATGATTTTTGGAGGGAAACACCATCCATACAACTGATAGCTGTCAATAATTTTAATTTAGTAGTTTTTTTATAATCGAGAATAATTCGAGAAAATTGGTCTTTAAGGGTTGTAAATCCAAGAATCAACGAATTGGTCGAATCCAAATCAGTAATAACCCCCAAATATTCACTATAAAATCTTCCTTCAATTCCGTAATCTTGATTGTCGAATACGCTCCTAAGTAACTTAATTGGGGGGCCTTCTCTATCCTTTTGATTTCCAAACATAGTTTTACAAGGAGACCAACTTTGCCACCCGTTTTTAAACCAAGATATTTCTTTCAAGTTTGTAGGGTTTTGAGTTCCATTTAACAGTAATCTCGAATCTTTCAAGGTGAATGGAGAGATACTGTGGATAGATGTCGAGTTTTCTGTACTAGCTTTAATTTCAATAACTTTTACTAAGAGAAAATCAGAACCTTCCCGTAAAACGAGTCTAATTTTGAAGGAAAACATTAAATGATTGCTATTGGGTTCTAATATTACTTTTATTTGCTTCTTATCTTTATCCTCCTCAATTTCGCTAATGTATTCGGAGAGCTTTGAATTAAATTGCTCTATTTCTTGCGTTCGAGAGTTATAATAATTAATTACGCAGAATGCAGATCGGATTTCACATAATATGGCAGAATCCTGAGAATAGGAAAGATTATAAGTTCCAGAATTTCCTCCCGTCTTAATAAACTCAACTGTAAGAATACCATTGGTAAGTTTTATAATATTTTGATCATCTTCAAGTAATTTTATCATTCAAACACCATTTAAATTTTAAATCTACTAAATAAATAGCAGAAAGAAAAATAGACAAAAAAAATTTTCCTTTATTTACTGAAAAAAAAGCGGTCCTCGTTTTCTTTATAAATGAGTTTAAATTTTTTCTAATTAAGATGTGGAATTAAGATAGATCAACATCAGAACAAAATAGCGTAATTCTTTCATGCCTGTATTGTGAGTAGATTATTCCCGAACAGCTTATTGAACAATTACTCCAAGAATCGGAATCAAACATCATATGTGAACAATGCGGAAATGTAATAAAAAATGAATTCTACAATCTGGACCTATTGAGAAAATATAAAGAAGGGAGACCCATTAATTATAAAAAGTTAGTTAAGAGAGAAGGAAAAAAATTATATTCTGCTCTGAAATCTAAATATCATCAGCTTATGAAGAAAAACAAACAAAAGAAGTAACTTCGGTATAGGTTAAAATTTTCGGTTTTTACTAAAGAACTCTTTAAGGGATTTTTTTAGCCTATTGAACGGTTTAAGATTACCAGAAAAAGGCTCATCAATCACATGAGAAATATAAGGGTTTAATTTTTCTTCAAGAGTGTTTAATTTCCGTAAATTGCCTTCTGATAAGCAATAAAGGAAATAATTATTTTTATATTCTTTAAAAGTCAAAAATCGATAATTCTGAAAGCCAAGTTTAACGGCAATCCATCTTGGAACAGCGGATGTATTACCTAATGTATTTGCTGCAATAGCTTCAATTTTAGCTGTCAGCACCGATTCTTTCATCTCCATTTCCTCTTCTTTACTATTAAAATTGCCTGGTACATCAACAGCCAAATCCTCATTCAAAAGCAAGGAGATTACTCCAATTGATTTCGAGGATAGTCCAAGATAATCTACCCGTAATTCGTCTTCCACATATGGAATTTCTTGGTCTGAAAAAACTTCTTGCATTTTCAGGTATTCTTTCAGCAAAAATTTTGTAATACTTCTAAATTTCATTTCCACTTCATGTTTTTCTATTTTCTCCAGATCTTCTGCTTTTTTCCCATGAACTAATTCAGTGTAATGTTTTTGCATTTGCTCTAAAAACCACTTTCCCTTTTTATCCGGAAAACGGCCATACATAATATAGATAATGTCATCTTTTAGAGAAAACTGGCATTTCTCTTCTTCACCAGTTTCCTCAGATATTAAAAGCATTTTATCCAATTGCCCCTCCAAAATACTGGTAGCAATAAAATCCAAATTATTCGTCAGTTCCAGTAAATATTCATATTCCTCATTACTACAAAAAAGGGGTGTTCTATTTACTGAAGTGATACCGACTAGTTTTATATATTCCCCTTTTTTCAGTTCAATCTTTTTCTGATCAAGATTTACTTTCTTTGATTTTTTCTTAACTTTTACCTTTCCCCTTAATTTTGAAGAGGCTTTTCTTTTTGTTGATTTAAATTCTTTCGGTTTGGGCTTTTTCTTTTCTTCTTCTTTCGCTACCTTATCAAAAAGATTAGGGATAAACTTTTTACAGTTAGGACAAAGTTGATCTTTTGGATACGGTTTTACAATTTTATAATTACAGTGTGGACATTCTACGCTTTCCTTTTCCCTAGAAAATAAGTTTGAAATACTTTTTTCACTCTTTCAAAATTATTTAATATGTGTATTTGTGTCGAACATTATTATATACTTTTTGTAAAACCTTATTATATATTTTGCTTCTAATTAAGAAAAATAAATGATAATTAAAGATATTGGCTTGCTAATTCATCAAACACTTCTAAGAACTTATCATTCTCTTCTTGAGTACCGATCGTGATCCTGATATACTCATATAATCCGGATTTACTAAAATGACGGACAAGAATTTTTTTGTCCTTTAAATCCCATACAAATTTGAGCGTTTTTGATTTTTCCTCAAATTTAACGAATAAAAAGTTTGCATCCGAAGGCAGAACTTCAATTCCTTCATATTTTGATAATTCTTCTCTTAACCTATTCCTCTCTTCGATAATCTTCTTATTTTGTTCCATCATCTTATCTTTATGCTTGATGCATGCTAAAGCGGCAACTTGCGTTAAATGACTAACATTATAGGGTAATTTCACCTTATTTAGTTCTTTTATTATCTCTGAATCTGCTAAAGCATATCCAAAACGTAGCGAAGCCAGAGAGAAGCTTTTGGAAAAGGTACGTGAAACAATAAGATTCTTAACCCTTCTCAATAATGGCAACGCTGTCGTTTCGGAGAAATCCCCGTAGGCTTCATCCACTACAACAATCCCTGGGAAACTCTCACAAATCTTCAAAATGGCTTCATTTTCAAATGACTTTCCGTTAGGATTGTTGGGTGAGCATATAAAAAACAATTTACCTTCCGCTGAATAGGCTTCTTCGGGCATTGAAAAATCCTCTGTAAGATCGAGTTCGGTGATTTTTGCACCATAAAGTGAAGCGAGCACTTTATACATACCATAAGATGGTTTGAAAAACACAACTTCATCACCAGGATCAATAAATGTTTTACAAATTATATCGAGATTCTCATCTGATCCGTTTCCAATAAAAACTGTATTCCTATTAGTTAAGGTACTTTTGTCACTCAAGAATCGATTTAGAAGTTCTTTTCTGACTTCAAAAGCGGTCGGATCTGGATATTTTCTTAACCGTTCGTTCACCGCCCCTTTAATTTCTTCCAATACCTCAGGGACTGGCGGATAAGGATTTTCATTCGTATTTAGTTTAACCCATCCTTCTCCTTGCGGTTGTTCGCCTGGTTCATAAGGAGAGAATTTTTTAAGAATTTCCCTTTTTAATTGATTAACATTCATATTTATTGTCCAAATTATTGATGTTAGATATGCTTTTATTATTTTTCAAAAAATTTAATTTTTCGTAAATGTGAATTATGCTTGTTTATAAAGTTGGATTCAGTAAAATGTTATCTTTCCTTATTTATTAATTTTTATTTCAATCGCTCGTCTATAGCCTTTTTATGAGCAAATAACTTTTCAAAGGCAGCCAATTTGGTCGCGGATTTTTTTAACGTTTTCAGGCCGTCTTTTGTACATTCGAGTACATCAATAGTTTTCATGAATTCAGAGGTATTTAATCCAGAATATCGCCTCGCATTTCCTCCAGTTGGTAAGATATGATTTGTTCCAGCAGAATAGTCTCCCAGAGAAACAGGCGAAAAGGAACCAAGAAAAATTGCCCCTGCATTGTTTATCAATTTCAATACTTCTCTGGGCTGTTCCATCATTAATTCCAGATGTTCTGATGCAATGAGATTTGCAACTCTAATGAGTTCTTTGTGGCCTTTTGCTTTAATTAAAAGAGAGTTGTCTAATGCTTTTTTGATTATCTCTTGCCTTTCCGATTCCCTAACATAAGTTTCTAAGTTATTCTCTATAAATTTAAGTAACTCATCCGAGGTAGTGGCGATAACACCGATATTATCGGGGTCGTGTTCTATTTGGGATAAAAAATCCACCATAACATATTCATGGGGTGCAGATTGATCTGCGAGGATTAAAATTTCTGATGGTCCAGCGGGGATATCAATTGCAACAATATTTGAAAGTAGCTGTTTTGCTGCATTTACCCATTTATTACCTGGGCCGATGATTTTATCCACCTTCGGGATAATATCCGTCCCATATGCCATTGCAGCGATTGCTTGAGCGCCTCCACATTTATAGACCTTATCGATCTCGAATAATTTGGCCGCAACCAAAATTTCGGGAGGGATTGATTTATTTTCTTGGGGTGGCGAACAGATAACCAAATTTTCTACTCCCGCCACATACGCAGGGGTGGCAGCCATTAAAACCGTACTGGGATAGATCGCCCTTCCACCCGGTACGTAAAGTCCCGCAGATTCTAAAGGACGATATATCTGTCCAGCATTCACCCCCTCTTCTATGTGAATTTGCCATTCTTCTTTTAATTGGGCTTTATGGAATTTAATAAGATTTTTTTTTGCATGTTTTAGGGCTTCTAGCAACTCCTTATCCACGTGTTCAACGGCATCGTTGATCTCCTCCTCAGGAACTTGAATCTCAGATTTGTTCAACTCAACGTTATCAAATTTTTTGGCGAACTGTACGAGTGCTGAATCTCCGTGTTTCTTCACATTCCCGATGATGTTAAGCACATCTTGCTTAATATCTTCCAGTTGTAAACTGCTCCGTGGGATAAGATGGGAGATAGATTGTTCTGTTAATTCGGTAGATGCAATTTTTCTTATTATATTCATTTTTGAATCCATAAATATGATGGTTTAGTCCTCATTCATTAGCTTAAGGGGAATAATTTGACGAGGTTCATGTACGACTAATCCTTGGGCATATTTCCTAAGAAAAGGGATGAGATTGATAAATTCGCTTTTCTTGATGATTGTATTTACAGCTAGCCAGCCATCGGAGTCACCAGCTAGTTCAGAGATGGTTGGTCGTTTTAGTGCAGGTAATTCATTGAGGATTTTCGGGAGATTTTCTTTTTTTACGTTCATGAAGATGTGAAGTTTTTTTGATGCTTCAATTACTCCTAACAAGAGGACTTTTAGATCTTTAATCTTTTCACGTTTCCAATCATCCTTTAAGGCGTTCTTATTAGCGATCAAAACCGCAGTAGAATGATCTATCACATCCACAATCTTGAGATTATTTGCCCGAATCGTTGAGCCGGTTTGCGTGTTATCGATGATCGCGTCCACTTCCTCCGGCGGTTTCGCTTCGGTCGCTCCAAATGATAAAAAGATTTTTACCTTCTCATTTTCCCCCCAAGTTCTCCAAGGCGTTATGACTAAAGGAGCCTTTTCACCGTATAATTCTTGGTATGTCTCATTCTCTTGAATGTAATCTAAGGAAAGAGTTAAATATTCTGTGGACAATCTTAATACTTCATTTTTTTGATTATACTCCTTGAGTAACTCATCCATTGAATCGATGTCATTCCATGTATCGGGCACACAAAACACAATTCGAACGGCCCCGATCTCTAAATCTAAGATAACTTCCACATCCGCATTTGTCTCTTTTACCCAATCAATTCCCGAGATTCCTAAATCAAATTCATCTTCTCCAATCAAATAATTGGGAATTTCTTGGGGTCGCAGTAATTTTACTTCTAAATCATCATCATTCACAGAAGGTCGATAATCTCTACTGGATGAGAATTTGAATCTCAAACCAGCCCGTTCGAAAAAATTGACGACATCCTTTTTTAAACTTCCCTTTGGTATAGTTAATTTCAGTTTTTTCTCGGTCATTTTCTATATCTCAGTATCTATCTTCTAATTCTTATTATCTTTTTTAGTCATCTAAAGATTATGAAATTTTCGAAAATATTTATTTTTATTTTTTTGATATCCATAAATATGAATCTTTAAATCAATGGAATAGATTTAAATGAAAGTAAACTATTTTTTATTCAAAAAATAATTTAAATATGTGAATTTTTAAATTATTTAAAAACAAAATATTATCTAAGAATAAATTAATTTATAACAGAATTTAAGCATTTTAATTACAAATAAGTGAAGAGAATTACGATGACCGACTATGCGTTAATGTTCGATGTTTTAGATGGAGGAGTTAGTAAGCCTATATCGTGGGATAAGGATAACTTAGAACCAGATCGGTCCATTATAATTTTGGACGAGTCTACTATGTCCTTATTTTTATGGCACGGAAAGCGACAAGGGCTGGTACAGCGAAGAACTGCTTTAAGACAAGCGCAATCTCTTAAAGGGCATGGATATAAAGTTGGTAAAAGTATAATTGGTCGAGAGATTAAAGAAATAAAAGAGATTGATTCAAGGAAAGTAGGAAGAGTTCCAGAGACCGATGAGTTAAATGACCAATTGCAAAAAGTCCTAAATAAAGATTTTACAGAAGGGGACGGACATTTAGTTACCTTTGGTGCCTCAGAACCCGGTATTGCTAAACCAAAAGAAAAGCCAAAAGCTGAAGAGCCAAAAGCGAAACCAGCTCCTAAAAAAGAAAAAAAAGTTGCAAAACCAAAAGCCCCAGAACTTAAAGCTAAACCGAAGCCAAAAGCGAAACCAGCTCCCAAAAAAGAAAAAAAAGTTGCGAAACCAAAAGCCCCAGAACCTAAAGCTAAACCGAAGCCAAAACCAAAAGTGGCAGAGCCAAAAACGGCAAGTTCGGAAGGAAAAGAAAAGAAACCTAAAAAAGCTAGTGATTTAGAATTCGCTTCTGAATATGAATCTAACGAACCTCTTCCAACTGAGGAAAAACTAAAAGAAAAGCAAAAATTGGAAGTGGAAGTAAAACCTGCAAGAAATATCGGGGCAGATGCAAGAATTGCCTTCTTAATACGTGCGGTGTTGGACTACTTTGACGATATTTGGGTAAGTAAAAAACCCGATGGAAGTTATTCCATTGAAATGATGGATGGACCCGTTTGCCAATTTTCCATTAAAGGGAGCAACAAATTGAAGTTTTCGGGCAATTCTTTTAGCGGTATTGATCCGAAAGTTAAGTCAAACATTCAAGACAAATACAAAAAGCTAACTAAGTTATTATAAAATTCTTTATTTTTATCTTTTTTTCCTTTTAACTCCAAGCATGCCGAAAACAAATTTAATTAAGAATACAAGTATGTCGTTACGCAAAAAGGAGATCCTAAAGCCAAGAGAATATTTATATTTTCTGAAAGATACCTAATAAATAATTTTTGAACTACCACGCCCTAAAGAGGGAGGGATTCGTAATTCATTGCAAACTGCTTGCCTAAGTGCACAAGTCTTACAGATGCTCCAAACGCTAACCCCGTAGTCCTTACGGTTACACGATGATCTTGGTTATCGTCCATCAATAATTTTATAGGATCAATCGTTTATAAATGTATGTGCGATTCATTCCCGCCCTAAAGGTCGGGGCTTTCTCGCACTTTAGTGGTAAATATTTGGCGTGTGAAAATTAAAAATGACAGAGGATTCTAATAAAGCCAATTGGAAAGAACTTAAAGAATTGGAATCAGAAAAGATTGATAAAAAAGCGAAAGCGATTATTGATCAGATGACTTTGGAAGAGAAATTACAATCTATGGCAGGAGATTGGAGAATGATCTCTCTAAAAGGGTTAAGAATGGCAATACAATACAATTGGAAACCAATACCCGCTGGTGTTAATAAAAGGCTTGGTATAGAAGGAGTTAAATTTACCGATGGCCCAAGAGGTGTTGTCATGGGGCATTCTACATGTTTTCCAGTCAGCATGGCAAGAGGAGCCTCATGGGATCCAGAATTAGAAGAGAAAATCGGTGACATTATTGGAATAGAGGGAAGAGCGCAAGGTGCGAATTTTTATGGAGGTGTATGCATTAATTTACTTCGTCATCCAGCTTGGGGAAGGGCACAAGAAACTTACGGAGAGGACCCATATTTATTGGGAAATATGGGGGGTGCACTTACGATGGGCGTACAGAACCATTTAATGGCATGTGCAAAACATTATGCATGTAACAGTATTGAGAATAGCAGATTTAAAGTAAATGTAAAAGTTGATGAAAGAACATTACGGGAAGTATATTTACCGCATTTTAAAAAATGTGTAGATGCGGGAGTTGCGTCTGTTATGAATGCTTATAATAAGGTGAATGGAAAATATTGCGGCCATAACCATCATCTCTTGACAGATATTTTAAAAAATGATTGGAAGTTTCAGGGATTTGTTATAACTGATTTTATTTACGGGATCCGGGATGGAAAAAAGGCGGTTAATGCGGGGGTCGATATAGAAATGCCGTTCAAATGGAGAATGAAGGAGAAAAAGCTTCGCAACTTATTGCATAAGGATGGGATTTCAATGAAACAAATTGATGATTCTCTGTTAAGAATTTTGCGACAACAATTATTATTGAATAAACGAGTCACAGATAAGAATATATATGTTAAAGATAAAATTGCATGCGAAGCCCATACACAAATTGCTCTTAAATCCGCGCGAAGGTCAATAGTTCTATTGAAAAATGAGAATCATGTATTACCTCTTCAGAGAGATGTACCACAAAAAATAGCTGTGATTGGTGAGTTAGCGGACACTCCAAATGTGGGAGATGAAGGAAGTAGCTATGTAGATCCGCCCTATATTGTTACCCCCTTAGAGGGGATTCAAAAAATTGTAGCCGAGGAAGGGGATATTATCTATAATGACGGTTCAGATATAGATGATGCTAAAAATATTGCTGAAAATGTTGACACGGTAATTATTGTGGCTGGATATACCCATAAAGACGAAGGAGAATATCTCTTTTTAAAAGGAGGGGATAGGGATTCAATTAGGTTAAGGAAAGAAGATGAAAATTTAATAAAATCTATAGGGAGTGTAAATTCAAACTGTATTGTACTAATTGAAAGTGGGAGTGCGGTAATCGTTGAAAATTGGAAAGATCAAGTTGCAGCAATTTTAATGGTGTGGTATCCGGGCATGGAAGGGGGGACAGCAATAGGTGAAGTGATTTTTGGAGAAGTTAATCCCCGGGGAAAATTACCGTTCGTAGTTCCTACAGATGAGATGCATTTACCCTATTTTGATAAAACTGCCGAGGAAATAACGTATGGATACTATCATGGATATAAACTATTGGATAAAAAGGGCATCTCTCCAGCGTTTCATTTTGGATTTGGTTTAAGTTATAATACCTATTCATATAAAAACCTCCAAATAGATCAGCAGAATCTAAATGCGGATGAAATTAGATTTAGCGTTGATATACTAAATGAAGGGGATTACAGAGGGGAAGAAATAGTTCAAGTTTATATAGGATATCAAGATTCTACGTATGATCGCCCAGTTAGAGAATTAAAGTCATTTAAAAACGTTAAACTCGATCCCAAAGAGAAAAAAACAGTTCTCTTGACAATTAAGAAAGAAGATTTATCTGTTTTTGATCCGTATAACAAAAAATGGGTTATTGAACCAATTACCTATAATCTTTATGTAGGGCCTTCATCTAATGAAAAAAACCTCTTAAAAGGGAAATTTAGGTTATCGAATTGAAAGTAATAAGGTTAAGTAAGTGTTAAGCACATTAAAAAGGAGATTTTCCTTGCCGAATTATAATGAATTTGATATTAGTTTAAAAAGATAAAAGCATTAATATTATTATTGATTACCAACCAAAATATTCCTTATACGGTATTCATTCATGAAATTTGTAAAATTAGCTAATTTATTCTCGTCCTTGGAGGCAACTTCCAAGCGATTGGAAATGACAGATATTTTGGCGGAATTTTTCAGTAAATTAAAAAAAGAAGGAAGGGAACAATCTGATTTAAAAGAAATTATGTATCTGCT
The DNA here is from genome assembly GCA_046483985.1 of Promethearchaeia archaeon. Taxonomy (GTDB): domain Archaea; phylum Asgardarchaeota; class Lokiarchaeia; order Sigyniarchaeales; family SOKP01; genus JAWOCD01. Next base: position 143,327 of record JAWOCD010000057.1, read on the forward strand.
CCAAGGTCATCTGGTGTCAAATATTAAACAATTTCCGAAGATGGGAATTGCTGAAAAGATGATAATTGAGGCACTTTCGATTCTTTCCGGTATTAGCAATGACAAAATAAAAAATATATTGATTAAAGAAGGAGATATTGGAAAAACGGCAGAGTTTATCCTTAAGAAAAAGAAAAAACAGAAATCTCTTTCCGATTTTGGGATAAATTCACAAAAAAAACCATCCATAGAAATTCAAGATCTTTACTCTGAACTTAAAAAAATTGCTCAAACAGAAGGGGAAGGATCCCATAACACGAAATTAGGAATTCTCCGGGGATTAATCGAAAAAATATCCCCCTTGGAAACAAAATATCTTTTAAGAATTATTACATCAACCTTACGGGTAGGAGCATCCACCCAGACCATTATTGATGGATTAGCGCTGGGATTCACTGGCTCAAAAGAGAATCGGGATATCATCGAAGGGGCATACAATGTCCACCCAGATCTAGGAGATGTGGTTATGATTTTAGCCCAACAAGGGATAAAACAAGTAAAAAAGATTAAAATCTCTTACGGCATTCCAACTCGTATGATGTTAGCATCGCGAGTCCCATACGAAGATATTAGTTCTAAATTGGGGGAACCCTTTGTTGCGGAATATAAGCTTGATGGCGAAAGATTGCAAATCCATAAAATAGGGGATAAAATTAAACTTTTCTCCCGAAGATTATTGGAAATCTCCGACCAATACCCAGATGTTTGCGAAAGCATTAGAAAAAATGTCCAAGCAGAAAATGTCATTATTGAGGGTGAAGTTGTAGCTATGGATAAACTTTATGAAAAAATGCTTCCCTTTCAAGTATTGAGTAAACGCAGAAGAAAGTATGATGTAGAAGAAATGGTCAAGGAAGTCCCAGTTTGTCTTTTTCTTTTCGATCTATTGAAGTTGGAAGAGGAATCATATCTTAACAGGGTTTTACCAGAGAGAAGAGCAGAATTAGAACGAATTATCAATGAAGAGGAAGATTTACAATTGGTAAAATCAGCTAAGATTCATACAACCAATGAATTGTTGGAATTTTTTGAAGAAGCACGGGACAAAGGGAATGAGGGAATAATTGCGAAATCTATCCAAGAAAATTCGGTATACCAGGCAGGGAATCGGGGCTTTTTATGGATCAAATTAAAGGGATTAGAAGGTGGAAAACTAAAAGACACCATTGATGTAGTATTAGTTGGAGCTTTTTACGGAAAAGGAAGAAGAACAGGGGTGTATGGGACTTATATCGGTGCAGTATACGATCCAGACGAGGATGTTTTCAAGGCATTTACTCGAATAGCTTCGGGGTGGACTGACGAGATTATGGACACTTTAACAAAAAAGATGGAAGATCTTACTTTAAAAGGGAAACCCGGCAATGTGATTTGCAATGATGAGCCTGATATATGGCTTTCTCCAAATGTGGTTATCGAAATTATTGGAGATGAAATCACAAAAAGCGAAAAGTTCTCATCATTAGGTTTTTCTATGCGTTTTCCTGTTTTTCAGCGATTCAGACCCGAAAAGCATCCCAAAGATATCACCACAGTCAATGAGATAAAACGTCTATATGAAATCCAGTAACATCATCGTTAAATTATTATTTTCAAACCCTCATTTTGCATTTTCTTAATTTTTTGAGGGATCTTAATCTCATCATTTCTACCTAAATGAAGGTGCTCCAAGTTAATTAAACGACTTAAAGATTCTGGCAACATTTTTAGGGAATTATTGGAGAGATTTAAAATGCGGAGGTTTGTTATTTCCCCGACAGAGGAGGGGATTTCTTTAAGCTGATTCTCACGTAAGTTCAGTATTTCTAAAGATTTCAATCCTCCAAGATTGGAGGGAAGGGTGACCAGTTCATTTTTTTCCAGCCTAAGGTCTTCGAGCTTGACAAGATTTCCCATACTAGATGGTAATTGGGAGATATAATTCCAACTTAAATCCAAATGATTCAAATTTTCTAATCTTCCTATACTCGAAGGGAGTTTCTTCAAGTTATTATCATGACAATCTAATTTTAAAAGCGAAGATAAATTGCCGATGCTGGAGGGGAGATCTTTAATTTTATTAATACGTAATTTTAGGATTTCCAAATTTGACAAGTTGCCTATTGTTTCCGGAAGTTCTATTAATGCATTTTTCCACATCTCTAACTTCTTTAGATTCTTAAGAGAACCGATTGATTCGGGAATGTTTTTAATATTATTCACATTCAGATTAAGTGTTTCCAATTTAGATAAAGAGGAAATCCATTCAGGGATATTCCTCAATTGATTATATCTTAAGACGAGTATATTTAAATCACTTAAATTCTTGATAGGACGTGGAAATCCTTCAAGCCCCTTAAAAATAAATCTTAATTCTGTGATAGACAAATCATCAACGGTTATTTTAATCCTCCAGAAAGACTTTTTCAGATAAAGATAAGATAGATAATTGATAAGAATATCTTTTAATTTGGATTTGGCCATTTGACTTAACTGACCAGTCTTTTTTAACTCCAAAAACTTCACTCTAAAGTCTTGAACTTCCATCTGGGAAAGTTCTTCTAAAAGAAAATCCCTTTCATTCGGTTGGCCTGTTAAATTATTTAAAATGGAGATGAGTTTCTTATAGACGTTTTGTTTAATTTTTAATGAATCTTCATTAAGGAGAGCAAATTTGAACGGTCGATAACTCGATTCATCCGGAAATAACTGGAAAAGGGCGTTGATCGCGCTGTTTCTCACGAGTTCATTTGCATCGGAAATTAGAACATTTTCCAAAACATTATAAACTCTTTCATCGTTCAAGCCAATTTCTGCTAAGAGATTGATACTCTTTATTCGTTTTTTAATACTTATACTTTCTTGCACGAAAAAAATGAGACGGTCAATTGCTTCACTCAATGGCAGAGCATCACTTAAATAATCCTCAAATATTTTTTTCGGTGTAATATTCATTTATTTATCTCCCTCTTATTGATATATAGTTAAATTCTTCTTATTCCTTAAGGCATTTGGAATTTTCTCCAATTTATTGAAGTTTAGATCTAAAATTCTTAACGAGGGCATGTTAGCCACAGAATTAGGTAATCTTTTTATAGCATTCCCCCAGAGCCTCACAATTTCCAGAGATTCTAAGCTTTCAAGTGATTTTGGAAAAGAGGAAAAGCTATTCCAGTTTAAATTTAATTTTTTAAGTGAATGTAATGAAGTGACAGAAAGGGGAAGGTCATTTAAGTTATTGTTCCAAAGGGATAGTTCTTCCAAATTTTCAAGATCTTCGAAAATGTCGGGAATATGAGCAATATTATTATTAGAAAGATTTAATTTCCTAAGATTGATAAGCTTTCCAATCCAATCGGAGACCTCTGAAATCTGATTGCCTTCTAATCCTAAAACTTCTAAATTTGGCATAGTTCCAACATTAGTGGGTAGTTCACGAATAGAATTTTTACCCAATTCTAATACTTTCAGTTTTTTTAATTTAGTAATCACTTGAGGAAAATTTCGTAATTTATTTCCCTTTAGATCCAATATTTCGAGAGTTTTTAGATTTATGAATGAATGTGGAAGGACCTTTATTTTATTTGCCCTCAAGTCGAGTCTTTTTAATGATTTAAGATCTCCCACAGATTCAGGTAATTCTCTCAGTTTATTTCTCCGAAGACTGAATTCTTCTAAATTCACGAGTTTTTTGAGTGATGCAGAAATAGTACGAATGTCATTAGAACTCATATCTAAAAAGGTCAAGGCTTTAAGATAACTAAGTGCATCAGGAACTCGAGAAATTTTATTTAATTTCAAGTCCAATTTCTTCAAACCTTTAAGATTTTTAATAGATAGGGGAAAAGATTTTAGTATATTCCAAGAAAATACGTGATTATTCACATTTGATAAGATTAGATTAGTTACTTTACAATTGATAAGGGTATAAGAGATATTTTCGAACCTTGCTTTTAAGTCTTTTAGAACATAATAATTAATTAGAATATCAGCCAGATATCTGGATTCCCTTTCTACTAGGGGTTTTTTTTTCGAGATTTCTTCAACGTCTTGTTTAAACGCTTTTAATTCGATTTTTTCCAGTTCATTAATTAAAAAGTGTTTAGCATTAATATGAGGGATTGAACCTATTGAATTTATAATAGCAATTAAGGTGTCTAAAGAAGTTTCATGAGAGAAAGCATATTTTAATGGATAGATGGCATCCTCCTTAAATGTTGATATTAGAACCCGGGCAGCAGTTGCTCTTACTGTTTTCTCTGCGTCAGAGAGGAGAAGATTTTCCAAAATTTTAAAAATATTTGTTTCTTTGCTCTTTATCTTTTTTATAACGTTTAGGGATTGAACTCTAATATCATTACTCCCGCTGTTCTCAATAAGTGATATAAGTTGAGATAATGCGAACTTTTTGGTGATTATCTCGTTGGTATATTCTTCCAAAATTTTCTCCGGAGAATGCTTCATTATTTTACTTTAAAAGGCGTAATTTTTTTAGTTTTACATTTTAATTTATAAAAAGGTTAAATTTTAATATGCTAAAAATTTAGGTCTAAAAAAGTCTTCATTCGGAATATATTGAAACCCTCAGCAACGTATTTCCCATATTTTGATACTCTTGAAGCGTGGATTTCTTGTTGGGTAAGATTTGGATATCATCGGGAGTCAACGGATATTTATTTCCCGTTTTGGTGGTCCTTAATGTTCCATCATAGTCAAAAATTACGGCTTTATTAACATACTGCGTTGAATCAAGTTCTCTTAGAATGGGTGGGCTGTTCTAATAATTTCCTAAATCTATAGAGAACGGCTTAGGGAGGGAAATCTGAATTGTCTTGCTCTTGAATTTCACCACCAGACAATAGTTTTCCATATTGAAGTTTCATTCGTTTGGCAATATCAAATTGAGCCTCTGAGAGTTGACCCTTTAACCATCGGCAATAAATAGCAATGTCATATTCCTGTGCTCATTCAATAAAGGGCTTTCTGATTTTGACAGCTGGGAAGGAGTTATGTATCACAAAACGTGGGGTATCTATTGTTTCCAAGATTTTTTCCCATTCGGTAAAGATGTTTATATCTGCTCTATTAGCATTCCGCCTAAAATAATAGGGCCTCCCGTAGCATTATAAATCTTTTCCGCCTTTTTCAATTTAGCTTCACTTTCCGAATACATTGTGAAGATTTTATCTCCCTCTTCTACTTTAGATCCTTGTTTTTCATAGAGTTCAACCCCCGATGGTTTAGAAAAGGGACAACCAAGCGTCTTTGCAATATCATTAATAATGGCATTATCTACCTCGGTAATGTAACCCGATTTTGAAGAGAAAAAATCCTTTTTATGAGGACCTAATTCTATATCTTCTGGCGTAATTGCTGGATCCCCGCCTTGAGCCTCAATAATTTCTTTCATTTTCTCGTATGCTTTTCCGGATTTTAAGATTTCTTTCGCAAGGGCTTGGCCAGATCCCTTCTGGGCTTTTCCTCCCATTTCTAAAAGTATACCCGCTAATCCAGTCGATTTTTCAATAAGCGAATTAGGACCTACAGAATAATCCATTAACAATTTTAAAGCCTCCTTTGCCTCAATTGCAGGTCCAACACAGTGACCAATTGGTTGATGAGCTAATGTAGATGCACATTCTGCCTCAACACCAACACTACGGGCAATTTCTTTGAATAATAAAGCAAACTTTTTCCCTTCCTCAGGAGTAGGAAATTTTGTACCCTCTCCTACAGGTATATCAAGAACTAATTTCTTTACACCCATACTTTTCTTCTTACAAAGGATAGAAGGAATCATCAAACCCACCGGATCCATATGAAGCGGTCGTTCTACGCCAATTAAAACATTATCTGCAGGACTAATATCCAACGCTCCACCCCATACAATACAAGCTTTTACCTCAGAAACTAATTTTTTTATTTCTTCAGATTTAAAGGCAACGGGGGCAAGAACTTCCATGGAATCTGCCGTACCTGAAGGTGACGTTATCGCACGGGTTGATGTCTTCGGGATTGTTAATCCCGCCGCCGCTACGATTGGTACTATGATAAGTGAGACCTTATTTCCAGGCACTCCGCCCTTCAGCTATATTGAAGATGCTTCAATATATGTGCTGTGCTTATCATAGACATCGTATCCAAAATCAAAAACTTCTCCGGTTTTTGTTTCCGCCATCGTAAGAGAAGTCATCTCACTATTATTTAAGCCATTAATTTCAACTCCCGTGATAAAAGCTGCAAGATCAATATTTGATAAATGACCTAAAACTGCATCGTCAACAATACTATTAATCTCCTCGGCACTTAAAACATTTCCTTTAATTTTCTTTTGAATAAATTTAAACGAATTTGGGGGATCTGCAGCTTTAACTGAGACATTTTCAATAAAATCGGTATTTGCTATAGAACGTAAAGTATCAGAAAAAATTCCGATCTCTCCTTCAGAAATAAGATTACCAGAATAATCAATTCTGACAATTCCTACCCAATATTTCTTATCTATTGATTTAGTCTCCTTATTTTTTACAATAATCCGCTCTCCCGCTTTTTGACCTAATTTTTCGGCGTCCTTTGAATTTAGAACAACATCCTTTTGATTTCCAGTCTCAAAATCGATTTTTTTAACTGTTAATTTCATAATAATCTGAAATCTCTTTTTTTTATTAAACTATAATCATCTTTTTCTAATGTTTAACAAGGTATAAATAAAGAAATAAATGATATTTAAAATTTTATCGAAAAAACTTGTTGATTTTAAATTCTATTCATATGAATTTGGATCATCATCCACAACACTAAAATCCTCATTCAAATCATCTAATTGTCTCATATCTTCAGCGGTTAACTCGAAATCGAAAATTTCGGCATTTTCCTTAATATGCGATCTATTACTAGATTTAGGAATTTCGATAATATTATGCTGCAGGCCCCACCGTAACATGATCTGAGCAGGATATTTATCATATTTTTTGGCAATAGACTGCAGAATGGGATTATCAAATTTTCGACCTCGTGCCAATGGACTATAGGCTTCTAATTGAATCTGATTATCAGCGCAAAATTCTAAAAGATCTTTATTATAGAGAAAAGGGGAAAATTCAAATTGATTTATCGCCGGAACTGTTTCACTTTCTTTAAATAATTCTTGCAAGTGTCTAATCGTGAAATTGCTCACGCCTATTGCCCGAGTTTTACCCTCTTCGTAGAGTTTTTCTAACGCCTTCCAAGTATCTAATCGTTTTGACACGGGCCAGTGGATTAAATAAAGATCTATATAATCAGTTTGTAATTTTCGAAGACTTGATTCAAACGCCTTGAGGGTGGAATTATATCCTTGGTCAGAATTCCAGACTTTCGTGGTAATGAAAATATCTTCTCTGGGAATTCCATATTCCTTCAGCGCTTTTCCGATTTGCCGTTCATTTCCGTAGATTGTGGCGGTATCGATCAATCGATATCCCGCATCTAAAGCCCACTTTACGGAATCTTGCACTTCTTTTCCGGTAAGCAACCATGTTCCCAATCCAAAAATTGGCATATCTACTCCATTATTTAATTCCCATTTTGACTCAATAGATAAGGTCATATTATTCTCTCTCTTTTTTTCTAAGTGTTATCTTTTGATTAATTATCTGAGCGAAAATAAATAAATTGAGATTATAATCTAAAAGCATTCTTTAAAATAAAGAAATATGAGAATAAGAAGGAGGGTCATAGATTGAGCGAAAACGGAAAAATCTCTGTATATTCGATAATATTTTGATCAGGGTCCTCAAATTTAATATCTAATTTAATTTCATAATCTCCCGAATCAATTGGGCGTATATTGAGCTGCCAGACCATTTCATCGTTTGAAGGAAGGGAATAAATTTGTTTTTTGGTAGTGCCGCGCATAATCCGTAATTCTTCTGGGAATTCCACATTCATTTCCACATTCAGAGCATCTCCTTGGCTGTTATTTTCTATGGTGAATTCTAATGGAAAGGTTTTCCCGACTAACGGAGTTTTAAGAGTATCCATCGAGATATCCAAAGAAGGAGGGGGAGAAATTAATTTCGGGTGAATGGTCTTCGTTTTTAGAAAGAAAATAAACTTCTCATCAATTTCGCAAGTTAATAACAAGGGTCCAATAAAAGGGGTGTCAATCTGAAAGTGTGGATTAACAATAAACTCAAATTCTTCTTTCTCTCCCGATTTAATGGTCTGCGGCATTTCTGGCTTTTTACCCGTGGTAAAATTATCAGAGACGGACACTCCAATATTTGAAATTTCGATCTTTTCTATCTCATAATTATGGAATTCATAATCCGAAATAGCCAGTAAAGGAGTCGTATCAATCATTAAGTTCAACTTAATTTCATCGTTTGTGGTGTATTCATCCTTATCGAGCATTAATTTAGTTTTAAGAGTCACATGAGCTTTAGCGACAACTAAAACTTCTTTTATTAATTTCTCTTCTGCATTCCTAAATTTATATTTCTCAAAATTCTGTTCTACTTTATCGAGATATTTTTTATTTTTATCACGTATCGCGATGGTCAAGTTTTTAACTAAAAGGATAAGGGGATTTTCGTTAAAATATTCTGCATTTACCTTATTTTTTACTTGCTTAATCATTGTTAGCCCTACATCTTGTTTTCCTTTAATAAATAGGCAGAAATAAGACAGAGAAGAGAAGAGAACATAATGAAAAAATCTATCCTCATCTTTTCTCAGATGGGCTACATATTTCAAAGCATTCTTAAAGAATTCATTTGCCTCTTTATATTTATCAAGAAATAGACATGCATCTCCGCCTTTTCTGAGTGATTCAATAACATCATCATATCTTTCATTGTTCAAAAAAGCTTTCGCCGCTTTATAGTATGCCTCTTTTGCAACCTCAAATTCATGTAACTCATAATAATTTTCCGCAGCGCTGGTAAAATATTTTCCCGCTTTCTTGAATTTGTCCGCTTTTAAATATAATTTACCTTTTCGTATGCCTTTTTCCGCTTCTTCTCGTGGATCCTTACTAAATAAGCCCATAATAAAATCAAAACTAAATTGTTATAACTTTTTCAACAGCTTAATTCTTAGAATTAAGAGAGTAATTTAAAATTTTTAAAATATAAAAATAATGAAAAAAATAGGGAATCCGAAAAGACCTCGCAAGGGTTTGTCATTTTGTGACTAGAATTTATTCACAAACTTCATCCATTTCGGTTTATTTCTTTTTCTCTTTAAGAATCCTTACCCTTTTTCTTTTCTTCAGATAAAGACTCTTTCAGAGGGTTGCTGCCTAATTTTTCGATAATGTTCGAAATTCGAGTAATTTCTCGTTGGAATCTTTGACCTTCCGCGGCGGAGCAATGAAACATCTGGACTCTGTCTGGAGAAATTCCCGTTGTTTTGAGAATCTCTCTAACATATTTTGTATTTCGCTCAGCAATATAATTTCCCGTTTCATAATCGCATTCTCCAGGATATCATCCCGCAATAGCAATGCCATCAGCACCTTTTCCAATAGCACGTAAAATTAAACTGGGAGTAACTCTGCCAGTACAATTAATTCGGATTGGTCTTAATGTGGTCGGGTACTGAGCTCGTATTGTTCCAGCCATATCTCCAGCAGCGTAACCTCATTTCCAACACATAAAACCCAAGATTTTAAGATCTTCTTTTTCTGTCATATACCTTACCTCTTTAAATTTCCTCCAAAATTGCATCAATTTGTTTTTCGTATTGTTCTTCTTCATAATATCGTAAAGTGATCGCTTCGGATGGACATTGAGCTAAGCATGATCCACAGCCTCGACATAGTACTTCATTTACTTGCGCTCCACCTTTCTTTAATGTAATTGCGGTATAGGGGCAGTTCAGTTCACATAAGCCGCATTCTGCGCATTTTTCTTTATTGACTTTTGCTCGTATTAGTTTTATATCGTACGTGTCTTTTGACATTAGACGAGCTAAAGAGGAGGCGGCTGCTCGACCTTGAGAAATTGAATCGTTAATTGCCTTTGGACCTTGAGCAGCCCCCGCAAGAACTACTCCCGGTATTTTAGTATCAATAGGATTTAGGCGTGAATGAAATTCTTTGAAAAATCCATCTTGGCTTGTCTCCAATTTTAAGATATTCGCAAGCTCTTCAGTACCTTCAGAGGGAACCATTGCACATGAAAGGACAACTAACTCATACTCTTCTTCTCGCAATCCTTCAGCCGAGTCGAGAGTATTCTGCATAATAACTTTAAGATTATGTGTTTCTGGATCCTCTTCAATTTGTGAAATGTTAGTGCGAATATATCGAACTCCTTCCGTTCTCGATGCTGTAAAATACTCTTCATAGTCTTTTCCAGCTGCTCGAATATCTATATAAGCAACATCGATTTCCGTATCGGGGTAATGTTGTTTGATTAGTTTCGAGTTTTTAATAGTGACCATACAACACACTCCAGAGCTACAATAGGTTTTTTTATTGAGATCTCGGGAACCGACACACTGAATGAAAAGTATCTTTTTCGGACGTTTTCCATCCGAAGGGCGAACTAAGTGTCCCACAGTTGGTCCGTTAGGAGCGAGCATCCGTTCGAGTTTCATTTGAGTTAACACGTTAGGATATTTATTAAAACCCAAATATCCAGTTTCAGGCTCGTATTCATCCCACCCAGTTGCCACGATGATGGAGCCGACCGTTAGATTCATAATTTCATCTTTTTGATCGAAATCAAGTGCATCCAAATCGCATGCCTCTTCACAGAGACCGCATCGAATACAGCGATCTATATCTACTTGAGCAACCATCGGGACAGCTTGAGTAAACGAAATATAGATAGCCTTTCGTGCATCCAATTTTTCATCAAATTCGTTATAACCATATGCAGGACAAACTTCCACACATGCACCACATCCATTACATTCATCAGTTACATATCGAGCCTTCTTCCTCACTCGCACCATAAAATTTCCCACAAATCCATCTACATCCTCAACTTCACTATAGGTATGGATATGAAGTCCTTCTGTTCTGGAAGCTTCAAGCATAACTGGTCCAAGGATTCATATAGAACAGTCGTCTGTTGGAAATGTTCGATCCAACATAGCCATTTTCCCGCCAATCGTTGGTTTTTTTTCCACAAGATGGACTTCATACCCTTCGTTGGCTAAATCAATAGCAGCAGTTAATCCTGCTACGCCACCACCAATTACCAGAACCTTTTTTGTGATATCTACCTCTTTCACATCTACTTTGTCTAATAAAGCCGCTCGAGCAACTGCCGAGCGAATTGCGTCTTTAGCAACTCCTTGAGCACCTTCTCGATTTTGTCTATGCACAAAACTCGCGTGTTCCCTAATATTTACGAATTCGAGATATGATGGATCTTTACCCATAGATTCAAGTACACTTTCAAATACAGGTTCGTGTGTCTTGGGTGTACATGCTGCAACAACTAATCGATTAGAATTTGAATCCTCCATATTTTCCTTAATGAATTCTGCACCTGCTTCCGTACATAAACTAATGTAATCTTTTGCGTTAACAACATTTGGAAGTTCATTTGCAAATTCCGCAAGCGCTTTACAGTCAATAATTTCAGCGATATTAATTCCTCATTGACAGACAGCAACAAATATCCGTATTTCCTCGTTATCAGAATCTACCATTGCATACCATTCCTTTGCTATCTTTTTTTACATAACACCTTTATTTTCTTTATAATTTACTTTAGGAAGAAAATATTTATTCTAATTTTAAAATAACTATTCCTAAACTATGAAATATAAAAATTAAATAATCAAAAACTTATTTTTAATAAAAAATAACAAAATCCTTTTTTCATGTGAATTTGGATAAGATTCCAATTTATCTAAAAGGTTTAATCAACGAAATCTAAGTATTTATGGTTACTCAATCCAAATACCATTCAGATAAAATAAAAACTTAAATAAGACTTATCTTATATTAATTATATTCTTTATACGAGTTCTTTATTATTCTACCTCTCTTCATAAAATGATGTTTATGATACTTCAAATACAAATACGACTTTTTCCAGAGTTTATTTTAGGTATATTACTGCCCATCTTCTTGATCTCAGAGATTATTGTATTTAAAATTGGATTATATCTTGTAAAAGCGGAAGAAAGAAAGAAGTTTAAATTTGTTATTGTAAGTTTTATAATTCAAATATTGGTCCTGGCTTTTATCAATTCTCCATTTATCTTCATGGCATTAATGGGAGCTTATGAATCAGGCTCTCCTGACCTCTCAATGGCAATAATTTTCGTTTTATTTTCCGTATTTATCGAGATAAATATTATTAATGCAATTCATAAGGTCGGCTTTAAAGCAGCAGTATTTATTTTTATGCTAATGTTGATTCCCGTATTTATATTTGGAGGGATAATTGGTTATCTATGGTTATAGCATAACATAAAGTAAAGTCATAATTTCTCTAATTAAAAACAATCAAAGGTCAATATATTGGTTAATACTTTTGTTCATACAAAGAATTTCTTCCCTCGCTGCTGAGTGAAACTGATCCGCACTATATTGCTTCTTATTTTGATATGCAAACATAATCCCTCTTGAGGAATTTACTAGAGCGCCCAATCCATTAGAATGAAATCCATACTTTACATCTTCAGCCCCCGCCCCTTGCGCTCCAAATCCAGGTAACAATAAAAATGAATGCGGTATAATTTCTCTTATCTGTTCCAGCACTTGCGGAAATGTTGCGCCCACAACTGCTCCTAAATTATGGTAATTATCAACTAATTCCATGGATTTTCCCCATTCTTTGACTAATTTTGCCATTTTCACATAATTCCGCTCTAGGCGAACGGAGTGAGCATCATATCTTATAGTTTTTGCATTTACTTGTTTCATTTTAATACTGAAGAGATCTTGAAAATCCCTACTGCTTGGATTTGAAGTTTTTACCAAAATGTAGATCCCTTTATTCTTATATTTTGTCAGATAGGGTTTAATACCATCAATCCCGAAATACGCATTTAAAGTACAAGCGTCCGCTCCATATACTTCAAAAGTGGATTGAGCATAGGCAGCAGAAGTACTACCAATATCATTCCGTTTAGAATCAAGTAATACAAGCAAGTCGTGCTTATGAGCATATTTTATAGTTTGTTTTAAAGCGTCAAGCGCATCATACATCTCATAAAATGCAATCTGTGGTTTTATGATGGGAATTAAATCATAAACCTCATCAATCAATCTCTTATTAAATTCTAGGATAATCGCATTCGGATCTTGATACTCTTCAATCAAGAAACGAGGGATCTGACCTTTTTTTTCCATGCGCGGGTCAAGTCCCATACAAACTGCGCTTTTTTTTTCTCGGATGGCAGTTATTAGATGTTTAATAAACAAAAAATTTTTTCACCTTAAGTTTGACTCTCATTTCTTTGAAATATTAGCAAAGATATAATGTTTTTGACCGAAAAAAATTTATCTTGATTAAGATTTTGAATTTAGAGGTTAACAAATAGAGATGATTAGGGATTTATGGTTTCGAATATTGAAGCGGAAATTTAATTATAAATTCTAACTTCTTTTTATTGAAATTAATATCAAATAATCCTCCATAATGCTGGATAATCATTGCCGCATGAGAGATTCTCAAATAATACCCGTGATAAATCCACCTCTCGGTTATTTTTTTTGTTAATTTCAAACAAGCTTCCTTTGAGATTTTGGGGGGGTTTTCACATTTAATGCTAATAACTCTATTTTTTTTGGTAGTAGAACTGTCAACGGTAATTTTAGTTACCTTTTTTGAAGTTAGTAAAAACGAGAACAAATTCTGAAATATTTTTTTAAGATTTTCATCAGAGAGGAGTAGCCATTTCAAGCGTTCGGGGGATTCGATGACGAATTCCGTTCTATCTTTAGATTTTTGCCGAAAGTTCTCAACTTCTTTCTCAATTACTGATAATACCTCCTGCCACTCGCATTCAGTTGGTTTTTCTTCTTGTAATAAATTCATAATCTCATCTACCTTTTCGGTAATTACGGACCCAAGCATAATATTTTTAATCGAATTATTGAGAAGGTTATGATCGAACTCTTTATTAATCTTATATTTCTTTTGGAGGAGTTCTAAATTTGACACTCCTTTTTGCAGGTAGTTAAAGAGAAAATGTGAAAGCATATTGTGGTACTTTTCTTCTTGAAATTTCATATCTTTTATCTTTGACTTTGACGATTCCTCTCTTCTTTTTAATTCTCCCATGATAATTGCAATGAGATTAAAAAAAATAATGAAAAAAGTGATTTGGTCGTAAATGTTATTAATCTCGTATAATGAAGGAAAAAATATCTCATGGGCAATTATGATACTAGATAGTGCAGAAATGGGTAACGATCCTTTTAAACCAAACCAATAGGCTGAAAAAATAACGGGAATTAGATACAAAATTAGATAGAATCTTGTATTTTCTCTCTTGTAGCTGCCAGAATAAACAGAAATAGTAATGATGATAAGAACCCCAATGAGTAATATTATTTTAAATGCGTCAAGGACATTCCGAAAAGGCAAAATTGTTCCTTTATCTCTTATCCATTGAAGAGATTTCCTCTCTTTTCTGGGACGATCGGAGTTATAGAAATGTTTTTGTAAAAGAATTATTCCGAGTATTATGATACTCAAATTCAGCATAATTTCTGCAATAAATCCAATATGGACTAGTATCAGGATTATCTCTTCAAATTGAATCAATCCAAAGATTCCGTAGAATATGAGGTTAAGGAAATGACCCAGAATAATAGCTAGTGAGCTCAGTTTAGAGTTTTTCTTATTTCCTAACACTCCCGCAACATATCCCATTATTCCATGGGGGATAATTGAAGCAAATTCAAATAACAGATTTGGAGCATTGAGAAAGAATTTAAAAAGACTACTTAATCCTGTTGCTAATAGACCGATAATGAGACCAGGAACCTCCCCTTGAAGATGTCCTCCAATCACTACAACAGTCATATAAATTGCGATGATAGCCCCTGGTATGAAAGGATTTAATAGATAGTTAGAAAAAAATGATATTATTAAATAGATAATTATTGTAATTCCTATTTGTATCCAACAAGAAATGCTTCTCAAATAGTGTCTATTGGATTGAACTCTCACACATTAATTATAAGAGAATTATATTTATAAATCTAGTAATTTAGTAAAATACTCGTTAAGATAAGAATAGAGCAATTCTAAATGATTCATTATGTGAGACATTCATTCTTCATCTAAAGTATTAAAAATTAATTCGATTTGGTCCAGAAGATCTGCTTTATCAATTGTTTTCTGCTCCTCATCTTTCATATTTTTAACAGTGACCGTTTCTTGTTCAATTTCATCAGGTCCAATAATGAGACAAATCAGAATATTTAAATCATTTGCCTTTGACAATTGATTGCCTAAACCTTTAAAAGAATAATCAATAATACAAGGAAACCCGGAATCCCGAATTGTATTAGCTAATTTAAAAGCATAAGCATCCACCTCTTGATTAACGCAAGTAATATAGACCGTGTTTGAAAATTTAGTTTCCTCTAAGTCTTTTGGGAGTAAATTATATGTTTTCAAGAATAATTTAAGCGTTAGTACCCCCATTCCGAAACCTATGCCCGAAAGTTCTTCGTCGGAAAAAAGCGTTAACAGATCATCATACCTGCCCCCACCTGTAATTGCACGTCGATTTTTCTGGCCCGTATCGAATACTTCAAATACAGTACCCGTGTAATAATCTAAACCTCGAACAACAGCAGATGAGAAAGAACAATACTCTATAATTTCCGTTTTATTAATAAGATTCTCTAAGTTCTTCAATTCTTGATAGCCCTTGGACTGATAAAAGTCCTCAGGCACCTTATCAAACTTTTCCATCAATTCATCCAAATCATCGGCTTCTCTTAATTTATAGATCCCTTGAATTATCCATTCCTTTTGGAAGGTATCAACCACGTATTTATTAAACTCATCTTCTTCCATCTTGTCGGATTTATCCAGCACATTATATACCTCTGACATCTTTTCCTTCGGAATTTCCAACAAAATTTGGCATACCGCATCAATAAATCTCCGGTTATTATAATAGATCTGGAACTGCTTGGGGGTGGCACCAAACTCCGTTAAGATGTCTATAAGGATTTGGAACATTTCTAAGTCCCCATATAAGGTATCATCTCCCAGGATATCAAAGTTTATTTGCTTAAACTCTCTCTTTCGACCGCGTTGAGGTTGCTCATATCGATAGCAAGTGGGGATAGAAAACCAGCGAATTGGCTTTTTAAATTCTTGACTTTTTCGAGCGATCATCCTTGCAAGTGTAGGTGTTAGTTCTGGACGTAAAATAAGGCGTTTTCCTTCCTTTTTTTCCACAATAAAGGATTGGGTGTTTACTAACTCATCCGAAGATTTAGCAGCAAAAATCTCTATGGGTTCTAATAAAGGACCTTCGTATTCTTGATAGCCATATTTTTCTGCTATCTCCCTCACTCGATCCAAGATATAATTAATAAGCCGCAACTGTTCCGGGTAAAAATCTACCATGCCTTTTAACGGTCTTCGGCTAAATTTCTCTGGCATTTGATCACTCTAATTTAATCTGGTACTTACTTACTTACTTATTTACTTAGAATTAATTTTTTTTTTTAAAATAATTTTTTGTACTAGGAAAACAAAAACCTCTTATTCCTTAAATGGATTTTTCTGCTCAAATATTTTTTTCCGGTAATCTTCCAGCGGCGGGGGAGCTAATCCTTCTTCCGTGGCTTTTTTCTTCATCTCTTTCATTATTTCAGCTAAATTGACATTTACCGGACACCAATTATAACATGCCTCACAACCAGTACAGAGAAATAGCCCATCCTTAACTGCCTCCTCTATATCTTTATGAATAAAATCATGGATGATTGCTGTTGCGCCTAATCCGTATTTGGAAGCAAATACGTTCCCAAACGAGCGAGATGAGGGACAGATAAAGTTACAGCTTTTACAGCTTATACAATTCAAGAAATCCTTGTAAATTAAATTCTCGGTTTTAGCTTCCATTCTCCAATCATCAACCAGAATCACTACCACTTCCTTCGCTCCATACATACCTTGCACATTTTTCCCCTTGATATCAGAGGTATTGGAAGGTGAAGTTATGAAACTAATATAAGAAATTTCAGCATTATTGATCCTCTCTTGCATTTTAGCGACTAAAAGAGCGTCAAAAATAGTGGGGACAATTTTGGTGATTCCCACCACCACGATATGTTTATCTGTGGCTCTTGTAAGAAGACTGATATTTCCCTCGTTTTCCACCAAAACAATTGATCCGTCATCCGCAGAAATTGCATTTGCTGAGGTTAAGGACACCTTGACATCATTCAATAACTCGTTTCGATAGGTTTTCCGGAAGAAATTCACAATTTCTTGTGAAGTCGGTTCTAACTCAACATCGTACTTTTCCTTGATTTTATCAACGATATCTTGGGCATCGAAATGTACGCCAGGACCCAATTGATAGCTGGGTAAATCATAATCAAAAAGCTGAACCAGTACATCTCCTAAATCCGTTTCCTTTAGGGTGATTTCATTTTCTCTGAGGGTTTCTAGGATTCCAATATCTTTTGCCTCGTTGGATTTTGATTTATAGATAGTATCGTGGCTTCCTATCTCTTCTAAAAAGATTTTTTGCGCCTCCTCATTAGTTTTCGCATAATGTACCGTAAAATTATTATTCTCTAGCGAGTCAATACATTCTTCTACATAATCCTCCATATTGGCTACAAACTCCTTTCGCATCTCGGTAAGCTTGTCCCGATACTTCTCAACGAATTCTTTCGTGGAATCTTCGTACTTATATTGAATATCATAAACGCGGAATTTTCCTTTGCAAGCAACGCGCCAAAAATCTACAAACTTTTTATATAAGTTATTCTCTTCCTTGGTTTCTTGGATTTTTTCCTTCAGTTGTTCATATAATTGGGTTCCTTTCTCACTCATTTAGGATTTCCTCTCCAACTTTTAATTTCGTAAGAAAATCTTCAAACTTAAATAAAGGCATTTTAATCTTCTGATCTAACTCTTTCACTCGTTTTAAGGCAGTATAGCAGAACGGACAAGGAGTAAGAAGTACTTTAGCTCTTTGTCGTTTCGCCTGCTGAAAAATGGATTTGGAATTAAAGTCTGCATTTTCTTTAAAAGAGGAATATACTCCACCTCCTGCTCCACAACAAAGGGAAAATTCTTTATTATTCTCCATTTCTTTTAATTTAATTTTGCCTTGTATAGAGTTTAGGATCTCCCGTGGTTCCTCAATTATTGGGGGGTCTGCTCTAATTAAATGGCATGAGTCATGGTACGCGATTTTAAGTCTTTTTCCAGAATAAGATAAGTTCAGTTTCGTCAAATTTTCCGGTTCATTTAAAAATTGAAGGAGGTGCCGAACTTGAATATCAAATTCCGGTACCCGTTTAGGATACTCATTCATAAAATAATTATAGCACCCGGCACAAATAGTCACTAATTTGTTGATATTATTATCCTTTAACCATTCAAACACATATTGTTCATGCTTCTGTAGATGTTTGTTTACTCCGACATGATGAGTGACCGAGCCACAACAAGGAGCATCCTCTATTACCCGATATTCCGGATCCATTTCTTGAATTAAATGTATTGCGTTTTTACATGTTTCAGGATACTTTTTTTTGGATAAACAACCTAAGAAGATTAATTTATTATCCATTATTTAATACTTATTTATATTTACCTTTATATATAAATTAATAAACAAATAAAATAAATTATTGAACCAATTCTCACAATTTGGTAGCTATAATAAGTAATTTATCTCTTATTCTTATTTTTATTTTTTAATCCTAGTTTTAGTCAATCGGGTATTCTCTTAGTGCTTTAAGCGTATCATACATAGCTAAAAAGTTTTCCACTTTTACAGCTGAGGTCGATCGCAGGAGGAAGAAGGGTCTCCCAGGTTCCTGACGCTTCTTTCACTG
>JAWOCD010000045.1:0-20178 GCA_046483985.1 Promethearchaeia archaeon
CGTCAGCGAAATCGTTCCTTTTCGATTAGGTTTACAAAAACGGGATAGGGTTCATGAATCAAAAAAACCGCTGTACCGGGTTATCTTGTTACACCCCAAAAAGTTTCAAGTTTATTTAACAAAAACTCAAAAGGCCAAAGAGGAAGCAGAAAAGGCCAAAGAGGAAGCAGAAAAGGCCAAAGAAAGGACCACGGAGGCTGAGAAAAGGGCTAAAAATCTAAAACAAGAGATTAAGAAATTAAGGAAAAGGATTGAGAAGTAAGCAGCCGTAATATGTCTTGAAGCTTGGCAATTTATTTTTTAATAAAATTCACTCTCCTCAAATTCGGAAAGAGACGGATAAATCCATATGGAGTTATGGTGGAAGGTGTAATTCCCGTGATGCCCTAAAATCTCCACATAATGCCATACAGAACTGAATAGTTTCGATATTTTTTTTCGACGTTTTTGGGAATAATGCTCCCGAGATTACGGTAATCAGGACAATATTGCAAGGATTAATATGATTATGGTATCGAGAATCATTTTTCTTTATGTTTAGGATTCTAAAAAGGTGAGATCTAGGGACCTTTTTGCCCTTTAGGGATGGTCCCTCCCACGTCTTTTAACCAGTCTCTTAAATCCTTGCGGTGTGTTTTCGCTTTTTCGGATAACTCATTCGCTAGGTTGCTCTTTTCGGATTCATCGTGTGCCAAATCAAATAATTCTCCTTTCTCTTCATTAAAAAACCAAATATACTTATAGTTCTTTCTCCTTTGCGCAGCAGAGGATCGTCCCCCGAGGAAATGTCGTCGCTTGCGCGGATAATGCCATGACAAGTACCGCTCCGCAAAATGATTATTTCCCTGACCTTCCTCGCCCGTAAGGACCGGCAAGAGCGAGCTCCCATCAATTGTGGTGCTGCGGGGAATATCATACCCGATCAATTCCGCAAATGTCGGATAAAAATCGAGATTGGTGGTAGGAGCCTTAATAATATTAGAGGTTATATGCTTCGGATAGGAGATAATGAGCGGTACTCGCAAGCCTCCTTCGTAAGTAAACGATTTTCCCGCACTCAGATGTCCGTTTTGAGTGACCCACGGATCACCGCCATTATCGCTGGTAAAGACTATCATCGTATTCTCGTAAAGCCCCAACTCCTTGAGGGTGGTTACGATCTTTCCCACTCCCTGATCAATTGATTTCAGCATCGCCGCCAACACGGGATTATTTTTGTTAAACCATTTCTGCTTATTCTTCTTAAACTCTCCCCATTTCAAAGGATTTATGAGATCCATAAGTTTGATAAGGAATTTGAGGTATTTCCTTGTTTTTTTGCTCTTTGGCACTTGCTCTTCCCCCTCACTATTGGCGTCTTCCGTAACCTTCTCCCGTTTTTGGGAAAAATACTCGATATCCTCGTCTTTGGCGTCCAAGGTCGTGTGTACGGCGTAATGACTGAGATACAGAAAAAACGGCTCCTCCTTATGTCGTTTTATAAATTCAACCGCCTCATAGTTCATACGATCCACGAGATATTCATTCTCCCCTAATTTTGGCTCGATGGTAGGATCCACCTTTGTATAGGGATGGAAATAGCTGCCGCTTCCGATGCCAGTCTGCTCCGAGATAAGCACTTCATCAAAGCCGTACTTGGACGGGCCGTACTTTACCCCGTTCTTATTATAACCCGATAAATGCCATTTTCCAATGATGCCTGTCGTATATCCGCATTCCTTGAACATCTGGGCCATGGTAAGATGCTGGGGGTCCATCCGAAACTCCGTGTCTTCGGGTAATTCGGTATCGGCGGGAGGATGAGACCTAGAAGAGAGCGGCAAATACCAATCACTCCACGGTCGCAGATAATCGGTAATTCCATTGCGCGGAGGAGCTTGTCCGGTGAGTAATCCCGCTCTGGAGGGGCTACAAACCACGGAACTTGCATATGCATCCGTAAATCGCACTCCAGACTCGGCGAGCCCGTCTATGTGTGGGGTTTCATTAAACGAATTCCCGTAGCAGCCCGGCTCTGCCCAGCCGAGGTCATCTACGAGAATAAAAATAATATTTGGCCGTGTCATTTTCCAAACGACTTTTAAGCTATAATACAAAGAACGATTTGAGAAATAAATAGTTAGAGATAGGTCAATAAAAAAGATTTAACACTACATTTATGGTATATAATACTAATCTTTTTATAATTGTAGTGATAAAATATAATTGTAACAAAGAAAGGTGATTAAATAATGGCAACCATATTAAAACGCACCGTTAATGGAAATGAGTATCATTATATGTCATACTCTTATCGAAAAAACGATAAAGTATTAAAAAAGGAAAAGTATTTGGGTGCAGAAATCCCTCCCTTTGAAGAACTTACTCAGCTTTGGGAAGCATTTTCCTATGAGATCGCGGAAGAAAGATGGCTTCAAGAAGTAGACGCTATAAAGGAAACATATTGTGAGATCTTAGATTCCACTCCCTTGTCAATCATCAAAAAGAATCTGAAAAATTTTGGAATTCACTTCACTCACAACACGAATAAAATAGAAGGCTCATCGCTAAATTTACGAGATGTTGAGAGGGTGCTCAAGGATGATAAATTACCTAAAAATAGAAAACCCAATGATATTATCGAAACAAAAGCGCACATGAAAATCTATGAAGAAATGTTGGATACGGATAATCCGTTATCGATGGGTATGATCTGTAACTGGCATAAAAATTTGTTTCAATTAACCGATTCCAACATTGCGGGACTTATAAGAGATTACCCCGTTGGTATTAGTGGAAGTGATTATGAACCGCCTTACTCCAAAATTGAGATTGAACAATTATTAAAGGATCTCTTTGAATGGTATGAAAAGAATAAAGATACTTACAATCCTGTTTTCATAGCTGCCATTATGCATTATCGATTTATAGCTATTCACCCCTTTGGCGACGGGAACGGAAGAATGACGCGCTTGATGACCAATTATATTTTATATAAGAATGAGTATCCGATGTTTGATATTAGCGCTGATATACGGTATAAATATTACAAAGCTCTAGCAAAGACCGATAAGAAGGAACACGATCTTCCTTTTGTACTCTGGTTTTTCAAATCCTATATAGAATCTAATAAGAAATATCTACGATAAGGAAAATAGATTAGAAGAGATTACCAAAGAAATCTAAAACTTGTTTTACGTAGGATTCCATGGTAATCAAGATGCTTTCTTCCACAACTAACATTACCGCACAAAATATAATCCAGAACACCACATACAATTTCCATACTCTTTTAATCTGTTTCTCGTTTAGATCCAGATTTTTAACCAGTATTTGGATTTCTTCATTTTCCGATATTCAATTAATTTTCGCTCAGACAATTAATAATACTTTCGTAACATTTTGTCTATTTTCTGCTCATTAATTTGAAAGAGCGCGAAAAAGAGCTGATCGATTAATTTCTTTAAGGAGGAAAGAGAAAAATCCTCTTTTCTCTTAGAAAAATTAGGAATTATAATATTCTGATTTTCTAGTTTCCCGAGATTTTCCATTATCATATTAATTTTCCTATTGAAATCGGGGATTTTTTGTGTCTTTTGACCCTTCTTGTTGGTTATGGCGATTATCAATCTTGAAATGCTTCGAATGGCTCGCAAAATTGTTAATTTTCGCGGATTGTTAATCGATTTCATATCTTTCTTTAAAATAAAGGAAGGGATAGGGAGGTTGGTTTCCAACTTGGTTTTACTCCGCTTAATTTTAATATTTTTAGCCTTGAAAATGAATCGTACTATCTTGGAATTAAGGTATGCTAGTAGTATATAGTAGTCAATATCCAATTGAGGCGATTTTTTCCAAATAAAGTATGTATCAGACGTCGCGTAATATGGGGCAGTTGAAAATCCAAATTCATTTGAGGTTAAAATATATTTAAAGAAGATTTTAGGTTCACTTTCATAAGAAGATTCAAGATTGAGCAATCTTGACTCTGAATTTTTATGTTTGCGCCGAATAAAAGCGCCTCTTCGCGGAAAATAGAGATCATTCGGATTTTCTTTTGCATTCAGCAAGGTCTGCTTCAGTTTCGCCTCATATTGCATCAAATAGTGGTAAATTGTGGGGTATGATTTTTTGATATGAGCATCGATTTGCGTGCTTGTGAGCCCTTCGAACTCGTCTTTATTAAAATAAATAGCAAATTTTCGAGTATCGGGGGATGTATGTCCGTAGGGTATAATCTCTTTACTTTTATATATGGGTTTTATCCGTTGACTTTCCTTTTCCGTTAATTTCTCGGTTGATTCTCCAATTTGAATCAAATACTTATCGTCCTTAATTCGGATATTCTCATTTTCTGTTAACACAAAAATCTTATCGCTAATAAAGATTAAGCCGTTTCTGATGATGAAAAAATCTTTGAGATATCTCACACGGCCCTTGTAGCTACAATAACTCTCGAGTTGTTGTATAATTTTTTTGACTTGAGTTGGATATAGAAGGTTCCAGCTTTTCTCCGGTTTTAAATCCCTATTCGTTGTAGCGGAGAGATAACGCAATATACGGGGATCCTTTTTACGATTTATAAGTGATTGAAAAACATTTTCGGTGGAATTACCTCGTTTGCGTTTAATTGAAACGATTTTTATTGATCTATCTCTGCGGAAAAGGGAATCCTCAACAGTTTTCTTTTTTAAAAGAAAAATACAATTATGTTGACCTTGAGCTTTCGGAAATATCTTTACATTCGACAGGTCAATATATTGAAGTAGATAACAGTTCTTGAGAATATGCGGTTTGAGAAATTTAATGCCGGTCTTCTTCGATTTAGTAATCCAATAATTCGTGGTGATAAAGGAAAGTAAGCCCCCGGGATTTAGTTTTTTTATACCCAAATGGATAAAATAATAAAAAATATCCATATTGCCTGCAAAATATTTTTCACAAATCGGATACTGGTTCACATATTCTTGAAAAATTTCCGCATTATAGTTCTGCCCTAAATATGGGGGATTTCCAATGATGATATCATACTTTTTATCGAGAGGAGCCCCTAAAAAGTTTTTAAATCTAAAATGAACGTCAGGATACTTGCGGCTGAGTTCTTCCCGTAGTCGGGAGTCTAATTCATAAGCGTTAATATGCTGAAAACCATAATCGTGCAAATATTTTAAAAATATGCCCTCCCCAGCGGCGGGTTCTAAAATCTGCAAATCTGAGCTTTGTTCTGGTAAGGGAGAATTTACTTTTTCCCTTTCATAAAAAGCAAGAACGTTTTTTACCATGAAATGAGCAACATAAGCTGGAGTAAAAATTTGTCCAATCGAGCCTTGATGGCATTTATATTGCTCGTCTGAATTCATTAAGAGGAAATAATACGTTTGAGGTTAAATAATTTTATGATCATCCGTTGCTACCAAATTCGGGAATTTTATAAATTTAAGGCATGGATTTATAACTTTATTTTTGGGTCTTTCGGTTTTTTATAAATGATTGCTTGCGTTTTCCAATTTAATTTTAGATGAGATGTACACGAAGGTAAGAGATAAATAAATGTTTCCCAAAACCCATCGTAAGTTAGAAAATAACCTAGAGAAAACCAGTATTACCTTTTTGAAGGAGAATCTTGAGTTAGTACTGGATAAGGAAAAATGCGTTGGCTGCGGAACATGCAGTCGAGCATGTCCTAAAGAAGCAATAGTTAAGAAGACCTTGGAGGAGCCGGTTCGCGTAAATCAAAAACAGATCATCCGGAAAATCAAGCATTTCCTTATTCCTAACGTCCATGATCCCGAAAGATGTGTATACTGCGGGGTGTGTATGTATTTATGTCCCTTTGACGCTTTAACTCTTAAGATTAACGGTGAAGTAATAAAGCCCGAAAATCTTCCGTTAGTGGAGCAACAAGCACTGCCGAAGCTTGAAATTGAAGAAGGAGAGTTGGATTCGGGGTAAAAGGTCAATAAGTTTGCAAGCGGTTCGGTAACGATTAACGTGGAGGAGTGCGCCGGCGGTTGCTCAAATTGCGCGGATCTTTGCCCCAGTGGGGCGATAACGGTAGCGGATGAGAAATTCCAACTGGAAAACAAGTGGGAGTCCCACATTGTCTTAGAATTGCGTGAAGATAAATGCGTTTTTTGCGTTGCATGCCATAACGCCTGTCCCACGGGTGCCCTCAAGTTAGATATTGAGGAGATTCATTATTCCGGAGAATACAACAGCCCGTTCTGGGAGGATATCGTGCATAGACTCAAACTCAATGAAAGAAAAGAATAACCATTTTCTTTTTTCTTTACCTATTTTAAAAAAGTGAGAATATCCCTTTTGGATCTATTATTTCTCTAATCACTAATAAGGCACTTTTAGGCAATCCAATAGCCGAATATGGGATTTGCAATACACACAACCCGGAGATTCTGATTTAACACCAGGAATTGAATAACTCGAAGACCTAGCGCATTCAACGGACCATTATAGCACTTGCTAATTCTTTTTCATAGTACGGTAAGGGAAAATCAAATCCTTCCCTTTTCCAAAACTCCATTTTTATTCCCTCCTTTGAAGGAGGAAAACTCCTCTCCTGGTGCGGCACCTTGATTGCTATGTCTCCCCTTTCATCATCGTTATATAAATTTAGATGGTTCCAATTTAAAAAATTAACGAGGATTGACAAGCTTAAAAAATTGTTTAAGCAAGAGTTATATCGATATTAGTCACTAATTATCTTTTAGACAAATTATATGGAGCATTGAAATAAGAATTTAAGTGAAGATATTTATAATAAAATTATAGATTTATCTATCGTTTCAATTCAAGTTTTATGACGAATACCAATTTATCAAGAGCTAAAAAGTGGTTAAATTCCGCAATTAGTGATATAAATAGAGTTTTGAACGATCTTGAAAGGGGAGACTATGCGGATATAGCTTTTCGAAGTCAATTTGCCGTCGAAAAAATAAATAAGTCAATATTTAATATATTTGGAATTAAAATCGAAAAGGTGCATAATCCCTCAACAATCTTGGATGATTTTTTAAAAAATGTGGAAAATTTGGAAATCGATGACAAAATAAGATCAATATTGGAGGAATTAACAGCAGATTCAAAAGTGTTTGAGAATGAGGGAACCAAGACCAGATATGGAACGATCGAAAGAGGGGAGTTAATTACTGCTGAAGAAATCTATAATTCTTTTGAAGATATAAAGTATCTATTAAAAAAACTTGATAAAATAATAATTAATTTGGTTAGATTTCTCAAATATTCTATTAAGAAGGACAAAAAAGAACTAGAGATAATTAATGAATTAAATGAATTGAGGATTTTGATTGCAAAATGGATATAGATTTAAATTTCATTAAAAACGAGTATTTTTTAAATAAACTTAAGAATTATCTTGAAAGATTATTCCGTATTGATAAAGAAATAAAGGGAATTATTTTATTTGGCTCTCTCGCGAGAAATGAAGAAATTTACTCAAGAAAAAAGATAAGTGATATTGATATTATCGTCATCTTCCAAGATGGAGAAATTCCAATTTCACATAGCAAGCGAAGTTATTTAAAAATCAAGTTAATGGGTAACGCATTATCAAATATCGATTCAATCTGGATGACTAAGAAACAGTTTACAAAAGGCATAGATAACAAAATGAGTATATTATTATCTGCATTATACGAAGGAAAAATTCTATTTGACCCTGAGAGTTTAATTAAGGAGGAAAAGAAAAGACTATTTAGAAGTTTAGAAGAAAAAGGAGTAAAAAAGAGAAAAAATTATTGGATATGGCCTATTAAGCACTTAGGAGAGGAAATTGAGTGGTAACCTGACTATGAAAAACATTGAGAGAAAATTAATGAATTAGTGAATAATTGATTGTTAATTAGATTAAGAAGACTCTTTTCTGTAAGAAATTGAATACCGCATATCGAAATTTTTTTATCGATCTTTGGCAAAAGCCGCTCGAATTGCCGGTATATCTTTAGCAGATTGGTTCACTATTGCAAAAGAAAAGGGATTACTCGTTCAAATTAGTCCAGATGAAATTAATGAGGAAATAAAGGCACTGAAATGATAGTTGATTCAACTGTTTTAATTTCTTTATGAAACCTGTGGAAAATAGAATTGATTAATACTTGTTTATCCTTGATAATGTATTAAAAGAAATTACAAATGAGCTGCTAAAAGTGCTTTATTAACCTTGAAATTCCAAAAAGGTATAGCTTCAGAGCACTCCATAGATCAAGCATTGGAGATTTTAGGAGATAAATTTGAAACGGGAGATTCTGATATTGTCGCTTTGTGAATCGATTCTCCCTCGTCAATAATAGCCACTGATGATAAACGTTTGAGAAATGTGTGCAGAGCATTAGGGGGAAAGGTAACGGATACTTTTGGCATATTGATAAATTCTGTGAAAAAGCAGAAGATCTCAAAGGATGAAGCAATGGCAATATTAGATAATTTAAATACAATTGGTTTTAGAATGAGCTTAGAACTTTATAAAACCGTCAAGGGGAAAATAGAACAGTTATAGTTTTTCCCTATAAGACAACAGTTTATGTTAATCATTATTTTTTTCCGATGCCTTCTTTTTCCCAATCCCGATTATTATCCATCAAGGCATCAATCTCATCAATATTATTTTTATTGGTGGTAATTATCCGGAGAACCAACGTGATTATGAATAATATAGACGTTCTAAGGAATTTAAAAAGAATTGCTTGAGTGTGAAGCTTTTAAAGGGTGGAAAGAGGGATAGACACTAGATTATGAAAAACCTTCAACTGTCTCACGGGAATACATAACTATGAGAAATGGTTAGATTCCATCTTCACCTTACATATCGTTACCATGCTTGTATTATTCTCTCCTTGATTCTCTGCGTCAAGATAAGCCAGCAAGGAAGGTTTAATGATTATATCATCAAAAATAATCATAAATGTGCATATGTTTAGATTTTCGGCTTTAAATTCTGAAAACTGGTCGTTGGATATGAGAATTGTCTTCTCGGGGTTCAGTCTTTTACCCATATGAGCACAAATAATGTGACATTTAGAGTTCGTTTTTTCTCGTTTCCCCTAAATTTTGGCAGGATAGGAAAGAACCCGATATCCGGATGGGGAAAGTAAAATTGAAGAAAATTCATGGGTTTCTTGTAAATTTCGAGTGAGAGCATTGACTTATATCAATTATTAAACTTTTACTTGATTCCTAGCGGGTTAACAAGTAATAGATTGAACTTCATCTCCTTTTTCGTTACTGATGCTTTTATTTCCCGCCTTATCGCAGCAAAGGGCTTTCCTCTCGCTAAGTAAAGGTATAAACGGTATTAAGCGATGTTCAATGCACAGAATTTCGGGGCAAATAATCGAGGTGAACGCTACAATCGAGCAGATACACGGACTATCGGCGGATATCGATCGCAGAGGGTTGATTGAATGCCTATCCGCGTTCAATACACTCTATCCTCTCAAACAGAGAGCGATTGGTTTTAATAGTGAGAATAATAGGAAAGGAAAGATAAATATGCGTTTATTATTTAGATTTATGGAAAGAATTTGCCCCAAAACATAGATTTGGATATATATTCAAAGAAAAAGGTGAAGAACAGTGAATAGCTAATTATTTAGAAGATATCAATCTATAAGAGTGAGATACTGATTAAGCATCAACACCTCAGATTATGATTAACCTTTAGATAAAAATAAATAACTGAATTTCCTTTTTTTATTTGAGTATAATGACACTAAAAACAATTGAGATTGATGAAGCGGTATATAAAAAACTTTTAGAAAGAAAAAAAGAAGATGAAACAATTTCAGATGTTATCGCGAAGTTTTTAAATATCTCAAAAAAACCCCAAAATATCAAAAATTTTATTGGGTTATGGAGAGATCTACCTAAAGAGTTTTTTGATCAATTAGAATCGGACAGAAAGTCAATGAGGGAAGAGATAAATCGGAGATTTGCGAAATGATTTTTTTAGATACCAGCAGTATTATCGAAATACTAAATGGACCTCAAACGTTAGAGGCGTCAATTGATCGATTCAATGACAGATTCGCGGTTACCGCGCCCTCTATTTTTGAATTATTTCATGGAATTTATAGACAGAAATATCTAAAAAAAAAAGCTTCAAAAGAGAAGGTTGACAATCTAATTAGAGATTTAGAGAATTTAAGAGATTCCTTGGATTTTTTCCCTTTAAGTGAAAAATCAGCCAACTACGCGGCGAAATTGCATGTTAATCTTCTTTCTATTGGTAAGGAAATAGATATTTTTGATTGTTTAATAGGGGCAATTGTTCTTTCAAATGGGTTTGAAAAGATTGTTACAAATAACGTGAAACACTTTAACAGGATTGATGGTCTAAAAGTCTTTTCATTTTAAGCCAAATAAACGATTTTAAATTATTATAAATTGAATAAAGATCTAATTTTTGAGAAATTTTCCTCGAAATCAGATAGACTAGTGTCTTAGGGCGGAAGTCCTTGAAACATATAACTCCATCCTTCCGAATCAAATTCATTATTGGAAAAATCGTTTTTTACGGTATGTCCTTAAACCAGTAAGACTTGATTGACGTTCAGATAATGGGTACTCTAAAGAAGTACAAGCCGCAGAATGATTGAAAAATTAAGAGTGTTGCAGAAGATTTGACGATAACTGCAAATTTGACTCTTAGAATCTGGAGAGTCCGAAGTATCCTTGGTAAAGGTGATCGAATCCGGGCAGAGGTAGAAATGAGAGACGAGAGAAATCAAGATAATTAGTCATTTCATACTTACCTTAAGCGATTCCTTAAGGTCAATAAATCTATTGCTCCCCTTATTAATCGCTTGGATTAAGAGAATCATTGCGGGAATAAGATCCAAATATCCCAATCTTTTTTACATTAAATCGTTCTTTTAACGTTTGCTTGTGTTTTTTGAGGTCACTTTCAATGGCTGATTCTCTATATAAGTTCAAAATACTTTTCAAAATTGAAAAGACGGGTTTTGTCCATAACATGTTGGAGATTGTCTGATACGATATTTCAAAGTGATCGACAAGCTCATTGATTGTAATATCCGGTTTTGACTTTATATTGACCAGGTGTGTTTAAGTAGAACTATTTTTTCGATGTCAAAGAGGGGAAAGAGAATTTGATAAAGTTTTTCGTGAGTCCAGTAAAGATGTTGAGAAACATTGTCGGGAAGGGAGAAAAGGGAAAGAACACGACATGCAGTGGATTTATCAGGGAACACCTAAACGGTTCAATCTCCCGTTATATCTTTTCTCACCTTGAACGGTCTTTATAATTTTTCTCTCAAGAACACGTTTCATCATATTAGCGTAATAAGTGTTGGCAAATTCGGTGATGGTCTTTATCGGTTCTCACTTTTGTTCAATTTTCGCTTTGAATTTTTTGTCACTCATAAGCACATCATTTTTATTCTATGGGCAAGAAGAATTTTTTCTCAAATGATGAGATCATGCTTACCTTCACAATTTCTGACCTATCTTTGTCAAGCTTGATAATTTGATTGATACCATCCTCCACTTCGCTCATTGTCTTACCCGCAACCCATAATACGAGATAAATTTTTCCCACCATTCGATATGCATTAATTACATTCTTTTTCTTGCTCATTTTTTTTAGGAATGATGTTGGTGCTTTTGAAGAAATGTCTACTCGCGATATTTTTAATCCAATCTCTCGTATTATAAGTCCGTAATTGAGCTCAAGAATGTTCTTTTCTTTCAGTTTTTTAATTCTTGCCCCCACGGCGGGCTGACTTAATTTTACCTTCGTGGATATCTCGGAATGGGTTATCCCGGGATTGTTCTGGATTGCCAACAAGATTTTCTTATCTGTGTCATCAACATCTACTAAATCTATTTTGAAATATATCGATCCTAAAAATACCACAAAGGAATGTCGTATATTATGAAAAGTCAATTACCACGCCCTAAAGGGCGTGGCTTGTGGTTCAACTCATCTTCAATTCCCTAACGGGCTTCGGAGTCATCGTTGTCCACATCTAAGGGGCTAATTGACACATAGCCCGTGTCCGTCGGATATACCGAGGGACAACTGCCCGATCTCTGATGTTCATCGAACCGGCTCGATCATCGTTGGTTTGGTACCCGCACTTTCTGCATTTAAATCGGTGTAATTTTCTATTTCTGTTATTCTTGTCTTTATGTCCGCATTCGGGACAAATTTGGCTGGTATATTTCGGGTCTACATACACGACGGGGATTCCTTTTTCTATTGCCTTATATTCGATGAACTTCTGGAGTTGGTAATAGCTCCAATTACTCAACATTCTGTTGAACATCTGACCCAAAATGAAGATGAAGAAAAAATCAACAATCCTGATAAAGTTATCGGGAAGTTTGGAGTGGGATTAAAAGATGCGTTTGCTACATTTTATCGTAATAATGTAAATACTTTCTTTTGTTATGAGTTCATAAAGAATTGCTTGTTTATCGGGTTTCGGGCGCAATAATCTCCCTAATCGTTGGACATATTCCCGCGAACTTCCAGTTCCGCTCACGATAATTCCAATGTTAACTTCTGGTACATCAATCCCTTCATCGAGTACCCGAGATGAAACAATAGCCGTATATTCTCCTTTCCGAAATTGCTTTAGAATCTTCTCTCTTTCTCCAGCACCAGTTTTGTGGGTTATACAAGGAATAAAAAAGGTTCGAGAAATTTCATAGACCATTGAATTATACTTTGTAAATATTATTATCCGGTCCTCGGGTCTTCGTTTTAGAATTTTTCGTAAAAATGCTAGCTTGTTCTTGGAATTGAACGCAATTTTCTCCGCCTTTTTATGGGCGAGTATTGCCGCTCTTGCCGCCGGATCTCTTCCAGAGCGCATTACAATTTTCTGAAAATCACTTGCGCTATTCATTCGTATGTTCCTGGAGATCAAATAATTTCTAAAGATTTTTCGGTTTTTTTCATATGCTTTCTTTTCGCCAGGAGTAAATTCGATTGAAATTTTTTCCACTCTATATTCTGCTAAGTATTTACCCGCCAAGTCATCGATTTCAGCTCTATAAATAACATCTCCCACAATTTCCGGTAAAACCGTATGTAATCCATCTTCTCTTTCATAAGTGGCAGTTAAACCTAATCGGAAGGGGATTGCAAAAATCTCCGCAATATGCCGGTATCCCTCAGATGCTAAATGATGAATCTCATCGAAGATAACTAATTTAAATTTATTTCCCATGTGTTCAGCGTTAAGATACGCAGAATCATATGTTGTCACGGTAATTCCTTTTAGGTCTTTTGAATTGCCGGTAAACTCCCCTACTTTAATATCAAAAGCCTCCTTTATCTCACTCTTCCATTGAGACACAAGATCTAACGTGGGAACGATAATTAACGTTGCGGAATTAATTTGTTCGGCAATTTTTAACCCAAGTATTGTTTTTCCCGATCCAGTTGGCATGATCACTATTCCCCGTTTTTGTTTATTCCATGTGTTTAAGGCTTCTTTCTGATAAGGCCGAAGAGTTATTTCTGAATGAAGACTTGCCGGACTTGGTACGAGATTCAAAACGCTATCTTGATATCGCTTTCCGGAATTTTCAAGATAATCGATTATTCTCTTGTAGTTTACACCCTCTGCAACCCATTTTTGTATTCTTTTTCGTCTTTAGTGGCTGGAGCGACGAAAATTGCATACTTTGCCTTTTTCGAAAAAAATAAAATAGGTCCAATTTTGGATTCAGGAATTTGAAATAGCAGCTTCTTTTTCTCCCCAGCAATTTCTAATGCTATGCTTATCAACTTTTTCAGATAGGAAACCTTCCTGATAGAAATCATTATATCATCCTCTATAAATTCGGAAGGGTCATAGGAAATCGGGGACTGGTAGTGCATTCTGTACATGAGCGATCTCACGAAGAGCCCGTCATATTTAGAAATCCCTATTACGTTTCTATATCCCAACAAGAGATTTTCATCGTGGAAATTTACCAATTGGAAATTTTTGGAAACACTCGGATCCGCATTTTTGCATAGATAATCGATTATCGCTTGCTGTTTAGAATCTAATGCTTTATGCTTCCAATTTGCCGTAGAATTGCTATGTTCCAAAAACTTCTTAAAATCCATTTTTAATCCTTCTCCCTTCCATTCTAAAAGGAGAAATCAGTTGATTTCAATAATAAAATCTAATTTATAAAGAGTGTTATTATTTGGGTAATAAAAAGAAAATTCTTTAGAACTTTCTATAACTCATAATGCTTATATTTATAAAACCTATGGAGTGGAGATTTACTGATCTCTACATTTCTTTTTGTCTTGATTTTTCTTTCATTTCTAAGCATCTAAGCATTGAATGAAATAATCGGATTTATTTAAAACCTTCCACATCGCTTTATATTCTTTTTCTTCAAAATAGCTGACATCTTTATGCAAAAAGCGGATAAAATTCTTTAAAGCCCTTCTCATTTGGTCCATCCTTGTTTTTGTCTCAACAATCTCGTTTTGAATTACAAATTCACCTAAAAACTTTTTAAGATTTTCGGGATTAATATATTTCTCGAGGTACTTTGGCTCGCTAAGATCATGTTCCTTAAGGAGATACCCAAGAAAGATAATAATTAGTTCTTTTTTATTCTCAACTGTTTTCAGTTTTAACCCTTTATTTTCCAAAAAGTAATAAAAATCCATAACTAAAACATCCATAAACCTCAACAAATTAATATGTTCTTTTAGATCTTCATCTATATCATCGGGTAAAACGCCTATATCATAAAAAGACGCTGTCCATTTATCTGGATTATGCAAACATTTATTAGGACATGTTATACATTCTTGTATTAAATTATAAAGAACATCGGCAAAACTATCCTTAAATGACCCTAAAGTAATAAATTGTGTAACCAGATTAAGGTAAGAGTCATTATGTATGCTTTTTTGTGATAAAGTTCGGGTTACTATGGTAAGAATGGACAATTTAGAAGCCTCCTTCCAATTAAAGTCGTCATCTTCTATCATAAGATTTGACGCATTTTTAGCAAGTTGAAAGCTTAAATCAATGAATTGTTCACTCGCGACTACATAAAAGAAATTGGGGTAGAGATCATAAAATGTCATAGCTAATCCCTGAGTCAATTCATAGATGAATAAATTTTTTGATGTATGATCCTCCTTCTCCGGGAAAAAATATAAGGGATTTGTAATGATTGAATTGAGCTTATTCGAGATAACCCTTTCTTCAAGGGGCTTTTCAACCTTATCCACAATTTTTGCTGCCATCAAAACCTTTTCTCTTGCAGAATTAAACAATGAATAGAACTTTTCAGTGGAAATACCTAACCCTTCCAAGGAATCTCTACATTTAAATTTCTCAAAAGGCCAAAATCGGGTTAAGAAATTTAATGTTCTGGCGGGCTCGATAATTTCCGGTAACCTTAAAAAATCTTTAAAAGGATAAGATAACTGGGAGGCGGATATCGCTAATTGCATACAAAAATTGAAATCAAAAGGAAAGATCTGAATCATTAGAGAACCGAGGGCAATGGCCCTGTGAAAATAACCCCCCGATTGGAGTAAATGACAAAGATCCATGTAAGCCTCAACTTTAAGTGAATCTCGCTCAATTGATCTCAAGAGACTCTTCAAGGCATAAAATCTTTTCCCCAAGCCCTGTAGTACTTTTCCCTTAAAATAATGTGCTGCGCTATTTTCCGGAACTTTTCTCACAAGTCTATTTATAAACAATAATGCCTTTCGATATTGTCCATCATAATAATTTCTCTGTGCTTTTTTTATCAAATCTTTATTTTTACTCTCTTTGAAATTTAAGCCTATATCATTTTGATTGGAATTGTGAATAAAAGCTAATAATTTCTCTTGTGAGCTCAAAATCTTCTCTAAACGACCAATATATTTTTTGATATCCATTTGAAAGTCTTCGGGGAAATTGAACATTGGAAAGTTTTTATCATTAATAGGTTCTTCCTCTCTTGGAAATGGTTTAATTTTTTCAATCTCTTTTTCAATTTCTCTCTCAACACTCATGGAATCGAGTTTTATAGGTAGTTCATTTATATTTTTACCTTTTTCCCGCAACAATTCACCTAGTTTATTAGAGTAATTAATATATTCCCTTAAATCTACTTGCAAATCTCTGAACAACTCTGGAAAATCTATCTCTAAGATGTAACCGGAATAAAATAATCCTTGATATAACATCAATAATCTGAAGAAATATTTATCTTGGTTTTGTTTATTATGAAGGGTTTTAATGATTTTTGAAGGGAAAGATGGCAAATTTTTGAAATTCTGAATAAAAACATAAATATTCCAAAACATCAAATCATCTTCAATAGATTGAAGAAGATTTAAGATTGTCTCAACGATGAGATCTTCAGATTTTGAATTTAAGAATTGAAAAAGTTCTTGTTCGTTTTGGGCTAATTTTTCTTCGTCTAAATCTGGATTTAATTTTCTTAAAATCTCGTTCTTGATGGATACCACATTATTCTTCCCCTTTGACTTTGCCGATGAAGATGTTATAAAATCCCTGGATTTGTTGACATTATATTCATTTTTAATTACTTTTCCGCTTTTTTTTGATCCGGTTGGGACTTTCTTTTTCATTTGCTGTTCATTCTGGAACGCTCTTATTATCTCTTGGGCAGTTCTCCTTTTTAACACGTTTTCCGTGGTTAAATAAATTATATAGGTTTTTAGAATCTTTTTTATGTAGGAAATTTTTTTCATCGAGTAATTTGGGAACTTCTTGGGCATAAATCCGCTAAGATACTCATTCACAAATTGCCCATCTAAAACCTTGGCTGAAAAACCATGCCGTTGCTTTTTTCTTAATTCTTTTAAAAACAATAATATATGGTTTTTAATGAATTTTAGCTTGTACTCCACCCCAGAATCTTTCATATATTCAAGAAATTCGGGTAGGATCGAAACACACCTTCTCATTGTGTCATTTCTTTCTTCTTCCTTCATATATAGAGATGGGTGTTTAAATTACTAAAATCCCTCTATTAATGAATTAATAACCTCAAATAAGTGCGTCACACTAACTATTAAGTTGGACAAACTTGGACAGCTTGTCCGCGCCCGTCGATAGTGGAAACGGGTTCCAATGCATAAACATAAATACCGCTAAGGTGCGGCGGAATGGTGAGCTGCTTTCAAGAGCTGTGCGCTTACGCGGGCGACGTTTGCATGCCGATTTACATACTCCCCGCACACCTTACATCTCTTTATATTATAATCGCGGGTAGGTGCAAGCGTGCGGGCCCGCGTCTTTTGTGCGGAAAAGCACTCCCCGCAAATCCCGCTGGTGTAGGGGGATACGGGTTCGGTAGATTCATAACGGGGTAAAAATCCCTGAGATTTGAGATCCTCCGCCCATTCGGTAAAATCTTCATATAAGGATAATCTTTTCGGCATATAGGTAATCCCGGTTGCCAAAGCGCCCCGTGGTCCTCGGGGAGAGATTCCTTGAGAGGCGTCCCACGCAAGGAAATGCGCTTTTGTCCGATATGCCGCATATAAATACACCATTAAACTCGCCCGTTTTGCTTCTTTCATTAAATTCTCGCGTTTTCGGTGTAGTAAGGTTAATTGCCGTTCAATACGCTCCCGCCCGCCGGAAAAATCGTTATTTCCCGATAATTTGCGCTGAAGTCGGGGGATTTCTACGTTCCGCAAATGCTCTAACTTTTTGTATGCCCTCTGAAATTGCTCCATTAATGAAGAATCGGTCGCCAAGTTAAGGGAAGCTTCGGGAGTCCCGACCGCCACCAAATAGGTGCCGATTCTGTTAAAATCAGAGCCCAAATAGGTGCTTTTCGGAAGGTTCGCGGGACCGTACAGCCGCTCCCAGGCCTTCAAGAACTTCCCGCTATGGGCAAATGGTTCCCGGGTAGCAGAGGAGAGAACTAAATCTACGGTGATCTTTCCGGAGGGTCCCCATGGAACGTTGAAACGAATGGATTTTAAGGCGGCTCCGCGCTGTAAACAGTGAACCACTTTATCACTGGGAAGAAGGCGGAACCAGAATAATCCCTTCCGACGCACGCTTTTCCGGCTCCCGGCGACTAATTCGGAAAATTGTGCCGCTTGGTCTGGAGAATAGATCGGAATGCCCACCCAGATGGGGTTATTTTGTTTCAAGAGGGCGGTAGCTTTTTCATTATTCAGAAATTCTTTTCGGGAAGGGTGGGCTTTTCTGGGGATCACGTATTTGGGAGAGAGTAATGTGGCGGGCAGATGTGCTTTCTTACGGTGCGGGGAAGTAAACGGACGCGTAAGGCAATGTTGAGGGAGGAATACGCTCTTAAAATGAACAGACGCAGTCGGGCGAACCATTGCGAATGTGAGCGATGCCACCCCTCTCAGTGCCGTAAACAACCGTGTAACCCCCGCACGTTGTACCGCCGGAACCCTCCGAAATAATTTTACCGCCCCCTCGGTAAAACGATTACCCACTAAAAAGCGGGAAAACAGCGGACGAAATTCGGGTACTTGAAAACATGTTTCAAGTAATTTAATCTTGTTTGAAAAAGTCTTGCATCGTTTATAGATAGGGGACCCCGGAGTTAAGTCCTTCATGGTCTCCTCCACGTCTTGCTGTAACTCGCGGGCAGCCTCTAATAAAAGGGAAATGGGAAGATCAAAGGCTCGGGTTTTGATGAGATGCGCTAATTTCCGGGGAAAGGACGGAATCCGGGTCTTTAATGCTTTATAAGCGGAAAGTTTCTTTCCGGAGAAAAATGAGGAAAAATCAATATCGGAAAACAAATGCAACACGTGATTATTTTGCAAGGTGGAAATGACTTTGATTTCCTCCTCCGTGTGCGCATATTGTTTGCAAAAATCGGCCAATCGAGAAAAAAGAGCGGTCAGCGGTTCAATACGAAACTTAAAGGGAAGTAAGGGATCCAGTTTCCGACGCCACCCTACCAACAGATTTCGTACCCACGAAGGTTCGACTCGCCATGCTTTTCCCAAGTATCGCTTTAAGTGATTGGGAACGGAATAATAAGCCAAAAAAACGGGTATTTCTTCGGAAAAATCGGCGGTTTGCCCTTGTTCCGGAAATAATAACCGCCGTACTAAGGAGAATTTGGTTTGCAGCTCGCGATGAGCATCCATTGCCGCCGAGATATGGGAAAAAGCAATCTGATCCATGTTCCCGTATCTTTCCACGAAATTCGCCACCGCCATCTCGGGATATGCCTCCAGAGACCGCCGTGAAATTTCTTTCCCTTGTTGTTGGTATTCAATAATCTCGACAAAAACCCATAATTTGAAATTTAAAATAAGGAAAAAAAAGGATAATATATTAATTATTTCGTTGGGTTTTTCACTTACAGTTATATCAGAAACGTTGCCAAAAGTTATACTTTTTTTTCATTTTATTCTGTAGCTTCTTATAAAGCCGATGTTGCTCATAACGGATGCAAGAATTTTTCGCTTTTTTACCACTATGCCATGGACATGGATCATTTCTTCCAATTTCACTCATATGAGTTTTTTATCTTGACGCAAATGTTAAGATATTAATCTAAAAATAATCATTCTTTAATTTCCTAATTCCATAAATTATATGATTTTTATGTCTGATAAAAAAACAGTCACGGAAAAAATGAATAAAATAATTCGCTTAGAAGGATCAATTATAAAATATTTCAACGAGGGTTTATCCTAAAGAGTTTTTCATATTTTGACAATTCGGCAAGGGACTTTCGATGCATTATCTCTCTTATATTAAAATAAGAATGGGTAAAGTTCTCACATCTGTCGAATTGAAGAGGGGTTCAATTTAGGAAAAAAGGAAATCGGTTGGTTCCTTGTCAGAAAATTAATGAAGGATCATGGCGCTGAGCTGGTTGAAATAAATGCAGTAGATGCCTTAAGACTTGTTATTCAAGATATTACCCAGAAATTAACTAATAATGCATCTAATGAATCCTTATTTATAAATCTCGATTTTCATCAACATCTGTCTTCCCATACAAGAAGCGAACGATATCGGTAAGATCTATGACTTTTTCGGGATCGAGACGGAGTAAATGGTTTTATTTAGCGCTCCTCTGCATTATAATTAAAAAACCCGTTAGAGTCTATTTTTCCAATATCCTGGCTTTCTTTTCTGATGAGCGACGGCAAGAATGATAATTTTATCGGCCTTTTTTTCAAAAATATAATAT
>JAWOCD010000073.1:0-2899 GCA_046483985.1 Promethearchaeia archaeon
TATTAATTTTTCAATAAAAAATAAGGAGGTGAGCAAATAATGGGATTTTGGAAATGTATGGGGTGTCAAGCAGAGATACGGGATAGCGATATTATCCACACAGAATTACAGGGGATGGTTACTGAGATTTGTCCATGTTGCAAAAGCGCAAGTGTAGAATATATAGAGACGAGAGAGGACTATTAATTTTATTTTTTTTTTTATTTTGAATGTAATTGATACTTGCCTGTGTCATTTCGAGCAGACAAGAATTAATTATATATTAAAAATTAAAAAATGGAGTGAAAACATTTGGAAAGTAAAACGAATACAAAAGCAGCAAAAGGATGGAATAACAAGGATTTACATAACTTATTAGAGCGAGTAGATCGAAGAATTAGCGAGAATCGAAGAATCATTGAGAAAATCTTAGGTGAGATCGATGAGCGCGAAACCGAGTAAACCACCTAAGCCTGATGCTAACGGGAAGGAGTGTGAGCGTGTTCCTCCAGAGTGCATAGGCTGGAACAACGGTATAGAGTATGTGCCTTGGCTGTATGCGCGTTATGCTGTGCTAGACTCGTTTGAATTAGCTAAAGAGCTAGTTGATACCGCTGATGATCATCTTAAGCATGAACACGTGCAGAAACTACTTGATACTGCTCAGCATGTGCTTAACGCTGCTGAGCTTGATTCTCTAAAGAAATATATTATAGATGAGTACGGATCATCGATACTTAGAGACAATCGAAACGAGTTCGCGCTTGCAGAGGATATAGTTCGGCAGCACGAGATATATTTGCCGCGAAAATATAAGAGTAAGATTATAGTCTATGAGGATGGTTATTATCAGAAGCGCGACAAGGAGCGTTATCTCAGCAAAATTATTATAGATCATTTCGATCAGATGGGAGAAACAGATCAGATTAAAACTAACAAGATAAATTTGATCAAAACTATTATTGAAAGTAAAATACAATGTGACTTAGATATCTTTTACCAGGATCGAAATTGGTTAAATTTTAAGAATGGTTTGCTTAATCTCGATAGATTGCCGAAAATCGAATTTATTGAACATTCCTCCGATATAAAGACAATTGTAAGGATTCCAGTAACCTTTAACCCATTTGCTAGGAACGAGAGGACTCATAAATTCATTAAGGAAGTAGTAGGAGAGAGTCATCGGAAAAACATATATAAATTTCTCGGGGATGTTTTGACGCGTAAGGTACTTTATGATAAGGCGATAGTTCTCTATGGAGATGGGGCGAACGGGAAGAGCACGCTCCTAGAGATGATTGGTAGGGTTTGCGGAAAGGAGAATTATGCAAAAGTGGCGCTACAAAGTATTGCTCATGAAAGATTTGCGCTCGGCGACTTACAAGATAAAATCTTAAATATGCATGATGATTTACCAAAGGCGGCAATTAAGTACACTCAGAATCTTAAGACAGTGATTTCGGAAGAGCAAATCATGGGAGAAAAAAAGTACGAGAATAGATTTCTCTTCACCAATATTTGCAAACATATATTTGCTTGCAATCAAGTACCAAGAACGAAAGATGATACTAAAGCATTTTTTCGGAGGTTTATTCTGATTATTTGCAAACTTAAGCTTAAGGAAGATGAGAAGGATCCGCTTTATTTAGAGAAGATCCTTACCGAAAGAGAAAAATCCGGCTTGATAAATAGAGCACTATTAGAGATCCCAGAACTCCGCAAGCATGGATATAGAACAGTTAAGCATGATGAGGTAAGGGAGCAATGGATGAAATATTCCAAACCGATTATTTGGTTTGGAGAGGAAAACTTGGAGAGTGGGGATGATTTAACTGTTGAGGATGAACGGCTACTTGAGTCTTTTAATACATGGGCGCGCGAAAGAGAGTTGAAAACGCTTTCAATGAGAAAACTTACAAAAGCGCTTAAGCGAGAATATAGCGTAAAAATAAAACGAAAAACAACTAGCGGAGTTACAACAAGGTATTATAAGGGTATATCGCTTATAGATAACGATCTTGAAGAAATGAGGGTTGATGATTTATTCAAATGAGCCAGTTAGATTTACTCGGAGAGAAGATAAGAGAAGTAAGATACTACAAGGGTATATTGAAATGCGAGAAGCTTATCAAGGGCGTTGATTCGATGGGGAAATCGCTCTATAAAGCATTAGAATCAAAAACAATAAAAAATAGGGACTTTGATACAGGGGAACTTTTTTGCGCGCCTGTAAGGTTGAATTGGAAAAATAAAAAATAATTCTAATTTTTTTTTTTTTATAATGCCTCCGGGGAATAAAATGTCAAAAACATTTAATTTTAATTCTTTCTCAGGTTATCTAATTTTTGCAAATTTTTGAAATGATCGATTTCGATCATTTTTATGATCAAAACACGAAATTAGTACCTTTCTTCAAAAAAATGAGTTTTACATTCTCAGACTCTAAGAGCCTAATGAAATACATTTTAAGAGAATCTTGTAAGTACCCTAAAAACTTTTTTAGAGGAAACGAAAAATTAATTTCAAAAATGGTACTTTTTTGGATATACACAAGATTTAGATCTTTTGATCTTTTTTGGATTTATTAAGTTAATTAACTTAACAGTGTGTAAATCGTATTGACTATTATAATCAAAACATTTAAATAT
The DNA here is from genome assembly GCA_046483985.1 of Promethearchaeia archaeon. Taxonomy (GTDB): domain Archaea; phylum Asgardarchaeota; class Lokiarchaeia; order Sigyniarchaeales; family SOKP01; genus JAWOCD01. The sequence continues at coordinate 2,628 of JAWOCD010000073.1, forward strand.
ACTAAATAATATAATATATATACAAGCAAACTAAAAAAATAAAACAAACAAAAAAGTGAAAAATAAAATGGCAGAAAAAAAATATACGGTTGCAGAAAAATATTTAATATGGAAAGTAAGCCACCATCTTGCGTATAAAAGCAGACATGACCTTACAAAAAAAACCATAATGAAGGGAATTGCGATAATGCTTAAACATCATATTGCTTTAAAGCCATTAATTAAAAAAATGGAGAAAAAACCACAAATCCAAAAAGTAATCTTTAATAAGT
>JAWOCD010000082.1:0-4819 GCA_046483985.1 Promethearchaeia archaeon
ATCTTGAGATATCCCGAGTTAATCTCCGGTTCGGGGGATGTCCAACTTCTTACTGTCTTGCCAAGCTCCGAGATCTAACGCGTGCTCATAGGCTTTTCCCGGGTCCAGTTTATCGGTCATATATAATTATATGTGCTTTATATGTGATTGAGAGTGAAGATGAAAAACTGCTCATCGATACAGGAGAAAAGTTGAACGCCCGGAAACTTATAAAGAAATTGAAAGCATTCGATCTCTTTCCCATCGATAAATTGGTTTTAACGCAATTTATCAGAGTGCGAAAGAATTCTTTTCAAAAATATTGTAATAATCTTTTTTTGACTATATTCAATGATAGTTAAGCTATAAATTTTAGTTATCCCTTATTAGAATTGATTATTTTATGGCAAACGAGAATAATGATTTTAATGAGGATATAAAAACCGGCTCTGATATCATTGTAGAGTATTTTATTAAGGAGGGAATCCCCTATGTGATTGGTGTCCCCGGGCACGGTTCTCTTGGATTTACCGATTCGTTATTCAGACATCGAGATGAAATCGAAATTATTCAACCTAAGCAAGAACAAGCTGGAGTTCATCTTGCAGTAGGGTATTACAGAGTAACGGGGCAACCCTTGCCGGTATTTACCAGTATTGGTCCAGGCGCTTTAAATACTTGCATTGGGTTAGCGGATGCTTTCGTTGATTCGATGCCGGTATTAGTCTTAACTGGAGACACCCATGTTCATATGCGCGGTGTAGGCGTGCTTCAAGAAATAGAGAGAAAGAAGAATAGCGACCTCCCGTCCGCGTTACGCCCAGTGGTTAAGCGAAGTTTTGAATTGGCACGAGTGGAACAAGTCCCTACCACCATTCAGCGTGCATTTAATGTCATGAAAACGGGCAGACCCGGACCAGTCCATATTGATTTACCCATGGATATTCAATGCGCTCCTCTTGATAAAGAAGTTCCAGAACCTAACAAACATAGGACAGATTCAAAGATGAGGGGGGATATGGAATATATAAAGAAAGCTGCGAAATTGCTAATGAGCGCAAAAAGACCGGTCATCTGGCTTGGAGGGGGAGTAGTCGCATCAGGGGCCTACAATGAAGTCAAAAAGATTGCAGAATTTACCGGCGCTGCGGTGTTAGCATCGATGATGGCTAAGGATGCATTTCCCAATGACCATCCTCTGTTTGGCTGGGCGACCGGTTCCAAGGGCACTAAATGCGGCATTGAATTAAGTAGTAAGGCAGATGTGGTTCTTGCTCTGGGGACTCGATTTGCCGATGAATCCACATGCTCTTATAAGAAGGGGGAAGCATGGAATTTTGGTCCTCATGAATACGACACCCGGCTCATTCAAGTAGATATTGATCCCCATGAGATCGGAAAGAATTATCCGGTGGATGTGGGGATATTGGGGGATGTAAAGTTGGTTCTTCAAGATATGCTTAAATATTTGAATTCCGGTTATGAATCTGTCGATTATAAAAATACCGCATATTTCCAAGAAATTCAAGAACGGAGGAAAGAATGGGAGGAAATCGTTAATGAATGGTGCGATCCCACCATAGAACCCGTAATTATTGGTGTGGTTCTCCGAAAGCTCAGAGAATTTCTGGATAGAAATGCAATTGTTATAACTAGTTCTGGAAATGTACAAGCCGAAATGATTCAAGAATTGGAATTTTATGAACCGAATACCTGTATTACGGCAGGAGGATTCTCGACGATGGGATATACTCTTCCGGCCACCATCGGCGCAAAATTGGGAAAGCCGGATACACAAGTAATAGGTCTTGTAGGGGATGGAGATTTCATGATGACTATGGCTGAGTTACACACCGCAAAGCAGTTGGACTTGAATATTGTAATCCTAATAGTAAATAATGCCGCGTGGATGGCAATCACCGATCTCCAATGGGGAGTCTTTGGAGACGAGCGGAGTCACGGGACGGAGTTTCATAACAGAAAGGGTGAAGTTTACTCTCCAAATTTTGCTGAAATTGCAAAAGATTTTGGGTGTTGGGGCACCCGTATTTCTAAAGCAGATGAAATTATACCCGCACTCCAAGAAGCGTTTGATGAAGATGGTCCTGCCGTAATTGAAGTGATGGTAAATAGAAGCAAAAAATATGAGACTTCACCGGCTTGGGGCTGGTGGGATGTGCCAGTTCCCGCGTATTTAGAAAAAAAACGGAAGAAATATGAAAAAGAGCGTCAAGATGAAACCATCTAGGTATGTATTTTTCATTTATTTTCTCCAAATAGTATAGTAAAGTTATCCGGCGTGAGCGAGAGATTATACGGTCAAGCACAGTTGTATACAGTTTTTGTTCCTAATAATGATGCATTCGGAGAGGTTCCTTCCCAAGAACTTACGCGGATTTTAAACGATGAGGACGAGTTCCAATCAATTATAATGTGCCATATCGTTCCCGAAAAATATATGTTAGATGATCTACGCAAACGATCTTCAATTAAAGCTTTAAGCGGCTTGGAATTGGACGTAACTTTATCAACTGATCTCTCTATCAATGATGCACGTATAACAAATTCCGATATTTCTCTCTCTGATGGGATTATACACATAATTGACCAAATTATTAGACTTCCAGATTTAGTCGCTCCAATTTAAGTGGCTGCTCAAACTTTAGATGGATGAGAAAACAAATGGAATTTTGGAAGACCTCTTGGAAGTCATTTTGTTAATGATTCATTTAAAATCGAGATAATTGGGATAATCATGGTATAGGAGAAACTTAGGGGGTTCATCTTCGTCAATTTCAGAGAATCTTCCGATCTTATGCAAGAATCTATTATCTCTGGTATCATCATTCACGGTTGAAACCTCACCGGCCAGTAATTTCCCGTGTCCAGTTTTTGCCCAGAATTTATGATATATCTTAGTGGTAAGAGTAATGGACTCTCCCGGCTCCAATTCAATGATCTCACCCGCCTCACATCTCTTGGAAACCCCGTCTATTGAGACAGAAAATGGCTCATCCGAAAGGGTCTCATTTTTCGCTTTTTTATGAACTTCCACCATGAGGGTGCCTCCCCCTCTGTTAATGATATCTTCCATTTTTTCATAGTGATGGTGTATTGGGGTGATTTGATCCTCCTCCAATATCATAATTTTTTCGCAATACGGCTTTCCCGCTCTTAACATATCGTTAGGATTCCCATTTCGTATGGTAAATAGAACCAGTCCAAATTCGTAAAAATTTCCTTTATTGAAATCTGTGATATCCCAGCCCAGCTGATTTTTTATAATACCTTCAATTTCGGGGCCTTTTTGTTGCCATTGGTCCAAGCTCCAATAGGCAAATTTTGGCAAGTAAAATTGACGTTTATGAAGGAACTCAATGGCTTTCTGGATTATGGTATTAATTTCTGAACGTTTCACACTTTTTTTCCCTAGTTATTAACTTTTTTCGATTTGGTTAGCGGTTTTATTATCATTTTTATTAATGCTGAAATGAGTCCGATATCTACTTTATCTGGGGTATCTTCAACAGAATGCATGAATTTGTAGATATCTGGACTTTCTAATTCTATAACATGGAATCCCTTTTGTAATAAATATACACCGTCCGTGTGAGTTCCGAGTCCTCTTGAGATGATTTTGTATTTGTACTCTTGTTCCGTTACCTCTTCTTTAACAATTTTAAAATATTCTGACAAATTTTCCTTAATCTGCTTAGCAATAAATAAGCTAAGCGTTTCTCCTATTGATTCAATATTAAAAATTAATGTATTTTCCCTATTGACATCTTTTATTTTTTTGTAAAAATTTCTAATACCCATGGTTCCTGCTTCTTCAGCACCCGTAAAGACAAAACAAACATTGTTTTTCTCCAAAAAATCTTTTTGTAGGCTAAAATAAGAGAGTAGTTCTAATAACGTGGCAATTCCTGAAGCATTATCAATTGCACCTCGTGATTTATTATTGGTTGTGTTAAACAAAATACTCAAGGTAGCTCCGAGATGAATACTTAAGAAGACGATACCAATAATATTTAGAATAAGACCTCCTTGAAATATAATATCTCTTAAGCATAAGACGGTGAGCATAGTAATTAATGAAAGTGTCCATGTCAGATTAGCTAACCATCGCCACTTAACGGTTAAACGCTGACCCTTTGAATCGACATGGGCTATAAAAATTATGTGATTCTTGTCTTTGTTAAAACTGTTTTGAGGATTATTTAAACACAGATATTGATTTTGAGAGGTGAAAACCTTACCAAATTTAATATTTTCGGGTTTTCGGGTAATGATTATCATCGGTATCATCAATGCCGCGACAACAAAACTATTGATTAAAGTAAAAAGTTCATTAATCTTGATGTAAAGAACAAAAATTAGCCAAAAGATCAAAACAAACGCGACTTTTGGATAAACTCGAGAATAAAAGGTTGAAAATGAAAATTTTTGAATAGACGGGGTAAACCCCTCCCTTTTTAGCTTGGCATTGAGGAGGTCAAATGCCTTGGTTTCTTCTTTCGTTCCGGACAATCGAGGAAACGAAAAATCTTCCAAGTTTTGTTCAATTCGACTTTTATCGATTTTTCCTTTATCCATTTCCTATAACCTTTCTCCTTCTAATCGAGATATGCACCATATTTTGAAGGCGCCACTAGTTTTCTGTAAATCTTGAGATAACCGGAGTTAATCTCTGGTTCGGGGCGTGTCCAGTTTCTTAATCTCTTATCCATTTCTTCTGGAGAGATTAGCAAATTTAATTCCCGTCTCTCTATATCAATTTGAATCATATCTCCCTCTTCCACAATTGCAATGGGTCCTCCACTAAATGCTTCGGGACAGA